>NZ_VZAD01000037.1 GCF_009495355.1 Segatella copri
CCGATAGTGCCACCTTTTGGGTCTTAATAGATGACCGGCGCCTGTCGTCTATTGTTACCGCCCTTGGTCGTACTAGATGCCTCCTGCGAGGCTCTTATAGCACTTTCATTGGTTGACGGTGCAAAGATAATACATTTTTCGGCTGTTTGTTCATTTGTAGAATGACTTGTTAAGGGAAACAGGTCAAGAATGACAAGAAACAGTGCTGTAAGTTGCTGTGTATGTGTGGAATACGCAAACTCCGATTTTTGGTGTATAACTTTCCTTTTCATGAACTATCAAGACAGTACGAAAAAGAAAAAGTGTCATTTTGTGTCATTGTCATTTTGTGTCATTTTTGAAATTCAATGTCATTTCCGCCGCTATATAATAAATAAATATAAATATTTATTTATTATATAGAGCACTTTTCTCTTTCAAAAAACGAAAATGACACAAAATGACAATGACACAAAATGACTTATTTTGCCAGGACAATTGTCAAAATGCAACACAAAGTCTCGGTCAACTTCGGTCATGGTCATTTCGGTCATGGTCATTTCGGTCAAATTCGTTTTCTGATGAAAAAAAAGTTCTAAAGATAGTATATATAAATAATATTAATTATTTATATATACTATCTTTAGGCGAGAAAATATTTTCTTTTTTGATTTTGACCGAAATGACCATGACCGGATTTGACCGGAATCACCCTAACCACAAAGTAAAGTAACATTACACATTTGCAATCTATCAGTAGTGCAGAAACAGAAAAATAATCATATTCAAAACTCCAGCCTTTCCTTAAAATCTGTTCAGGAAAGGGAAAGCAAAAGTCATTATATTAACAATATATAACATAAAAGAGAAAAGTTAGCTCGTATTTAACTTTTACTATGTATACTTATTGCAGTTTTCAATGAGTGAATTTGTATAAATATACTAAAACACATCGTCAAGGCAGAATGTATAAATATGCATTATTGAGAAAACAGGAATTTTCGGTGCAAAGAACGCAGTAAACAGATTTTACAAAAACTGCATCTTCTTCTCGCTTTTCACAGTCATCAATATCACATAATGAAAGCCATGAGCGAAAGCAAACCATCTTGCCACATCGACATTTATTTCTTCCTTTCCGTCTCATCGACGCAGGAAACGGTGGATGGCAAACCAGAAGTAGAATGCCAAGAGGACATAACCCACATAATATAGTGTGCAGAGACTGAAGATGATGTAATCGACTGCACAAACTCCGACAAGACCTCCCAGATACAGAATGGCATCGCCAAGACTGAGACGATGCTTTACCTCGTCGAGACAGGCCAATGCCAATATCAATATCGCCCAAACAGACGCCAGGAAGAATCCCAACACACGGGGTACGGCAAAGGGATTGAGAGTGGGATGGAAATAGAAATGACGCCACATCTCGGGTGCAAACAACTGGATGGTGGCATAGAAAGCCGCTGAGAGCGACACCATCAGCACCAATGCCGTAGGATATGGCGAGTCGATGTCGTTGAAATGAACGATGTGCGCATTGCTGTGGGATATCTTGCGCAGAAGATAAGCCACAGAAATCAACACGATGACGATCATGAAGATGAGCAGGTGGGTGTTGCTGAAGATGAGGATGAACTGAGAGATGGGATCGTCGGGGACGACACGGGGCAACAGACGGGACTCGTGTGTCCAGCCAAACTCATTCTCCTCGGTGGCCAACTGTACCCATACGGAGTCTTCTGCGTCCTGGGGAATGATGCGTATGTCGGAAACGACCAGCAGGCAGTGCTTCCTGACGGCAAAGGAGTCGATGCGCAGATGGTTGACATACTCCTCCGGCTGCTGACGTATCAGCATGAGTGAGTCGGAACTGACTACAAAGTTGTATTTGTTGGTGTAATGATGCGTGGAGGAAAACGAGATGGAGTCGAGTTGCCGGTCGCTGTACTCTATCAGGGCGGCATGCTGAACCTTGCCACCATGACGATGATAGCAACCGCTGAGCAGCAACAGCATGCCCAACAGACAACAGGTAATCCATGTATTTCGTTTTACTTTGCTCATATATCATTCTTTTTTCAACGCTCAGAATACACATTCATTTGGCATTCGTTGCAGGCAAACTGGAGGCGGAACTTCCTGCCGTCGCCCAGACGAAGGAAGAGCGGTTCCTTCCACGTGGACATGCGCCCTCCCCGCTTCACACAATAGCCCAACGAATAACGCAGACAGTGGCGGCACTGCATCAGCAGAACCTCCTCCTGCCGCTCTGCCCCGTTGCGCAGCTCGAAGGCATAGCCTGGCTTCGCCATGCCGTGTGCCTGATAGAAAGAGCGAGCACTCTGATTGGCGATATTGTAGAGATAGCTGTACTTGGCGTATTCCGGCTGCCATGCCTTTGCGGGCGATGTCTTGTCGGCGGAAGCCTCAGCATGAGATGCCTCCGGGGCAGCGACGGCACCCGACAGGGCTGACACCAAAGAACGGCGCAGGTCGGTAAGCACACTGCTGGGGATGAAATACTGGTCGGCAGCATTGCGAATCTCCACCTCACGGCACTCATAGATGGTGCCGCCCAACTTGCTGAGTTGCTTGATGATATTCTCGCGCTGCGGCTTTTTCGCCATGCTGTGCTCAAAGGCTACGGCTTCGGTAGCCATGTATTCCAAGGAGGCATGCTGCTCGGCATCTCCGCTCACGAATGGGGTCTTTCCCTGCTCCTTGCAGTAATAGGCAGTGGCTGAGAAGCCGCTCACAGCGTCCTCATCGTACAAGTCGAAGACGATCTTGACAGGAATCTTCCGTTCTGCCGTTCTGCCTGCCAATATCCTGCTGAACGCGACGTCGTTGTTGCGATAGAGCGCCACTCCGGGACGCAGATGGCGAGGCATCTCTAAGGGGAAGAGGCGGTTGCCCTCGGCACGGTTGACACGGAAGCCTTCCAGCTCGCGCTCGTCATTGATGAAACACAAGCCGTCGCCATTGGCAAAGCTCGCCACGGATGCTACATTGAAACTGTTGCCGCGCAGCTCCTTCACCTTTCCCACATACTCGCCGATGGCCTTCGGGGTGTCGAAGGAGGTGATGTCCATCTGTCTGCCACGAAGGAAATAATGGGTAAAACCACGGTTGAAAGTCTTCTTCAGGTTGGGCTCGAAAGCATAGCGGGGTCTGCCCAGCGATGGACGCTCATACTCGCCGGGACGCTGGCGGCAGATGTCGTCGAGGCGCTGGCTGTAGGCTGCCACCACATTCTTCACGTAGTCGGCATCCTTCAACCTGCCTTCAATCTTGAACGAGCAGGCTCCGGCGTCAGCCAAGGCCTCCAGGTTGTCTATCTGGCACATATCCTTGAGGGACAGCAGATGGCGCTGATGCTCGATCTCCTGTCCGTCGGCATCGAGAAGGTCGAACTTCATGCGGCAGAACTGGGCGCACTCGCCCCTGTTGGCTGAGCGGCCGAAACAATACTCTGACGCATAGCACACGCCGGAATAGCACACACAAAGCGCACCATGGACGAACACCTCGAGCTCCATATCGGGCACGGCGGCATGAATGGCCTCTATCTCACTGACCGAGAGCTCGCGAGCCAATACTGCCCGATGAAAGCCCAACGACTGAAGCCACTTCACCTTGTCGGCAGTCCTGGTGTCGCACTGGGTGCTGGAATGCAGTAACTCTGTCCACCCGCCCTCTGTCGACAGAGGGCCCTCGCCCTGAAGGGCATAGAGCACACCCATGTCCTGCAACAGCAGGGCATCGACACCGGCTGCCTGCAACTGCTGAATCATCTGCAGGGTGTCCCTGATCTCAGAATCGTAGACTATGGTGTTGACCGTGACATGCACCTTGGCATGAAACTGATGGGCGTAGTCGCACAGCTGACGGATATCCTCGATCGAGTTACCCGCAGCCGCACGGGCACCAAACTTGGGTGCTCCGATATATACGGCATCTGCGCCATGGTCGATGGCTACGATGCCGCACTCTAAATTTTTGGCAGGTGCCAGCAATTCCAAAGTTCTCATTCTTCGCTTTTTCGCTTCTTCGCTTTCGCGCTTACTTGATGTCATCAATATTATAAGGTGTCTCCTGGTATACGTAATAGTTGATCCAATTGCTGTAGAACAGGTTGGCATGCGCCCTCCAGGTCACCAAGGGCTCCTCGGTGGGATCGTCGTGATAATAATAGTTCTTGGGCAAGTCGACGTCATCACGCTTGCCCAGGTCGCGACGGTATTCCTTGTCGAGTGTGTCGGGAGCGTACTCCAAATGGCCCGTGACAAAGAACTCCCTGCCGCCACGTGCCATCACGATGCTCACACCGCTCTCGGGCGACTCGGCTATGATGTCAAGCCCCGGCACCTTCTCGATGTCCTCGCGTCGCACCTCGGTATGGCGGCTCTGCGGCATGGCGAACCAGTCGTCGAAGCCACGGAAGATAGGCAGCGAGGGGTCGAGGGATTTCTGCCGGAAGATGCCAAACATCTTCTTGCTGAGTGGATGCTTGGGTACGCCATAGAAATGGTAAAGTCCTGCCTGCGCGCCCCAGCAGATGTAGAGTGTGGAGGTGACATGGGTACGAGCCCAGTCGAAGATCTGCTGAATCTCGGGCCAGTATTCCACGTCCTCGTACTGCATGGTTTCGATGGGTGCACCCGTCACGATCATGCCATCAAACTTCTGCTTTGACAGTTCGGCAAAGTCTTTGTAGAACATCATCATGTGCTCGATGGGGGTGTTCTTGGGAGTATGGCTCTTCAGTTTCATGAAGTACACCTCTATCTGCAGTGGTGTGTTGGAGAGCAGTCTGACGAGATCGGTCTCCGTTGTTATCTTCAGCGGCATGAGGTTGAGCACTACGATACGCAGGGGGCGAATCTCCTGACTGTGCGCCCTGCTCTCGTCCATGACGAAGATGTTCTCGTGCTTCAGCAGCTCTATGGCTGGCAATTTATCTGGCAATCTTAATGGCATGATTCTATTCCTTTCTCTAATTTTGTGCAAAAATACACTTTTTCAATGAGATAATGAAAAAAGGATGCCAAAATTTCTTTCAGCATCCTTCTTTTTATCGATTATTACCAAAGTTCCAGTCGCTCATTCTTAGGAATGAACATCTTGTCGCCCGGCTTCACACCGAAGGCCTCATACCAGGCATCGATATGTGGCAGGGCTCCGTCGACACGCCATTTGCCCAAAGCGTGTGGGTCGTTCTTGACGCGCTGACGTATCTCCTTCTCGGTGATGTTCTGTCCCCATACGCCTGCGTAGGCCAGGAAGAAGCGCTGAGCTGGAGTGAAACCGTCCTTGTTCTTGAGGGGCTTCTTGGCGGTGACATTCTTCAAAGCATTGAAGGCTACCATCAAACCGCCATGGTCGGCAAGATTCTCGCCCAGTGTGAAACGGCCGTTGCCATTCAGGTCGGGCAATACCTTGATATTGCTGAAGAAGTCGGCATACATGTCGGCACGCTGATTGAAGCCCTTGGCATCGTCGGCTGTCCACCAGTCCTGCAGATTGCCAGTAGCATCATACTGGCGACCCTGATCGTCGAAACCGTGAGTCATCTCATGACCTATCACGACACCGATGGCGCCATAGTTGAACGCCTCGTCGGCCTTGGGGTCGAAGAAAGGATACTGCAGGATTCCGGCAGGGAAACAGATCTCGTTGGTGGTAGGATTGTAGTAGGCATTGACGGTCTGTGGAGTCATGTACCACTCGTCTCTGTCGACTGGCTTTCCGGCCTTCTCGGCGATCTCCTTGTCGTTGGCAAACTTGCGGCAAGCCAACACATTCTCGTAGTAACTCTTGGAAGGATCGATGTTGAGCAGGCTGTAGTCGGTCCACTTGTTGGGATAACCTATCTTGACATAGAACTTGTCGAGCTTCTTATGGGCTGCAGCCTTGGTTACGTCGCTCATCCAGGTCTGTGCGTCGATGCGCTCGCCCAAGCTGATCTGCAGGTTCTTGACCAGGGTCTCCATCATCTTCTTGGAACTCTCGGGGAAGAACTTCTTGCAGTAGATGCGGCCAAGCGCCTCACCCATCTGATTCTCTACCTGATTAGTGGCACGCTTCCAGAGAGGATAGTCCTCCTTACGGCCACTCATGGTCTTGCCGAAGAAGTCGAAGTTGGCCTCGCGAATCTCATCGGTCAGGTAAGCGGAAGAGCTGCGGATGACACTCCAGAGCATCAGCGCCTTCAGGACAGAGGCGTTCTCGGCTGCCGAAAGCTTGTCGTAGGCTGCAAAGAATGCTGGCTGACCTACAATGAGTTCCTGCATATACTCGCTCTTGATGCCCTCGCCATTGGCCAAGGCCTCGAGAGGTATGTTGGGATAGTTTTCACAGAACTGCTTGAGAGTCATCTTGTTGTAGTTGGCCTGTGGGTCACGAAGCTCGGTGCGGCTCTTGGAAACAAAGGCAAGACTGGTTTCGTGCAGGAAGATGGCCTGTGCATACTGGACAGCATCGGCTGCAGAGAAACCATAGAGCTGGAACATCTTGGCAAGATATGCCTTGTAAGCCTCACGGATGGCCACAGTGGCGGCATCGTTGTTGAGGTAATAATCCTTGGCGCCAAGGGTGAGGCCGCCCTGCGAGAGATTGTAGATGTTCTGAGTGACATTCTTCTCGTCGGCACCGAAACCTGCACCATAGCTTACTCCGAGTCCCATCCAGGCATACTTGATCTGCAATTTCTGCAGGTCGGCCTTGGTTTGGGCAGCAGCTATCTCGTCGAGCAGAGGCTTTACGGGAGCTATGCCCTCCTTGTTGCGGCGGTCGACATCAATCGCCAACTTGTAGAAGTCGGACAGTTTCTGCTCGATACTTCCCTTCTTGTAGCTCTTTTTCTGGAGCTCGCCCAAGATGCTGTTGATACGCTTGTTGTTGTTTTCCTGCAACTGTTCGAAGCTTCCATAGCGGCTGTAGGCTGCTGGCAAAGGATTGTTCTTCTGCCATCCGCCTGTGGCAAACTGATAGAAATCGTCGGCAGGCTTTGTCGTCTTGTCAAGATTGCTCATGACAAGTCCCGACTTGTTTTGTGCGTCTGCACCCATAGGCATGGCTGCTATCATCACCATCGGGATAATCATCTTCATGTTCATAATGTTATAATTATTTGGTTATAGTTGTTTTGTCTGGATTTTATTGCCCTGACACTTCTTCCAGCTCCTCGGAGAGGACGAGCCAGTTGTCGTTCTCCTCATCGAGTTTCTGCATCAGCGAGGTGTACTCTGTGACGAGCTCCATGTTGGTGGCATTCTCGGGCTTCATCAGCAAATCGTCAATCTCCTTCTTGCGTTTTTCCAAGGTGGCGATACGCTGCTCGCAGTCCTTCACCGCCTTCTCGGCCTTGCGAATCTTCTTCTGCTGTTCCTTGTGCTCGGCGTAACTCTGCTTCTTCGACGACGCATTGTCTGTTGCGACAGGCGATGCGTCCTGCTGCTGTGGCTTGGCTGAAGAAGCGCCCATGGATGGCTCGCCCTTGGCAAGGGCTGCCTGGATGGTCTCGGCATTGTGGGCACGCAGATAGTCGTAGATGCCGCCCAGATGCTCGCGTACCTTTCCGCCACCAAACTCATACACCTTGTCTACCAGTCCGTCGAGGAACTCACGGTCGTGGCTCACGATGATGGCTGTTCCGTCGAAGGCCTTGATGGCTTCCTTGAGAACATCCTTCGACTGCATGTCGAGATGGTTGGTTGGCTCATCGAGAATCAGGAGGTTGACAGGCTCGAGCAGCAACTTGATCATCGCCAGTCGGCTGCGCTCGCCGCCACTGAGCACCTTGACATACTTCTCGGAGGTCTCGCCGCCAAACATGAATGCTCCCAAGAGATCGTTCACCTTGAGGCGCATATCGCCCGTGGCCACATTGTCTATGGTCTGGAAGATGGTAAGGCGCTCGTCTAAGAGCTGTGCCTGGTTTTGTGCGAAATAGCCTATCTGCACATTGTGGCCTATCTTCAGCGTTCCTGTAAACGGAATCTCGCCCATGATACACTTCACAAGTGTGGACTTTCCCTCGCCGTTCTTGCCGACGAAAGCCACTTTCTCACCGCGCTTGATGGTAAGGGTGACGTGGTCGAAAACTGTATGCGAGCCATAATCCTTGCGCACCTCGTCGCAGATAATGGGATAGTCGCCACTGCGAAGACAGGGTGGAAACTTGAGGTGCATCTGCTTGTTGTCGACCTCGTCGACCTCAATGGGAACGATCTTCTCCAACTGCTTGATGCGGCTCTGCACCTGCACGGCCTTGGTGGGCTTGTAGCGGAAACGCTCTATAAAGTCCTTGATATCGGCAATCTCCTTCTGCTGGTTCTCGTAGGCTCGCAACTGCTGTTCGCGGCGCTCTGCACGAAGTACCACATACTCGTCGTATTTCACACGATAGTCCTCTACCCTGCCGCAGGTTATCTCTAAGGTGCGGTTGGTCACATTGTTAATAAAGGCACGGTCGTGGCTGACCAGCACCACCGCCTTGGCACTCTGGGCAAGAAACTGCTCCAACCACTGTATACTCTCTATATCGAGATGGTTGGTAGGCTCGTCGAGAAGAAGCACATCGGGTTTCTGCAACAGTATCTTAGCCAACTCGATACGCATACGCCATCCACCAGAGAACTCACGGGTAGGACGGTCGAAGTCCTCGCGGGTGAAGCCCAGACCTGTAAGCGTGCGCTCTATCTCTGCCTCATAGTTCTCGCCGCCCATCATCATGTAACGTTCATGCTCCTGGGTAAACTTCTCTACCAGTTGGGCATACGACTCGCTCTCATAGTCGGTACGGTCGGCCATCTCTTGCTGCATCTTGTCGAGACGTGCCTTCATCTCTGTGTTATGAGCAAAGGCCTTGCGGGTTTCCTCCTTCACGGTGGTGTCGTCCTGCAACTTCATCACCTGTGGCAGATAGCCTATCGTTGTATCGTTGGGCACAGCCACAACGCCATCTGTTGGTTTCTGCATACCACAAAGTATCTTGAGCATCGTCGACTTACCTGCTCCGTTCTTGCCCACCAGGGCTATGCGGTCACGGTCGTTGATGACAAAGTTCACATCGTGGAAGAGAGGTTTTACGCCAAACTCGACTTTCAAGCCTTCTACTGAAATCATATTTTCTTATCTCGTTATTATTTTACCGTCACAAAACACTTATTTTCCAAAAAGGCAGCCCTTCATTCCAAGGGCTGCCTCTCTCTATAATATAAATAGGTGTAATTCCAATATAAGTAGCGCTTACTTGATGACGCCTTCCTCTACGAAGACCTCCTTCAGAATTTTCACACCGCGTTCTACCTGCTCCTTGGTATGAGTAGCCATGAGGGCGAAACGTACCAATGTGTCCTGAGGAGCACATGCTGGAGGGATGACTGGGTTGATGAATACGCCACGGTCGTAAGCCTTCTTGGTTACCTCGAAAGTCTTCATAGCATCGCGCACATAGAGAGGAATGATAGGACTCTCTGTCTCGCCAATCTCGAAACCTTCCTCACGGAAACGCTTCAGGGCGTAGTTGGTAACATCCCACAACTGCTCGAAGCGCTCTGGCTCGTTCTGAATGATGTGAAGAGCCTCCAAGGCTGCTGCTGTGGCTGCTGGAGTGTTGGATGCACTGAAGATATAAGTACGGCAAGAATGACGCAGGAAGTTGATGGTGTCCTTGTCTGATGCGATGAAACCACCGATAGACGCCAGACTCTTGGAGAATGTACCCATGATGAGGTCGACCTCGTCGGTAAGACCAAAGTGATCGCATACGCCACGTCCCTGCTTGCCAAACACACCCAGGCCATGAGCCTCGTCCACCATGATGGAGCAGTTGTACTTGTGCTTCAACTTGACAATCTCTGGCAAGTTGGCCAAGTCGCCCTCCATAGAGAAGACGCCATCGACAACGATCAGCTTGATAGCCTCATGAGGCAAGGTCTTGAGTACGCGCTCAAGGTCCTCCATATCATTGTGCTTATAGTGCAGCTGGGTTGCAAACGAAAGACGGCGGCCGTCTACGATACTGGCGTGGTCGCGGTCGTCGCAGATGATATAGTCATTGCGGCCTACCACACAAGCCAACACGCCCTGGTTGACAGAGAAACCTGTAGAGAAGCACAGGGACTCATCCTTGTGCATGAACTCGGCCAACTCCTTCTCGAGCTGTACGTGAAGGTCGAGGGTTCCATTGAGGAAACGGCTTCCTGCACAACCAGAACCATACTTGTCGAGAGCAGCCTTGGCTGCATCGATAACACGCTGGTCGTTGGTCAAACCCTGATAAGCATTAGAACCGAACATCAAAATCTTATGTCCATCGATGTCGGTAACTTCCGTCATCTGCTTACTGGTGATCTCACGGAAGTATGGGTACACACCGGCAGCCATATACTTCTGAGGTTCACGATAATTCTTGTATTTTTCTTGTAATTGTCCCATTATGAATAGGTGTACTTTTTATAATTTCTAAGTTTACAGGGTGCAAAGATACAAAAAAGAACTAATATATCGTGATTTTTTCCAAGAAAGTTGATTTTTAGTGTTTTTTTAGGGTCTAAAAAGGCGTTTTTATACTAATTTTATTACTTTTGCAACTGAATATTCATAAAATTCTGTCTAATTAGATGAAGAAGAAGATCGTTTTTATCATGAATCCTATCTCGGGCACGGCAAGCAAAGCATCCATCCCCAACCTGATAGATAGCATTCTGGACAAGGACCGCTTTGAGTACGAGATAAGAACTACGGAAAGAGCCGGACACGCATCGGAAATTGCTTCCGAGGCGAAGGAGGCTCATGTTGACATTGTGGTGGCTGTGGGAGGTGACGGTACTGTCAACGAAGTGGCAAGAGCCATCGTACACTCCGACACAGCTCTGGGAATTCTGCCTTGTGGATCGGGCAACGGACTGGCTCGTCACCTCATGCTGCCCATGAACCTGAAAAAGAGTATTGAGATCATCAACCAATGCGAGATTCACGACCTCGACTATGGGGTCATCAACGGCTATCCTTTCTTCTGTACCTGCGGTATGGGATTTGACGCCTTCGTAAGCATGAAGTTTGCCGAAAGCGGCAAACGAGGACCCATCAGCTATGCTGAGAACATTCTGAGAGAAGGACTGAAGTATCAGCCTGAAACCTACACCCTCGAGGACGAGACGGGAACAAAGCAATACAAGGCCTTCCTCATCTCGTGTGCCAACGCATCGCAATATGGCAACAACGCCTATATCGCTCCACAGGCATCGATGAGCGACGGACTGATGGACGTGGTCATCATGGAGCCTTTCGATGTACTGGAGGCTCCGCAGGTAAGTTTCGATATGTTCAACAAGACGCTCGACAAGCACTCCAAGATTAAGTCGTTCAGATGCAAAAAGCTGCATATCACCCGCACCAAGCCTGGTGTCATCCATTATGACGGCGACCCGGTTATGACGGGTGCTGACATTGATGTGCATTTGGAGGAGAAAGGCATCAAGATTATCGTCAACCCATTTGCCGACAAGAATGCCCGGAAACCCAACGCCATACAGTCGGCCTTTGCCGATTTCTTCAACGGTCTCAATGCCGTGAGAAGCGACATCAGAGAGCAAGGAAGAAAGGTGGAGGCACTGAGCAAACTCGTGCAGAGCAAACTGAACTTATGATGCTTGACGAAGGAGTTAAAGAGTTGAGAAGTTAAGGAGTTAAGGTGTTAAGGAGTTAAGGAGTTAAGGAGTTAAGGAGTTAAGACAAATGCCTTTAAGGGATTGTTTAATTTCAAGTCCACTTAAGCATTTGTCTTAGCTCCTCAGCGACCGCAGGGAGCGATAACTTCTTAACTTCTTAACTTCCTTGAAATCCTTTGAAAACTCCTTTGAAATCTACTTTGAAATCTACTTTGAAATCTACTTGATTCAAGTTTCGCAAGTAAGCCCCACACGCCCTGAAAGGGCAGAAGCTCTTAGCCCAGGGCATCGCCCTGGGTTGTTTGGGGCGGTAACCTGTCGCCCTGTAAGGGCAAAAGCTTTAAAACTCCAGGCAATATATAAAGCTGTTGCCCTTACAGGGCGCATTGCTGATTGCCATTATACCCAGGGCGATGCCCTGGGCTAGGAGCTTTTGGGCCTTCAGCCCGTACTTGAACCACATGCGAAACTTCAGTTACTTGATATAAAATTCTTCCGTTAACCGGGAATACCATTCCGAACGACTGCCATCCGGCAACTGGAGCACTTCTGTAGACTCCTCAAAGTTGCCCATACGGCTACGGGAGAAGGTAAGAAGAAGCCGTTTGGGAGCCTTGCGCTCCACAGTCTTCACCATACATTTGCGAACAAGCGTAAAGCCCTTATAATAAGCCTCTTCCTCCACCCTACCAAACACTTCTGTGGGTACAACAATCGACAGGAAACCATGTTCCGTAAGCAGACGTCTGGCTCCGGCAAAGAGGTCGGCAAAAGGCAGTGTATCTGTGTGCCGGGCAAGCGAGCGCTTGACATCAGGATTTTTCAGACTGTCGACAAAGAAAGGCGGATTGCTGACGATGGCATCGTAAGGCTGGGAAGACAGAAAATCCTGCAACGGACAATGACTCACATGCACACTTCCGGCAAAAGGACTTGCCGCCACATTCTCGGCAGCCTGCCTGCAAGCCTCCTCGTCAATATCGATGGCATCGACTACTGACTGCGGAAAACGCTGGGCCATCATGAGTGCTACGAGACCTGTCCCCGTACCTATATCCAGCACCCTGCTGCCTCCCAAAGCCCACGCTCCCAAGAGTACGCCGTCTGTGCCTACCTTCATGCCGCACTTATCCTGCATGATTCCAAAATGTTTGAATTGAAAATCTGCCACCGTTTCTTGTTTTTATTCTGATTTACGCAACTTTCGCTTACCTCAGGAAAAACGCAAACAAGTCTGTTTTATTTTATCATTTTTACAAAAAAATGCCACGAATATATTAAAATATCTATACCAACCCCTCTGAATTCAATAAAAATGACTACCTTTGCACCCTAAAAAGAATTCTAAAAACGAATATGAACAGAAAACAAAATACACAATTTCAAATGATAGCCGATTTTGACGGCGATGCTTCTGTATTGGTGGCAGAAAGAGAATCAGGAGAATACCCTATTCTCTGCACACGCAATCTCGTCATCTTTCCTACCGTTCTGGCACCCATCATCGTGGGAAGACCCCAGAGCGTTCAGCTCGCCCAAAAGCTAATCGAAAATCCAGACAAGGTATTCTGTATCTTCTGCCAGAAAGATGAGGCTACAGAAAACCCCACATCTGGAAACCTCTATAAGACTGGTGTGTTTGCTAAACTCATAAAAACAGTTGAACTGCCAGGAGTAGAATCAGGTAACATAACCATCGTGGTACAGGCTCTTGGCAGATGCCGACTCGAACAGATCACATCAATAAGTCCTTACTACAAAGGACAGGTAACCAGTCTGCCAGAAAAGTGGCCCAACCTGGAAGACGTGCATTTCCAGACGCTGTTGGACACACTGCATCAGGAAACAGCCAACTTCATACATGCCTGCGATGATATGCCCAATGAGGCTGAATATGCCCTCAACAACATATCCAACCCCATGATAGCTGCCAACTTCATCTGCAGCAACATGCCTTTCAGCATAGAGGACAAGATGGAGATGCTGGAGAAAGACAACCTCAGCGACCGTCTTTACATCGCTCTGAAAGCTGAGCACAAAGAGCTGCAGCTGCTGAGCATACAGTCGGACATCAAGCAGAAAACACGCTTCGACCTCGACGAACAGCAGAGAGAATACTTCCTGCAGCAGCAACTCAAGAACATACGCGAGGAACTGGGGGGAGACGAGAAGAATCCTGAGCGAAAAGAACTGACTGAAAAGGCCAAGAACAAGAAATGGAACGAGGCTACAGCCAAGGCGTTCAATAAGGAATTGAACAAGCTCGAAACCATCAACCCACAGAGCCCCGACTACTCTATCCTCGTCAACTACCTGCAGACCATGGTAGACCTGCCTTGGAATGAATATACTCAGGACAACCTGAGCCTCAAGCATGCCAAGAAAGTTCTCGACAAAGCGCACTATGGCATGGAAAAGGTTAAGGAACGTATCCTGGAATACCTGGCTGTAAGATCGCTGCGAGGAGACCTGAAGAGCCCTATCCTCTGCCTCTATGGCCCTCCAGGAGTTGGCAAGACAAGTCTTGGAAAGAGCATCGCTGAGGCGATGGGCAGAAAATATGTGCGTATGTCATTGGGCGGTCTGCACGACGAGTCGGAGATACGAGGACACCGCCGTACCTATATAGGAGCCATGCCCGGACAAATCATCAAGAACATTCAGAAGGCTGGAAGCAGCAACCCTGTATTCATCCTCGACGAGATAGACAAAGTGACACAGAACACCATCAACGGAAACCCGGCATCGGCTCTGCTCGAAGTGCTCGACCCAGAACAGAACAATGCCTTCCACGACAATTATCTCGATACAGACTACGATTTGTCGAAGGTGCTCTTCATTGCTACTGCCAACGATATCAGCAGTATTCCACGTCCGTTGCTCGACCGTATGGAGCTCATCGAGGTGGGCGGATACATCATCGAGGAGAAGGTGGAGATAGCCAAGCGACACCTGGTGCCACGCGAACTGAAGAATACTGGTCTCGACAAGTATGAGCCCAAGATAAAGTTTACCAAAGCAGCCATCGAAGACCTGATAGACCACTATACACGCGAAAGCGGAGTGCGCCAACTCGAGAAAGCTATCAACAAGGCTTTGCGCAAGATGGCATACAAGCTGGCATATACCGACGAACTGGAGAAGCCTACCATCACTCCT
Organism: Segatella copri; assembly: GCF_009495355.1. Lineage (GTDB taxonomy): Bacteria > Bacteroidota > Bacteroidia > Bacteroidales > Bacteroidaceae > Prevotella. The sequence goes on from NZ_VZAD01000037.1 coordinate 14,823, forward strand.
GCTGAGGTGGAAGAGTTGTTGGGCAAGCCTATCTTCACACGCGACATCTACCAGGGAAACCAATATGCTGGCGTGGTAACAGGACTGGCATGGACATCGGTAGGAGGAGAAATCCTCTTCATAGAAACCTCGCTCAGCAAGAGCAAGGCTGCCAAACTCACCCTGACAGGAAACCTGGGCGACGTGATGAAGGAATCGGCGGTCATTGCGCTGGAATATGTCAAGGCGCACGCCGACCTCTTGGGCATAGACTATCGTATCTTCGAAAACTGGAACATCCATATCCATGTGCCCGAGGGAGCTACTCCTAAAGACGGTCCTTCTGCTGGTATCACCATCGCTACAAGTATCGCATCGGCCCTGACACAGCGCAAGGTGCGAAAGAACACAGCCATGACAGGAGAGATAACACTTCGTGGAAAAGTTCTCCCCGTAGGTGGCATCAAGGAGAAGATTCTGGCCGCCAAGCGAGCCGGCATTACCGATATCGTGATCTGTCAGGACAATAAGAAAGACATTGAGGAGATTCCTGAGATCTATCGCAAGGGAGTGGAATTCCACTATGTGGAGAATGTTGCCGATGTTTGGCACTTCGCGCTCACCGACGAGAAGGTGGAACATCCCATCGATTTCACGATTCCCGAGGATGCGAAGAAAGGAGAGTGAGAAATCAATATAAACAAGAAGAATGAAATTCGAACTACAAGTAACAGATAAAGCCAGTGATGCACGCACAGGCATCATCACCACCGACCACGGACAGATAAAGACTCCTATCTTTATGCCTGTGGGAACTGTCGGATCAGTGAAAGGTGTGCACTTCGAGGAACTGCGCCAACAGGTTAAGGCACAGATCATCTTAGGCAACACCTACCACCTATACCTACGACCAGGACTCGAGGTCATCAAGGCCGCAGGCGGACTGCATGGCTTCAACGGATGGGACCGACCCATCCTGACAGACAGTGGCGGATTCCAGGTGTTCTCGCTTACAGGCATCCGAAAGTTGCGTGAGGAGGGGTGCGAGTTCCGCTCTCACATCGACGGAAGCAAGCACATCTTCACACCCGAGAACGTGATGGACACTGAGCGAATTATTGGTGCCGACATCATGATGGCGTTCGACGAGTGTCCTCCTGGACAAAGCGACTTCCAGTATGCCAAGAAGAGTCTCGAGATGACACAGCGTTGGCTCGACCGCTGTGTCAAGCGCTTCAACGAGACCGAACCGCTGTACGGATATCAGCAAAGCCTCTTCCCCATCGTGCAGGGCTGCACCTTCCCCGAGCTGAGAAGAGAGGCGGCCAAATATGTGGCAGACAAGGGAGCCGACGGAAATGCTATCGGTGGACTTGCCGTAGGCGAGCCCACTGAGGTGATGTACGAAATGATAGAGGTGGTGAACGAAATCCTGCCCAAGGACAAGCCGCGCTATCTTATGGGTGTGGGTACACCACAGAACATACTCGAGGCCATAGAACGAGGAGTGGACATGTTCGACTGTGTGATGCCAACCCGCAACGGACGCAACGCCATGCTCTTCACCTACAACGGAACGATGAACATGCGCAACAAGAAATGGGAAATGGACTTCAGTCCCGTAGACCCTGACGGATGCGACATCGACCGTATCACAACCAAGGCTTACCTGCATCACCTCTTCAAGGCACAGGAACTCCTGGCCATGCAGATAGCAAGCATACACAACCTGGCCTTCTATCTGCGACTCGTCACCGATGCGCGACAGCACATCGAGCAGGGAGACTTCGTGCAATGGAAAAATTCGATCATCGACCAGCTGGGACAAAGAATATAAAGACCACAGGCTGGGAGAACAAACGCAAAGACCACAGACTGACTGGTCAAACAAAAAAAAGACCTATTAAAAGGTCAAAAACATAAAATGAAGACATTTCATCAATTAAGAAAACATCGCAGGCTCTATAAAGCCAAAAGATGGTTCGGACAACACTTTGCTGGGCTCATACACATCACACAATGGCTCGCAAAGAAGTTGGCCTTCCTGCGTATACTCAGGTTCCTGAACCCATTCAGGTATATCAAGCGCATGGACTGGTACATCATCAAGAAGTTTGTAGGCACATACTTCTTCTCTATCCTGCTGATTATCTCGGTGGCTATCGTGTTCGACGTAAACGACAACCTGCCTAAATTCACCGAGAATCATGCACCGCTGAGGGCTATCGTCTTTGACTATTACCTCAACTTCGTGCCTTACTTCGCCAACCTCTTCAGTGCGCTGTTTGTCTTCATTGCCGTCATCTTCTTTACATCTAAGATGGCTGGCAACTCTGAGATTATCGCCATCATGGCATCAGGCATCTCATTCAAGCGGCTGTTGCGCCCTTACATGATTACCTGCATCATGCTCTCGGCCATGTCGTATGCCCTCTCTGCCTATGTTATTCCCTATGGAACGGTGGTAAGACAGAATTTCGAAATCAAGTACAAGAAGAAGAGCAAGAACACATCGGCAGAAAACGTACAGCTGCAGGTGGACAGGGGCGTCATCGCGTATCTGCAGCACTACGACAACCAAAGCAAGAAAGGCTTCGGCTTCTGCCTTGACAAGTTTAAGGACAAGAAATTGGTAAGCCACCTCACCGCCATGGAGGTGCAGTACGACACCATCTCCGACTCCAAGTACCACTGGAAAATAAGAAACTGGAAGGTACGACAGCTCCAAGGACTGAAGGAGCACATCACCAGCGGAGCCGAGAAAGACACCATCATCATGATGGAACCCACCGACCTGGTATACTCCAAGGGACAGCAGGAAACATTTACCAGTCCTGCACTGAAGGATTATATCTCCAAACAGATCAACCGAGGTTCGGGCAATGTGGTGCAATACCAGGTGGAATATCACAAGCGAATTGCAGCCTCATTCGCCTCATTCATCCTTACCATAATAGGTGTGTCGCTCTCGTCGCGCAAGCGCAAAGGTGGAATGGGAACATCGCTCGGCATCGGACTGGCACTGAGTTTTAGCTACATCATGCTGCAAACCATCTCTGCCACATTCGCCATCCAGGACAACTTCCCGCCTATGCTGGCTGCCTGGATGCCCAACTTCCTCTTCGCATTCGTGGCATACTTCTGCTACCGCAACGCACCGAGGTAAGTATTAATGATTAATGACAAAAAATGAAAAAAGGAAAAAGAAAAATAAGAAATATGTATTTCGACGAATTAGATTTAAATGACAACGTGCTCGATGCGCTCTACGATATGCGCTTCGACACTTGCACCCCAGTACAGGAAAAGTGTATTCCAGAGATATTGAAAGGCAACGACGTAATGGGAGTTGCGCAAACCGGAACAGGCAAAACTGCTGCCTATCTGCTGCCAGTGCTCAGTAAACTCGACGACGGTGGTTATCCTTCTGATGCCATCAACTGTGTTATCATGTCGCCTACACGCGAGTTGGCACAACAGATAGACCAGGCCATGCAGGGCTTCGGATATTACCTGCAAGGCGTAAGCAGCGTGGCTGTATATGGAGGAAACGACGGAAACCGTTACGACCAGGAACTGAAAAGCCTGCGCATGGGTGCAGACGTGGTGATAGCTACACCAGGCCGACTCATCTCTCATATCAGCTTGGGCAATGTAGACCTCAGCAAGGTAAGCTTCTTTATTCTTGATGAGGCAGACCGCATGCTCGACATGGGATTCTCGGAGGATATCAAGACCATCGCAGCCAAATTGCCAAAAACTTGCCAGACCATTATGTTCTCTGCCACAATGCCCGAGAAAATAGAAGAACTGGCAAAGACTCTGCTCAAGAATCCTGTAGAGATCAAACTCGCAGTAAGCAAACCTGCCGAGAAGATACAGCAGAAAGCTTACGTATGCTACGAGACACAGAAGATGGACATCATCAAGGACATCTTCAAAGCTGGCGACCTGCAGCGAGTCATCATCTTCTGCGGAAGCAAGATGAAGGTAAAGCAAGTGGCAGGATCACTGCAGCGTAAACATATCAACTGTGGAGAGATGCACTCTGACCTGGACCAGGCTGAACGCGACAATATGATGTTCAAATTCAAGAGCGGACAAATCGATGTGCTCGTAGCTACCGACATCGTGGCACGAGGCATAGACATCGATGATATCGCATTGGTTATCAACTATGATGTGCCTCACGATACTGAAGACTATGTGCACCGTATCGGACGTACTGCACGTGCCGACCGCGACGGAGTGGCTATCACCTTCGTGAGCGAGGAAGATATCTTCTATTTCCAGCAGATAGAGAAGTTCTTGGAAAAAAAAGTGGAAAAGGTTGCTCTGCCCGAAGGATGCGGAGAAGGACCTGCATACACCAAGCAGAACAAGCCCAGAAAGGCAGGCAACAACAGCGCAAAGAGCAGACGACGCAAAGATCGTGAACAGACTGCACACAAACGCAAACCTGCCAATAAAACTGCCAACCGACCTGAAAAGGCTCAGCGTCGTACTGAAGACAACAACCCACAGGAAAACAGCAAGCAAGGCAACAACCAGCAAGACAACAACCAGCCCAGGAACAAAGACAACAAGAAACAACAGGGCAACGCCAGACAACAGGGTAAGAACGCTCCTCGTACCAAGGATGGCCAGCAGCAGGGCAACAGCCAGCAGCAGAACAATAGTGGCAAACCGGAAAACGAGAATAAGCAAAATCGCAACAACCGACGTAAAGGCAATAATCGTCCTGCAAGCGATCAGACAGAAAACAAGTCACGCAACAGACAGGCACAGACTGACAACAAGCCAGGCAGCCTGGACAACAACGGCAAGCGTCGCAATGTACGCCCAGGCAGCAACGGCAGAGGAAGAGGTGTCAGCCAGAAGAAGACTTCTGAAAAATCAACCACACGTAAGGTTACGCCTATCGTAAATCCTCAGAAGAAAGAAAATGTAGTCAAGAAATTCATCAAGCGCATTTTCGGCTTCAAAAAATAACAACTGCTCCAGTTTCTCGTCTACCTGAAGCAAGAAGAAACTGTAGTTGAAAACAAAAAGTATCTTAAGTTACATGCAGATGTTTCTTAAGATACTTTTTTGTTTTAAGATGATCCTGCCAATTACTTTTTTAGCTGCACTTACCTCTATCAGTAACTACTTTGCACCCTTATAGCCATGAATAGTCAACTGTAAATAAGACTAATAATTAAGTAACTGAAGTTTCGCAAAATGGTTCAAGTACAGGCTAAGGGCTTCTGCCCCTTCTGGGCGTGTGGAACATATTTGCGAAAGTTGAGTAAGTCTACGTGAATTATAAATAAGTAATAACCGAGTCAACTCATATTATCAATAATACTTAGAGTGGTCAACTAAAATCGTTAAACCACAATCAAATCTATGTTCGATAGTTTAGAACATAAGTTCGGTACTTTAGAACATAAGTTCGAAACTTTAGAACATAAGTTCGGTACTTTAGAACATAAGTTCGATACTTTAGAACATAGATTTTTACAGGCTAAAAGAAACATTTATCTCAGTCATATTCATAGTTGACTACTTATGCTGAGTAATTACCACTATCAGTAACTACTCATGGCTGAAAAAACAGGGCTGTTTCCCTATGTACAATCGGGCTGTTTTCCCTATATATAATAAGGTGTACGCCCACAATTCTATAATAAAAGCCTCTTATAAACTGTTAAAAACTTACCTTTTTACACCTTTTCTTTATTTTTTCTGTCTTTTTGTTCTTTTTTTCAAACTTTTTCTTTAACTTTGCAATCGGAAATAACAAAATAGAAATTTTTAAACCCAATAAAAGATATAGATTATGAAAGCATCAGAAGTGATTGCGAATCTTCAGAGAAGATTCCCTAATGAGCCTGAATACATCCAGGCAGTTAGTCAGGTTCTCGGTACTATCGAGGAAGAGTACAACAAGCATCCTGAGTTTGAGAAGGCCAACCTCATTGAGCGCCTTTGCATTCCAGACCGCATTATCGAGTTCCGTGTTTCATGGGTAGACGACAAGGGTAATGTACAGACTAACATGGGTTACCGAATCCAGCACAACAATGTCATCGGTCCTTACAAGGGAGGTCTTCGCTATCATAAGTCAGTAAACCTGAGCATCTTGAAGTTCCTGGCCTTCGAGCAGACATTCAAGAACTCTCTGACAACCCTTCCTATGGGTGGAGCCAAGGGTGGTTCTGATTTCTCACCTCGCGGCAAGAGCAACAATGAGGTTATGCGTTTCTGCCAGGCTTTCATGACTGAGCTTTATCGCCACATGGGCCCAGACGAGGACGTTCCTGCAGGTGATATTGGTGTAGGTGGCCGTGAGGTAGGCTATCTCTTCGGTATGTACAAGAAGTTGACTCACCAGTTCCAGGGTGTCTTGACTGGTAAGGGCCAGGAGTTTGGCGGTTCTCGTATCCGTCCTGAGGCAACAGGTTATGGTAATGTTTATTTCCTCTGCAACATGCTTGCCACCAAGAATATTGACATCAAGGGCAAAACTGTCTTGGTTTCTGGTTCTGGTAACGTGGCTCAGTACACTATGGAGAAGTTGCTTCAGTTGGGTGCAAAGCCTGTCACATGTTCCGACTCAGATGGTTACATCTACGATCCAGACGGTATCGACCGCGAGAAACTCGACTACATCATGGAACTGAAGAATGTAGAGCGTGGCCGTATCAAGGAATATGCCGAGAAATATGGCGTGAAGTATGTTGAAGGAGCTAAGCCTTGGTTCGAGAAGGCAGACATCGCTCTTCCTTCTGCTACTCAGAACGAAATCAACGAAGAGGCTGCAAAGGCATTGGTTGCCAACGGCGTATTCGCAGTGAGCGAGGGTGCCAACATGCCTACAACTCCTGAGGCCATCAAGGTATTCCAGGATGCCAAGATCCTCTATGCTCCTGGTAAGGCTGCCAATGCTGGTGGTGTAGCTGTATCAGGTCTTGAGATGAGTCAGAACTCTGAGCGTCTGAAGTGGAGCCGTGAGGAGGTTGATGCTAAACTTCACGAAATCATGAACGATATTCACGCCAACTGTGTGAAGTATGGTACCGAGGCAGACGGTTACGTAAACTACGTAAAGGGTGCCAACGTTGCAGGCTTCCTGAAGGTTGCCAAGGCTATGATGGCTCAGGGTATCGTATAATAAAATGACAGATATTTAATTATACACATAAAAAAATCCTAACTTCTCTTCGTGAGAGGTTAGGATTTCTTTTTTTAAAGCAACAGCAAGACTATTGTCGTGGCTGATAAAACAACACAGCCTTGATGTAGGTTTCAAACTTCAGGTCGGCATGGCGCGCCAGCCGAAAGCGGATAATGGCTTTCAGTACTGCATATAGGCACAATGCCAACATCAGGCCGACAGCGATAGCCAAAACCGTAGTTCCCATCTTACCATAAATATAGGCACTGTCGGGAAAAGCCGAAAGAACGATAACAGGCAACAAAGTGATAATGCCACCCACCGTCAGCTTATTGCGACTGCTTCCTCCCATATCGAGAATAGCTTGCTTGTCAAAAAGATAATCATCCAGTTCCATACCCTCGATACCATAGTCTTCCATCTTGGGGAAGTCGGGATAATTGCCATACAACTTGATTTTGTTGGTCACTTTATGCTCAAAATCGTTGAGGATTTGCTTTTCTGGTTCTCTGATGTTCATGACTTTAAATAATTAAGTGGAGATTAAAAATAAAAATATAAAAAGAAAGCAGTGCCCCTATAAGCCGAGTTCTGTTCCTGCAACAAAGTGCAGGTGCATGTCATTTATCTAATCCCTGAGTCACCCCAGGGCTTGAGCACTCTACCCTCCGCAGCTGCCATAAAAGACACTCGGGCGAGCAACCCTCAGTCTGCGGTATACATGAGCTTACAGCTCCCAGCCGACACAGCATGACGATCACCCGTCATCTGGTGGTCTCTTACACCACCTTCTCACCCTTACCCTGCTTTCATCTAAAGACTCAACAAGGCGGTTATTTTCTTCTGCCTACACCTACTGTCACCAATAGCTTCTATTTTCGGAAGTGGGATGCTCTGTGCTGCCCGGACTTTCCTCTCGTCTTACCAAGAAGACCAGCGACACGCCGGGGCACTGCTTTCTGTATCTTACTAAAGTGCAAAGGTACAAAAAACTTTCGAAAAGTAAAGGACTTTTCTTACTTATTTTCTATACCTCAACCCTATAAGGATAACAAAAGCCCTCTTATCAGTACACAAAAAGGGCTTTAGCAAGACTGTTTTGTTAATAGTTTTTTGCATATTACAAAATATTAATTCCATATTTACAACTATACATATCAAACAAAGTATTGAATATTTGTAAATTTAGGCACATTCTTGTTTAAGAGCCGTTAATATGTTAATTTAGAATGTTAAAACGGGATAAAAATACATGTATAATTGACTGTTTCTCGTTTTTTGCACCTATATTTGCAGCCGAAATGAAAAGTTGGCAACGCCAACAAAGCAAACATTAAAATTAACAACAAAAAATTATACATTATGAGAAAAGTAAGCAAATATGTTTTGGCTGTGCTCTGCATCAGCTCACTCGCATTCTCAGCAGGCGCATTCATGAAAGTCAATGCAGCCGCACCATCAGTGACTTCGGCCGCTCCTGGTCAACCAGTAGATTTAACCTATGCTGCCGAAAAGGCTCTGCCAGCAGTTGTCCATATCAAATATGTACAGAACTCAAAGGTACAGACAGTAGATGTTCAGAGCAATCCGTTTGGAGATTTCTTCGATCCATTCGGTTTCTTTGGCAACCCTGGCGGTGGTCAAGGCGGAACACGCAAACAGAAAGTGCAGACTCCCAAGAGAGAGGCTACAGGCTCTGGTGTCATCATCAGCAGCGACGGATATATCGTCACCAACAACCACGTGGTAGAAGGAGCTGACGAACTGACGGTAACACTCAACGACAACCGCGAATTCTCTGCACGCATCATTGGTACAGACAAAAGTACAGACCTTGCCCTGATAAAAGTCAACGCGAAAGACCTCCCTACTCTTCCTATTGCCAACAGCGACAACGTCAAGGTTGGCGAATGGGTCATTGCAGTAGGCAATCCTTTCGGTCTGAACAACACTGTCACAGCAGGTATCATCTCTGCAAAGGCTCGCTCGTTAGGTGCCAACGGTGTGGAGAGTTTCATACAGACTGATGCCGCCATCAATGCTGGAAACTCGGGCGGTGCACTGGTCAACACACAGGGCGAGCTGGTAGGTATCAACGCCATGCTCTACTCGCAGACAGGTTCATACGCAGGCTATGGTTTCGCCATTCCTACCTCTATAATGAATAAGGTAGTAGACGACCTGAAGAAATATGGCAGTGTACAGCGCGTGATGCTCAGCATTCAGGGAAGCGATGTACTCAACTACATCAACTCGCAGAAGGAAAATGGCAAAGAAGTAGATTTAGGCACCAATGAAGGTGTATATGTAACCAAAGTGGATGAGGACGGAAACGGAGCCGACGCAGGCTTGAAGGAAGGTGACATCATAACCAAGATAGACGGCAAGAAGGTGACCAAGATGGCTGAACTCCAGGAAGCCCTCAACAGCAAACGCCCTGGCGACAAACTCTCTATCACCTACTTACGCAACAAGAAGAGCTACACCAAGAGCATCACACTCAAAAATGCTCAAGGCAACACTTCGGTCATCAAGAGTGCCGATCTGGATGTATTGGGTGGAACCTTCCGTCCTGTGACAGAAGCACAAAAGAAGGAACTTGGCGTCAAATATGGTCTGGAGGTATTGAAGGTTGGAGCTGGCGCACTCAAGGATGCTGGAATTTCGCGCGGACTTATTATCCAGCGTGTAAATGATACCAACATCACCACGCTCGATGACTTGCAGAAGATAGTAAAGAGTGCATCCACAAGCAAGGAGCCAGTACTCTACATTCAGGGTGTATGGCCTACAGGCAAGAAGTCATACTTCGCCGTGCCACTTCAGAAAGACTAAGCAAAACAAAGTCAATTATTGAGGGGCAAGACCAAGCCTGAGAAATGATAATAAATAAGTAAAACAGTTCTATAAATAAAAAAATAGCAGATATTTTCTCAAATATCTGCTATTTTTTTTGCACATATCGACAAAAAAGCGTATTTTTGCATCTACGAACAAAAAATAATGCTAACCATGAGACAACTGAAAATATCAAAGTCGATAACCAACAGAGAGAGTGCATCACTTGAAAAATACCTTCAAGAAATTGGGCACCAGGATCTTCTCACAGCAGATGAGGAGGTGGAACTGGCTCAACAAATCAAAAAGGGTGACCGCAAAGCACTTGAGAGATTGACGAAGGCCAACCTTAGATTTGTCGTTTCCGTCGCCAAGCAATATCAGAACAAGGGTCTGAGCTTACCCGACCTCATCAACGAGGGAAACCTCGGCTTGATAAAAGCAGCCGAAAAATATGACGAGACAAGAGGCTTCAAGTTTATCTCTTATGCTGTATGGTGGATTAGACAAAGCATTTTGCAGGCCATAGCAGAGCAAAGCCGCATCGTACGCCTCCCGCTCAACCAGGTGGGAAGTGTCAATCGTATCGCCCGCGAACTGAACAAGTTTGAGCAGGAAAACGAGCGCAAGCCCAGTGTGGAAGAAATGGCCGACCGCATAGACCTTCCCGAGGAAAAGATCGCAGAGGCGATGAAGATCAATACGCACCATGTAAGCATGGACGCACCTTTCGCCGAAGGCGAGGACAACAGCCTGCTTGACTTCCTGCCCAACACCGACTCACCTTCTACCGACAACGTACTCGATCAGGAATCGCTACGAACAGAGATAGGAAGAGTGCTCGATGTTCTCAACGACAGAGAGCAGAAAGTGATAAAAGCTTTCTTTGGCATCGGCATGCAAGAAATGACCCTCGAGGAAATTGGAGACAAATACAACCTCACCCGCGAAAGAGTAAGACAGATTAAGGAGAAGGCAATTCGCAGGCTGAGATACAACACGAAAAGTAAAACGCTGAAGACCTACTTAGGCCAGTAAGCAATATCCATAACAGAAGAAACAGAAAATGAAACTTAGAAAATCAGTATTTGCAGCCATTGCTGCCACATTGCTTATCGCTGTCAGCATGCAGGCCAAAGACGAGATGAAGCGAATTTATATCTTTGGATTTGCATCATCGTTCAATGATTCTATCGTATGCTTCACCGATGTGCAGGCAGTAGACTCTGCCTGGCTCAACAGCAAGAACCACTTCCTGGTAAGCAGAGAAGATTACTCTTACCAGTTGCGCGACTATTTAGAGGGAGAAGGTTACAAACACCCCACCTGCATGGTAAGCTACAGCACAAACCTGAAAAAGCTGACCAAGAAATATAACAAAATGCGCAACAGCTATACCGCTCAACCCAAGAAATCCAAAAACAAAAGCGGTATGATAGAGGATGCAGCACCAAAATATCAGGTTAAAATCATCGGTATGGACCGTTTCATATTCTCGGGCATTAAGCCTGACTATGAGGCCAACGAAGAGGTGGCTCAGAAGCCAGCCAAGAAGATTAAGGCAAAAGACGCACTGAAACAACAAAAGAAAAAGAAGCGTAATGCAAAATGAGAACTTCTTTAGCATAGCCGAACTCGACATCAAGATCTGCTTTGCCGAGTCACCATTCAACGGCATGCATCTTATCCCATCATTAGAACCCTTCAGAGAGAAAAATCTGAAGGGTGAACTTTTTTTTCAACTCTCGGTTGACGATACCCTTCGCCCCTACCCAAAGGAAAAACGCAAACGCATCAGAGCCTTTGATACTGGAAATGGAAACACCATCGTCGATAAACTCGACAATGGCGGATACCAGTATATCATCAAGGACATACAAGGTGCCAACTGCTGCCTGTTGCTGACCAATAAAGACTTCAGCGACTGCCAATGCGCACTGAACGGTAACTACAACATGCGAAAATTCGGACTCAACAATGCCCTGATGCTCATCTTTGCCTTTGCAGGAAGCAAGATAGAAACACTCTTGCTGCATGCATCACTTGTAAGGCAAAAAGGATATGGCTATGCCTTCATTGCCAAGAGCGGAACGGGAAAGAGTACACAGGTGAGCATGTGGCTGCGCTATCTGTCGGGGTGCGACTTGATGAACGACGACAACCCTATCCTACGAATCATAGACGATACACCTTATATATATGGTAGTCCCTGGAGCGGAAAAACACCATGCTATCGCAACGTAAAAGCAAAACTCGGTGCCATCACCCGCATAGACCGCGCACAAAAGAACTATGTGGAAAAGCTATCACCAGCAGAAGCCTTTGCATCCATACTGCCATCTTGTTCTTCTATGAAATGGGATCTGGATATTTTCAACAATATCTGCAATACCATCAGCCATCTTGTTGAGCTGTCGGATATCTACACCTTGCACTGCCTTCCCAATCGCGAGGCTGCCATTGTATGCAACCAAGCCATCAGAAAAGCATAACCCCCATTCTGTATAAGATTTTATATGATGAAAGAGACTACATTACAAGTAACGGAAATACAGTTTCCTAATGCGCAGCTACTGCCCGAAATCATTAAGTTGCTTAATGAGGGACACACTGTCACCCTGCAACTTAGGGGCTTTTCCATGCGTCCGTTCCTGGAAGACAAGCGCGACAAAGCCCTGCTTGCCAAACGCGAGATATACAATATCGGTGAGCCTGTATTGGCAGAAATCAGTCCTCGCCACTATGTACTGCATCGCATCATCAAAATTGAGGGCGAGGACGTCACACTGAAAGGCGACGGAAACCTCACAACAGAAAGTTGCAAGATGAAAGACATCAAGGCTATAGCTGTGGGATTCTACAGAAAAAGCCATCAAACACTCGACAGAATTGACGGCAGGAAATGGAGAATCTACTCTGCCATCTGGACTGCCTTGTCGCCTTGCCGAAGATATTTGCTGGCCTTTTATCGCAAGATATGGATTCCGATTTTCGGAATCATGTAATACAAGTAGTATAAGTGAAAGAGTTGAAAAGAATCCATTTTCTAAACTCCTTCACTTCTTCTTTTATACGTTGAATTTACACCTTATTCTATTATCTCAGCCTGTTTCCATTGGTCTACCAACAGCCGAGCATCACGAGTGGCAGTTTCCTCATCCACCTCGTACATTTCTATCAACAGATCAACCAGGTCTTTCACCTCAAAGTCTTTTCCCTGAATGCTGTTCCACAAGTAAGCAGAACTTTCATTCATGCTGATGATATTGCTGAAATCAATATTCTCCTCTCCTTCTGCCACGAGAATGTTTTCCCCACAAACAGTACGAAGATTGAATCCGTTCTTAGCTTTCATACTCTAATCGTCTTTATTTCATATTGTCGTTAAACCAATTCACAATCTGGCGCAAGAGATGTCTGCGGCTGTTGCCTCCATATATGCTATGATTACGATTGGTATAATATATCTCCTTAAAGTCCTTGTCTGCCTGAACCAAAGCCTCGGCATACTCGAATGTATTCTGTGGATGAACATTATCATCAGCCATGCCATGACACATAAGCAAAGCTCCATGCAAGTTGTCAACACGCTCTATGGGATTGGTCAGATAGCCAGCGGCATTCTCCTGAGGTGTACGCATATAGCGCTCAGTATACACCGTGTCATAATAGCGCCAGTTGGTGGGAGGTGCCACAGAAACACCTGCCTTGAATACAGGACGACCCTCACTCATACTCATCAGTGTGCAGAATCCACCAAAGCTCCAGCCCCAGATACCGATGCGGTTTTTATCTACGAAAGGAAGACCGCCTAAATAAAGAGCTGTCTCTACCTGATCTTTTGCCTCTAAGTCACCCAGTCTGAGATAAGTACATTTCTCAAAGGCTGCTCCTCTGCCTCCAGTGCCACGACCATCTACACAAACGACAATATATCCTTCCTGGGCCAGATAATAGTCGAAGGCTCCTCCATTACCCATACTTCCTGTACTCCATGCATCCTTTACCTGCTGGTTACCCGGACCAGAATACTGGAACTGTATAACGGGATATTTCTTGTTGGCATCAAAGTCTACAGGTTTCACCATCCATCCATCCAGTTTCACTCCCTCAGATGTGGTGAAAGAGAAAGGTTCACGCTTTCCCCAATTATACTGGGCAACCTTGTCGAGCAACTCCTTATTGTCCTCCAACACTCTTACCACCTTTCCACGATTGGTACGCGAGGTGAAGACATAAGGATGACTGTAACTGCTCCAAGTATTGAAGAAATAACGATAATCACCCGAGAATATGGCTGCATTGTTTCCACGTGCATCGGTAAGTCTTTCGGTCGTGCCGTTAGCATGTGCCACATAGACCTGTCTATCGTGCGGACTCAACATGCTTGACTGGAAATAGATATCACCCGTTTTCTCATTCATGCCATATACATCAGTCACCTCATAGTCACCCTTTTCTACCTGGCGAATCAACTTCCCCTTAATGTCGTACAGATAAAGATGCATAAAGCCGTCGCGATCACTGGGCAGCAAGATGTACTTATTGCCTACACGAGTCCATTCCACCACTTCTTCCTTCACATACTTGGGCACACTCTCTTTAATCACCAGCTTCGCCTCACCCGTAAAAGGATTGAAAGAATAAAGATTCAGTTCGTCCTGATGTCTGTTCATCGTAAAGGCTATCATACTCTTGGCATCAGGAGCCTGCTTTACGCGAGGAATATAACCGTCCGAAGCCAAAGGTACATTCATGCGTACTGTCTTGCCGGCTTTCACATCATAACTCCAAAGGCTCACCACAGAGTTGTCCTGACCAGCCTTGGGATACTTATAGGAATATTCACCTGGATAATCGGTATACTGTTTCAAGGCAGGCTTCTGACCGCAGAACAACTGCAGGGAGTAAGTCTTCACCTTCGACTCATCATAACGAATCCAGCTGAGTGCAGTTCCGTCAGCATTCCAAGCAAAAGCCTTATTGAAACCAAACTCTTCTTCGTTCACCCAGTCAGGGATACCATTAATGATTTCATTGAACTTGCCGTCGTTTGTAACCTGTACCTCCTTCTTACCATCTGTGATAAAAAGATTGTTCTCTCTTACAAAAGCCACATGGCGGGAGTCTGGTGACCATGTAGCCACCTGCTGGTTCTCTCCATCCGACAACTTGAGCAAAGACTTGCTGGCAATGTCGTAAATGAAATACTCTGCTGTAAAAGAACGGCGATAAATACTCTTACGCTTGGTAAGAATGAGCATTCGCTTTCCGTCAGGACTCAGTTCGTAACCATCTACCGACTCAAAGGGAGCCTTGCATACTGCGGCATCAAACAAGACAGTCACCTGCTTGCCAGTCTTAAACGAATAACTCACGATTTGACTTCCATCGTTGCTGATAGAAGCATACAGGTCGGTGCCTTCTATCGGATTCACTCCGCTGACATAAGAAGCTGTAAAACATCTCGAAGTAATATCCTCCAAGTCCAACTTCTCAGCTGCCTGTATAGATGACACCATCATAAAGGTTGCTATAAATATAATAAGTTTCTTCATAATCAGTCTTTGTGCAATGCCTTGATAGGCGAATCATCCTTGCACTCCAGCAACTGCCGTACGGTTATCTTTGGATTACGCTTCAGATAACTGCTGATGGTCTTTACATAACTTGTGGTAAAGACTTCCTTGTTCATCGCCTTATTCACCACCCACATGATTTTTCCCATGTGAAGGTCTCGGTCAAGCTGCGAACGATTATCAAAATCATCCATAGGATAAATGCTCAACAGATAGAAGGTAAGGCAATCCGGAACAATATAAGTTCGTGACATGGTAGCACGTTGCTGGGCTGTATAAAATTTCTTGTATAGCGGATACTCGCTGCCCATATACTTGTCAAGCGAAATTCCTACAGAGTGTTCACCCACCACGATACTCTGGTCGAGCGCTCCTATCTGTGCATAGAAAGAAGGCTGCTGCAACTCTGGCATCCAGGCGTTCAGACGTTCAAACGATTCCTTCAACTGCTGGTTGATATCATCCATATTGGCATACTCAGCCTCAGCATCGGCAATAAGCGCCTGCAGAGTAGAGTCCTGATAGAACATCAGAAACCGATTGCTGATATTGGCATCAGTAATCGTGCCCAACTGAAGCATCTTCTCTATCAACGTACGTGTTTCTATCGGATAATCGGTATTCATCTGCTGCAAGGCAGAGAAATCTCCTGTTGTCAGATAACGACTTTCCAGACGATCATAGCGCTGTACGGAAAGTACAGCAGCCTCTGCTTCCTCATTCGGCTTAAACTTGAGTTCACAAGCCGAACAAAGAAGAAGCGTCACCGCCATGAATGCCATATATTTAAAAATATTTTTCACTTTGTCGCTATCTATTAACATTACGTGTGCAAAAATACTAAAAAATGTGATAAAAACAAAGTGTTTTTACTAATATTTTTAAACAAAAAGAACAATAATGAACAATTTTGGTGTATTTTTGCTCATTATTGCCCTTTTGTGTAGTCATTATCGTATATTATAATACACTTGCACAGGTTCTTCGTTCAGTTTTTTCCAGTCTTTCAACCATCGATACCACTCTTTCTCACCCTTGAAGCCATAGGTCTCATTGGCGCTGGTATAAGCCAGCTTGTAACTCAGCTTGTTGCCTGAAGGACGAACCACCTGCGTGTAGCAGTCTTTATTGGCAGGCATCTCTTTCACCAGCGCAGCCTGCGGCACATAGATACCCAAGCCCACTGTCTCCTGTTTGTGCTTGCCGTCATCCTTGCCCGTTGGCCAGTCACTGCCATAGCAGCCTCTTAAGCCCTTGCCGTCAGTATATTCGCTGGAACCTTTCACATTAATCAATCCTGTGGCAAACTGATAATCCGACACATCTTTGTTAAAGAACACGTCGACATCAAAATCACGATGCCCCGCATAGATGGTATAACGTATGGTGGCATTGACAGGTTTGAGTCCTGGAGCTGGAGTCCAGCCATTGTCTACTACTTCAACAATGGCTCTTACAGGACCTTCCGAGACAACTCTCTGTTCTTGGTACATTACATTGGTCAGCAATACTTGGTTCTCTCCATCCCAGCCACGGAGGGCACCCAAGCCATAGGTATTGCCCACCCACAGGCAGTCATCACCCGAACCACCCTTCACCTGTTCCTCAGAAGGATAGAACTGCGTATCACGAATCACCAGTCCCTTGTTCACCTTGCCATATAGGTCGATAGTCTGTCGATGGTCGAAGTACACACGCATGGCTACCAATTCGCTTTCAAAACAGACGCCATGGGAGTGGACATAATGGTAAGGATCCTTGGTCTTCTTGTCAAATGAGATACTGCGCATATAGATATCCTGCGCATTTTTAGCCAGTTTTTTATTTCGACTTGGCAATACCAGTTCGGCAAAGGTACGGGCAGGATAGGCAGTCTGGTCACCTTCCTGCAATAACTGCACGCTTACCACCTTGGTTTCCTTCTTGTCAAGGTCGACAAGAAAGCATAACTCATCGTTCACACAGTCACGGTCGATGTCATCCAACTGCGAAGGCACCTCCTTGCCGTCTACTGTTACTACAGCCTTTTTGACATCTCCCCACTGACGGATATCAATAACCACAGGCACATCCTTACGTGCCTCTTTTGAAGGATTGGTCACCGTCACATGGACCGGCGCCTGAGCTTGCGCTCCTAAACAAAGAAACGCAGCCAGCAACATGAATAGTTTTTTCTTCATCTTAGATTTTATTTTGTAGTTTGTTTATCGATTTTCGAAAGTTCAAGCCACAGAAATGTCAGAAGCTCAATTTCGAGAAGACTTTTTTCCCCTTGGCATAGTACTGCCACAATATCGAGCCTTCATACACTTGCGGGACAACACCTTCAACCCTACCCGACTGTATTCGCTGGCGGTCTTCATCAAAATCCTTACGCCAGACTTTGAAAGCCTTTCGCGCCTTGAATATAGCTTTGAAGTCGCCCAAGTTTCTTTTCAGAATCAACATCTCGAATGCAGCCAGATAGTCCAGAAACCATCTAATGAACATCACATGCTGCAGATCCCTGTCATCCAGATTCTTGTAAAGCATAGTCAGATTGTTTCTGAAATTAAGGAATGTCTTCATTGGATTGCTTTTTGGCAACGTACCACCACCGACATGATATACTTCACTCTCTGGTATGCAGTATATCTTGCGCCCCATCAGACGCAGGCGCCAGCACAAATCTATCTCTTCATTGTGTGCGAAAAAACGACCGTCAAGCGCTCCGGCATCCCAATAGTCCTTGGCACGTATCATCATGCAGGCACCTGTAGCCCACAACACTTCCTGCTGGTAATCATACTGTCCGTTGTCCCTCTCCACAGTCTCAAAGATACGCCCCCTGCAGAAAGGATAACCATATTTGTCCAAAAAGCCACCACAAGCACCAGCATATTCAAAGCTGTCCTTATCGTATTCTGCCAACAGTTTAGGCTGACAGGCTGCCACCTGCGGATGACTGTCCATAAACTCGATGAGCGGAGTTAGCCAATGATGTGTCACTTCCACATCGCTGTTCAACAGTACATAATACTCAGCCTCTATCTGCTTCAGGGCCTGGTTGTAACCTTCCGCAAAACCAAAGTTCTGCTCCAGAACTATAGTCTTCACCTGTGGATACTGTGTCTCCAACAGATGCATAGAGCCATCGGTGGAACTATTGTCAGCCACCCATACCTCTGCATCCTGTCTGGAATACTCCACAACGCCAGAAAGATATTTTGCCAACATCTTCTGTCCGTTCCAATTCAATATAACGATTGCTACCTTTGCCATATCAACCGACAAAGATACAAATTATTAAGCACAAACAGCTTATCTGTGCCGAATAATTAAGTTTTTATAATGATAAACGTTCGCTTACGCGCACCTTTTCTCGTCATGGCAGAGGAAAAGCAAGCTTTACTCTGCTCATTTGACTTAACGAAAACGTTCCATTTCCTGCTTTAATCTGTTGTTGAGCAAGTTGGTAAACTCACAGTTCTTCAGTCCCCACTTGGGAGCAATCAGCAGTTCTGCTGGCGACTGACTCACAAAACGTTCGAGCACCAGATCTTTTCTTAGAAGCTTAATATACCCCACTATGACTTCTATATACTCTTCTACCGTATATACGTGGAAAGGATGCTCTGCATACTGTTGAGCAAGACGGGTGCCCTTGATAACCTGCATCTGATGTATTTTCAGTATGTCAAGAGGCAACGAAGATATAATAGGAGCCTGACGCAGACTCTCCTCAGCATCCTCGCCGGGAAGGCCGATAATAATATGTCCTCCTGTCAATATTCCCCGGACATGCGTCTGCTCCACCGCCTTTCTGCTGCAGGCAAAGTCATGACCGCGATTAATTCGCAAGAGAGTTTCATCATTGGCAGTTTCTATGCCATACTCCACCAGTACAAAGGTGCGTTTGTTCAGCTCTGCCAAGTAATCCAGCAACTCCTCGCTCACGCAGTCTGGACGCGTCCCGATGACTATTCCCACTATATCCTCTACCCGAAGTGCTTCCTCATACATTCTGCGAAGCTCTTCCAACGAGGCATAAGTGTTGGTATAAGCTTGGAAGTAAGCCAGATACTTCATATCAGGATATTTCCTGCCAAAGAAGCGCTTGCCTTCTTCCAACTGTTCGGTGATTGTCTTTTTGCGATTGCAGTAGCTTGGGTTGAAAGTCCGGTTGTCACAATAGGTACAACCGCCACTGGATATTTTCCCGTCCCTGTTAGGACAGGAAAACCCAGCGTCTATAGATATCTTTTGCACTCTGAAGGGAAACTGAGTACGTATCCAGGAGCCAAAGTCGTTGTAATAGTTCATCTCTAAAGGATCTCAGCCTTAAGGGCTGTCTTATCATAATTAAAATCTCCCAGACGAACCTTGATAAGCTGGTTGTCATACTCTTCCTTTGCCAAAGCCGGCGACAGTTCCACACGTACATAGTTCTTGGTAAAGCCATGCATGGCCTTGCCACGTGGCGCTTTCTCAAAGAGTACCTCAGCCTCCGTTCCTATATACTGGGCATAAAAAGCCTGGGTTTTCTCTTCACTCAGTTCGAGCAGACGCTTCGAGCGCAACTTTTTCTCCTTGTCGCTTACCACATAAGGGATACGCAGAGCTGCAGTACCTGGTCGTTCCGAATATGGGAACACATGAAGCTGTGTGACAGGCAGATTCTTCAGGAATTCATAGCATTCCTCAAAACACTCTGAAGTCTCACCACGACAGCCCACCATCACATCCACACCAATAAAGGCATCGGGCATCTTCTCCTTGATAAGGTTTACCTTATGGGCAAAGAGAGCCTTGTCGTAACGGCGGTGCATCAGCTTCAGCACCTCGTCGCTACCGCTCTGCAAGGGGATATGAAAGTGCGGCATGAAGGCACGGCTCTCAGCACAATAAGCTATCAAGTCGTCGTCACACAAGTCTGGTTCCAGACTTGATATACGATAACGCTGAATACCAGTCACCTGGTCGAGCGCCTTTACCAAGTCAAGAAAACACTCATGGGTAGTCTGTCCGAAGTCACCAATGTTGACACCAGTAATCACGATTTCCTTTCCTCCTTCGCTTGCAGCCTGCCCAGCCTGCTCAACCAACGAAGCAATACTTGGATTGCGCGAGTTGCCTCGTGCAAAAGGAATAGTACAGTAGGTACAATAATAGTTACAGCCGTCCTGCACCTTCAGAAAATAGCGTGTACGATTACCACGCGAACAGGAAGGCTGAAAAGTCTTGATGTCCTTGGTCTTCACGCTGTGATGTTCATGCAGCGCATTCACACCAACTTCTTCCAGTCCTGACTCAAAAGCGAACTTCTGTGCCCAGGCATCGCTGAGATACTGCAACAGATGCGCCTTCTCATTGGCCCCCAATACCAGGTCAACACCTTCTATCTTACTTACGTTCTCCGATTCAAGCTGCGCATAGCAACCCGTAACAATAACAAAAGCGCCAGGATTCTGTCGCACCATACGGTGTATAGCCTGACGGCATTTATGATCGGCAACTTCTGTCACCGAGCAGGTATTGATCAAACAGATGTCTGCACGCTCTCCCTTTTGGGCAGTTATCACGCCCATGTCTTCGAGCATTTTTCCAAAAGTAGAGGTTTCCGAAAAGTTAAGTTTACAACCTAAAGTATAATAAGCAGCCTTTTTGCCTTGAAATGCACTTGTGTCTATCATAAAAAGAGTTTGGTGTATATAAACGAAAAAGCCGCCAGACCATAGGTCCAGCGGTGTTTCTCTCATTTTTCGTTCGTTAAGTATACTAATACTTAATTACTTTGCAACTGAATCAGTAGCAGCTGAGTCAACAGTAGCTACAGTATCAGCTGAATCAACAGATGTTGTATCAACTGAATCTGCAGAGTTTGCATTTGACTTTGTGTTACCACCGCAAGATGCGAAAGAGATAGCTGCAATAGCTACGAACATCAAAACTAATTTCTTCATTTTCTTTGCTTTTTAAATCTGTAAAACAATCATTTGTTTATTAAAACGATGCAAAGGTAAGTATTTTTTTAATACGTTGTTCTTTTTTTTGTGACTTTTTTTAGGGCCTTTTTGTAACTATTTTGTAAACCACTAACAATCAGCAACTTACAAAGTGCTAACAAAAGTTAAAGTTTTTCGCGTGCTCGGCAACAGCCTTTTTTTAACACTTTTAGCGCTTTTTCCTTGCATCTTCCTTACAGTTCAATTACCTGTCCATCATAACCAAACTGGAAACCTTTCGGCAGCCGTTTGTTGGCAGCATCATGTAAGCCTATATCATGCGTCATGTGGGTAAAGTACACTTTTTCGGCTCCTATCCTTATCGCAAAGCGGATGGCATCGTCCACCAATTGATGACTGTGATGCGGTTTATCGAATCTCAAGGCATTGACAACGAGCACTTCCAAGCCTTTCAGGTAAGGCAGTTCCTCGTCAGGTATAGTTTTCATATCCGTGATATAAGCAAACTTGCCAAAACGAAATCCGAGGATAGGCATTTTGTCGTGCATCACTTTGACAGGCATCCATTCTATATCACCTATTTTATATATATGATGGGGCTCGATGGTATGCAACTGCAGTTTGGGAGCACCAGGATACAGTTCTTTAGAAGAGGCAGGAAAACAATATGGCATAGTAACAGGCAACGATTTCGTCACACCCTTGTCACCATAGATATTGATATCACCATATTTGCAGAAAGGACGCAGGTCGTCTATTCCCCCTACATGGTCATAGTGTTTATGGGTAATCAGCAACCCATCTATTTTTCTGAAAGGCACTCTGAGCATCTGCTGCCTGATATCCGGACCAGCATCTATCAGCAGCCGGGTGCTCTCTGTCTCTATCATGGCAGCGCTCCGCAGCCTCTTGTCCTTAGGATCAGTACTGCGACACACGTCACACTCACAGCCCAAAGCAGGCACCCCACCCGAGGTACCCGTTCCTAACAGTGTTACCTTCAACATATCTTATTTGTGTATTCTTCAGAATATATTCACTTCGGGATAGATGTCTATACCGAACTTGTTCTTCACATCCTTTTGTACCGTACGACAAAGCGTCACCACTTCCGCTCCCGTAGCTCCGCCACGGTTTACCAACACCAGTGCCTGTTTGTCGTGCACTCCGGCACGTCCAAGGCTCTTACCCTTCCAGCCACACTGGTCAATCATCCATCCTGCCGGTATCTTCTCATGCTCGGCATCTATGGTGTAATGAGGCATTCCCGGATACAGGGCAGCCAACTCGTCATACTTACCCTTGCCTACAATAGGATTCATAAAGAAACTGCCGGCATTGCCCTGCACATCAGGATCGGGCAGTTTGGCTCGGCGGATTTCTATAATCACCTGGCGCAACTCTTCTGCTGTAGGTTTTTCTATACCTTTGGCTGCCAGAGCGGAATTGATATTGCCATATTCGAGCGAAGGAACGAAAGTACGCGAAAGCTCATATACCACGTGCGTGATAAGATACTTGTTGTGCCACTCGTGCTTGAATCTACTCTGTCGGTAACCATATCCGCAGTCTTCGTTCGACAGCCACACCACTTTTCCTGTGGCAACCTCCACCGCTTCCACCTTATATATAATATCCTTGGCCTCTGCTCCGTAGGCGCCAATATTCTGTACAGCACTGGCACCCACCTCACCTGGAATAAGCGAAAGATTCTCTGCTCCATGGTATCCATGCTTGACGGCATAAGCCACCACATCATCAAACACCTCACCGCTGCCACATTCCAAGAACACCTTGTCGCCCTCTTCGGCTACAACACGAACACCAAGAATGGCTGAGTGAAGCACGGTGCCAGGATAATCCTGCGTAAGCAACAGGTTGCTGCCACCGCCCAAAAGAAGCAAGGGCTCATCAGTCTCACCCAAGGAGGCGACTATCTGCTGAGCCTCTTCAACAGAGGCATACTCCACAAATCGACGGCAACAGGCATCAATACCAAATGTGTTGTGCCCCAACAAGCTGTAATTTCTTATATCTTTCATTTCTATATACCTTATTATATATAAAGAGGTGTATTCTCTACTACATATTCAGCTTCATCAGCAACCACTTGCCCTTCACACGACGGAAAGTAAGCTGAGTTTCCATTCCGTTGGCAATACCTCTGATAACAAATATCTTCTGACTGCTCTCCGTATATTTCTGTCCGTAAATGATGTTGTATATCATCCCGTTAGGCAACTTGGGAGCAAAGGCAGGCCATGTTTCCGGTTCGATATCACCCGTCATCGTACTGAAGTCATCATCTGGATCAGGACCAACAAACTTCACAGGATTGTGCAGATGCTGCGACTGGAAGGTGGAATCCGAAGCAAAAGATCCATAAAACTTCAGGAAGCTGGCATTCATATTGGCATACATCGGCTTGTAATTAATCGAAGTCATCATCCATTGACCATTGATACGATTGAACAGGAACTGCTGCACCTTCTTCGTTCTGAAGAACACTTTCTCTACCACCACATGATCGATAGTTGTGTCCTTTACAAGATTCATCTGACGCTGGTTGTCAAATATCAGCGTATAGTAATCCTGTCGCATAAAGAAATGCTCCATTCTCCAATGACGCTTGTCAATGGTCTTAACCACCTTGTCGTGTCTGTAGACAGGCAGAGGAAAGTGTACACGTTTCAACTGAAGCTTTCGGTTGGCGGCAAAATTAAAGATAAAGTCATCAAACAACTCATCAGCCGCCTTGGGCATAGGAGTTTCCTCTATCAGAGCCTCAGTAGAGTCCATAGCCTGTGTGTCTGCCACTAAGGTGTCAGTATTTGCGGAATCTGCAACAGCTGCCGGTTTTTTGTCAGAACACCCTGTTGCAGAAAATCCAATGATGGTCAGTGCCGCCATGAAGACGGCAATAAAAGAAAGTTTTTTCATAAACCAACCTGTTTTTCTCAAATTTTTGCATGCAAAAGTACACATTTCTTTTGAGATATTTCATATTTCAACCGAAAAATGTTATCTTTGCACACAAATTAGACTTAATTAAGTTAGAAATATGTTATTAGAGAAAATAGAAGGACTCTTGAAGGAAGTCAGCGCACTGACAGCAAAGAATGCCGAAGAGGTGGAGCAGCTTCGCATCAAGTACCTAAGCAAGAAGGGCGAAATCAATGCCCTTATGGCAGACTTCCGTACAGTGGCTGCCGATCAGAAAAAGGCTATTGGCGTTAAGATCAACGAGTTGAAGCAGGTTGCCCAAAACAAGATCAACGGTTTGAAGGAGCAGCTCGAAGAGGCTGAAGCCTCAAGTGACGACATCGATTTGACCCGTACAGCCTACCCTGTAGCATTGGGAACCCGCCATCCTCTTACGATTGTCAAGAATCAAATCATAGACATCTTCTCTCGTATGGGCTTCACGCTCTATCACGGACCTGAGGTTGACGACGACAAGCACGTGTTCACCATGCTTAACTTTGCAGCCGACCATCCTGCCCGCGATATGCAAGACACCTTCTTCATCGAGCAGAGCGATCCCAATGATGTCACCAAGAACATCCTCCTGCGCAGCCATACCTCTGGTGACGAGGCTCATTATATGGAAACTCACGAGCCTCCTATCCGTGTACTTTGCCCAGGTCGAGTATATCGCAACGAGGCCATCAGCGCCCGTGCCCACTGCTTCTTCCATCAGGTAGAAGGCTTGTATGTAGACAAGAATGTAAGTTTTACCGACTTGAAGCAGGTGCTTCTTACCTTTGCCCGCGAGATGTTCGGTGCAGACACCAAGATACGTTTGCGTCCAAGTTACTTCCCTTTCACCGAGCCAAGTGCCGAGATGGACATCTCATGCAACATCTGTGGCGGTAAGGGATGCAACTTCTGCAAGCATACCGGTTGGGTAGAGATTTTAGGATGCGGTATGGTAGATCCTCACGACCTTGATGCATGCGGCATTGACAGCAATGTCTATACCGGCTATGCCTTCGGCATGGGTGTAGAGCGCATCACCAACCTGAAATATCGCGTCAGCGACCTTCGTCTCTTCTCAGAGAACGATACCCGCTTCCTCCGCGAATTTGAATCTGCAAAATAACAACAAACCATATCCACTCAATAGCCTCGGCAATCCCGAGGCTATTTTATTTATCCCCCTCCCTCATCATTATCAACACTTTTCTCGAGTGAAAAGATACACTCTTCCGAAAATCAAACTTTTTCGATGGCAACTCGCCGCTGTCTTCAGGCAACTGTATAATCAACAACAGCAAGGGAAATTCATGAATAAATATTCAGGAATACGATTAGCTTAGTTGAGTTGAAAAAATCATCCAGTTAGGAAAAATTATTTTTCCAGTTGACCGACGACTTTTTCATAGTTATATAATTATTTTTTAGCAATTATCGCATAATTATACTGTATAAGTATACACATACACAGCTGACTTAGAATGCCCTTTCATCTATTTGTATTTAATGAAAGAACAAAAAAAAGGTTTGTCTCACGACAAACCAAATTTCCAAAACGTCGCATTAGCGCACCTTTTCTCGTCGATGCAGAGTGAAAGTAAGCTTTACTCTGCTATTTGACTTTATGAAAAACGTTCCTATATTATATCAAAAACCTAATTTATTATATTACCTTTAAAAAACACTGCTAAAAACTATTCGAATGTACTTATCCTGACATCTGGTATTGTTTTCATTTACTGGTACAAAATTATAGTAAATACCAGAAAATGATCCAAAAGACCAAAGATTTTTCCCCTTTTTGCGATGCAAACGATTGCATTTTGCAACGCACCTAACTTTCGCAGGGTTCAATAATGTATTGAACCCAACGAAAGATCTACACCTTATTATATATATAGCGCGCGAATCACAACACTATTCTGTCTACACAGCAGAAAAAAACTATCTGCACAGAATAATAGTTTACGTTACAAGTCGGAAAGATGGCGCTCTACGGGAATGCCACGGTTCTTGTCCTCATTATCTTTATTGATGTCAATCCAGTTTCGCAGAATATCCATGGCAGTGCGGGTGGCATGACGAAGACTGTCTCCGTCTCTCAACCTTCCTACAATGATGCTCGAAAAAATATCGCCCGTACCAGGAAACTGTACCGGTATTTCCTCGTAAGGAAGCAGAAAATGCTCATTGTTAAAGTGATTGTAGCCCACCACGGCATGTTGCTGGTCGACAATGCAAGTAGTGATGAGAACCGACTGCGAGCCAAATGCCCGCAACTTGTCGACAAGGACATAAGCCTCAGCTTCGGTCATTCCCTCCTCCTTATAAGGCACATCTGCCAAAAGGCAGGCCTCGGTATAGTTGGGAAAGCAAAGATGAGCCACACCCAGCATTTCCCGCATGCACCGCACGGTACCCTCGTTGGCTCCAGAATAAAGGCGACCATAGTCGCCCATCACTGGGTCCACAAATATCTCCGTCCCCTGCTCTGCCTGTTCACGACAGTAATGCGCCACCATCTTGGCTTGCTCCTCAGAGGCAAGGAAGCCTGTGGTGATAGCATCAAAATGAATTCCCAACTCGTCCCACTTCTGCATGGCGTCCTTCATATACGAAGTACTTTCCATCACGGCATACTTGCCATAAGGAAAGGTGTTGCTGATCAACATGGTGGGCAGATTGAACACATCGTGACCCATATAGGAAAGGATGGGCATCTGCACAGCTGCCGACACCTTGCCATAACCACACATATCGCTAATAATCAGAATATTGCTTTTTGCTTTCATCGTATATGTATGCTGATTAATAGCTGGCTGTACACTTGATACCCAACGCCTCCACACGTGCCTTGATGGCATCGAGTTCTTCGTGAGTAGCCTTTGCCAAAAGCTTGTCGGGAGTTTCACGGTCGATGGTGTAGACCATTACCTTTTCTGGCTGGATGTCCTTGACTGCCTCCAACCAAGGTGCCACATAGTACTCGCTCACATTGTCGGTTCCGTCGCCATGCATAAACATGGTCTGGATGATAACATGTCCATCAAACATCTTGAGATAACGGATGACATCCTCCACGTTGTAAGCAGGCTGCTGCGGACGGTCCACCTTGCGGATATAGTCCATATCCACGGTATCGAGCTTCAGGATGTTGTTCTCCACCAACATAAGAGCCTCCCGCACCTCAGGCTTATAGATATAGGTGGCATTGCTCAGTACCGACACCTGCACCTTGGGAAAATACTTGTCGCGCAGCGCTATGGTATCCTTGATGATGCCCAGGAAATCGGGATGCCCTGTAGGTTCACCATTACCAGCAAAGGTCATGTCGTCGAGGGGTTCGTTGTTGGCCTTGCGCTGTGCCAGTACCTGCTCAAGGGCTGTGCGTACTTCCTCACGTGTGGGGCGCTTCTTGTGAGGACGGAAGTCGGCATTAAAGCCACACTCGCAATACAGACAGTCGAAAGAACATACCTTGCCGTCGGAAGGCATGAGGTTGATGCCCAACGATACTCCTAAACGACGGGAGTTGACGGGACCAAATATAGGTGACGGATAAATAATTGTTGACATAATAATAACGAATTTCTTAATGTTGTAATACCTATTCTGAAATCTGGCTGCAAAATTACGAAAAAAATACGAGACACGCATCATAATAAAAAGTCTTTTTCTGCGTTTTATGAATAATGAAACGTTTCTTTCTAATATTCACGATAATGACAGTCGCCGCCATACAGGCTGTGGCTCAAAGTTTTACGCTCCGGGGAAGAGTGACCGACCAGGACATGAACCCCGTGGAACTGGCTACTGTGTCGGTAGCCAAGCAAGGCAAGATAGCCTTCACATCACTCAAGGGTGAATTCTCCATGCAACTCATGTCGGCAGACAGTGTGGTGGTGAAGTTCTCGATGATAGGCTATAAGACAAAGACCCGTGTGCTGCGACGTCCAAGGGGAAAACAGACCCTGCAGATAGTGCTGCATACCGAAGATAATATGATAGACGAGGTGCAGGTGACAGGCGAGAAGATTCAGACCAGTCAGACCCAGGAACTGAAGGCCAAAGATGCCAAGATGGCACCTTCTGCCAGTGGCAATGCTGTGGAGAACCTCATCCAGCAACAGGCAGGTGTGAGCACCCACAGCGAACTGTCATCACAATACAATGTGCGAGGCGGTGCCTTCGACGAGAACTCTGTATATATTAATAATGTGGAAGTATTCCGTCCGTTCCTGGTACGAAGCGGACAGCAAGAGGGTCTTTCGGTCATCAACCCCTATATGGTAGACAAGATAGGCTTCTCTACAGGAGGCTATGCTGCCAAATATGGAGACAAGATGAGCTCGGCCCTCGATATCACCTACAAGACCCTGAAGCCCAAGGCAGGCAAGAAACAGATTGTAGAAGGAAGTCTGGCTGCCAGTATGCTGGGCGCTGATGCCTATATAGGATTGGGAACCAAGAAACTGTCGTGGCTCAACAGCGTGAGATACAAGACCAACTCATACCTGCTCGGATCGATGGAAACCAAGGGTGAGTACAAGCCCAAATACCTCGACTACCAGACCTATCTGAGTTATACTCCCAACAAGAGATGGAAACTCGACCTCATAGGCTACATATCCGACAACCATTACGACTTTGAGCCCGAAAACAGAGAGACCACCTTTGGAACGATGGAGAATGTGAAGAGTTTCAAGGTGTATTTTGACGGACACGAGAAAGACCGCTTCATCACCTACTTCGGAACTCTTGGCATCACGCGCAACTTCGGTACGAAGACCAACCTGTCGCTGATAGGAAGTGCCTTCTATACCAAGGAACAGGAGAAATACGACATTCAGAGCCAGTACTGGCTCGACCAGACCGAGACGAGTGAGAATCTGGGTGTAGGCACCTACTTTGAGCATGCACGCAACTATCTGACAGCCCGTGTTCTGAGTGCCAAGCTGATGTTCAAACACAAGGCGCAGCACCACGAGATGGAAGCAGCCTTCACCTATAAGAAAGAACACATATCGGAGAACTCTGTGGAATACGAAATGCGCGACAGCGCCGGCTACAGCGTGCCACATACAGGAAAAGACCTGATGATGATCTACTCGCTCAAAGCCCGCAACACCCTCGACGCCCACCGCATAGAGGCATATCTGCAAGACACCTACCGCTTTGCCAGCAAGGGAGGACATACGCATTTCACCCTCAACTATGGTGTACGCCTGAGCCAATGGAGCTTTAACAAGGAAACCATCCTCAGTCCACGCATCTCGCTGGGCATCATTCCTGCCTATAGCGAGAACACCACCATCCGTCTGGCAGCAGGTCTATACTATCAGGCACCATTCTTCAAGGAACTGAGAGACACCTCTACCATAAACGGAATGACCATCGCCTCACTCAACCAGAAGATAAAGAGCCAGCGAAGCATCCACTTCATAGCAGGCTACGACTACCGGTTCCGCATGGCCAACCAGCGATTCAAGTTCTCGGCAGAAGCCTACTACAAGGCATTGAGTAATCTGGTGCCCTATTCTGTCAACAACGTGAAGGTGACCTACTACGGCAACAATGAGGCAAGCGGACATGCAGCCGGACTCGACCTCAAACTCTACGGCGAGTTCGTGCCAGGCACTGACTCTTGGATCAGCCTTTCCATCATGAATACCAAGATGAAGTTGGGCGGCAAGTCCATCCCATTGCCTACCGACCAGCGGTACGCCATGAACCTCTTCTTCACCGACTACTTCCCCGGAAGTGACCGATGGCGCATGTCACTCAAGTTGGCCTTCGCCGACGGACTGCCTTTCTCGGCTCCTCACCGCGAACTGGAGACCAACACCTTCAGGGCCACCTCATACCGAAGAGCAGACATCGGTATGAGCTACCTGCTCTACGACAACACCAAGCGAACAAAGAAATCGTTCCTCAAAGATATATGGCTGGGTGTAGACTGTCTCAACCTCTTCGGAATCGACAATGTGAACAGCTACTACTGGGTGACAGATGTGACCAATCAGCAGTATGCCGTGCCCAACTATCTGACAGGAAGACAGATAAATGGACGTATTTTAATAGAATTCTAAATATTTAACCGTAGATAGCGTGCTATCTGCGGTTTTTTTCGTATCTTTGCCACCGATTTGTGCGCATCTGTCGCCTACATCCACTATAAAAGAAAAGAAAACTATACATAATAATTAATTATGAGCAAACAAATAGAAAAGATTAAGGAGCTGATCGCCAAGCGCGAACAGGCTCGTCTTGGCGGTGGCGAGAAAGCCATCGAGAAGCAGCATGCACGTGGCAAATATACAGCTCGTGAGCGTATCGAAATGCTGGTAGATGCCGGCAGCTTCGAGGAGTATGACATGTTCAAGTTGCACCGCTGCACTAACTTCGGTATGGAGAAGAAGCAGTATCTTGGCGACGGTGTGGTTGCTGGTAGTGCTACTATCGCTGGCCGCCTGGTATATGTATATGCTCAGGACTTCACCGTAAATGGTGGTTCGCTTTCTGAGACTATGGCACAGAAGATATGCAAGGTGATGGATATGGCGATGACCATGGGTGCACCTGTTATCTGTATGAACGACTCAGGTGGTGCACGTATTCAGGAAGGTATCTGCGCACTCGCCGGCTATGGCGAGATCTTCGAGCGCAACATCCTTGCTTCAGGTGTTATCCCACAGATCTCAGCTATCATGGGTCCTTGCGCCGGTGGTGCCGTTTACTCTCCAGCTTTGACCGACTTCATCATCATGAAGGAGCAGACATCTTACATGTTCCTGACAGGTCCTAAGGTGGTTAAGACCGTAACAGGTGAGGATATCGATGCAGAGCACCTCGGTGGTGCTTCGGTTCACGCTACCAAGAGTGGTGTAACCCACTTCGCTGCCAAGACAGAGGAAGAGGCTATCGAAATGATCAAGAGCCTGCTCTCTTACATCCCAAGCAACAACACAGAGGAGGCTCCACGTGTAGAGTGCACCGACCCTATCGACCGCATGGACGATTCTCTGAACGAGATTATCCCAGAGGATCCTAACCAGGCATACGATATGTATAAGGTGATTGGCGCTGTGACCGACAACGGCGAGTTCTTCGAGGTTCAGCCTAAATTTGCCAAGAACATCATCACTGGTTTCGCCCGCTTCAATGGTCAGAGTGTAGGTATCGTTGCCAACCAACCATCAGCATACGCTGGCGTACTCGATGTGAATGCCAGCCGTAAGGCAGCCCGCTTCGTACGTTTCTGCGATGCTTTCAATATCCCTATCGTATCTCTCGTAGACGTACCAGGCTTCTTGCCAGGTACAGGTCAGGAGTACAATGCTGTCATCCTTCATGGTGCACAGTTGCTCTACGCTTACGGCGAGGCTACCGTGCCAAAGATCACTATCACATTGCGTAAGAGCTATGGTGGTAGCCACATCGTGATGGGCTGCAAGCAGTTGCGTGCCGACCTGAACTTCGCTTGGCCATCATCAGAGATTGCCGTAATGGGTGCCAGCGGTGCCGTTGCCGTTCTCTGTGGCAAGGAAGCCAAGGCTAAGAAGGAAGCCGGCGAGGACGTGAAGGCATTCCTGGCAGAGAAGGAGCAGGAGTATACTGACAAGTTTGCTAATCCATATCAGGCAGCTCAGTATGGTTACATCGATGACGTTATCGAGCCACGTAACACCCGTTTCCGCATCTGCCGCGGTTTGGCTCAGCTCGCAACCAAGCGCCAGAACCTGCCTGCCAAGAAGCATGGTTGTATGCCAATGTAATGAGATGATGTTTAATGTTTAGTGCTTAATGTTTACTTTGTGTACATTTAGCACTAACAATTAAACATTAAACATTAATAATTAAACATTATATTAAATGGACAAAAATATTTATGCTGCCATTGCCATGGCACTCTACGAGTATCAGGGCAATAACGTACACGACAAGGAGCCGGGCATCATCACCATACAGCCACGACAGACTATGTGGAATGCCAAGTTCCTGAGTTTAACAGCTAAACCATAAAGTAACAGAAATGAAAGAGTTTAAATATACAATCGACGGAAAAGAGTATAAGGTTCAGATTGACGCTGTAGAGGGAAACATCGCAAGCGTGAACGTGAACGGCGAAGCTTACAAGGTGGAAATGGAACAGGAAGCTGAGCCTGAGAAGAAGAAAGTAGTGCTCGGTCAGCCAGCCGCATCGGATGATGCAGAGGCTACTCCTGCTGCCAACGTGAATACCGCCAATGCCGTAAAGGCTCCTCTGCCAGGTACTATCACCAGCATCGAGGTGGCTGTTGGTCAGGAAGTAAAAGCTGGCGATACAGTTGTCGTTCTCGAGGCGATGAAGATGCAGAACAACATCGAGGCAGAGAAGGACGGCAAGGTAACCGCCATCTGCGTGAAACCAGGTCAGGCTGTTCTCGAAGAGGATGCCCTCGTAGTTATCGAGTAATTCCAAGAAACATAGAATTATACATTCTAAAGGCTAAGAAGCAAAAAGCTTTTCATCATAAACGGGCAGAACTCATGGTTCTGCCCGTTTTTCTGTTTTTTTATCATTTTTTTCAAAGAAAAGAGTCCGTTTTTGAGAATTTTATTATACTTTTGCATTGAAAAAGTAAAAAAATAAAAAACTATGAACCCATTATACCTACTTCAATTTGCATGTTTAATCTTCATGCTCATCAACGCTTTCATCTTGGCTATGACCCATCTTCACGTGAGTTGGAAGAACAAGCGATTCGAGCGTTCGCGTGGAATGATATTAATCGCCATGATAGGCTTGGCATTGCAATATTTCATGCAGATGTTTTTCGGATTCAGGGCGACAGACGCCAACTTGGGTGCTATAATCAACATCCTGATCTATACCCCCTGCTTCACCCTCATCTCCATGGGTATCTATAACATAGAGGCAACCCATGCCAACAGAAGGAAGTTCCACTTTGTATGCTCAGTCATCTATATCGCCATTATCGCCATCTTTGCCCTAAGTTCCTACCTCAATCAGGGTCTGTACATCGGCAAGTGGCTCTACGTCATGCTGGCACTCTATTTCGGAAATGTGGTGTACTGCATTTATATGATTGTGCAGGAAATGATCAAGCGCAAGAACATGCTCGAAACAATGGCGGCATCCGATATGCTCCCCTATGTGAGATATGCCCGTTCCAGCGTGGTCATCCTGTTTTTGGCTGCCATCATCATGCCTTTCGCTATCCTCTCCAACACATTGTTGTTCATCGCAGGACCTTTTGGCCTGCTCGCCCTTCTCTTCTTCAACCTCAGCTTTGTGGCACTCGGCAGCAGCTACACTCCTACCGAAGAACTGTTGGACAAGGAAGAAGAACAGGAAGAAGCCATTAAGGCGAACGCAAAGAGAAAAAAAGCAAAGTCAGAAGAAAAGACAGAAGAGTCCAATGACAACGAGATGGATGATATCGACAATACGCCCCAATTGCCAGAAGAAAGAAGGAAATTCATCCAGAAAAGTCTTGACAGGTGGTGTGCCAACATGGGCTACAAAGACAGCGCTGCCAATATGCTGACACTATCAAACACACTCCACATCTCGAAAAACGAACT
Source organism: Segatella copri (assembly GCF_009495355.1). GTDB lineage: Bacteria > Bacteroidota > Bacteroidia > Bacteroidales > Bacteroidaceae > Prevotella. The sequence goes on from NZ_VZAD01000037.1 coordinate 48,890, forward strand.
GAGTATCTACTTCGACCAGTGCCTGAAATCCACCTTCAGAATATGGCTCAGCGAGATACGATTCAATGCAGCCAAGCAGATGATGACAGAATGTCCCGACTACAGCAACGACATCGTTTCGGCAGAATGTGGCTTCTCTTCGCGCACTCATCTCTATCGCGTTTTCAAAGCCAAAGAGGGCTGCACTCCTACCGTCTGGCGAGAAATACATTCATAGAAAGAAGATAAATCATAGAAATTTCCCCTTTGCAAAAGTTGAGCGAATAAGAAATACTATTTCTGTTTTCGAACAAAAAACATGAAAAAATCCTCAAAAAGGTGTCGCATTCCTACGAATGCGACACCTTTTTGATAGGAATGCGACACAAAAGTTGAGGAATGCGACACCCTGTTTCAACGAAAAATACTAATTTTGTGCCATGAAAGAACTATATGCAGCAACAACAACAGAGTCTGTACTGCTCATCATCGGAGCGTCCATACTCATATCAGGCATCATCATCGGTTGTGCCATGATACGAGATTATCGCAACTATCTGAACGAGCACATAAAGGCACGGTTCACCCTCGCTGATTTCTTCCGACGGGAAAGATTTTACCTGTTCCTGTTCCTCGTTCTGACAATCATCATCCTGCAGAACCTTTGGTACCTTATAGAAAGGTAAAAAGGTAAAAAAGTAAAAAGGTAAAAAAGTAGGAAGGTAAAAAAGTAGGAAGGTAAAAAAGTAGGAAGGTAAAAAAGTAAAAGGTAAAGAAACAAAGAAAAAGTAAATATAAACCAAGTAAAAGACAATATCTATGTTGGCAATACTCTTTAGTTTATGCTTCTCATTCCTTTGGGCTAACCGAAAGGAAGAGAAAGAAAGTTAGTGATGAAAAACACAGACACACCGACCTGAGAGTGTTTTATACCTCTCCCGACCGGTGTGTCTTATCGTTTTATCCAATATGTTTGTTTCTTCGTTTACAGTTTGTTGCCCTCTTTGGGGAACACCACTGTAGGCTCATAGGTCTTAGCCTCCTCAAAGTCCATCAGCGCATAGGCAATGATGATAACAGTATCACCCACCTGCACCTTACGGGCTGCGGCACCATTGAGACAGATGCAACCGCTTCCGCGCTCACCTTTTATAATATAGGTCTCGAGACGCTCACCATTGTTGTTGTCCACTATCTGAACCTTCTCGCCCGCTATCAGCCCTGCGGCATCCATCAGGTCTTCATCTATCGTGATGCTGCCCATATAGTTGAGGTTGGCCTCTGTCACCGTCACACAATGGAGCTTAGCCTTCAATACTTCTATCTGCATAATATCGGTTTGTTTAACAATCGTTTATCCTTTATATCTGATATGGTCGATGAGACGGATAGGAGTCTTACCACAATATACTGTGATACAACCCACTACGTAGTCGCTCGCTTCCCATGAATCCACATCCTGCAGGCTGTCGCCGTCTACAATCTCAAAATACTCTACTTCCAGTCCTTCTATGGCGTTGATGTCAGCCACAACCTTGTCGTGAGTCTCCTTCACCGTATGGCCCTTGGCATATTCCACACTCTCCTTCAGAGCCTTGTAGATAGCTGGAGCTATGGCACGCTCATCGGCTGAAAGCAAAGTGTTGCGGCTACTCTTTGCCAATCCGTCCTCATCACGGACAATAGGACACTCCACAATCTGTACATCAGCCCCGATGTACTTCACGAGTTGCTTGATGACAGCAATCTGCTGCCAGTCCTTCTCACCGAAATAAGCACGGGTAGGACGTACAATATAGAACAGGCGGCTTACCACCTGACACACACCATTGAAATGGCCAGGACGACGGGCACCCTCCATGACTGTAGATACAGGTGGAAACTCGAAATGACGCTCATCGGGTGTAGGATACATCTCCTTGACTGATGGTGCGAACACATAATCAGCTCCACAAGCCTCCAAAAGCTTGCAGTCGGCTTCGAGTGTACGAGGATAACGGTCCAGGTCACCCTGATCGTTAAACTGAGTAGGGTTCAGGAAAACCGAGACTACTGTCACGCCATTCTCATTCACACTACGCTTGACGAGAGAGGCGTGACCCTCATGAAGCGCTCCCATAGTTGGTACAAGACCGATTTCCTTACCCTCCTTGCGAACTGCGAAGAGTTCATTCTGGAGGTCAACAATCTTATCGAATACTTTCATTGCTAAATTTGTTTTCGGGGTGCAAAATAACAACTTTTTTCTTAAATAAGAAAGAAATATTATAAAAATATGCCAATAAAGCGGTTCTTTTTCTTGTTTTCGACAAAAAGTTGGCTTAATTTGAAGTTTTTTTTGTATCTTTGCACCTAATTCGTAAGAATAAAATTATAACTATGGCAAAGAAAGTATTATTCATCAATCAGGAGATTGACCCCTACGTGGCAGAAAGCCACATGTCAGTAATGGGACGTGAGTTACCTCAGAAGATGCAGGAAGCAGGCTTCGAGATTCGCACATTCATGCCCAAATGGGGCACTATCAACGAGCGCCGCGGCCAGTTGCACGAAGTCATTCGCCTGTCTGGAATGAATCTTATCATCGACGATACAGACCACCCTTTGATCATCAAGGTGGCCTCTATCCCTGTCACACGCCAGCAGATATACTTCATCGATAACGACGACTATTTCAACAATCGCCAGATGGGTACCGACGAAACTGGTCAGGAGTATACAGATAATGGTGAATGCGCCATCTTCTTTGCAAGAGGCGTGCTCGAGACAGTGAAGAAGCTACGCTGGCAGCCCGACGTCATCATCTGTCAGGGATGGATGAGCGCTGTGGCTCCACTGTACATCAAGACGGCTTTTGCTGAAGAGCCTTCCTTCGCCAACACAAAGGTCATCTCGGCTCTTTACACCAATGAGCTGAAGGGACAGTTGGGCGACAACTTCTCTAACAGTGTTGACTTCCGCGAGGCCAAGTCGGAACTGCTCGAAGGATACAAGACTCCATTCGACTTCACCGAGTTGGGCAAACTGGCTATCGACTACAGCGACGGTGTCATTGAGGGAGAAGCCAACGTTTCGGAAGTACTGCTTCAGTATGCTGCCGAGAAGGAGAAGCCTGTGATGAAATTCCCTGGTGATGACTATACCGAAGCCTACAAGAACTTCATCAACGAGGTTTGTCCCGACGAATAACAAAATCAAAGATATTATTTCAAGGATAATGAAACTATTTAAGATAACCACACTGGCCATCGCTGCCCTCTTCATGGCATCATGCGATGACACAACAGACTCTATAGGCCAGTCTGTCACCAACAGAGTAGACGGGCTCAACATATCCGACGCACGCTACAATGTGATAACAGAATCGGCCGCTACAGGTTCGGTGCTCAGCAACAACAGCAACGGCATCATAGGAATGGTAAAGGACCCTGAAACTGGCAACTATGTCACAGGCAACTACATGGCACAGTTCTCTACCCTCGCCTCTTTCGAACTCGACACACTTGACTATATTCGCTACGCCCATGGTGGAGAATACGAAAACGGAGTGTACAAGGGAGGAAAGGTGACTGCCGATTCATGCTATCTGCTCGTAAACTACGAGAGTTCGTACGGCGATACCCTTGCACCGATGAAGGTGACGGCTTACGAAATGAGCAAGCCTATGGAGGAAGGTCAGAATTACTACTCCGACTTCGACCCTATAGCCAAGGGATATGTCAACACAGCTAACAGCTACAAGGCTTCTGCCACCTATACGCTGAAGAACAAATACTTCAAGATTTACCTCAACAAGCGCTATACTGCCAAGGACGGCACCCAGTACGACAACTATGGTGCTTATCTGATGACCATGCGTAAGGACCATCCTGAATACTTCAAGAACAACTATCAGTTTGTTCACAACGTATGTCCGGGCTTCTACATCAAGCATGAGGCGGGTATCGGGAACGTAGCCAAGGTAAACATCATGCAGCTGGTATTCTGTTGGGAGCGCTGGAAGAACATCAAGTCGTATGACGGTCTGCGCGACAGTACTGAGAAGAGAAACTATTCTTACCCCTTCTTCAGCACACAGGAAGTACTGCAGACCAACTACATAGAGAGCGACCAGAACAGCATCAACAATATGCTGACCCAAACCAACTGCACCTATCTTAAGTCTCCAGCTGGCATCTACACCACAGCCACACTTCCTGTTGAAGATATCATGCGAGGACATGAGAACGACACTTTGGCTTTGGCTTCGGTTACATTCCCAAGAATGAACAACCAGGAAAGTGACGACGAATACACATTCGCCACACCTGCCAACATTCTGATGATACCGGTAGATAGTCTGACAAGCTTCTTCGAGCATGGCAACATTACCAACTACCGTACCTCTTACACGGCAGCCTTCAACTCGAGCAGCACCTCTACACCAAAGAACGCCTACACCTTCAACAATATCGGCAATCTGATTACCGAGATGTATAAGGTGCCTGTGGCTAAGCGAACAGCCAACTGGAACAAAGTGGCGCTTCTGCCCGTAAGCATCAGCTACGTGACACGCGACAACTACCAGTATGTAAGTAAGATAACCCACGACATGGGACTCTCCACTACCCGACTGTTCAGGGGTGACAACTCCACCGACAGTGAGGGCAAACCCGCAAGTCCCATACAGATAAAGGTTATCTACAGCAAGTTCAAAGAATAGACATTATATATAATAAGGTATATAAATATAGAAGTAAATATATTGTAAGCATGGCAGACAATTTCCTGGAACGTCATCGCGAACAGTACGAAGCACGAAAGGCTGCATGGCTCAGAAAGAAGAAACATCTTCCCAAACTGAAAGCCAAGGCTGCCTTTCAGCGTCCAGACGACGAAGCACTGTAAAGCATGACAGGCAACAAACACCCCAAAATATTGACAGAAGTCAAATACCATGGCACTGAATGGCAAAAAGTGCCACCATCTTGACATGTATCAAAAAATCGCACATTTTCATATCTTTGTCATGTCTTTGTGACGGATATTCAATAAAATGGCATTACCTTTGCACTCGATAAGGTAAGATTGTTTTAAAGGATAATGTTAAACCGAGGCTCAAAGGGAGCCTCCTAAAAAGAAAGGAAAAGACTATGATTACAGTAATGATTTTATTGGTTGTAGGTGCTATGGTAGCACAGGCAATCCATGTAAACAACAAAATGGAAATGGGCAAGTAAAATCTCACACACAATTGAGCCCGCAGTATTAACACAAAAAAAAGAAAGGATAACAATTATGAAAACAAAGATTATGAATTTGGTAAAGTGCATCGTTGCAAACTATATGTCAGCCATGAACAACTATGGCGAGGCATTGCTCAGAGGCAAAGGTTTGAACTGCGCATAAAGAGAGAAAATACAGAGTAAATAACAAATAAAGAGAGAGGCGTGCAAGTAGCAAAATACTTGTGCGCCTCTTTTTTTCGGCAAATAATCTGCCAAACATTTGCTTCTTTCCTGTAGAATGATTAACTTTGCAGACATTATGAGAATAGACATCATTACAGTATTACCCGAAATGCTGGAGGGATTTTTCGGAGAATCCATCCTGGCCCGTGCACAGAAGAAAGGACTGGCAGAGATTCATCTGCACAACCTGAGAGACTATACACTCGACAAATGGAAACGTGTAGACGACTATCCATACGGTGGAAGCGCCGGCATGGTAATGCAGTGTGAACCTATCGACCGTTGCATCTCTGCCCTGAAGGCTGAACGCGACTACGATGATGTCATCTACGTGTCGCCTGATGGAGAGACCTTCAACCAGAAGATAGCCAATGAGATGTCGATGCAAGGCAATCTCATCATTCTGTGTGGACACTACAAAGGTATCGACCAGCGTGTGCGCGACCACCTCATCACCAGAGAGATCTCCGTGGGCGACTATGTGCTGACAGGAGGCGAACTGGCAGCTGCCATCATATCTGATGCCGTGATACGACTCATACCAGGTGTGATCAGCGACGAGCAGAGCGCACTGTCTGACTGTTTCCAGGATGACATCCTCGCTGCACCTATCTATACCCGACCTGCTGACTACAAGGGATGGAAAGTACCCGAGATCCTCTTGAGCGGAAACGAGGCAAAGGTAAGACAATGGGAATTCGACCAGGCTATGGAGCGTACCAGACGACTGCGCCCCGACCTGTTGGGAGAAGAATAGAGAAAATCAACATAAATTATTAACTATTAAACCAATTTTATTATGGCTAATTATGCAGAAAAACCCCAGATGGGATTTATTGAGGCATGCTCGACAGCATGCAAGAAAATCGTAACATTCAAAGGCAGAGCACGCCGCTCAGAGTTTTGGTGGGCCATATTAGGTATATTCATCATCAACCTCATCATGACTCCTGTCGGCTATATGGGAATAGCGGGTGTCATCATCTCCAACCTCGTCAGCCTTGCCATTACCATTTTATCCTTATCACTGACTTTCCGCCGTCTGCATGACACAGGCCGTAGCGGATGGTTTGTTGGCATACCCTTCATTATCAGCATGATTGGTCTTGTTGCCATTTTCTATGGCATTCTCAGCATGGACATCAATATCTTTGAACTGATAGAAACTCCTGACATGCTGAGCCAGGAAATCATTGAAAACATGAACAACAGCACCTCTATGAACATTATGGCCGGTTCTTTTTTGTTTATCATCAGCGGACTGCTAAGTCTCGTAGTATTCGTCTTCTGCTGCTTGGATTCAAAACCAGGAACCAACAAGTACGGCGAAAGCCCCAAATATGTAGAAGAGGTATAAACAACAGAACTTTCGCAAGTACTATAAATAAAACAAGCATATCAAAGATGCTCCTTACAGAAGGCTTCGCCCAGAGCGAAGCCTTCTTCGTACAGGCGCTCCAGCTTGTCGGTATCCTTTTCGATACGTCCCACTTCCAACGGCCGCAAGGGACGTATGCAGGTTATCTTGCCCGCAGCCTCCAGGTCGTCTATCAGCTGTATCTGCTCATTATATGCCTTATGACGATGGCTCAACGCCACACGTAGTCGCGGATAGTTCTTATATAAATAAGGTATCTTTCTGTCCTTCCCGTCATCACGCCATCCTTTGTTGCGCGTCAGCACCACCACATTGTGCTCATATCCTTTCTCTATGGCACGCAGTACCGGAATACTGTCGGCTATACCACCATCCAGCATCGGGATACCATCCACCCATACTATCTTGCTCACAAAAGGCAGACTGCTGGAGGCACGTACAATGTCGAGCGCACGCTGTCGGTCATGATTCTCTGACATATACATGGCCTTTCCTGTCAGACAATTGGTGGTAACCATCTCAAAACGGTCAGCATACTTGAAGTAGGTATCAAAATCAAAGGGCAACAGTTGATTAGGAAACTTGTCGTAAAGCAGTTTCCTGTCGAAAATACACCCCTGAGTCACCAGATGGTGCAGGCCAATATACTGATAGCGGGCCAAATAATCAATATTGGAAATACGTGCACGACGTGGCTGACGGCTCATATACGACATACCGTTACAAGCCCCTGCCGACACTGCCACCGTGAAGGGGAAATACAAATCATACTTCATAAAGGCATCCAGCACACCACTGGTAAACACACCACGCATACCGCCGCCTTCCAACACCAAACCTGCACTAAGTCTTAAGTTCATAACCTACTATCCGTTTCTATTTTTTATCCGTTTTGCAACAAAATGTAGTCCGAATCTATTAATATTTTATAAATTCACACTAAATATACACTTTTGATTGCAAAGATAAGCATTTTTAGGGAAATAATTACTAACTTTGCAGCAAATTAAAGTAAAATTCTAAAATATGTTTAGCAAGGATACTTATATCAAGCGCCGCAAAGAGTTGAAAGAACTGGTAGGAAGCGGCGTCATCATTATTTTTGGCAACAACGAATCGCCTTGCAATTTCCCTAATAACGGGTATGCACCTTTTCGACAAGACTCTTCGTTCCTGTATTACTTCGGACAAAACCGAGACGGATTGGTTGGTGTGATAGATGTAGACAATGACATCGAGACACTCATTGGCGACGACATAGACATTGAAGACATCGTTTGGTACGGAAGCGTAGACAGTGTGCACGATATGGCTGAACAAGTGGGAATCCAGAACACGGCTCCAATGAAGTCGCTGAAGACCATCTGCAACAACGCCATGTCGAAGAAGCGCAAGATACACTTCCTCCCTCCTTACAGATGGGACATCAAGTTGCAGATATTCGATCTGCTCGGCATTCATCCCAACCAGCAGAAAGAGGAAGCATCGCTTACTCTCATTCAGGCTGTAGTGAAGATGAGATCTACCAAGTCGGCAGAAGAGATTGAGGAACTGGAGCGTGCTGCTGTCATCGGTTACAAGATGCACACCACAGCCATGCGACTTACCCGTCCGGGGCTGACAGAGAAATATGTTGCAGGACAGGTCGACGGCATAGCCAACTCGTATGGTGCCATGGTCAGTTTCCCAACCATCTTTACCCAGCACGGTGAAATCATGCATGGCAATCCATCCATGAACATACTCCAGGAAGGCCGCTTGGCTCTTTGCGATGCAGGTGCAGAAACCATCAACAACTATTGTTCTGACAATACACGCACCATGCCTGTAAGCGGTAAGTTCACACAACGCCAGCTGGAGATTTACTCTATCGTGGAAGCCTGTCATGACTATACACTCGAGGTTGCCAAGCCTGGCGTAAAATATGCAGACGTACACTTTGCAGTATGCCGACTGATGTTTGACAAACTGAAGGAACTGGGACTTGCCAAGGGCGATACCGAAGAGGCAGTAAGAGCCGGAGCTCATGCCATGTTCCTGCCCCACGGCTTAGGTCACATGATGGGTATGGATGTACACGACATGGAGAATCTTGACCAAATAAACGTAGGCTTCGACGAGGAGGTTCGTCCTAACCTGGAACAGTTTGGTACCAACTGTCTGCGCATGGGACGACGCCTGCAGGAAGGCTTTGTCGTAACAGACGAACCGGGCATATACTTTATTCCAGCACTCATCGACGACTGGAAGGCAAAGGGGCACTGCGCAGAGTTCCTCAACTTCGACAAGCTGGAAACATACAAGGACTTCGGAGGAATCCGCATCGAGGACGATGTGCTCATCACCAAGGATGGCTGCCGATTTATCGGTAAAGACCGAATCCCCTACCACCCTAAGGATGTGGAGGAGTTCATGGGCAAAGAGTAAGAAGTTCTCAGATGCCCCAACCTAAAGAGAAAGAATACAACATTATTAATAATTTAAAAAGAGAAAAGTTAATGAAGAAGACATTGATTGTTGCTGCCATGATGGCTTTGGTTGCCACAGGTGCAAGCGCAAAGACAGCGAAGGACTCAGCTGCCATCGCTAAGAACAAGCCTGTATTTACAGTGGTAAAGCAGAACCCTATTACAAGCATCAAGGATCAGAACCGTAGCGGTACGTGCTGGGCATACTCTACCCTCAGTTTCTTTGAGAGCGAGATTCTGAAAAAGACTGGCAAGACATACGACCTCAGCGAGATGTACGTAGCCAACAAGACTTATATGGATCGTGCCACTATGGCAGTCCGTATGCATGGAGACGTTAGTTTCTCACAGGGTGGCAGCGCCTACGATGTACTCTATGCTTTGCAGCACTATGGCATCGTTCCTGAGAACGCCATGCCTGCACCAGGCACTTTGACTGGTGACTCACTTGCCAACTTCGGTGAGTTCTTCGACGTCATGACTCCTTACGTAGAGGCTGTAGCCAAGAGCAAGGCCAAGAAGATTTCTACTGCATGGAAGAGCGGCTTGCAGGGCATCATCGACTCTTATATCGGCGAAACTCCTGAGAAGTTCACATACGAAGGCAAGCAGTACACTCCTGAGACTTTCTGCAAGAGCCTCGGCATCAATCTTGACGATTATGTTTCCATCACCAGCTATACTCACCACCCAATGTGGAGCAAGTTTGCTGTTGAGGTACAGGACAACTGGCGCTGGCCTTTGAGCTACAACGTGCCTATGGAAGACCTCTGCAAGATCATCGACAACGCCGTTAATAATGGTTACACTGTAGCATGGGGTGGCGACGTGACCGAAGATGGTTTCACACGCAAGGGCTTAGGTATCGCCTACGATGTTAAGAAGGTACGCTCTATGGCTGGCACCGATGCCGACCACTGGTTCAAGCTCTCAAAGAGCGAGAAGAACGAAAAGCTCGACTCACTCGGCGTGAATGCTCCTGAAATCGTTCCTACACAGAAGATGCGTCAGGATGCTTTCGACAACTGGGAGACTACCGACGACCACGGCATGCACATCTATGGCATCGCCAAGGATCAGAACGGTAAAGAGTACTATATGGTAAAGAACTCTTGGGGCGAGTATGGCGACTACAAGGGAACCTGGTACATGACCAAGGCTTTCGTAGCTTACAAGACCATGGATTTCATGGTTAACAAGAATGCCATTCCTAAGGATATCCGCAAAAAGCTCGGCATCTAAAAACAATCAATAAACATACCGTAAGGGGCTGCAAAAATACTTTGCAGCCCCTTATTTTATTATTTTCATCTAAAACATTTCTTATTGTCATAATATTTTCGTAACTTTACAGCCAGAAAATAAAAAACAATAAAATGCATTTTAAATGGAATTATGAAGCACCGACACCAGAACAGCAAAAAACGGCTAAAGAATTAGGCGACAAGCTCAATGTCAGCCCTATCCTTGGTCAGCTTCTTATCCAGCGAGGCATCACCACAGAATCGGCTGCAAAGAGATTCTTCAGACCACAGCTGGCCGACCTCATCAATCCCTTCCTGATGAAGGATATGGATGTGGCTGTCGACCGACTGAATGATGCCATGGGACGGAAGGAACGCATCTTGGTCTATGGAGACTACGATGTAGACGGATGCACGGCTGTTGCCTTGGTATACAAGTTTCTGCAGCAGTTCTATTCCAATATAGAATACTACATACCCGATCGGTACGACGAGGGGTATGGAGTAAGCAAGAAGGGAATAGACTATGCCCACGAAACAGGTGTCAAACTGATTATTATCCTCGACTGCGGCATCAAGGCAGTCAAGGAAATAGAGTATGCCAAGACTCTTGGCATCGATTTCATTATCTGTGATCACCACGTGCCCGACGAGGTGATGCCACCGGCCGTGGCCATACTTAACCCCAAGCAACCAGACGACCCTTTCCCATTCAAGCATCTTTGTGGATGTGGCGTAGGCTTCAAATTCATGCAGGCTTTTGCCAAGGACAATGGAATACCTTTCTCACGACTCATTCCCCTGCTCGATTTCTGTGCCGTCAGCATTGCTGCCGACATCGTACCGGTAGTAGACGAGAACCGCATCCTGGCTTTCCATGGTCTGAAGCTACTCAACTCCAATCCCAGCATAGGCCTGAAATCTATCATCGATATCTGCGGACTCAATGGACGTGAAATATCCATGAGCGATATCGTCTTCAAGATAGGACCACGCATCAATGCCTCCGGACGAATGGAAAACGGAAAACTGAGTGTTGACCTCTTGGTGGAGCGCGATTTTGCCACAGCCCTGCGCATGGCAAAACATATCAATGAATACAACGAACAGCGCAAGGACATCGACAAGCAGATGACCGAAGAAGCCAACGGCATCGTGTCGAGACTGGAAAGCCAGAAGCACAACTCCAGCATCGTCCTCTACGACGAAGGATGGAAGAAAGGCGTGATAGGCATCGTGGCATCACGACTGACCGAAATCTATTTCCGCCCCACCGTGGTACTCACAAAAGAAGGCGACATGGCTACCGGCTCTGCCCGCAGTGTGACAGGATTTGACGTTTACTCTGCCATCAAGAGCTGCCGCGACCTGTTGGTCAACTTTGGCGGACATACCTATGCTGCCGGACTCACCCTGAAATGGGAACATGTCAAGGAGTTCAGAAACCGTTTCCAGAAATATGTGGAAGAACACATCTCGCCCGAACAAACCGAGGCTATCCTGAACATAGACGCTGTCGTCGACTTTAAGGATATCACCAAGCACCTCCACAACGACCTGAAGCGCTTCTCACCCTTTGGTCCTTGCAACCAGAAGCCAGTATTCTGCACCCACCGAGTGTACGACTATGGCACAAGCAAGGTGGTGGGACGCGAGCAGGAACACATCAAGTTGGAACTGGTAGACTCCAAGTCGAGCAATGTGGTCAATGGAATTGCCTTTGGACAGAGTGCGTCTGCCCGATACATCAAGAGCAAGCGCAGTTTCGACATAGCATATACCATTGAGGAGAATGTCTTCAAGAAAAATCAGGTACAACTGCAGATAGAAGACATACGACCCAATGAAAACTGAATAGACACAAGATCTCATACCCTATCAACCCATGGATAAATTTCAGGAGATATTACATACTTACTGGGGATTTTCCGACTTCCGTGGCATACAGCGCGATATCATCGAAAGCATTGCCGCCGGAAAGGATACTTTGGGTTTGATGCCTACGGGTGGAGGAAAGTCTATCACGTTTCAGGTTCCTGCACTTGCACAGGAGGGTGTGTGCATCGTCATCACACCTCTGATAGCCTTGATGAAAGACCAGGTACAGCACCTCAAGGAGCGCGGCATACAGGCTGCAGCCATCCATGCCGACAAATCGAGAAGCGAGGTGATACAGATTCTCGAAAACTGTATCTTTGGTGGTATCAAGATTCTGTATGTATCACCCGAACGACTCGCCTCCGAGATTTTCCAAACCAAACTGCACCATATACCGGTGAGTTTCATCACTGTAGATGAAGCCCATTGTATCAGCCAGTGGGGCTACGATTTCCGTCCTTCCTACCTGAATATTGCCAGCATCAGGGATATGAAACCCAACACCCCTATCCTTGCCCTTACCGCTACGGCTACACCAGACGTTGTCAACGACATACAGGAAAAACTGCATTTCGAGAAGAAGAATGTGTTCAAAATGAGTTTTGAGCGCAAGAACCTGGCATATATCGTACGCACCATAGGCGACAAGATCAACGAGATGGTGCACATCCTGAGATGCACAGAAGGCTCTGCCATCGTCTATGCCAGAAGCCGGAAACGTACCAAGGAGATTGCCACCCTGCTCAACCAGAATGGCATCAAGAGCACCTTCTATCATGCAGGACTCCTGCCATCTGCAAAAGATGAGCGCCAAAAAGCCTGGCAACAGGACGAGGTGAGAGTCATCGTGGCTACCAATGCCTTCGGTATGGGTATCGACAAACCTGATGTAAGGATGGTTATCCATATCGACTGTCCCGACTCATTGGAAGCATATTTCCAGGAGGCTGGACGCGCTGGCCGAGACGGCAACAAGGCTTATGCCGTATTGCTCTACGACCCCAGCGATGAGCGAAAGCTCAGGAAACGCATCGACGACACATTCCCGCCAAAAGATCTGATCAGGGATGTTTACGAGCATCTGGCATACTTCTTCCAGATAGGCGTTGGCAGCGGAAAAGGAAAGACATTCGAGTTCAATATAGAAAAGTTCAGCTATATCTACAAGTTTTTTCCTGTCAGGGTGGACTCTGCACTCAGAATTCTGGAACGTAGTGGCTACATACACTACGAGGACAATCCCGACGGAAAGGCACGTCTCATGTTCTGCCTGAACAGAAACGATCTGTATTTGCTCGACAACCTCTCTCCCAAAGAGGAGGCCATTGTGACGGCTCTGCTGCGTACCTACGGCGGACTGTTCACCGACTTCGTATATATCGATGAGAGCCTGATAGCCCATCAGGCTGATACCAGCACAGAACAGGTATATGTCGTTCTCAAGAACTTCGCAGCACGCCATATCGTCAAGTTCGTGCCAAGGCGCAAGACTCCTTATATCACATACACCAGAGACAGAATAGATGGCGAGAAGGTTCTCATACCACAAGAAGTATGGGAACAGAGACGCGAGCAATACATACGGCGAATAGAAGGAATCCTGCACTATGCACAGGAAGATTACATCTGCCGTTCCAGACAGTTGCTGGCATACTTTGGCGAGGCAAGCCGCGAGGACTGCCACCAGTGTGATGTCTGCCTGGAACAATACACCAGCAACAAAACAAGAAAACAGGAATTCGAGAAAGCCAAGCAGGCCATACGTCAGCTGCTTGGCGACCACAAACCACACTTCATCACCGAACTGCGCAACATCCTGCTTCCTTCCGAGTACGTGGATGAAGCATTGGAATACTTAGTGGGTGAAAATCAAATCCATATCGATGGATCGTATATCTCTTCTGACATAGCAAATTGCTGAGCAACTTTTTGTTGCTCAGGTACTTATAAAGAAAAACATAAAATCAAAGTGTTGCATTTCGATTGTCTATCTTGTCGCATCATACATAGACAAGTAAGCTGAGGATGGGGTGATGTGGAGTCACCTCATCCTTTTGTCTTTTATAACCTATGCTACTTTTCTTCCCTATTTTCCAAGAGACTTGAACATCCTGGTGATGCACTTTTTCTTCTGTTCCATGTTTGGGTGAACATAGAGATTAAGGGTTGTTGTGATGTTGGCATGACCGAGAAGCACGCTTACGGTCTTGTAGTCGCAGTTGCTTTCAATGCAGCGTGTGGCAAAGCTGTGGCGCAGTCCGTGATACTTTAGTCGAGGAATGTCAAGATGCGCCATCAACCGATGGTAATAGTTGCGGTAGGTACGAGGCTCAGTCGGTTTTTCCTCATTGGTCAGTACATAGAAGCCTGTGTTTACCACCTTTTTCAGAGGTTTTACCATAGCCAACAGTTCCTTGTTCATCGGTATCTCACGGCATGAGTTCTTGGTCTTGGGTGTGTTGATGACCAACTCCGTGTGCTTGTGTTCGCCCTCCACAATGTAGATGCGTTCTATGGTGCGGTTCACGGTAATTGTGCCGTTGTCGGTGTTGATGTCCGACCATTTCAAACCACAAATCTCTCCGATACGCAAGCCAGTGGTCAGACTGATATAGATACCGAGGTTGCGGAAAGTGAAGTTCTGTTTGATGAAATCAAGGATCTTTTTATGGTGTGCCACCGTCAGCACCTCAATCTCCTTGTTGGTCTCTGTCGTAGGGTACTTGATGTCCCACTCGCAATAGTTCATCCACTCGTTCTTTACTCCGAACTTCATCACCATTTTCAGGACAATCAGAATGTCCTTCACCGTTTTGATGCTGAGTCCGCCATTGAGTTTCTGCAAAACGAACTCCTGCACAAGTTTCTCACTCAGAGCCTCACAATCGCCAAATGATGGCAGAATGTGGTTCTCTAAAATTAACACATAAGCAGCGTATGTAGACTGCTTAACGTAGCGTTGCTTGTCTGTTTTCCAAGCCAACGCAATTTCTCTAATTGTTTTTGTTGTCATTGTAATCCTTAATTTTGAAGGTGTATATATATAATTAGAGAAAAAAGAACTCTGATGTCCCAAATCTCAGATTCCCTGAGTTTCAGGGGGAGTGGATAACGTATAAGATTAAAGATGTTCTAAGTATCGGCAATGGACGTGATTATAAGCATTTGAACAATGGAGGAATTCCGGTTTTTGGAACTGGAGGTTACATGACATCTGTAGACGAATGTCTATATGATGGAGAAACGACATTTATAGGTAGAAAGGGTAGTATAAACAAACCATTTTACTACAATGGCAAATTTTGGACAGTTGACACACTTTTCTATACGC
Source organism: Segatella copri (assembly GCF_009495355.1). Taxonomy (GTDB): domain Bacteria; phylum Bacteroidota; class Bacteroidia; order Bacteroidales; family Bacteroidaceae; genus Prevotella. The sequence goes on from NZ_VZAD01000037.1 coordinate 64,618, forward strand.
ATAGTTTTAATGGCATTACACCGAAATTTACATATTGCCTATTTCAAACTATAAATTGGTTGAAATACAATGAAGCATCAGGAGTACCAAGCCTTTCAAAAGATACAATAGAAAAAATAAAAATCAATATCCCTAAGCTTGAAGAACAGAATAAAATTGCTAAACTAATGTTCGCATTAGACGAACGCATAGCAACCCAAAACAAAATCATTGACAAGTTGCAGTCCTTAATTAAGGGAA
>NZ_VZAD01000018.1 GCF_009495355.1 Segatella copri
GCCACAGTGAAGGGAATGGTCGATGTCGGCGGCGTGGCAGGTCAGACGAATTCGAGTGCCACCCTGACCGCTTGCTATGCCACGGGCAACGTGATCATAGAAATGGCCCCCAATAAGAATATCGCTGGCGGCAGTCTGGTGGGAATGAACGCAGGAAGCAGCCTCCTTGCCTGCTATGCCACGGGCAACGTAACCAGTACGGGTAGTAGCACTGGCTATATGCATATCGGCGGTTTTTTGGGAAATAACTACGCCAACGTGATGACCGCCTGCTATTGGAAGAACAATCATGAACAAGGCATCGGCTACAATAGGGAAAGCACCGGAGCCACGAAGGTGGACGGCACTGTCGTTACCTGGCAGAAAGCCGTTGATGCCATGAACACCGCCTTGCAGGACAAAGGCTCAGAGTGGCGTTACGAACTTAAAGGAGCATTGCCCACCTTGAGGAAGCAGTAAACCGTCGGGGGGAAAAGTTACGCCCGCAACGGAAAGAACCAGAGTAATAAAATAACAGATATTATGAGGATAAGATTTTTTGCACTTGCAGCGCTCGCCCTCTTATTGGGCGCCTGCACACAGGACGAAGCGGGCTTCCTACCAGAAGGGGCGGAAGGCACACCCATCGTCTTCACCGCCACGGGACTGAATCCCGCCGCGACAGCCACCATCGGCACCCGTGCCCCCGCGGATGGCAATTGGAAGGGTGTGCAGAGCGTGGCAGTCCTGATGGACGGCACGGTGAAGGCATACGACGTGACGCCCTCCACCGTCGACAACACCAGCGCCACGCTGACCTCCACCGACCCGCACTACTGGACCAACCACAAAGACATCACCGTCACGGCGTGGTGGCCCTACACCGCTGGTGAGACATCCCCGCCTGCGGTGAAGGTAAAAGCCAACCAAAGTGCCCGGAAAGACTTTGAGGGCAGCGACCTCATCGTAGCCGACGGGCAGACGGTGACCTACGGCAGCCCCACGCTCCGCTTCACCCACCGCACGGCGCGGGTGACCATCGTTCTGACGGACTATACCGAGGAGTCGATGGGCGTGCAGCTGACGGGTCTCTCCACCGAAGGCGGCAACCCGGATATAATCACCCCGTATGACAAGGGCAGCAACACCTACACCGCCATCGTAGCCCCGCAAAGTGTGGCAGCTGGCACGACCTTCATTACGTGCACCTTCACTAACGGCAAGACCTTCGTTTATAAGATGAAGAATGCTACCGACTGGCAGGCGGGCGGTGAATATACCTACACTGTCTCCCTCGCTGCGGCAAAAGACCCGGGATATACCATAGAGGGCAACGGCAGCTACACCGTTACCTCCGCCGACGGCCTGATGAATGTAGCCGAATTAGTGAACGGAGGTAAGACCGACATTAACATTACCCTCGACAAAAACATTGATCTGACGGGCAAAGGCTGGACGCCGATAGGCACAAGCTTCGATAACTCATACAAAGGCACTTTCGACGGCGGCGGCCATACCATCACGGGGTTGACCGTTACGACAAATGACCAATTTGTGGGTCTGTTCGGCTATCTCAATAGAGCTGGTATGGTGAAGAACGTGGTGATGGAAGGCATACAGATAACAAGCAATCACATGTTTGGCTGTACTGGCGGCGTGGTAGGATATAGCTGGGGCACCATTGAAAACTGCTCGGTGTCGGGTAGCGTCAGCGGCACAGATTGTGTCGGCGGTGTGGTGGGTTCACAAAAGGCCGGTTCCATCATCGGATGCAGCTCCTCTGCCACTGTGAAGGGAAAGCACTATGTCGGCGGAGTGGCAGGAGAAAAATGGGGCACCATGACAGCTTGCTATGCCACAGGCAACGTGACCTTAGAAATAGCTTCCCAAAAGAATAACTTTGGCGGCGGTGTAGTGGGATTAAACGGAGGAAGCCGCGTCCTTGCCTGCTATGCCACGGGCAACGTAACCAGTACGGGTAGCAGCACCGGCAATGTGCATATCGGCGGCTTGTTTGGAGATAGCTACACCACCGTGACCGCCTGCTATTGGAAGAACAATCAGGAACGAGGCTATAAGACCGCCCCCGAATCCACGAAGGTGGACGGCACTTACGTTACCTGGCAGAAAGCCGTCGATGCCATGAACACCGCCTTGCAGAACGCAGGCTCAGAGTGGCGTTACGAACTTAATGGAGCATTGCCTACCTTGAGGAAGCAGTAAACCGTCGGGCGGAAAAAGTTCCGCCCGCAACGGAAAGAACCGAAGTATAACCCCAATAAAGAAAGGAGGACGTGATGGAACACACGGAGAATCCACCATATTGGTTTTGGCATCAAGGCATTGTCAATAATAATATAGTCTCCAGTGTAAATATGGAAGCTGTAAGCCGGACATTGTCAAGATTGGTGCTCATTAAAGACAACAAATCAAGTATTTAAATTAAAAACATGGGACTTTTTCACAGAGGCAAGAAAAATAATGACGATGAGCCGGACAGTGTTCAAACCAATTCATTCTCTGATATTATGAATGGTTTGCAGTACGCCGTAAACTGTGCACAAGATACATTACAGAATCATCAGATACAAAATCTGACCAGACTTTTTGAAGGAACAAATGCAAATAACGCAAATACGTTCCGATCAAAAAAAATCATGGTTGGAGACAAGACTATTGATATTCCACTTATAGCCTTGATATCCCATCATTATCTTGCAATGGATAATGTGCAGATAAAGTTCAAGGCGAAGGTCGGAAGCGTGGAATCACAGATTCCGGAAAACAACTTGCTGTTATCCAGTCCGCACAGAGCCAATCTCCAGATGCAGATGAGCAACATAAAACCAGATACAGATGATATCATGGAGGTTTGCGTCAATTTTAAAGTTCAGGAGACTCCGGAGAGTATTTCCCGAATCATTGACGATTTTGTAAAAAACATATAACAATTTCAAAATTCAAATGTTATGGCAGAAGAAATAAAGAACCAAGGGCAACAAGAATATGCAGAAAATATAAGCGGGCAAGCGAAAGAGATTATTTCCGCTGCATTGGAAGAGACTAAAAATAACGGTACATCCCCTGTACTTGGAGATCCGAATGTGACTGACAATTTTAAGGGGCTTCCCATGCGGGAACTGATTGCAGCACCGCTTATTGCAGCAGCCGAAGCTCAACAGGAATTGGCAGCGACAGCATGGAATTTCTACCAGAAAATTGCTTTTGATGAAGACGGTAAAACAGCTCGTGTATTGGAATTCGATATTAAAAGACCGATACAGCAGGATGGAAAAATGACAACAATGTCACAAAGTGTCAAGGCTCCGTTTATAGGATTGGTGCCTATTCCTTCCCTGCTCATAGATCGCGTGGATGTCGATTTCCAGATGGAGGTTACCGATACATCAAACGTAAAAAGCACTACCAACGCAGAAGTAGAGACAAAAGCTTCTGCAAAACATTGGTTTATAAATGCGGAAATCAGCGGCAAAGTCACAACCGCCCGCGAGAACACCCGCATGACCAACCAAACGGCAAAATACCAGATACATGTTTCTGCCAGCCAGCAGCCGCAGACCGAAGGTCTGTCTAAACTGATGGATATAATGGCATCATGTATCGAGCCTATAAATACAGAAAGCAGTAAATAGAGTATAAACATATAGAACGGGATGGATAAAGTCCCGTTCAAATTTGATAACAATTATTATGAAAACATAATAAATGCATCAAACATCTAAAAATAGCCATATGAAAATTTGTACATGGAATTCCCAAGGAAATCCTCTTAATGATGCTATTAAATTAAATATATTGAATCATCTATTAACAATAGAACAATGTAATGTTGTTATGATACAAGAATGTGGTCAATTCATACTGCCTGCACAACATAGTGGTAGATACCACTATGTTGTGGTAGGACATGCAGGCGCTTATAATCAGAGATGTAATACTTGTATCATTGCGGATTTGAATTTTGTAGCATCAATACATTATCTGATATCAGGAACAGGCCGATCCGCAATTTGTTTAAATTATAATGGATGTAACATTTATACCCTTCATTGCGAATCTGGGTCTGGTGCTGTAGGAGATATAAGAGATTTAGTACGCCATGCAGTATCTCCTTTCATCATTGGCGGAGATATGAATTCAACGCCAAGCGAATTATCAGATAATTTAAGAATAATGACCACAGGTACCAGAAGTAGGCCGGGAAATAGTGCTTATTTTGCCTGTTGTGGTATGCCAACACATATTTCAGGTCGAGAATTAGATTATTTCCTTATCGATAGCAGATTACAGCTAAAAACATCTGTACGAAGATATCATATGAAGGGTGGGGATCACTATCCTGTGATATTGGAGATTTAGTTAACCAATTATATTTTTCATAAACAAACAGTGTCACTGCGATATAAAATATTTTCCACCTGTACGGTTGAAGTTGATAAGGATTCTGTCAACAACCCCGATTGTCACTCCCCACATGTGCATTGCCTCATAGCAATACCAATACACATTCATAATTGCGAGTATGATACTCACGGCACGGAGAAAATCCATAATTTTTCCCAATGCTTTCAAATCATCTTCTTGTGCCATTGTTTTTCAGTTTTGAAGTTATACCTTGATAATACGATTAAAGGTTTCGCCCTTTTCGCTTCTTTTTCTTTCTGCGTAGTTCTATATCAAATGCAACCTCCTGTGCCTCATTTGAATGACCTCCTCCAGCCATGAACCCAAGACCGCTGCCATACTCATCGAACAAGCCAGAACCATGATATTCCTGTTCCGGCATTGTGCCATCTTCCTTCGGGATGGTAAGCGGTATTGGCTGCTCATTCTCGTAAGGTAAGGTGAAGTGCTCCTGTATGGCATTGGCAGAAAGATTCGCTCCAAGCCTTGAACCATTGAAAACGCTTTGAGTGCGGTGGTCAATGAATGTTGCTCCGTAGATACGGCCGTCAGCTGTATGGCGGAAAACAACATCAATGCCCTTTGCTTTCAGCAACTCAACGAACTTATCCTTATGGTACGTCTGCTTCAAGACAGCTTCCACGCTATGACGGGTCATCTCGGATAGTTTCTTTTCCTCCTTAAACTTCTTGGTAGAATAAGCGAACCGTTTTTCTATTGCCTCCACACCGACAGATTTGTCAATCTTGGAAGCCTTGAAAGGATTTCCAACCTTATTGCCATGTCCGTCCGTGGCAGAATAGACAAAACCATGATACTCACGACCGCCAACTTCGCCTCTGACCTCCTCCAAGGATATATTATATAAGGAAAGAAGTGCACGGTATTCGCCTAAGGACTTGAACCTGTAGGTAGTACAGAGTGATTTCACGGTGTTGGCAACCTGCTTCTTCACATTGCCTTGGCTTACATCCACCTTACGAAGTGGATTGTCTGCCTGGCGTTGCTTGCGGTCCGCCTTGTGGAGATTGTACTTCTCCTCCAAGTCACGGGTGATAGCCTTGCTCCTGTGGTAATTATATCAACTGTCCAAGCATTTGCCGTTCTCATCCACCCGGATGGTCACGATGTGCATGTGATGACGGTCGATGTCCTCATGCTTGTAAACCATGTATGGCTGGTTGCCATATCCCATGCGCTCCAAGTATTCCCGTGCGATATTCTCCATCTCCATATCCGTCAGCACATCATCAGGATGCGGATTCAGGGAGATATGCACGACAGGCTTTTCTGTTCTTATATGCGGAGAAATGTATCGCTGGAAATCACGCAAGGCGTTGGTGATGCTTGTTTTTCCCGAACAATCATCGAAGATCTTGTTTGTAGCCAACAACTTTCCCTCTTCCTTGTTAATCTTCTCACCATTGTATGCCAGTGCACCATACAATGAACTTCCGAAACTTATCTTTGCGACCATCTTTCCTCAAACTTACGGTTTAGTTCAACTATCTCACGGGTAAGAGAGACCAGTTCCCTGGTGCAGTTCTCCAGCTTATAGAGCAAAGCCATCGCCTTTTTCTCTGAGAAATGACAACGGAGTTCCTTGACAACCTGGTTGTAGTTGTTGCCAATCATTCGGTACTGCGAGTGAAAAGAAGAAAGCTTGGTGTAGTATTCCACCAAAGTCTTGTCTTTACGCAACACCTTGAACGGCTCGCCGAAGATGCGTGCCTTGGCAAAAACAGCCTTCGCCTTCACGTCAGTCTGCTCATACATGACGAGGAATTTCATCCACTCGTCATCATCGAACCGAAGCATCACATGGTGCGACTTCGGATTCTGTTTGGGGATTCGTCCCCCTCGTTTTCTTTCTGTGTTCATATAAAATGGATTAAGTGGTGCATATAGCTATGATGGAACCATACAACATATCGGCAGATTGGAACATGGGGAGCCCGACTTCGGAGAGGCTACCAACCTGGCAGGGCAAGGTCGGGAGGGAGTAACCCGAACGGTTTTGAGTAACTCAAAACATACCTTGCTATGTCTTTGAGGACATAAAAATCCGCTTAGGGTGGATTGAAGTTAGCCTTCGTAAGAAGCTGTCCCATCCCGAATGGAAGCTGTTCGGGAAATCTTGTCCTTTGCGGAGCATCAAGCCTTGTTCTTGTCGGAACGATATGGATGCGCTATCCATTGCTTTGCCTTCCGGGTGCAAAATTACGGCTAAAAATACGCCCTGTACGATGCTACCCCAGACAACCACTGCAACTATCGGCAACATGCTGCCACAGGATTTGAAAACCATTGTTTTTTGGAAATTTCGTTGTTATTTTGCAGCCGAAACATTGAACCAATGATTTGAAAATATGATGAAACAAGCATTTGCAGCAACGAATAAGCCTGTCACTATTGCAGCGTCTCTTTGCATCCATGATGCTCCACTGACGTACAGACTTACTGATTCACTGTCGTACTGTCGTATGGAAATGATGAAGCATTGCAACAGTTCAAGGTCTCCATAATGGAGCAATGACCGATAGACATGGACATCAAAGTGTTCATATCTTTGAATTGGCAGGAAATCATAGAAACGAGTAATCAACAATTTAAAAAGTTAACGATATGAGTAAGACAAGATTTGTTGCGTTCGCAACACAGAAAGGCGGAATAGGAAAGTCCACCATCACGGCTCTTGTAGCCAACTACTTTCACAATGTCAAGGGTTACAATGTGGCGGTCATAGACTGTGACGAGCCACAATACAACCTTGCAGACCTGCGAGACGAGGAACTGGAACTCATCAAAAGCAGCGACTATTTCAAGGCGCAAGCCTGTGAGCATTTCAAAAAGCTGGGCAAGAAGTCCTTCAGCGTAACGAGAAGCAATGCTGTCAATGCGCTTGACGACGCAGAGACAGTGTTGAATGAAACAGAGGTTAAACTTGACTTCATCTTCTTTGACATGCCTGGGACTATCAAAAGTGAGGGCGTCATGAAGACCTTGTCTCAGATGGATTACATCTTTGTACCCGTCAGCGCAGACCGCTTTGTTGTAGAAAGCGCAATGAGCTTCATGCAGTTGTTCCACGACAACTTTTTGACACAGGGTTGGTCGGTCACCAAGAAACTTGCTTTCTTTTGGACAATGGTTGACAAACGAGAACGAACGAGTTTGTATGATGTATATGAAGGTATGTTCAAGTCTCTCGACTATTCGGTTCTCAACACACGACTGCCAGACAGCAAACGTTTCAGAAGAGAGCTGTCGGAGAACAGAAAGGCAGTGTTCCGTTCCACCATCTTTCCATCAGACCCAAACCTGTTGCGAGGGAGTGGCATCAAGGAGTTGTCCGACGAGATTTGTGAAATCATAAAGACATGAGCCTATGGTAAGCAGAAAAATCAACACTGACGCAATAGATGAAAATCTGCTCATTGCCTCTATTGGCAAGAGCAAGATTGGCACGACAACGGCATCCATTCTTGACGGAGCTTCCCAATCCCAAGTGAAAGATACCGAAGAGAAAGAAGAGGTTGGCTGGAAGTCCCAATGCTCGCAGACCGATAAGTCGCCAATTTCACGCAAGCCTCCCAAGGCTTCTTCGGAAAGTTACGATTCGGCATTCTTCAAACGAAACGAGATAAAGACTCGTCAATGCGTTTATATCAGCCGTGAGATACACAGGAGAATTTCAAGAATAGTCAGTGTGCTCGCAAAGCATGAGTTGACAGTCGGTGGTTACATCGACCTTATTCTTGAGAGACATCTTGAAGAGAACCAGGAAGAAATCAACGGCTTGCTGAGAAAAGAGATTGACGATTGGAATGTGTAACAAAAAGGAACAAGCATGACAATGGAAACTATATTCTTGATAGTCTTGGCTGCATTCAATGTTTGGACTATCTATTTTTACAACAAGTTGCTTCTTGAAGTTGCGAACGACAAGGAAAAGGAGAAAAAACCGCTTATCGACCCGATGGCACTTGTAGGCAAAAGTCTTTTCAAAGTGTCCCAACTGCGGAAGAAAGAAGAAACGGAACAAAAACAAACAGAATCCATATCCGTATCGGATAATGACGTGACATTTGACGATTCTCCAAAGAGTACGGCACGGATTTCTGACGAACAGCTTGATGACGTGTTTACGAATGTTCGCATAGAAGATATTGGTGTGAAATATTCTGACAATAAGAAAGATTCCGATGTGCCACAAGCCAAAGGGTCAAGTTTTGAGGAAATTGACGCAGCTGTGAATACCATCAAGGCACCGAAAGCAACGGACAAGGAGAAAAGACATGCAGGCAAGGTTTTCCATGAGATGGATGGCAACCAATTCTATGAGAAATTCATGGAGAACAGCGAGGAGTGCAAGAAGAACATCCATGATTACGTCACCTTCTACTTGCAAACTCACAAGATTGTAGAGATTTCCAAGCCAAAGAAAGAGTTTAAGGTGTCAGACAGTATAGAGGACTTCAATATCCTCGACTTTGTATAACAATTTAATAAGGAGAATTATGGAAAGAACAGAAGAGAACAATGCAACAAAGGATAGATTTGCGCATGTGGGCAAAATATTCTCGGAAATGGACAGCGAAAAGCTACAAGCTGAAATCGCAGAACGCTCAAAGATTATTAAACGCAAAATAGATGCGTTGATGGAATTGCATATGTCAGGTATCTGACAAAAACTGTTGAGGTTGGATTTTCAATAGTCAACAAGTATTTCAATAGCAGAGAATTTGTATAACAATTAAAAAAATGATTATGGCAGACAAAACAAAAAACTGTGGTAAAGGACAACTCACTTCGACAGATGCCAAGGAGTTGTATGAGGCTTTCATGAGAAATTATGAAGAGACAATGGAGGAAGTTGGTAAACAGATTGACGCTTGTCTTGAAGAGACATTTCAAGACCGTACATCGTCAACTATTTCCGACAAGGAGGAGTGTTTTGATGAAGATGCAGCATATGAGAATTATGATGTGGGAGAATTTGAGCCAATCGACAGAATGGAGAAAGAGCGTGCTGAGCAGTATGTCGGTAAGTTCATGGCAAATGCAGGTTTTACCGCAAGATATGGCAGACATGTTGGCATCAGCGAGGACATTCATGAGCGTGTGACTAAATTTGTCAGTATCGTAGGCAAGGGAAAGATTTCCATTGCAAGTTATGTGGATAACATCATCAACGAACACTTCAATGCCTATGCAGCCGAAATCAAGGCTGCATTCGATGAATGTCTCAAATCGTATCGCCTCTGACAATAAATTAAGAGTACGCTAATGAAAAAGAAAGACTACGGCTAAAATCTCAGCTTGCCACTGAATCCATAGGACGGCATCATGCCGCATTAGTAAGCAAAAGTGTCAATCGCCAGATGGGACTATCTCCCAAGGAACAGAAAAAAACGATTTATGAATAAAGGACAGTCCTTTTGATTTGGGCTGTCCTTTGTTATTCTGCAAGCATCGCAGATAAGGAAAAAACGGTTCTTTGCCACTTTCTTTCCGCTCCTCGGCTCATGAAGAAAGTGGCGGAACGAATTTTCATCGCTCCGCCTAAATTATAATAATGTGGTGTTATGTTGTTGCAACCATACGCTGCTCTATAAGTCTTGCATTGCTGTTCACTAAGTTGATGATGTCGGCATGGTGCTCGGTGTCCTTGTTCTGTAGTCCGTGGCATTGTACGACTTTCATCTGTTCGAGAGAAAACTCCACGGTCTCAACCCTTTGTTCGGCTATTCTTGCAGAGAAGATGATGCAGTCGGGATTGAGTGAATAGTTTGTACCGCTGCCTACGCAATGATGCATCGCCTTGCCCTCAAGAACGTGCTCCCTGACGCTTTCAAGCATTCTCACCACGATATTGCCGTCCGTGAATATCAAACCGAAGAAACGGCTCTTCATTTCCTTGAACTTGTCCTCGTTCTTCAATGCCTTGCGTATCTCCTCCTCGGTGCGCTCCTTTTCTTTCTTTGCTCTGATTTTCTCGGATATTCTGTCGTGCTCGGCTTCAAGGTCGTCGGGACAAATGTAATGTGGACTTCTGATGTCCTTGCCCATTTCTACCAACATACAGATGTAGTCCGCCCATTTGCCGATGTCTGTAATAAGGTAATGGTTGCGGTTGGCTATCTTGTAGGCATTCCAACAAGTTTCCAAGTGCCGTGGGTGGTCTATGAAGTGGCGGACGTGTCCGTAACGATATTGCTTCATCATTGTTTCGATGCGGTGGTCTGTCAGCATCGCCTTGAACAATGTAAGCGGTTCGATGCCGTGAAACGCTCCGTCAAAGCCGTTGCGCCATATCTGAGGAATAACTTTCATATCGGGGCAGACCGGAAATGAAGCAATATGCTGATAGGTGGTGTTGTCCCTGCGCAGTTCAATGTCGGAGTCGTAGCAGAACGTGTCCATATAGATACCCATTGTGCGCTTGCGTGCCATAACCTCCACCTTGCCTTTCTCGTTCATCCAATAGCGTGCCACCTCCCAACAATAGATGTCTGCCTTTTGTCCCTTGCGGTAATAGGCTTTCATCTGATATGCTCGCATAAGTTGCAGTCCCTTACGCTCGGTGAGTACGCTGAAATAGGTAGAAGACATTGCCTTCTGTCGCTTGGTGCGCTGCACTTCCAACTTTGCCTTACACTTCGGGCAGACACATCTGTCCGCATCCTCGTCCGTAGTCCAAGTGTGTCCGCAGTCCATGCAGGTGGTCAGTCCGTGCTTCAACTGAAAGGCATAGTGGTCAAGACACTCACGGAATGCCCATTGCATTTGCGCTCCCTTGATAGGTCGTAACCCCTTGTTTGAGGTTACGACTTGCTTCTGATATTTCGTTCTTGGTTTCATAACGTGTCGAATAATGATGGTTGGTGTACTTCTGTTTCCGTTCTCTGTGAGGTGCGCTTGGCGGTATCTCTGTTACGCATCTTGTTCATCTGCTCTTGCTGATATTGGCGGATGGCTTCCTGTCTTGCTTGTGCCTTCTCCTCCTCTGTGAGTTCAATGTGATGGTTAACAGACACTTGGCAGTTCAATGGTTTTCCTACCTCGATGTCCTTCTCCTCGTAGTAGTGGATGGCTTGCCCATATATCTCGTCATCGCAAAAGCCGTTGCAACCGCTCTTCTGTACCCAATTAAGGATATAGGTGACGCAATCGTCTATGTTCTTGTCGGGGTTGTCATACTTGGCTGCAAAGAGTTCGTCCTCCATTGCTCGCTCCTCCAAATAGGCTTGTATGGTTCTCTTGAAATATTCTGTAGTGTTCATATCTGATGTTGTTAAAGGGGTTGTTACTCATGATAGATGATGTCGCAGTCCTCAACTTCTGTAGGCAGTCCGAAAAACGGATAACGGCTGAAGTAAGGTTCTGTGCACATGTCCTCGTTGTATCTTGGACTTACTATCTCAATATTGTTCTTGCGCATGGCTTCGTCCACCATACGGATTTCCTCGTCAGTCAGTCCGCTTGCATCGCCATTGATGATGTAGCAGAGTGCCCATGTAGGTATCGCTTCAATGCTTCTGTTCATATCGCTTGTACTTTAAAGTGTTAATAACCAAATGAATGTTCCAATCAGTACCACCATAGAAAGAATGGAAATGATGATGCCGAAGATGAACTTCACAATTCCCAATATGACTTCACCGACCATGCAGAGAGCCATATATCCCAACCAAGCCACCAAAGTGATGAGGGTTGAGCCGACTGCGGAGAGTAATCTCCACCAAGTCTGTGTTATGTTGATGTTTGTTGGCATATAGCCTTGAATTAAATTTATTTGCGGTTCCAGGAACTGAAGGGAAGTTCTCGTTTCTTCACCTTTTTGTCGCTCCCTTTTCCGACATTTTTTTTGCGTCTTCCTGTCGCATCGGTCGTTTCGTTTCAGGTGCCTTTCAAGGGCGGCGAGGCTGGAAATACAAGGTTTTTCGGAAAAATACTACCCAACGGTGTGGAGATTTTTTCGAAAACCGAAGGCTCGACCTTTTATTTCCAAAGCCCGCTGCCATACCTTTGCACCTGCACGATAACGGTTGATGCCAAAAGGAAAGACCATGTGGAGGAAAGAAAATCAGAGCGGCAAATGAAAATAGAAACTTCACGGAAGTTTTTGGACTGCACGATTATCGCATACTCATTTCTGAGAAATGGATACAACTTCGTCTTACAAACGTCTTGAAAAATGGAAATCGCATACAAAAATGGCACATCCATCAGAGAAATTCCGACGAAAGAAGAGAATGGCTTGTCCATGCTTCTTGCATCGGGTTTTCTCCAAGGCTGTGCAGTCAAGCATGAAAGTGGTCGTTGAGGTTTACATCAATGACTTCTTTCTTGCGGTGGAGTATGCAAACAAAATGGTACGGCAAATCAAGGAATGGTGTTTCTTTTGATCGGTTAGCCTGCAACCGACAAAAAGAAACACTTTTCCTCATGCCGTACTACTGAGACATGAAAGGGTGGCGTGCCACTGTTTCATGTCGTTTGGATTGTGCGATAAAAAATGGAACTGCGAGTTGTGGCTATAAAAATCAGCCGTTGTCAGCACGGCAAACAAAGAAAAGTCCTTGGCAGTATAGTCTTGAAGTATTTCAAGGCATACCGCCAAGGATTTTTTTTGCCGTGCCATAGTCGGAGGAAGTTAGTCTGAGGTACGAGGACTGTCTTTCTTCGACGACGGCTGACTTTTATACAAAACACACGAAAGGATGGGTATATGCAAACGAAATAGACCATTCAAAACAGGAACCCTTACCACATATGTTTGAATGGATTGAAATGGCAATAGCAAAGAATAGAGAAGAATATGGTTAATAAAAACAGATTTATCCAAGCAAAAAATCGAGGATAAAAAATCTTAAAACATTCTTTATCCCCGATTAAATATCGTACCTTTGCAACCGAAAGAGTTCTTTGGATGGTTATGCAAATCACAGCAGGATGCTACATTCTGTTTATTTCTAATTCGTAACCTCTTCTTTTTATGAGATAAAAACTTATCTCATTCTCAATCACTTATAAAAAATACGTACTTTCTTTCAAGGAATATATGTCTGTTTATGATGGTTCAGTGGAAAAAGGATGGGCGGAATATAGAATGTATGGAGGTTTACCGCAACTTTTATCACAAGTTGGTGATGACAAGAAAACGGATTTCTTACTTCATCTTTATCGCACAGTTTATCTACGCGATATTTATGAGCGCAACGGTATTGACTTGAAACAGGAATTTGAAGAACTTTCCAAAACTATTGCATCAAGTATTGGTGCACCAGTCAGTGCCAGAAAAATTGCTGATACATTCAAATCTGTAGCCAAGGTACAAAACATTGCTGATAAGACAGTTGCTTTGTACATGGGATATATGCAGGATGCTTTTCTTATAGAGAAGTCCGAACGTTATGATATTAAAGGGCGCAAATATATTGGATCATTGTCTAAGTATTATTATCAAGATGTCGGCTTACGCAACGCTATTCTGTCATTCCGGCAAAATGAGGTGACTCATATTATGGAAAACGTCATTTATAATGAAATGCGTATGCGTGGATGGCTTGTTGATGTCGGAAATATTTTCAACAGGGTAAGAAATACAGAAGGGCAGCAACAACGCATCACTCTTGAAGTTGATTTTGTCTGCAATAAGGGCAGTAAACGAATCTACATCCAATCTGCATACAAGATGCCGGATGCAGAAAAGATGGAGCAAGAAAAACGTTCACTCAAATTGGTCGATGATTCTTTCCATAAACTGATTGTTGTTGGTGAACACACTAAACCTTGGAGTGATGAAAACGGCATACAAATCGTCAGTATCTACGACTTCTTGCTTGATCTTTCATTTACTGAATAGAGAGATTGGGGACGTGCTTGGCATCCCCAATACCTAAGAAATTATTTCGTGGATACCATAAATAAAAAGAGGGTGCGTCACAGACTTATGACGCACCCTCTGTAATTTCATATATTATGAGAATGTATTATTTCCAAGTTAGCTTATATTTCCAAGTTTCCCATTCATTAGTTGATGGTACTCCATTTTTATAGAATTGAATGGTAAATTCTGTAACGTATCCATCAGAGTCAAATGTATATGTAATCTTAGCTTCTTCATCATTTAAACCATCTGGAAGTTGATTGCTTTTTACTCCAAGAAGTTCTGGACAAGCGATGAGCCACTCATTCCCATAGAATATGTCTGATACAAAAATTACAGGGTTGAATCCTTTACAAGTTTTACCGCTATAGCTATAGCTATATCCACATTCTGTTATTTTGTCTCCATCCCATTTGAGGGATATGGTATAATAATTTAAATAGTTTGCCATTTGTGCTCTGACTTCTTTTAGCTTATTGTTATCATTATATGTAAATTTTGTCTTGTAAACAGTTGAATTTCTAATAAGGTTATTCAATAGGTAGCAAGTTTCTGTTTTTCCCTCAGTGTCGGTAATCGTAACTATATCATTTGACCAATTGAATGTATAGGTATCATAGCCATCATTGTACAATTTTAATTTGCCATTGCTGTCATATGAGAATAGATAGACATTTTCTTTACCATCTCCACTGAAGGTGATTTGAGCCAATTTCTTGGATTTGTTTCCGCTACTACCATTGCTGTCATCGTCGCTGCTACAAGCAACGAAACCGATAGACATTGCTAAGGCTAATAACCCCATTCCTAATAATCTGAACTGTTTCATGATTTGTAAAATTAAGATAATTAATAAATATGCCAACGTCCCCAATAGGCGTTTGTTGCTAGGTAAATTGTTTAACACATAAAGAAAGGAGCATGGGGACTATTGGTGTTTACTGACATAAAGCTCTGGACTGCTTGCAAAATAGTATAACAGACAATAGCCCATGCTCCATGTGTTATATATATGGGTATATATATGCAACATGAAAGCATGAGCACCTTGAACTGCCATCTCATTTTGCATCGAATTGTCCAGATTCTATGTCGAGATAACGTCAAACGCTCATTCTAAATATGTACTTCTACTCCTTGTAGAATTGGTGCAAATTTAGCAATAATTGTTTGATTGACCAAGGAATTGTCTGTTTTTCTTCTAATGTATATTGAGATTTGTTGGTGCAACCCCTGATAGGGTACTCCCTGTTGGCTAAGTGTCATAAACAAAAAGCAGTTATCTAAACTAGATAACTGCTTAATTATTCAAGTGACTCGCATGGGGCTCGAACCCATGACCCCAACATTAAAAGTGTTGTGCTCTACCAGCTGAGCTAGCGAGTCAATCTCCAACCTTCTGTACGAAAGCGAGTGCAAAGGTACGATGTTTTTTTGAATTTACCAAATATTTATCTTATTTTTTGCTATTTTTCTTTATTTTCGGAACTTTCTGCTATTGCTTTTTCCGTATCTTGTGGTTCTTTGCCAAGATAATGAGGCTTTTCTCTTGTCACATACCTCTGCCAGTAAGCGATGAGAAGAGTGGTCAGCGGCAGGGCAACGATAAGACCTAAGAAGCCCAACAGAGCGCCCCATACCGAAAGACTGAGCAACAATATGGCTGGATTCAGTCCCATCGCTTTACCCATAATCTTAGGTGTAACCACCATATCGGTAATCACCTGAACCACGCAGAACACCAGGAATGCAAGACCGAAGACTAACCAGAAACTCTGTCCTGTATCGGCAGCTTTCAGCATAGCGAGGAAAGCTGTAGGAATTAGGGCAAAGGTATGCAGATAGGGTACAAGGTCGAGAATACCTATCAGTATACCCAATCCGATGGCCATCGGGAAACCGATGATGGTGAAACCTATACAGAACATGATACCCATGCAAAGCGCCACCATACCCTGACCGCGTATGTAGTTGTTGAGTTCCCTTTTCACATCGTTCATCAGCGCCTGCCAGAATGGACGGTTCTTCTTAGGGAAGATACGCACCCAGTTGGCTGTAAGTGTTTCATAATCGAGCAGGATGAAGAACATGTATAATAAGGTAATCATCGAGGCGATGATGCTCAGCAGTACGTTGGCAGTCTGTCCCACTACGGCAAACAGCTTGGGCATGGTTGACTTCATGGTATCCGAGAAATCCTTGCTTCTCAAGAACCGCTCTATCTGGTCCTGGTTGTTTTGCATCCATTCCTTGATCAATGCCGTGAGGTTATTGGTATGTGTCGTTTGATGGAGCCATTTTGTCAGCACATCTCCCAGTTTGTCAAACTGGTCTATCATCGGAGGAATGATGAGCCATATCACACCACCAATGACGGCTATCATGGTCAGCATGGCGATGATGATGGACAAGGCTCTGATGCGAACATGCATTTTGTTTTCTATAAACAGCACGACGGGGTAGAGCAGGTATGCAAAGAACCATGCAATGAAGAATGGCAACAGTACACTGCTCAGATAATTAGTGACGTAGAGTATTCCTAATATCAGGATGATAATACCAGCCCAACGTACGAACTTGTCGAATGTAATTTCCTTGGCCATAGTGATATTTGAATTCTTTTACTTCCCTATTTGCGAAAGTTGAGTAAATTATAGTTTGAGATTCTCAGCTGCTTCAGCCTTCATCTCTATGTCGATACTTCTTTGGTAGCATTCCCTGCAGAGAGGTTCATATTCGTCTTTCTCTCCAAGCAGCACACGCTTGTCGTTGTGGATAAGTCGGTGGCTCACATAAGCCAATGCGCCGCACTTGACACAGATGGCGTGCACCTTTGTCACTTCGTCGGCAATGGCGCACAGGGCAGGTATGGGTCCGAAGGGAATTCCCTTGTAGTCCATGTCGAGTCCTGCCACGATGACTCGTACACCATTATTTGCCAGTTGATTACAAACCTCAACCAGTCCATCGTCGAAAAACTGCGCCTCGTCGATACCCACTACGTCGATGTCGGAAGCCAACAGGAGGATGGCTCCAGAAGAATCAATAGGAGTCGACCTGATTGTATTCTTGTCGTGGCTCACTACATCTTCTTCCGAATAGCGTGTGTCGAGCGAAGGCTTGAAGATCTCAACCTTCTGCTTGGCGAACTTAGCTCGCTTCATTCTACGGATGAGTTCCTCTGTTTTTCCAGAGAACATCGACCCGCACACCACTTCAATTCTTCCGGGGCGGTGTGTCTCCCCAATTAGGTATTCTGTCATTTCGGTGACAAAATTAACAATAAGGTTTTAAAAATTGCAAAGAAAATCCTTTTTTTTTTGCTAAGAAAGATTTATTAACTACATTTGTACGCTGTATGGGCACATTATATATAGTACCGACTCCAGTAGGTAATATGGAGGACATGACAATGCGAGCCATCAGAGTTCTGAAAGAAGCTGATTTGGTGCTTGCGGAGGACACTCGTACATCGAGTGTCCTGCTGAAGCATTTCGATATCCGCAATCGCTTGATGGCGCATCATAAGTTTAATGAACATGGAACAACGGCTGCCATAGTCGACCGGTTGAAAGCAGGCGAGACCATCGCACTCATCAGCGATGCTGGTACGCCAGGTATCAGCGACCCTGGTTTCTATCTGGCCCGTGAGGCTGCTCAGGCAGGCGTCACCGTGCAGACTTTACCGGGAGCCACAGCTTGCATCCCTGCTATCGTGTCGTCAGGACTGCCCTGTGACCGTTTCTGTTTCGAGGGCTTCCTGCCACAGAAGAAAGGACGCCAAACCTATATGGAGTCACTCAAGGACGAGACTCGCACGATGATATTCTATGAGTCGCCTTACCGTGTGGTGAAGACCTTGCAGCAGTTTGCTGAGGTTTTCGGTGAAGACCGCCAGGTGAGTTGTTGTCGTGAGATTTCCAAGCTTCACGAGGAGAGTGTACGTGGCACTTTGTCGGAAGTCATCTCTCATTTCATGGAGACGGAGCCGCGTGGCGAGTTTGTCATTGTCTTGGCAGGCAAGGATCCCAAGCAGCTGAAGGAGGAAATGAAAGAGCGCAAGCGCGAGGAAAAGAAAAAGCATTATAAACAAAGTGATAAAGGAGAATAATTATGAAAAAGTTATTTTTTATGGTTTGCTGCGCAGCCTTGTTGATGACAGGTTGTAAGGACGGCAAGAATGCTCCCGGACTGGCGAGTGTTCAACAGACAGACTCGCTGAACGATGTCATCGCTCAGAAAGACAGTGAAATCAATGAAATGATGGGCACGCTGAATGACATCGAAGAAGGATTCCGCTTGATTAATGAGGCAGAAAATCGTGTCGCCTTGTTGAAGAATGGCGAGGGTACAAGCAAAAAACAGAATCTCAAGGAAAACATCCAGTTTATTGCCGAGCGCATGAAGCAGAACAGAGAGCTGATTGCCAAGTTGCAGAAACAGTTGGAAAGCAGTACCTTGAAGGGTGGACAACTCAAGAAGACCATCGATAACCTCACTGCTCAGTTGGAAGAAAAAGACAAGCAGTTGCTGGCTTTGCGTGAGGAGTTGGACAAAAAAGATATCCATATCTCAGAACTCGATGAAACTATTGGCAACTTGAATACTAATGTAAGTAATCTTTCTGCCGACAATCAGCAGAAGGCAGAGACCATCAACGCTCAAGATAAGCAACTCAATACTGCATGGTATGTTTTTGGTACCAAGAAGGAACTTAAGGGTCAGCATATCCTGGAAGGTGGCAAGGTGATGAATGGCAACTTCAATAAGAACTATTTTACCAAGGTTGATATTCGCAACACTACAGAGATCAAGCTCTATTCCAAGTCTGCCAAGTTGCTCACAGCACATCCTGCAAGCAGCTATTCGCTTACTCATGATGCCAGCAAGCAGTATGTTTTGCGCATCACCAATCCACAGATATTCTGGAGCACCAGCAAGTATTTGGTAGTACTCGTCAAGTAATCCGGTCTATCTTTTACGCTCAAAGAAGTTTATCATGAGTGCCCGGCACTCATCTTCCAATACGCCCGAAGTGACTGTAGTCTTAGGATGCAGTGCTTCGGGCGCATATTTTGTATATCCCCTCTTCTCGTCGCCTGCTCCATAAACCACCCTGCTTATCTGTGCCCATCCTATGGCTCCGGCACACATGGTGCATGGCTCTACGGTGACATAGAGTGTACAGTCTTTCAGATATTTTCCTCCCAACATATTGGCACCAGCTGTGATGGCCTGCATCTCTGCATGGGCGGTAACATCGTGCAGCATCTCCGTCAGGTTGTGAGCTCTTGATATGATTCTTCCCTGACATACGATGACGGCTCCCACAGGTATCTCGTCCTCGTCGAATGCAGCCTGGGCCTCTGCCAGCGCTTTCCGCATAAACTCTTCGTCTTTCTTTTCTGTCTCGTTCATTGTATCTTTATTGCTTTGGTACAAAAGTACTATAAAAAAATGAGAGTGAAAAGAAAATATGGATGAAAAAGTTTGAGTTTAGAGATAAAAGTGTTATTTTTGCACAAGATAGCCGCAGGCACAAAAGGCGGTGAAGAAGTTAGGACAGCATGGCGGAACATAACGATTTGGGGAAGTGGGGCGAGGCTGAGGCTTCGCGATACTTAGAGTCGAAGGGCTATGCGATATTGGATCGTGACTGGCATTTCGGCAAGCGCGACCTGGATATCGTAGCTCTTTCGGAGGATGCTTGCACCATGGTGGTCGTAGAGGTGAAGACTCGTGCCTCTGATGATATGAGGGCTCCCGAAGAGGCTGTTGATATACGTAAAATGCGTAATCTTGCCGTGGCAGCCAATGCTTATGTCAAGGGACATGCAGTAGCACAGGAGTTGCGTTTCGACATCATCTCTATTGTGGGCTCTCCCTCTAAGATAGAGCGCATCGACCATCTGGTTGATGCCTTCAATCCATTACTGGTCTTATAGCAGTGGGTGAACAGTCAGTTCCTTTTTGACAGGGGGCTTCCCTGTTGCTGGCTGAACTGAGTGATTTTTGAAACTTATATATACATATTATTATAATGAATACAAAGATAATCAAGTTAGAGGAGACAGACTCTACCAATACATATTTGAAGAACTATTCTCCTTCAGATGAAGAGGAGATGGTGGTCGCTGTAGCCGACTACCAGACTGCTGGTCGCGGTCAAGGCACACATGCATGGGAGAGTGAACGCGGAAAGAACCTCCTCTTCAGTATCTTGGTGCGTCCGGTGTGGGTGCCGGTAACCCGTCAGTTTCTTTTGTCTATGGCAGGAGCCATAGCCTTGAAAGATGTTCTTGATACCTATACCGAGGGCATTACCTTGAAATGGCCCAACGACGTATACTGGTATGACAAAAAGATAAGTGGAACGCTGATAGAGACTTCGATATGTTCGCAGGGCATCAAGCGATGCGTCTTTGGCATAGGACTCAATGTGAACCAAGAAGAGTTTGTGAGTGATGCTCCCAATCCTGTGTCGCTGCGTCAGATTTTGGGACATGATGTAGACCGCGAAGAATTGTTGCAGAAGATCTTGGATGCCTTTGCCGGTTATTACGAATTTCTGCGTCGTGCTGACTATATGGATGTTTCCGGTATTTACCATCAGTCGCTTTATCGCCGTAAGGGTTATCATTGGTATGAGGACAAGGATGGTGAGTTCGAGGGTGCCATCGTAGAGGTAGAGGATGATGGACATCTCATTCTGCACGATAAGCAAGGCCACATCCGCTCCTATTCTTTTGGCGAAATCAAGATCAAGTTGTAAGCAGGGCAAGAGATTATTTCTGTCCACACAAAAAAAGAAAACATTATTAATTAAAATATTCAACGAATATGGCAAAATTTAAGAGAATTCTCCTGAAGTTGAGTGGAGAAAGTTTGATGGGAAGCCAGAGCTATGGCATCGACCCGGAACGATTGAGCGACTATGCACGCCAAATCAAGGAAGTGCACGAGATGGGTGTACAGATTGGTATCGTGATAGGCGGAGGCAACATATTCAGAGGACTCAGCGGAAGTCAGAAGGGTTTCGACCGTGTAAAGGGCGACCAGATGGGAATGTGCGCTACCGTCATCAATTCCTTGGCTCTGAGTAGTGCCTTAGGCGCTATTGGCGTAAAGAACAAAGTGCTTACAGCCATTCGTATGGAGCCAATTGGCGAGTTCTATAGCAAGTGGAAAGCCATCGAGGCAATGGAGGCTGGCTATATCTGTATCTTCTCTGCAGGTACCGGCAGTCCATATTTCACCACAGATACTGGTTCTTCATTGCGTGGCATCGAGATCGAGGCCGACGTGATGCTCAAGGGAACCCGAGTAGACGGCATCTATACCGCCGATCCGGAGAAAGACCCAACTGCCACGAAGTTTAGTGAGATTACCTACGACGAAATCTACACAAAGGGCTTGAAGGTGATGGATCTCACCGCCACCACTATGTGCAAGGAGAACAATCTCCCTATCTACGTGTTCAATATGGATGTAGTGGGTAATCTGAAGAAAGTGATGGAAGGCGAGGAGATTGGAACGCTCGTTCACAACTAATCATTTTCCTCTATTCATCTTCCCTATAGAAGATTGTAAACAATAAAAAGGCGTATCACTTGTTGATACGCCTTTTGAAGTATTTAATATCAATGTGTAACCACGTCGTAGTGTCTGCTTTTTCATTTCTCTTTAGGGATGTCCCCTTTTTGTTCTCCACCAAGTACTTGATGACAGAGGTGAGCACATATGCCACGATGACAATCCACCATCCCTCGAGGAATCCCATCAAACCGTCCTCAATGATAGAAACTACTATCACTGCCAAGGCAAAGGCGGCGAACCACCATTTGATTTCATTTCCCTTGTATGTCCATTGCTTAAACTTCAATGCGAAGAGCGGCATCTCGCATACCAAGAGATAGCTGGTGACGAGGATAAGTGCCAATACTACCCATATAGACCAAGTATAACCACTGAGCCAGAATGGGTCGAAGACAATCAGCGACCCCCAGAAGAGGGCATTGGCTGGTGTCGGAACACCAATGAAGGAAGTGGTCTGGCGTTCGTCCAAGTTGAACTTCGCCAATCTCAATGCCGAGAATGCCGCAATGATGAAAGCGGCGTATGGCAAGTATTCTCGCAATGGCTCTAGGAAGCTAGGGTAGTTCATCACGAAGAGTTGTGAGAAGACGATGGTGGCTGGTGCCACACCAAACGTCACGTCATCCGCCAAGCTATCCAGCTCCTTGCCGATAGGCGATGATACATGCAGCAGTCGGGCGCTCATGCCGTCGAAGAAATCGAACATGGCACCAATGATAATCCACAATAAAGCCAGCTTTGGTGAACCGCCAAAGGCAAACGATGTCGCGATGCAGCCCGAAATCAGGTTGCAGCAAGTTATCGTGTTTGGAATATGTTTCTTAATACTCATTTATTTCAGTTTTGCGATGATTGTCTGATCACCAGTAGTTGATTGTCCCATCTTTACGCATACCTCAGAGCCCAAAGGCAAGTATACATCCACACGTGAGCCCAACTTGATGAATCCCAGGTGCTCATCAATATAGCACTCCTCGCCCTCCTTGGCATAGGTTACGATACGGCGTGCTACGGCACCAGCAATCTGTCGGCACAACACATCCACCCCCTTGGGTGTGGTAATCATTGTGTCGGCATGCTCGTTCTCCTCGCTTGCCTTTGGCAACCAGGCTTTGTGGTAGTTGCCGTCTACGTGCTTCACGAATTTCACCTTTCCGTCAACGGGGAACCAGTTGGCGTGTACGTTCCAAAGACTCATGAAGATGGAAATCATCAGTCGGCGGTCGTTGAAGTAGGGCGCATTGTCCACCTCTTCAATAACTACGATCTTGCCATCTGCCGGTGCCACCACCAAGTTGTCGGTGTCTTCGATATTCAAGTATCTTATTGGACATCTGTAGAAGTTGAGTACGATACCATATACCGTACCAAAGACTACTACGAAAATCCAGAAAGGAATCTTGTTGTCAATGGTGCTCCATAAGATTGCGGCGATTGCTACTATTGCTATCATCCCATACACGAGTTGGTCTGTACCTTCACGGTGTAATCTAATTTTCTTTAGTTTCTTTATTCTTTGTCCCATAAGGTAGGATTGAGTTTTTATGCTGCAAAGGTACACCATTTTTGTCGTTTTTGCAAATTTTTCTCCTTTTTCTTTTGGTTATGTCAACTTTTACCCGTAACTTTGAACTCAAATTTTGAGTTTTACGCATAAAAATGGAAGATTTCATTCATTTACATGTTCATACCCAGTATTCCATTCTCGATGGTCAGTCCAGGATTCCCCGTCTTGTGGACAAGGCTATTGCTGATGGCATGAAGGGTATGGCCATTACCGACCATGGCGTGATGTTCGGCATCAAGGAGCTTTGCGACTATTGCGCCAAGGTGAACAAAGGCAGAAAGAAAGAGGGATTGGAACCTTTCAAGCCCATCATAGGCTGTGAGATGTATGTAGCCCATCGCCGCAAGGAAGACCGTGAGAAGGATAAAGGCGATATGAGTGGTTATCACCTCATCGTGCTGGCAAAGAATTATAATGGATATAAGAACCTCATCAAGCTGGTGAGCAACTCGTGGGTGGACGGATATTATATGCGTCCACGTACCGACCGTGCTGATTTGGAAAAGTATCATGAAGACCTCATTGTCTGTTCGGCCTGTATCGCAGGAGAAGTGCCACGCAAGATACTGAACGGCGATATCGAAGGAGCCCGTGAGGCATGCGAGTGGTATCATCGTGTCTTTGGCGATGATTATTATCTGGAGTTGCAACGCCACGAGGTGACCGACCCTTCTGTCCTTGCCAACCGCGAGGCCTTCCCCATGCAGCAACGGGCCAACAAGGTACTTATAGAGATGTCAAAGGAGTATGGCATCAAGTTGGTTTGTACCAACGACTGCCACTTCGAGGACAAGGAGACAGCAGAGGCTCACGACCATCTGCTCTGTCTGGCAACGGGCAAGGACCTTGATGATCCTAACCGTATGCGCTACTCCAAGCAGGAGTGGTTCAAGACCCGTGAGGAGATGAACGCCATCTTCTCTGATGTTCCCGAGGCACTTTCCAATACCTTGGAGGTGCTCGACAAGGTGGAGGTCTATAGCATCGACCATGGCCCCATTATGCCTTTCTTCCCCATTCCGGAGAGCTTCGGTACCGAGGAGCAGTTGCGTGAGCGAGTTTCCGAGGAGGAACTCTATCATGAGTTCACCACCGATGAGAATGGGCAGAATCCACTCTCGCCCGAGGAAGGACAGAAAGTAATCGACCGTCTGGGAGGCTACGACAAAATATACCGCATCAAGTTTGAGGCAGAGTACCTGCGCTACCTTGCTTACGAGGGAGCCAAGAAACTCTATGGCGACCCGCTTCCTGCCAATGTCGACGAGCATGTCAACTTCGAGCTTCATGTGATGAAGACCATGGGTTTCCCTGGCTACTT
Source organism: Segatella copri (assembly GCF_009495355.1). Classification (GTDB taxonomy): domain Bacteria; phylum Bacteroidota; class Bacteroidia; order Bacteroidales; family Bacteroidaceae; genus Prevotella. Next base: position 24,784 of record NZ_VZAD01000018.1, read on the forward strand.
CCTCATCGTGTCCGACTTTATCAGGGCTGCCCGCGAGGAGTTGGGTGTCATGGTAGGTCCTGGCCGTGGTTCGGCGGCAGGTTCTGTCGTGGCTTATTGCTTGGGCATTACCAAGATTGACCCTTTGAAATATGACTTGCTGTTTGAGCGTTTCTTGAATCCTGACCGTGTCAACCTGCCTGATATTGATACCGACTTCGATGACGATGGTCGAGGCAAGGTGCTGCGATGGGTGATGGATAAGTATGGACACGAGAATTGTGCCCATATCATCACCTATGGCAGTATGGCCACCAAGAACTCCATCAAGGATGTGGCGCGTGTGGAGAAACTGCCACTCGACAGGGCGAATGCCCTTTGTAAGGCGATTCCTGACCGACTGCCTGATGGAGCGAAGATGAATCTGACCAATGCCATCAAGTACACCCCCGAACTGCAGCAGGCAGAATTCTCTTCTGATATACGCGAGAGCAACACCATCAAATATGCCAAGATGCTCGAGGGTACTGTGCGAGGAACAGGTATTCATGCCTGTGGCTTCATTATTTGTCGTGACCCTATCAGCAACTGGGTACCGGTATCTACTGCCGACGACCCAGACTTCCCTGGTCTGAAGACAGCCGTGACCCAGTATGATGGCCATGTCATCGAGACCACGGGACTTATCAAGATGGACTTCCTGGGTCTTAAGACCCTGTCAGAGATGAAGGAGGCTTGCAAGGTTATCAAGCAGACCACTGGTGATGTCATCGATCTTGATACGTTGCCCATCGATGATGAACTGACCTATCAGCTTTATCAGCGGGGACAGACCATCGGAACCTTCCAGTTTGAGTCGCCCGGTATGCAGAAGTATCTCCGTGAGCTGAAGCCTACCGTCTTCGAGGACCTCATCGCCATGAATGCTCTCTACCGTCCGGGTCCTATGGACTATATCCCCTCGTTCATTGCCCGTAAGAACGGAAAGGAACCTATCGAGTACGATATCCCCTGCATGGAGAAATACCTCAAGGACACGTATGGCATTACTGTATATCAGGAGCAGGTGATGCTTCTCTCACGCCAGTTGGCAAACTTCACCCGAGGTGAGAGTGATGCCCTTCGTAAGGCGATGGGTAAGAAGAAGAAGGACATTGTAGACGCGATGAAACCTAAGTTCATCAAGCAGGGACAGGAGAACGGCCACGACCCTAAGGTGCTCGAGAAGATATGGGGCGATTGGGAAAAGTTCGCCTCCTATGCCTTCAACAAGTCGCATGCCACCTGCTATTCATGGGTAGCTTATCAGACAGCCTATCTCAAGGCACATTATCCTGCCGAATACATGGCTGCGCTGATGACCCGCCGCTTCTCTCAGATTACCGAGATTACCAAACTCATGGAGGAGTGCCAGTCGATGAATATCAAGACCCTGGGACCTGATGTCAATGAGAGTTATCGTGCATTCGGTGTGAACGAGCATGGCGAGATACGTTTTGGTCTTTCTGCCATCAAGGGTATGGGAACTCCTGCAGCCGATGCCATTGTGGCAGAACGCGAGAAGAACGGACCTTACAAAGATATCTTTGATTTTGCCCAGCGTGTCGACTTCAGCAATGTCAACCGAAAGGCATTCGAAAGCCTGGCGCTGAGTGGTGGCTTCGACAGTTTCGGAATACCCCGCGAGAACTTCTTTGGTGTCAATAACAAGAACGAGATGTTCCTCGACACCTTGGTAAGATATGGTCAGCTTTATCAGCGCGAGCAGCACGAGGCTGTCACCTCTCTCTTTGGAGGACTCGACGCCATAGAGATAGCCACACCTCCCATTCCTCATGCCGAAGGATGGAGTACCATCGAACGACTGAACAAGGAGCGCGACTTGGTGGGTATTTATCTCTCGGCTCATCCTTTGGACGACTATAGTGTGGTGCTGAACTCTATGTGCAACACCCATTGCGCTGAGTTAGGCGACAAGCCCTCGCTTGCCAAGAAAGAGAATATAGTCTTTGGCGGCATCATCACCGGAGTGAAGTCGAAGTTCACCAAGAAGGGAAATCCCTGCGGCTTCGTCACGATAGAAGATTTCGAAGGCTCCGGCGAGTTGGCTCTCTTTGGTGAGGACTGGGGACAGTGGAAGGGTATGTTCACCGAGGGCTGTACCGTTTTTGTTACAGCGAAGTGTCAGTCACGTTATGGCAACGACCAGTATCTCGACTTCAAGGTTTCGAGTGTGGAGTATCTCCAGACGGTAAAGGAGAAAAAGTTGGACAAACTCACCATCACGATAGATAGTGATATCATCAACGATACGTTGGTGAGCGACTTGAGCACACTCCTTGCCCGCGACAATGAGGAAAGTCGTACCCAGCTCTTCCTCCGCATACACGAAGTGGAGAGCAACGACTACATCCTTATGAGGGCCCAAGACAAGACGGTGAATGTAGACAAGAACCTCATCCAGTTCATCGAGGACAATCCCAAAATGTCGTATAGCATTAACTGATGTCTCGAAAAGTCATAGCCTTTTGGGTGTTGTCTCAACTGCTGTATGGGATATGAGCTTTGGCATATTATTTGCAGTAATTATATGAACAATACAAACAATTAAAAATAAGAAAAAATGGAAGTTACAATTACAACCGAGAATTTCGAGAGTTATAAGAATGGTTCGCTGCCTTTGGTAGTTGACCTTTGGGCAACATGGTGCGGTCCTTGCCGTATGTTGGCACCCATCGTGTCTGAGCTTGCTTCAGAGTATGATGGCAAGATAGTAGTTGGTAAATGTGATGTGGAAGAGAACGAGGATATCGCCATGGAGTTTGGTGTTCGTAATATCCCTACCCTTCTCTTCTTCAAGGATGGTAAGCTCGTTGACAAGTTTGTTGGTTCTGCTAAAAAGCCAGCCCTTGTCGAGAAGTTCCAGGCACTCCTCTAATCCCTAATCGCTTCATACAAAAGCATGGCTTTCCGCCATGCTTTTTTTTTGACTATGATAGAAATTGTGCTAAAATCTCCTCTCACATTCCCATTAACGATAGATGAATAACGAATGCGATACTTGAGTTATCGCCCTTGAATTCCAATAATACTTTCACTTCATACTGAGAGAAATCTTGCTCTTATACTATAAAACTCTTTTTTTTAGCCTATGAAAGTTCTGTTCAGAGCCTTCGAATGTCCGTTCAGAGCCTTTGAATGTCCGTTCAGAGCCTTTGAATGTCCGTTCAAAGCCTTTGAATGTGCGTTCAGAGCCTTTGAACGGAGAATATACTGTGGTTCAACGAAACTTTCGCAGTGGTTTAACGATTTTAGTTGACCACTCTAAGTGTTATTGATACTATGAGTTGACTCCGTAATTGCTTATTATTAATTCACGTTGACTTACTTATATTTTAGTCATACTTATAGTTAATTACTTATGTCACTCGTAGCAAGTATAAGGCTATGGGTGCTGGAGAAAGTCAGAAGAACAGAATGTGAGGAATACATCATCCTTGAGATGTTGCAAAATGAAAAAACGCATATATAATATAATGTACGCGTGCGAACGTGAGCATAAATATTATATATGCGATTGGTTTTCCTGCTTTTGTGCAGGGTTAGAAGGAGATGGTGCGGGAGCCGTCTGCTTCTGTGGTGATGTGAACTTTGGTGACATCTTCTGGTAGAAGGGACTCTATGAGTTCTGGCCACTCTAAAAAGCAGAGGTTGCCACCATAGAAGTAGTCTTCGTAGCCCATGTCGTACACTTCGTCTATCTTCTTGATGCGGTAGAAGTCGAAGTGATATATAGGGTCGCCATTGCCTGAGGTGTATTCGTTGACGAGTGCAAAGGTGGGGGAGGTGATGACGTCTTCTACTCCTAATTCTTCACACAATGCCTTGATGAAGGTAGTTTTGCCAGCTCCCATCTTGCCGTAAAAGGCGAAGACTTTGCTGTCACCCATGTTCGAGATAAACGCCTTTGCAGCGTTGTGTATGTTCTCTAATGAGTTGATTTTTATTTCCATATTGCTATATTTTTTATTAAGTTGTGCCCTTTGGACTATGTCTTGTTGGGCTTTGTGTTATTTGTTCTGTTCTTGAGTTCTCTCCTTGACCGATGGTCATGAAACCTTCTGTCATCTATCGCTTTCGGGGTGAGAGGGTAATCATAGGGATGAGCATCTCTTCCATGGAGATGCCTCCATGCTGGAAGGTGTCCTTATAGTAGGAAACGTAATAGTTGTAATTGTTCGGATAGGCGAAGAAGGAATCGCCATAGGCAAACACATACGAGGTGCTGATGTTGGGCGCAGGAAGCAGTGCCTTGTGTGGGTCTTTGATGACAAATACGTCCTTGGCACTATAGGCAAGGTTCTTGCCTAACTTGTAGCGCAGGTTTGTGTTGGTGTTGCGGTCGCCTACTATCTTCAGAGGCTTGGTGGCTCTTATGCTGCCATGGTCGGTGGTGATAATGACTTTATAATTGCTTTGCGACAGGAGCTTGAAGAGTTCGGACAGCACAGAGTGGTGAAGCCAGCTCTGAGTAATGCTGCGATAGGCAGACTCGTTGTTGGCTAACTCGCGGACCATCTTCGACTCGGTGCGGGCATGGGAGAGCATGTCTATGAAGTTGATGACTACCACATTCAGGTCGTAGTTTTTCAGCTCATTATACTTGTCAAGAAATTTGTCGGCTCCCATGGAGTCGTTGATCTTATGATAGCTGAAGGTGTTGTGACGACGATATCGGTCGAACTGAGTCTGTATGAGGGGTGCCTCGTTGAGGTTCTTGCCTTCTTCCTCTTCCTCGTCTACCCACAGGTCTGGAAACATCTGGGCTATCTTGTCTGGCATCAGTCCACTGAAGATGGCATTGCGTGCATACTGGGTGGCAGTGGGGAGAATGCTCATATACATATCTTCCTCGATGTCGAAGAGGTCACCGATGTCATGTGCCAACACTTTCCACTGGTCGTAGCGGAAATTGTCGATAACGATGAGGAAAACTTTCTCGCCCTGGTTGAGTTGAGGGAATATCTTGGTCTTGAAGACATCGGGACTCATGCAGGGGCGTTCTTCGTTCTGGTTGAGGGATGCGAGCTGCTGCATCCAGTCGAGATAGTTCTTGGAAACATACTTGGCAAAGCCTAAGTTGGCCTCTTCCTTCTGCATCTGCAGCATCTCGGTCATCGGGCTGTTCGTGCTGCTGAGCTCCAGTTCCCACTTCACGAGTCGACGGTAGATATCCATCCAGTCTTTCCAGGTGCGGCTGTCCATGATCTGCATTGCCAACTGCTGGTACTCTTGCTGGTAGCTGCTTTGGGTTACCTCGCTGACAATCTCGCGCTGATGGATGTTCTTCTTGAGCGACAGGAGAATCTGGTTGGGGTTGACGGGCTTGATGAGATAGTCGGCTATCTTGGAGCCGATGGCCTGGTTCATGATGTCTTCTTCCTCGCTCTTGGTACACATTACCACAGGTGTGGCAGGTTGTATGTCCTTGATTTGCTGTAGGGTCTCCAGACCGCTGAGTCCTGGCATCATCTCGTCGAGCAAGATGAGGTCGAAGGTCTGCTGGCGGCACTGCTCGATGGCGTCGGCTCCGTTGCTTACTGTGACAACTTGGTAACCTTTTTTCTCGAGGAAGATGATGTGGGCCTTGAGAAGTTCCACCTCATCATCTACCCATAATAATAGTCCGTTGTTCATATTTCTAAAATCCTTCTAATTCAAAATATTCGTCTTCCAGATCATAGGAGTCTTCTTTTTTCTCCTTGTTGTCTTTCTGATTTTTCTTTTCTTCTGTCTTGTTGTCTTTAGCCTTGGGGGCTGCTGTGTTCTTATTGGCTGCCTTTGACGGGGCAGTCTTGTCTGTCTTTGCAGTCTTGCCAGTCTTTGCAGGTTGGCTTGTCTTTGCAGGCTGATTCGTCTTTGCTGTATTGACAGGTTGGGGTTCCTCCTTGATGACAGTAGTGCCTGAAGCAGGCTGGGCAGGCTGCGCTTTCTCCTTGATGATATTGCTGTTTTGGGCAGGCTGCGTTTCCTCCTTGATGATGGTTGTGCCCTGAGCATTCTGTTGTTGCTGAGGCTCTTCGGGTATAGTCATCGTATTATCGGAAGGTGCCTGGTTGTCAGTCTTCTCCTCTGTAACGACGATGGTTGTCGAGGTGTTCGGCTCTTCCAGTTCTGGGTTCTCATCGGTTTCCTTTTCGTCAGAGGATGCTGAGGACTCTTCCTTTTCGGTGATGATCTCTGCCGGCTCGTCCAGCAAGTCTGTCTGGATAGGCTTCACTGGGGCGAAGTGCTTCAGATAGAACTTGTCGTAGTCGCTATAGGCATACTGGGTGCCCAACAGCGAGAGGTTCTCTTGGCTGATGAGATAGGTGCGCGACTTACTCAGAAGGCGCACAATTTGTGTCTGATGCAGTACGTCGTGGGCATAGAGGCGTGCCTCGTCGTAGTTACGGAAACCTGTGATCTGCATGAGATGGATGCCGTCGCGTTCTTCGATGTTGATATCAAAGTTGCGGACAAGATAGGTTGTGAAGTTGAACTTCGCCATCTCGAAGAGCAGTTGGTTCTCGTTGACAGAGTCGGGTTGATAGGCAAAGAGGAACACGAAGTCGGTCTGTCGCTCTGGGCTGAAGGCCTTCTGTGCAGTCCGCTCGTTCTCATTGAGTACGGTGCTGCGTCGCTCCCATACGTTCTCCAGGTCGAACTTGCCGCCATGGAGACGTTTCCCGGCATTGACTCCATTGACTATCATACCAGCCATCTCGCTGAGTCTTCCCTCAGGATATTTCTCGACCAGGGTCTTCATATCTGCCACGCATCCTTGCGCATCGCCCTGGTTCAACTTGCTCAGAGCGCTGATAAAGATAAACTTGTCACGGTTGGCGCCCATGGGGAAACGGGTGGATGATATATCTGAGTTGGACAGTACCGTCTGGTATTTCCCCAGTTTGAAAGCCTCGTAGGACGCAGCATAGAGCGAGTCTTCTATGTGGACACCAAACTTGGCATTGTCGGCATAGTAGGGGTCGGTAAGAAGTGTGGTCCACTTACTCTCTGGGTATTCCTGCTTGAGTCGCTCTACATAGGTGTTGGCTGTAGAAGGCATGTGCTTGCGTGAGTAGAGCAGATAGAGATGATAGAGCACATCGTCCATGTGTTCATAATCCTTGAAATGTTCCTCAATGCGTCGCAGGGCTTTCTCGCTCAGTGGCAGGTTGTCGAGCTTGTCCTTGAAGATGACTCCAGAGTGATACAGACCATCGGTGAGCAAGGCGTTGCTTGCCTGCAACTGTTCAGCGGTGAAGGGGATTTGTGCCAGATAGTATTCGCGTTTGTGAGGATCGTTCTGGGCACTGTCGGCTATCTGCTTGATGGAGTCTTCCTGTATGGATGCCTGCGCCAAGGAGTCGCGCATCTCGTCGGTCATCTCCTCTGCTCCCTGAGCTGAGGCTACAACGGTCTTGTTGATACGCTGCCAGTTGTCTACATTCTCGCGCTTGCCCCACTGACGCTGGAAGGATGTCTTACCCTGACTTACAGCTATGGGGTTGTAGAAATACCAGGCACTGTTGGCCTTCGATGCTGCTGGCGATGATGTTTGTGACGGACGTTTGTTGGCAGAGGTATTGCCCATTCCTCCATTCTGAGCCAACTGGCGCTGGGCATTCTCTTCGGCCTGCTGGTTGCGTTCTTCTTTTTCCTTCTTCTTCAGAAGGGTTATCACTCGGTCGATGGCGGCATTGCGGTCGGACTCACTCATGGTGGCAAGTTGCTGGAGAGAATCCTGCAAGTGGACAGCCTCGGTATAGGGTACGAGTTCGTCGAGTACTTTGGAACGCTCGGACAGTTGTTTGTAGTCCTTGCGGTCTTTGTCCAACAGGCCGATGGCCTCACCATAACAGCGGCGTGCATCTGAATAGAGTTCCTTGGTCCAATATAGGTCGCCCAAGTGGAGGAGCAGTACACCTTTCTCTATACCGTTGCGTGTTGACTTTGTGTTGCCTTTCTCGTAAGAGGAGATAGCATTGAGGGTGTCACGTTTCAGCAGGTAGATATTACCCATGGCATAATAGAGTTGGTCGAGATACTCCTTATTCTTATCGGAGGCAGCCATTCGGCGCAGACGGGAAAGAACCTGCTTGGTATTGGTGGATGCCATCACCTCGCTCATAGAGATGCGGGCATTGAACTCTAACTCGTAGGGTGGGTTGAGGCGTATCACGTGTTTGAAGGCCTTGTAGGCTTCGGTCTTACGACCCAATGCAGCCTGCAGCTGGCCCATGAGATACCACTCGCGGGCTTTCTGTTTGCGGCGCATCTCATGCTTGATGACTTTGCGCAGGTAGGGGATGGCCTTGTCGAACTGCTGGGTGTGGATGTAATAATCCGTATAGGTGTAGTCCCATTCTTTCTGGGCACGCCAGTGGATGGAGTCGCGCTGCATATTGCGGATGATGTCTTCGGCATCGTACATCCAGTTCTGTTCGATATAGCATTTAGCCAACCATGCCTTTGCACGGCCGTAGATGGCAGGTTGGGTCTCGAAGAGCCGGCTCATATAGGCAAAGGTGGAAGCGGCATTCTCGAAGTCGCCTTGATAGAACTGCGAACGGCCCATCAGCATCCAAGCCTTCCAGATGAAGGGATTGTACTCTCTGCGGTTGAGCCACTCGATGTCCTTGGCTGTCTTTCGGCGACTCTTGTTCCATTCGGGGCGCTGCTTGATGCTGTGGCGCTGGATGGCTTTCTGACATTTCTCGATGGCACGGTCGTAGTTGCCCTTGCCCAATTCGCGGCTGTTCTTGTTGCCTACGGTATAAAGGGGGATGATTTCGGTATAGTTGTCCTTGTTGCCCTGCTCTTTCTCGAGCGAGGCATCGATATAAGCCAAGGTGCCATTATAGTATATATTGTACTTGGAGTGGAAGGCATGCAGCCATCTGTTGCGCGCAGTATTTTTCTGCGTAGAACAACCTGTCACGGCGATGAGGGCTATGACGAGGATGAGGATAATATGAAGGGCAGAATGCTGTTTCACGTTGATGGCTTTTGTTTCTTATAAATGTTTTTTATTTCTTATAAAACTGAGATATGCCTGCTTTTATTGTCTTGCAGAGGGCAAAAGTGAGGATACTTACAAAGATGATGGTGGCTCCTGAGGGAACATTGAACTGATAGCTGACGAGGAGCCCGATGAGGCAGTCGAACCAGCCCACGATGATGCTGTAGAGGATAAGCCGCCTGTAACTGTAGGTGAAGATACTGGCCGTCATCTGTGGAATGGTAAGCAGACTGATGGCAAGGACTATACCCACCATCTTGAGGGTGGCGACGATGGTCATGGCGATGAGTGCCATCATCGTATATTCTATCAGGGCGACGGGAAGATGCTGCGAAAGAGAAAAGGTGCGGTCGAATGCCACACTTTGGATGGGTCGTAGAAAAAGAGTAAAGAGTATGCAGACAAATGCCGTGAGAATGCCCAACAGCCAGAGATCGCCTGTGCCGATGGTGAGAATGCTGCCGAAGAGAAAAGAGGGCAGGTCGGGCATGAAACCTGGAGTAAGGAAACAGCAGATGATACCCACACTCATGCCCAGAGTCCAGAACATGGCAATGGCGGAGTCCTGACGTATGTCCTTGCGTGAGGAAGTCCATTGTACGCCGAAAGCGCTGAGTATGGCAAATATCATTGCAGACAGGATGGGGTTGATGCCGGCAAACACTCCTATGCCTATGCCTCCAAACGAGGCATGGGTGATACCGCCACTGATAAAGACAAGGCGGCGGGTTACGATGTAGGTTCCTATGAAACCGCAAAGGATGCTTGCCAGAAAAGCTCCTGCAAGGGCGTTCTGGAAAAATGTATATTCGAGTATGTTCATGAGGCTACGTGGCTTTCCTGTATAAATGCTATGACTTCGTCCTTCAGCGTGTCGGGAAGGTTGATGCCCCGGAGAATGAGGCTTCTGTTCCAGGCTGCCACTTCCTCGGGATGCATGGTATAGAGGACTTCGGAGAATTCTTCTACTTCCTGGGGTGTATAGTCATGGGACTCGCGACCTCGAAAACGGTCCAACTCCTCATCGTCGAAATATTCGATTTCTTTGACCGATGCTTCCATCAGGCATTCTTGCTCGCATTTGGCATTATCGCCATTGCAGGTGTTGCAGGAAACTCCTTCCTGAATAGGTGATTCGGGACCATTGCGATGGCTCAAGATGCCTAATAGAGCAGAGATGATGCCCAAGACCACGAGGGATATGATGAGATATAGCATGGGATGTACGGATAGATTCTTACTGTTTGTGAGAAGACAAGGGAATTATGCCTTCTCGGTGATAATGAAACCTACAGAGCGGAGATCTTCCCAGAAGTGGGGATATGACTTGGTGACGACCTCGGGATGATTGATCTGCAACTGTGGAAACTTGAATGCCAGAGGTGCGAAGGCCATTGCCATGCGATGGTCTTCATAGGTGTCGATAGGCTCATGGGTAGGCTCGCAGGTCTCGCCTTCCCAGATGAGGGTGTTGTCATTCTCGTCGCGAATGACATAACCCACTTTTCTGAGCTCTCGCTTCAATGCCTCTATACGGTCGGTCTCTTTGATCTTCAATGTGGCAAGACCGGTGAAACGGAAATGTACTCCCATCGCACAACAGGCTACTACGATGGTTTGTGCCAGGTCTGGAGAACCCGTGAAATCGTAGTCAAGGCGTGGTAATGTACAGCGGTGGGCCTTCAGCTTGAGTGGGGCTATACGGTCGCGTAACTCAAAATCGCTCTTCACTCCCAACAGGCTGAAGATGTATTTCACCACAGAGTCGCCCTGCTTGGTGCAGTCTGACAGACCATCCAACTGCAGTTCCGAGTCACGATTGGCATTGAGGGCCATGATCTCGTACCAGTAGGACGATGCACTCCAGTCGCTCTCTATAGTGTAGTCTTCTATCTTGGCATAGGGTTGGGGTGCTATGGTAATGGTGTCGATATCAGTCCATTTGGCATCGGCACCAAACTGACGCATGGTCCACAGGGTAAGGTCTATATAAGGACGGGAGGCTATCTCGCCTGTGAGTTTCAGCTCGAGACCTTTCTGCAACACCGGACCTATCATCAGCAGGGCAGAGATATACTGCGAGCTGATACTGCCTACTACCTCTATCTGGCCACCCTCGAGAGGTTTGCCTTCGATGCGGAGTGGGGGAAAGCCTTCTTTCTCTACATACTCGATGTCGGCTCCCAAACGGCGGAGTGCATCTACAAGAATGGCTATAGGACGGTTCTTCATGCGCTCGGTTCCCGTGATGGTATGCGAGCCTGGTGTGCTTGCCAGATAGGCGGTCATAAAACGCATGGCGGTGCCTGCTGCCTTGATGTTGATGGTCTCGGGCATGTCACGAAGTGCGGCTACTATTACTTCTGTATCATCGCAGTCGCTCAGATGGCTAAGAGGAAAGGTGCAGCCTGCCATAGCATGGATGACAAGGGCGCGGTTGCAGATACTCTTGGAGGCTGGCAACTGGATAGTACTGTTGATCTGTTGGGGTGCTTGAATGATATATGTCATGTTATGTTTTGTTTTCTGCGTTATTTGACGATGATTACTGGTAAGTCGAGAGGCTCATCGGTAGCTGTCTCTGTGGAGCGAGTGTTAGGACGCTCTTTTTTGGGGCCAGGAATGAGGGGACTGTAGTAGAGTACCTGGCGTATGCGCTCACGCTGTTGGGCTGTGAACTGATAGTTCAGGCTCATGGAATAGTCCATCAGGTTGATGGAACTCCAAGTATCGCCTGTGTCGTTTTGACGAGAAATCATATCAGACAGGAGGACGATGACATCTTTACCTGCCGACTCGGCTTCTTGTCGTTTGTTTTCTATATATTGGGAAAGCCACGTGTTGTAGGCTGGTCGGTTATAACTCTTTGTGTCGGTGCAATAATCGGTATCGGCATACGACTCGATGGGTTTGTTGTATTTTTCAGCAAAGACATGATGCAGACCAAGATAATGTCCTAACTCGTGGGCAAGTGTGGCATTGGCATCGTAGATGAGATTTTCGGTGTTCTCGGATTCAGAAGTTATGCCTTTGTATCGGTTGCTCTCATAGTAGATGTACTTACTGTTGATGCAGAGGCAGTGAGCGTATTTCAGATTACTCTTGGACAGTTTGGTACGCTTGGTGTTATTGAGACCTTCTATCTGGGGATAGCCTGCTCCCTGATAGGGCATCACGCTGATGCCCAAAGTGATAGAAGATTCGTCTTTTGTCTGGTTGAAGGGGTATACCATCACGTTGATGTATTCGTTGGGATCCCATACATATTTGGTGTATCGGCGTGAGTTGTCGCCCATGAACTTTTCGCAGTCAATGGGGTAGGTGCCAGTCCATTTGATATATTCAACTCCTGGTTGTGCTAAGGTTTGATTTTGCTCGTTCTTCTCGGCAAGGACAAAACGGATGTGGATATTCTCGCTGTTGTCGTATTCCTGATATGTATAGACGTCGCCTTGATAGAGCTCATTGACATGGGCAACGAGTTCTTTGATTCTGGTATAGTCTACATACTGTTTCCTGTCCTGACGGTCTTGATAGAGTACGTGGAATATCACGGGTATCTGGTATTCATAGTCGTCGCTTGTTATCTCATCGTTGTCGCGGTCTTGCTCTATATCAGCATAGAATTCTTCTGTGCTGCTGTTACAGCAAGTGAGGGTGGCGCCTATTATGCATAACAGGATGCTATATATATAATGTTTCATGCGTGCGTACTTATTTATTATAATGTTGCAAAATTACAAAAAATATCGTAGATTCATACATAAAAGAGGATATATTTTTCTAAAAACAGTAAGGGCGTATCCTGCTTGATGCAGATAAGTGCAGGCTCCGCAGTATAATATATGGCTGGGGACTTACTCGCTTATCATTTCTGTTTTGTTTATGCTGCTTGTAATCTTCCTGCTTGATTTTTGCTGGAGGATTAATTGATGTTTACAAAATGTTAGTAAATAGGGGGTGTAAAGATGAATGTGTGGAGCCGTAATTGACAAAGTGTAAGTAAAACGTGGAAAAACTTTTGAATTCTCACTTTGTGTGCGTTACAAATTGCAAAATAAAATAGCCTCAAAAAATATGATAAAATTGCGTTAAGGAAAAATACAACTTACTCAAATTATTACTATCTTAGCATCAGAAAAAAGATATAAACCTTTAAAACGTAGTAACAATGAAACGAATTATATTTTTGTCAGTTATGATGCTCGTGACCATCGCAAGTTTTGGTCGTAAGCACGTGGAAAATGCAACAGTAGTTGCTGACACCATTTTTTATGCTGAGAATATGAGTAATGTGGCAAATGCTGATCAGGCTGCTTATTATCGTATTTTGATGACAACAGGAAGTGGTATCACCAAGAAAAATGTCTTCCAGGACTTTTATATGAATGGAAACCTCAGAGCCGAGGGCGGATATAGCTTCATCGACTTGGGTGATGACCGTAACACCGTTTTCAACGGAGAAGTTATTTCTTACTACAAGAATGGTAAGGAAAAGTGGCACGGAAAGTATGTCAATGGCAAACGTGAGGGTTACTTTACATTGCAGCTTCGCGATGGCGGTGTAGCCGTGGTACAGTTTAAGGGAGGTAAGTCAGTACATGACTTCTTTACAGTAACTTATCAGGACGGTAACATGGAAAAGAAACCTCTTTCTGAAATCAAGGGTTTGTTGTAAAGATGAATCAAATAGAATCTCTCTTATATAAATTATAATTTTATGTTGATATGACCTATATGAGGGCTATCCTCCGTGAGGAAGGTAGCCCTCTCTCTTTGGTCTTATCTCAAGAAGAAATTCTACTTGTGGCGATTGGCTCGCTGCTGGCGATACTTAGCTTTCTGTCGTGCAGATCCGCTACCGTGGGCGCCAGTGATATATTTCTTTTTCTTGGCCTTGGTCTTTACCTTGCCGTCGTCCTCCTTCTTGGGGCCTCCTCCGGCTTTGAATACCATGCCACCCATGATAATATCATCAATATCATTCATATTCTTTTGTCTTTAAATGGTGTTGATGTTGTTTTTTAAAAATCTTTTCTTCTCTCGGTAGTTACAGACTCCCACCACTGATTAGTGGTGGAAGAGTCGTACGTGGGTGAATGCCATGGCTATGCCATACTTGTCGCAGGTCTCGATAACATTATCATCTCGGATACTGCCACCAGCCTGGGCAATATATTCTACTCCACTCTTGTGGGCACGTTCGATATTGTCACCAAATGGGAAGAAGGCGTCACTGCCTACAGATACACCTGTGTTCTGGGCAATCCATGCTTTCTTTTCCTCACGGGTCAATGGCTCTGGCTTCTCGCTGAAGAAGTTCTGCCATACACCATCCTGTAGCACGTCTTCCCATTCATCGCTGATATATACGTTGATGGTGTTGTCGCGGTCGGCACGGCGGATTCCCTCTTTGAAAGGAAGATTCATCACCTTGGGACATTGACGCAACCACCATTCGTCTGCCTTGGAACCTGCCAGACGTGTGCAGTGGATGCGGCTCTGCTGACCAGCACCGATACCGATGGCCTGACCGTCTTTCACATAGCATACAGAGTTGCTCTGTGTGTATTTCAACGTGATGAGCGAGATGATGAGGTCGCGCTTTGCCTCTGCTGTGAATGTCTTGTTTTTGGTAGGGATGTCCTCAAACAAGGCAGGATCGTCGAGTTTCACCTCGTTGCGGCCCTGCTCGAAGGTAATGCCGAATACCTGCTTGTGCTCTATAGGTGCTGGCACAAAGTCGGGGTCTATCTTGATGACATTGTACGTGCCCTTGCGCTTTGCCTTCAGAATTTCTATTGCCTCAGGAGTATAGTCTGGAGCTATCACGCCATCGCTAACCTCTCGTTTGATGAGGGTGGCTGTGGCAGCATCGCATGTGTCACTCAAAGCAACAAAGTCGCCGTAAGAACACATACGGTCGGCACCGCGTGCACGTGCATAGGCACAAGCCAATGGTGACAGTTCGATGTTGACGTCATCGACAAAATAGATTTTCTTCAGTGTGTCGCTCAGTGGAAGACCAATGGCTGCTCCTGCAGGAGAAACGTGTTTGAAACTTGCTGCTGCTGGAATGCCTGTAGCTGCCTTCAGTTCTTTGACGAGCTGCCATGAATTGAGAGCATCGAGAAAATTGATGTAGCCAGGGCGGCCATTAATAACTTCGAGGGGAAGTTCACTGCCATCCTCCATGTAGATTCGAGATGGCTTTTGGTTTGGATTACAACCGTACTTTAATGCTAATTCTTTCATTGCAAAGTTCTGTTTGTTAAGAATTTGCTGCAAAGTTACAAAAAATCTCTCTTTTTGTACCATTCATAAGAACTTTTTTGTACTTTTGCAACCAAAATAGAGAATTTCAAACACGTTAGGTTATGAAAAATGATTTGACTCATCTCACAAGTGAAATCGAAAAGAAGGTTGGTAAGAAGATTCCGGTTGGAGCTGATTTTGAGAAATTGGCCTCTTTCTTTGCTATCAAGCATCACATCAAACTGAATGCTGATGCGCTTCATAAGGTGTGGAACTATGTGAGTGGAAAGGAAAAACCAACCAAGAAAACACTGAACAAGTTGGCGCTTTTTGTGGGGTATCAGAGTTGGGATGATTTCCATGAGGCTCTGCATGGAGATGATGACGGAAATCTCAATTACGAAGTGGAGGAGGAGAAGAAATCGGATCCCTCCAACTATGATGATATTTAAGTCAGAATGTTACCGAAGAAAAACCTTTGCAGGTATGGATATAGATAAAGGAGACTCGACAATGTGTATTGTGAGTCTCCTTTATCTTTTTACTTAGGATTGTAAGCGGAGTAAAATTATTCAGCGTTCTTCTGAATAGTCTTCTTCTCAGCGATACGAGCCTTCTTACCTGTAAGGGCACGGAGGTAGTACAACTTAGCACGACGTACTTTACCATGCTTGTTCACCTCGATAGAATCGATAGCAGGTGACTCGATAGGGAAGATACGCTCAACACCTACTGTACCTGACATCTTACGAACGGTGAAACGCTTCTTGTCGCCATGGCCGGAAATCTTGATAACTACACCACGGTAGAGCTGGATACGCTCCTTAGAACCCTCGACGATTTTGTAAGCGACTGTGATAGTATCACCTGCCTTGAACTCAGGGAACTTCTTGCCGGTTGCAAATGCTTCTTCAGCAACTTTAATTAAATCCATTTTGTTTTATAATTAAATATTGTTTGTCGTTCCAACGCAACATAGTCGAGCCACTCGTCAGCCCATGCCAGCGGTTACGCCGAAAAGCGGGTGCAAAGTTACAACTTTTTCTTGTTTCTTCAAAATTTTCAGAGACTTTCTTCTTTTTTATATGATATTTTTTTTGTTCTTCTTGTTTTTTTAGTGTATCTTTGCAATAATAAATAAAACAAGTTGAATCATGAGAAATAAATGTTTAGTTATTACTGCATTTCTTTTGGCTACTTGGGGTATATCTACTCCTTGCGTGGCTCAGAAGTACAAGGTTACAAAGGTGCAGCGTTCCCGTATTTTGGTGGATAAGAGATTTGATCAGAATCCTGATGCTCAGGCTGCTGTCTTTATAGCGCCTTATAAGCATAAGGTGGACAGTATTATGAGTCCTGTTGTGGGTGAGACAGCTCACTATATGGCTGCTGGTCGTCCAGAGAGTGAATTGAGCAACCTGCTTTGTGATATTTTGGTATGGGCTGGTAAGGATTTCGAAGAGAAGCCTGTGTTCTCCGTTTATAATATGGGTGGTATTCGTGCAGCTTTGGCTAAGGGAAAACAAACGGTTGGAGATGTCAATGATATGGCTCCTTTCGAGAACAAGATATGTTTCCTTACTTTGACGGGTAAGGATGTGCTTGAACTTTTTTCTCAGATTGCCATGCGTGGTGGTGAGGGTGTAAGTCATGCTGTAAAAATGGATATCTCGAAAGATGGGAAGCTTTTGGATGCTACACTCAACGGACAACCTATAGACGAGAAGGCTTCTTACCGGGTGGCAACGCTTGATTATCTGGCTGAAGGCAACGACCAGTTGACTGCCTTTAAGAAAGGAACGGATGTCTTTGCGCCCAAACAGAGAGAGAACAATGTGCGCTTCATTATCATGAATTATTTTCGTGAACAGGCTGCACAGGGAATGTGTGTGGAATCTAAAATGGAAGGTCGTATAGTTATCAAATAATATCTATGATGAAGAAATATTTTTTTGCTGTGGTAATGTGTTGCATTACTTTCAGTTCTTGGGCACAGAAACAGTTGGTGGTGCTGCATACGAATGATACACATAGTTGTGTGATGCCTCTGAATCCTAATTTGGCTGATACGGCTATTGCAGACAGAGGTGGTTTCCTTCGTAGGGTGAACATGGTGAAGCAGGAAAGACAGAAGAATCCAGACCTTCTGCTTTTCGATAGTGGTGATTTCTCACAAGGTTCACCTTATTACACACTCTTTAAAGGTGATGTAGAGGTGGGACTGATGAATGAGATGGGATATGATGCTGCCACGATAGGTAATCATGAGTTTGATTTTGGTATTGATAACATGGTTCGGCTTTTCAAGAAGGCTAAGTTTCCTATAGTTTGTTCCAACTATGATTTCACTGGTACGCCTTTGAAGGACATTGTTAAGCCTTGGGTTGTATTGAAACGCGGGGGAGTGAAAATCGGAGTCTTTGGTTTGGGACCTCAGTTGGAAGGACTTGTCACTGCTGCCAATTATGGGCCGATTAAGTATCTTGACCCTATAAAAACAGCTTTGGAAACGGCTACTTTCTTAAAGAAAAAGAAGAAATGCGACATCATTATTTGTATTTCGCACTTGGGATGGAATGTGGAGAATACAGATGATGTCCAGACAATACCCGGAACTCGCTATATCGATTTGGTATTGGGAGGTCATTCACATACTTATTTCAAGGAATTGAGATATGTGAAGGATTTGGACGGTAAGCTTGTTCCTGTCGACCAAAATGGCAAGAATGCCATTTGGGTGGGCAAGATAGTCTTGGATTACTCGAAATAAAATGTCAATGCTATCATTTTGCTGTGTGCTTTCTGGGAAGCCATAGCATATGGTAGCATATTTTTATCCTTTATATTATTAATGTGCCCTTTGTCAACTGTGTTGCTGATTCCATACATGAATTTCAGTTCCGGTCTTAATTTGAAGAACGGAAGATATAAGTCACATCCTACTCCGATTTCTAAGAACAGGTCTGTTTTCTTTAGTTTGATATAATCGTCATTGCTGTTGTTCAGGTTGAACATCGGATTGATACCCGCCATGATGTATGGTCGGTGATTGTTGAAGCGGGGAGCTGCAAAGATGAGGTCTACTGCTGTAGAGAGATAGGCTGTTTTCATCTCTTGCATCTTCTCGGTAGGCCGGTCGTTGGCATCTTTCTCCAGCAGGTTGCGATAGGTAAGATGACGGGTGCCGAAATACATGGCAGGAGCTACTCGTAGTTGGAAGTTGGTGTTGAGCCGAAGCTCACCCAGTACGCCTACGGTGAATCCTGCATCCCATCTGTCTTGATCGACGGTGACGCATGATTCTACTTCTTGACCTTCCTCGTTGATATAGGTTAGATGACCCGTATTCACCAACTCTAATTCTTGTAGGTGTGTGCCTACCAATACACCAAAGTGGAAAGTACGAAGGTCGGTATAAGGACGATTCTCTACGGTACGTTCCTGAGCCTGTGCCTGGAAGAGTACTAATCCGATAAGGGATATGATGATAAATATCTTCTTTTTCATATTCTTATAACGGAATACATGGATTCTTATTGCCCTCAACTTATTTCGAAAGAGTATAAATTACAAAAAAAATGATACCTACATGTAGGTATTTGAAAAATTATTGTTATCTTTGCACCATACTTAATAGGTATAGATTAAAACAGATTGAACAAAACATTATTAATATTAAAACTTTATTATTATGGCTTACGTAATTGGTGACGATTGTATCGCTTGCGGTACATGTATTGATGAGTGTCCATCAGGTGCTATTTCTGAGGGCGAGAAGTATTCTATCGACCCAGATGCTTGCACAGAGTGTGGCACTTGCGCTGATGTTTGTCCTAACGAGGCTATCAGTCTTCCTTAATTATTAAGGAAAGATACTTTAGTTACATAAAACATCTTGAGCGGCTCTTTGAGTCGCTCTTTTTTTGTTTCTTTTGTTTTGAAATCTAATTTTTATTCCTGCCTTTATTATAAGGTTCACAAGTAGATGTATATTTTATTATTACACATTTTCACTTCAATCTTATCACTCAAACGAGTATAAAAAAAGCGGAACTCCTTCTGGAATTCCGCTCTTGAATATTTCTTGTTTCTTATTATTCTGCTGTAGCTTTTGTGCCCTTTTCGATGGCATCCTTAGCATATTTGTTTTCAGGATCCAACTGGAGCAACTTCTCCCAGTATGGTTTGGCCTTTTCAAAGTCCTGCTTGTCGTAGTTGTAGATGAAGCCCATGTACTGATAAGCCTGCTTCAAGTAGCCGACTTCGTCAGCGTCACACTGCTTTGCCTCAAGCTCCTTGATTACTTCCTCATATGCTGGGATAGCCATATCGTCCAACTCGCTTTGGAATGCAGTGTTACCTTCCTGTAGTTTGGCGAATGCCTTCAATGAAGGATATTTCTCAGCAAGTTTGTCGTAAACACTAATGGCTTTTTCTATGTTCTGAACTTTAGTTTCTGCATTCTTCTTAGCCTTGTTGACATAGATTTCAGCCAACTTCATGAAGTCTGTAGGAGCTGCATCTGGGTTTTTGTCCATATACTGCTGGCTGTATTCCAACGCTTTGTCCTCATCACCCTTTTGCTTGTATGCCTCAGAGATGTACTGCAATGGCTTAGGATCGTCGGCCTTGAGCTGCAATGCCTTCTCATACTGAGCGATACCTTCATCGTACTGTTTGTTGCCTACCAATGCCATACCATAGTAAGTATAGTCTCTTGATGTCTTCTTGATAGAGTCTGTACCCATGATGACCTGTGCATGCTGGAGAGCTACATCGAATTTCTCGATATCTACAGCAGACCATACAGCAACTCTGTGGAAGGTAGGATCTTTAGGGAACTTCTGCAATCCACTTTCAGAGAGTGTCAATGCCTCATCCTTCTTGTTGACCATATAGTCGGTGATAGCGTAAGCTACATAGATATATTCCTCCAACTTGTTAGGATCGGTCTGCTTGAAGAGATCGTAAGCCTTGTCGTACTTACCATTGCTGTAGAATGTGTAACCAGCCATAGCCTCGTAAGGATATTCTGGGTTCACTTCCTTCAGCTTCTTCAGTGTCTCTGCGCTTCTTGCAGGGTCAATCTTTTGATATACATTGGCATAGCTGATGTATCCTTGAGGATTCTTAGGATCCATGACTATACAGTCGTTGTAGCTTGCAGCAGCATCACCACCATTGTCCTGCAATGCGTAGATATCACCTTTCAGGATATAGGCGTCACCAAAGTTTTTAAACTTCATGGTGATAGCATCTGCTACAGCCATAGCCTTTTCATACTGCTTGTTGATAGCAAGAATGTTACCCAAAGCTACAAGAGCCTTCGGGTCTTTCTTAAACTCTTTCTGGTACTCCTTCAGGGACTTATCGAAATCCTTTGAGGTTGCTCTACCAGACTTGATGTTTGCCTCTATCGACTTCAGCATGTCCTTATAGTTGACATCCTGAGCCATTGCTGGCATTGACAAACCCATCATCAATGCGGCAGCCACTAAATATTTAATTGCTTTCATAATCTTATTTTTTATTTGTGTGATTACTATTTTTATTCATTAGATGACACCTTCATTCAGAAAGTTTAATCGGATTCTTATTTTTTAATATTTACTTTCTTGTAGGTTATGTCGCCTCTATAGGGAAGCAGACCTGATTTGAATACAATCAACTGTCCCCGTGGGTTCGTGATGTAGTTGGCAAAGCTCCATGGGAGCGCCTTGTGTGGGTCTACTACTATAGCATATAATGTTCTTACGAATGGATATCTTCCATCGAGAAGGTAAGCCTGATAGGGTTGCCAACTGTTCGATGGAGTTGCATTGTCTTTGATAGACACTCGCATGACATGAATATTCTTCTTAAAGGTGGTGTTGGTGGAATCTCGACGGTCGTTCAACCAGTTAGAACCAATTACACCGATAGCGCCTGGAGTCTCGTCTACGAAGTCAATTACCTGCTTGCTTGTTTTGGCTGCCATGATTTTGGCACCCATCTTTTCGCCATGCAATACTGAGTCAACAACCCAGTTGGTAGTAGCCGAGCGAGTGTTGTCGAAGATGACTTCGATGTCCCCTCTTTTAGAACCAGGAACAATGTCGCTCCATTTTGTGGCTTTTCCTGTCAAGACACGTTTGATGTCGTTTACCGTTATACAAGTATCTTGGTTGTTCTTGTTGACGATAAAAGCCAATCCATCGTATCCGATAGGGAAGACTGAAGGAATAACATTGCTTTTCGATTTCAAGTATGCAATCTCGCTATCTTTCAGATGACGAGTTGTGAATAAAAGAGTAGTCTTGAAATCTTTGAGCATCTGAAGTCCTGTGACTTCATCAGAATAAATAGGCTTGAGTTTTGCCTTTGGAAATTCAAACTCAAACTGTGTTCTCTCCTCGTCGATGATAGGGCTCAGACTTTCGTCTGCATAGAATTCAATAGTGCCCGACGTAGGAGTATCTGTTCTACCATCTTTGGCTTTCTTCTCACCACATGATGAGAAGAAAGCCATTGATAGTGATATTAATCCTATAAAAATATAAGATGTTTTTTTCATTCTATTACTGCAATCTAAATACAACTGGAACTGTGTACTTCACACGTACGGCAGAACCATTCTGCTTACCTGGACTCCACCTTGGCATACTTCTTACAACTCGAGAAGCCTCGCGGTCGAGTGATGGGTCTACAGAACGTACAACCCTTACATCAGTGATAGAGCCATCACGCTCTACAACGAATGATACGATTACACGACCTTGTACACCATTCTCCTGAGCGACAACAGGATACTTTGTGTTGCTTGAGAGGAAAGCCTGCAAGGCAGCTGCGCCGCCAGGGAAGTGAGGCATCTCTTCTACAACATCAAACACCTTGTTAGAAACCTCAGGCTTTGGAGCTGGTGGTGGTGGTGGAGCTGCTACGGCGATATCGCTTCTTACAGCTTCAGCCAGACGGTCTTTAGTACCTTCCTTGTTCTCAGTACCTACGGCCACCTTCTCATCCAGTTTATCCATTTGCTTTACCTGGTTTTCCTCTTTTACGAGTTCATCCTTCTTGATGACAGGTGCAGTAAACTTCTGAGTCTCGCGAGCCACAGGTATCTCCTTTTTAGGTTCAATCTTTGGCTTCGCTGGCTCTTTCTTCTTTTCTTCTTTCTTAGCTTGCTTCTGGAGTTCAGCCAACTGCATAGCTTCCATGTATGCTTGCTGTTCTTCGGCCTGTTTCTGTTCGATAACCTTCCAAGCCAAGAATCCACCTACGAGAGCTGCAGCGATGACCAAGATCAGAAGAGCCTTGATGTTTCGGCCAGAAGTACCCTTACGGAGTTGGTAAGCACCATACTCCTTGTTCTTTCCGGCGAAAACCATTTCGACCCATTTAGGATCGTATAGATCTATTTTTGCCATTTCTTTCTTGTTTTAATTGTTAGCAATCATCTTACATCTTAACGTTTCTTGACTTGAGAAGCTTCTCGTCGTCAGCGCTAATCTTGTCGATGACATACGTACCAATGTTCAAAATCTGCATTTCATCGAGTGCGTCAACCATATTCTTGTACGAAGCATTGTCAGTAGGCTTGATGACGATAGTCAGGGTTGGGATCTTACCATCCTTCAAGTTACCTGCCTTCAAGTCACTCAATTTCTTCTGATAGATGCTGTCAGGATATTGTTTTGGATTCTTAGAACGCTCCATGTTTAACTCCTTAACAGCGAGTGCGATTCTCTCTACTGGACGTGTACCGTTCTCTGTAGCATGCTCTCTCAAGACCTTACGGATACCATTGGTGCCCCATGTTGTTTCCTTAATCCATGTAGGATCGTCGTACTTAGGGATACCAGCACCATAGTAAATCTTGTTGTCTGCAGTTACATAGAGTGTCACAGTCTCAGAAGCTTTAGCCTCATTCTTGTTCTCGTCGTTCTGGTTCTCATCATTACTTGGCATTGTCAGCTCCATAGTCTGAGGTTTGCTCAAAGATGTACACAGCATGAAGAACGTGATAAGAAGCATGAGCATATCCACCATAGGCGTAAAGTCTACGCGGACATTCATTTTCTTTTGTTTGCTTTCTTTCTTAGCCATTTATTCGTCCCCCTGTTGTTTTAACTGTGTAATCATATAGTAATGACTCTCGTCCATATCCTGGAGTTCGTTCATCACTCTCTTAACTGTCTTATATGGAGTAGAAGCATCAGCCTTGAGGGCAATCTTGATGTCCTCGTTTGTCTGGCGAGCAGCGTTTACCCACTGCTGGAACTCGCTCATACCACCATTAATACTGTCGAGAGGAATACCTTTCTGCTGGAGATACTGTGGACGCTTAGAAGCATTCATAGCCAAGTAAGTCTTCAGGTCGCCCATTGGGACACCGAACGTACCCTCACTCTTGAATGTCTCTATCATCTTAGGTGTCAGCTCAATACCGAAAGCACCAGTCATAGTGCTCAGTGAAGCACCCAGCTGATCAGTATTATCAATACTCATAAATACTTGGCCCTCGCCGGTAGGATTACCAGCCTTGTCCTTTTCAGGATTTACCAAGATAGTCAAGACTCCGTTCTCAGGCACCTTGATTTCAGACACAGAACCTGGTGTGTTTACCTTTACAGGCTCATTCTTTACGAAAGTAGAGGTGAGCATGAAGAAGGTAAGCAACAGGGTCATAACGTCTGACATAGGTGTCATATCGATCCAGATGTCACTCTTCTTAATTTTTACTTTACCCATAGCGATAAAATTTTAAAGGGTTAGCAAAAATTAAGCCTCTTCTGCGTGGTTAGCTTCGTATGTCTGAGCAATTGAGTAACCTACCTCGTCGAGTGCGTATGTCAACTTATCAACCTTGTTGGTGAATGTGTTGTAAGATACAACAGCACACCAAGATGTCAAAATACCGAATGCGGTGTTGATCAACGCCTCAGAAATACCTACAGAAAGTGCTGCTGAGTCAGCGCCACCACCTTCACCCATGGCCTGGAATGACTTGATCATACCGGTTACAGTACCGAGAAGACCAGTAAGAGTACCAAGAGTTACGATTGTAGCGATGATAGGCAAGTTCATTGTCAGAGTAGGCATCTCCAACTGAGTAGCCTCCTCATGAGCCTGCTGGATCTTAGCTACCTTCTGAGCCTTCTTCAAAGAAGCGTTAGCGCCAGACTCCATTGACTTGTAAGCGTTCAAAGAAGCCATAACAACGTTGGCTACAGTACCGCGCTGCTTGTTGCAGAGCTGCTCAGCCTTAGCGAAATCGTTAGCGTTCAAAGCTGCCTTGATGTTTGCAACGAACTTAGGAAGAGCACCTTTACCAGTAGCGGTCTTGAGGGCCATCCAACGCTCGATAGTCATTGCCAATACGGTGAGCAACAATGTGTGAATTACAGGTACGATAACACCACCTTTGTAGATTGTACCCCAAATGTCTGCTGGGTGATCCTGTACACCTGGATCCTGGAAGTGCATGTCGTTTCCGAACCATGTGAAGAACAAAGTGAATGCGATGATAGCACATACCACGATGATCCAGAATGCGCCTCTTACTCCCTGAAAGCCCTCAGATTTTTTCTTAGGGGCTGCTTGTTTTGTAGTTGCCATAATTTTACTTTTTTTAAATTATTAGTTAATAAATTATTTGAATGTTTTTTTCTCTAATGTTTTGTAGACCTTATTTGTGTCAAGACAAAGTTTGGTTTTTTTCTGTTACTAAGGGCAAAGATAATAATTAAAAATAAAACACGAAACGCATTTAAGAAGTTTTAACGAGATATTGAATGTATTTAATCAATATCTCGTTATTTAAGTCGTTTTCTACACTTTTATTGTGCGTTTTTACCGATTTCTTATTCGTTTGCTGTTGTTTCTTTTCGATTACTTGAGCTTGCCCAACGCCTCCTTGATTCGGCGTATTGCCTCTACGATATTCTCATCGCTTGTGGCGTAACTCATACGGAAACAATCAGGGTCTCCGAAAGCGTCACCTCCCACTGTGGCCACGTGAGCCTCTTCCAAGAGATACATAGCCAGGTCTGTGGAATTGTTGATGGTACGGTTGCCTGTGCTCTTGCCATAGAAGCTGCTGCATTTTGGGAAGAGATAGAAGGCTCCCTGTGGCATGTTCACCTCAAGACCTGGTACTTCTTTAGCCAACTTTACGATGAGGTTGCGACGGCGTTCGAAAGCTTGACGCATGTTCTCTACGGCACTTTGGTCGAGTGTGTAGGCTGCCTCGGCTGCTTTCTGGCTCACAGAACATGTACCGCTGGTGTACTGTCCCTGCAGTTTGTTACATCCCTTGATGATCCACTCAGGACCTGCGAGGAATCCGATACGCCAACCTGTCATGGCATAAGCCTTTGATACACCGTTGGCAATGATGACCTGTTCCTTCATGTCAGGTTCCTGTGCGATGCTGTGGTGCTTGCCGATATAGTTGATGTGTTCGTAAATCTCATCAGCCAATACGAAAACTTCCTTGTGTCTTCTCAGTACATCAGCGAGTGCTGCCAACTCTTCCTTAGAATAGACGCTACCTGTAGGGTTGCTTGGTGAGCAGAGGATGAGCATCTTGGTCTTGGGAGTGATGGCTTGTTCCAACTGCTCGGCTGTCATTTTGAAGTCCTGGTCGAAACCTGCGTTTACGATGACAGGTACACCGCCAGCCAGTTTCACCATCTGTGGATAGCTTACCCAGTAAGGTGCAGGGATGATGACCTCATCACCAGGATTTACCAAGGCGAGAACTGCGTTGCAGACGCACTGCTTGCCGCCAGTACCTACGATTACCTCATTGGCAGTATAGTCGAGATTGTTCTCGTTTTTCAGTTTGGCAACAATTGCTTTTCTCAAGTCAGGGTATCCTGGAACAGGAGAGTAACGAGAGTAATTTTCGTCGATAGCCTTTTTGGCTGCCTCTTTGATGTTGTCAGGTGTGTTGAAATCGGGTTCTCCCACGCTCATGTTGATCACGTCGATTCCCTGAGCCTTCATTTCACTGCTTTTCTGCGACATCGCCAGCGTTGCTGATGGTGCCAATCTGTTAAGACGATCTGATAATTGTGCCATAATTTATATCAATGTTTATAATTCGACTGCAAAAGTAATCATTTTATTTCTTTTGCGGAAAGAAACATGTTGTTATTTAACTTTTTGTATCTAAATTGTTACATTCTGCCATGCTTAACCCAGGTGAAGCACATGTCCCATGCGGTCTCTCTTAGTTTTGAGGTATCGCTCATTGTATTTGTTGGGAGTGGTCTCGATGGCGATATTCTCTACGATTTCCAGTCCGTAGGCCTCCAGTCCGACACGTTTTACTGGGTTGTTTGTCATCAGGCGCATTTTGTGTACACCGAGATGGCGCAGCATCTGTGCTCCACAGCCATAGTCGCGCTCATCGGGTTTGAAACCCAGATGGGTGTTGGCATCCACGGTGTCGTAGCCTTCTTCCTGAAGCTTATAGGCGGCAATCTTGTTCATCAGACCGATGCCTCTTCCTTCCTGCTGCATGTAGATGAGTACTCCCTTGCCTTCTTTCTCGATCATCTCCATGGCTTTGTGAAGCTGCTGGCCGCAGTCGCAGCGCTTGCTTCCCAGGATGTCGCCGGTGGCGCAAGATGAGTGAACACGTACGAGGATAGGCTCGTCTTCTTTCCATTCTCCCTTGATGAGGGCCATGTGCTCCAGTCCGTTGCTTGCCTGGCGGAAAGGAATGAGATGGAAGTGACCGTATTCTGTAGGCAGGTCTACCTCTTCACCTATTTCTATCAGCGACTCTTTCTTGAGTCGGTATTCTATCATGTCTTTGATGGAGATGACTTTCAACCCCCATTCCTTAGCAAACTTCAGGAGTTGTGGCAGGCGGGCCATGGTGCCATCTTCGTTCATGATTTCCATCAGTGCGCCGGCAGGGTAGAGTCCTGCCATCTTGCAAAGGTCGATGGCGGCCTCGGTATGTCCGCTTCTGCGCAGCACTCCGTTGTCTTGTGCATATAGTGGGTTGATATGTCCTGGACGTCCAAAGGTCTTGGATGTGGAGTTGGGGTCGGCCAGGGCTTTGATGGTCTCAGCTCTGTCGTGTGCAGATACTCCAGTGCTGCATCCTTCGAGTTTGTCGACGGTGACGGTGAATGGAGTTCCAAGCATGGATGTGTTCTCTGAAACCTGGTGGGGCAGATCCAGCTCATCGCATCTGCTGATGGTGATAGGTGCGCAGAGTACACCGCGGGCATGCTTGAGCATGAAGTTTACCTTGTCTGCATCAATCTTCTCTGCTGCTATGATGAGGTCGCCCTCGTTCTCTCGGTCTTCATCGTCTACTACGATAACGAATTTTCCTTCTTTGAAGTCTTCTACGGCTTCTTCTATGCTATTCAATCTTACGTCTTCCATTTTCTAATTGATACCTTATTATATATATAGTTACATTTCTTTAGTTCTCATGATGATGTCGTTGCTCACCTGCGTCACCACTTTCAAGTCTCTGTACAGTCGCAGGCGGAAACTCCACATTCTAAGGTAGAGCACAGTGCCTAAAGGAACGATGAGGGCTGCCAGGATATTGAGCCATTTACGTTCGAATGGGCGTGTGTGAGCCTTTGGCGAGAGTACGGGATACTGGTTGATGTTGTGCAGGATATATTTGTTCTTTGTATTCGACAAGTCTTCTATCACTGCTTCCAATTCGTTGCTGATGCGCTCTATCTCATGATCGGGCTGATATTTGAAGAACACATTGATGAAGTTGGGCCATTTCTTGAGTCTGTGCTCCTTGTTGTATGCCTCGATATCTTCGTTGATGTGTTTCAGCTTGACGGCGTCCTCAGTGTATGCTGGGTCGTTGATGATGACCTCCTTGCCAAAGATATGTCGTTTGAGTCGTATTCCCAAAAGCTTGAATATAAACTCTTTGTACATATCTATGTTGAATACCGTCGAGTCGTTGGTTGCCTTGTAGGTGACGAATACCGCTAAAGGTCCCAGTACGGCAGTGGCAAGTCCTTTTCCAAACCATATAGCCCAAATTCCGCTTCGGCTCATTCGGTATCCTGTGTTGTCGAGAATAAAGAATGTGATGAAAACCAGTACCGAGATGATGACCGGGAATCCCAATCCTCCTTTTCGGATGATGGCACCCAGAGGTGCTCCGATGAAGAAGAAGATGAGGCACGACAACGCCAGCGTGAACTTGTTGATGGCCTCTATCTTGTGGTCTCTTATCAGTCGGTCGCCCACATTGGTGATCATACTCTTGAAGTCGAGGTCGTTCATGGCTTGCTGCACGTCGGATGAAGCGTAGTTTACTACCGACAGCCTGCGCTCTGCAGGCATCTTCTCGAACAGAGAGTCGATATTCACCTTTGTTGCAGCAGCTTTTTTCACAGCCTGTAGCGAGTCTTGCTTGCTCATGAATGGCTGGTGATAGTATCTTATTCTGGCATCAGCCAGGTACATTCTTCCTATCGAGTCGTACGACTGGTTGATGGAGTCGATGTCGTGTCTTATTTTGGCAAGACTCTTCGCCTTGGCATTGTTTGACAGCGAACTGGCATCAGTGAGGCTGAAGTCGTTGTCGAAATCGAGCACGATTTTCTTCGAGATGAAGGTCTCTCTTCGGTAGGGAACTGCGGCGCTGTTGGCAAGCTCGCTGCTCTGCATGTTCTCAAACCATTCTCCGCTGTACAGGCTCAGTACGAGGTGTTTCTTCTCGGCCGTACTCTGCAGCATACCCGAGTCGGCGAGGATAATGGCGGCATCCTCATAGCTGTTGGTCATGCGATAGATCATGATGCCATACAGCTTACCCGTCTTGAGGTCTTTCTTCTGTACGTAGAGGTTGCAGTTGGGGATTCCGTCATAGAAGATTCCCTCAGGGATTTCCAGCTCAGGACTCTTTTGCTTCATCGAGATGAGAAGCTGTGCCAGCTTCATGTTGGAGCTGGGACCGATGTTGTTCTGAAAGTAGAACGAGCTGACCATCACAAGGACAGTGATGATGATGAGCGACCTGAAAGCCTGCATCAGCGAGATGCCTGCGGCCTTGATGGCTGTCAGCTCAGAACTTTCTCCCAGGTTGCCGAAGGTGATAAGCGAAGAGAGCAGGATGGCCAAAGGCAGGGCCTGTGGTACAAGCATGAGTCCCATGTACCAGAAGAACTGCGCCATGACTTCCACCGACAAACCTTTACCTATCAATTCGTCGATGTATCTCCACAGGAACTGCATCATCAGCACAAACTGGCAGATGAAGAATGTTCCCACGAAAAGCAGTCCGAATTGCTTCGCGATGAATATATCTAATTTCTTGATTCTCATTTCAGCTTGCAAAAGTAACATAAAAAACTCAAAAATCATTCTTTTTTTGTTTTTTTATATATTTAAATCATGTTTGCCGCTACTCAGCACCCATAGGGAGAACTGATTGTTTCAGTTGCTTTACTCGTGTTGTCAGCCTTAAGTCCCAATGAAATGTTGGCTTCATACTGGAGAAATCTTGCTCTTATGCTGTATAAATGTTTTGCTTTAGCAACAAAAATCTCCGTTCCGTGATACGGAATGGCCATTCCGTAGTTTGGAACGGCCATTCCGTGATTTGGAACGGCCGTTCCGTATCATGGAACGAAGATTTGTCCTGTGGTCGAATTATTTTTTCGTTATTGATAATATGAGTTGACTCAGTTATTACTTATTTATAATTCACGTAGACTTACGATCATAGGTTTACAGAAGCACACGCCCTGAAGGTCTTAGGCTTATATGGAAGTAGCACGCCCTGGTCTATGAGCTTCTGTCCCTTCGTGTTGTGTGTTGCTTACTTGCGGAAGTTGAATATATAATGCTGCTATATATAATAAGGTGTAGTATCTTTTGGAAGAGTATAAAAAGCAAAAATATTACTTTTTTGCAAAATTCTTTCGAAATAATTTGCTCAGTTCAAAACTTTGTATTACCTTTGCACCCGCAAACAAGCAAACGTTTGCTCGGATGGCGGGATAGCTCAGTTGGTTAGAGCGTCGGATTCATAATCCGGAGGTCCCGGGATCGTAGCCCGGTCCCGCTACGAAGAAGCACTTGTGAACAGTAGTTCGCAAGTGCTTCTTCGTTTTTTGGAAGTCAAAGGAAGAATAGGAAAGCCTTTCTTGTGGCTTTCTAATTGTTGCATGATTGTTTTGTGGAAATCTAAAAAAATGCAAAGATGCCTTAGTTTCATAAAAATATTCGTATTTTTGCGGATGAAAACGAATATGACCTTATATTAACTTAAGAAATATGACTACTAAGTGGAACTTTCGTATAGGTTCTCTATACCTTATTATATTATGCAGTCTGCTGCTTTGCTCGTGTGGCAACAAGCCCAAGAAGTATATTATCGGCGTTTCTCAATGTTCTATGGATACTTGGCGAGAAAAACTGAACAGCGAGTTGAAGACAGCCGAGTATCTCAACGACTCTGTAGAGGTGCGTCTGGCTTCTGCCGATGATGACAATGCCAGCCAGCTGTCGCAGATCAATTACTTCATCGACCAGGGTGTCAGTCTGCTCATCGTTTCTCCCAATCAGGTGAATGCCATTTCGCCTGCCCTCGAAAGAGCACAGCAGAAGGGCATTCCTGTGATTCTTGTTGACCGTAAGACGCAATCGAAGAAGTATACAGCTTTTGTCGGTTGCAACAACTATCTGTTGGGTAAATTGGCAGGCAATTATATAGCCCAGCGCTTGAAAGGAAAGGGACGTATAGTAGAGATACGCGGTCTCGACGCTTCATCTCCAGCCATCGACCGTCATCGCGGTTTTGTGGATGCTTTGAATGCCTATCCCGATTTGCAGATTGTGGCTTCTGAATCGGGTGACTGGAAGGAGCAGAGCGGTTCGGAGGTGATGAAACGAGTATTGTCCAAGACACAGGACTTCGATTATGTGTTTGCTCAGAACGACCGCATGGCTTATGGCGCCTATAAAGTAGCCCGTGAGCATGGTTTGCAGGACAAATGTCGTTTTGTGGGCGTAGACGGTTTGGCAGGTAAGCATGGCGGACTTGAGTTGGTAAGACAAGGAGTGTTGGAGGCTTCCATGCTTTATCCTACTAAGGGCGACGAGGTGATAGCTCTGGCTATGAAGATCTTGCGTCATGAGCCATTTGCCCGCGACAACTATCTGTCCACATCGATTGTAACCCGGAATAATGCCGAACTGATTCTGATGGAGGCGAAGGACAGCGAACGGCAGCGCAGCAGTCTTGACATGCTGCACAGGAAGGTTTCTCAATACAACTCGGCCTATCATGTGCAGCGGTTCTTTACCTTGGGACTTGTTCTGTTGGTAGTGCTCATCGTAGTAGTGGCAATTTATATGTTCCGCAGCTATCTTGTCAAGACCCGTCTTAACGAACAGCTTGCCCAGAGCAATGACGAGTTGAAGCGACTCAACGAGGAGGTGCTCGAACTGACACATTCGCGACTGGTGTTCTTCACCAATATCAGTCATGAACTCCGTACACCTTTGACGCTTATTGCCGACCCTGTGGAGATGTTGCTCGACGACCGTTCCATCAAGGGTAGGAGCAGGGAACTTTTGCAGATGGTGCAGCGCAATGCTTTGTCGTTGCAGCAGTTGGTAGGCTCTATACTCGATTTCCGTAAGATACAGAACGGCAAAATGGAACTGAGTTTGAGCCGTTTCGATTTGCCAGAGGCCTTGCATCAGTGGACGGGCGACTTTGCCATGACCGCACAGCGTAAGAAGATACAGATGCATTTGGACACCTCGCATTTCTCTTCTGCCGATGTCGTGGCCGACGAGGAGAAACTCGCCCGTATAGTCTTCAATCTTCTGAGCAATGCCTTGAAGTACACCCCTGCAGGTGGCTTTATTCATGTGTCTTTGGCGGATGAGGGAGAACGGCTCCGCATAGAGGTGAAGGATTCGGGTAAAGGCATCGACAAGGAAGAACTCACCAAGGTGTTCGAGCGCTTTTTCCAGGCCAAGGGTGCGGCGAGTGGTACGGGCATCGGACTGGCTTTGGTCAAGTCGTTCGTAGAGTTGCATCATGGTGAGGTGAGGGTAGAGAGTGAACCAGGAAAAGGCACTTGCTTTATCGTCCTGCTGCCCCGACAGCAAGAAGGTTTTGTGGAAGAACCACAGTCGGAAGCTGCCGATAAGTCTTCTTCTTTCAGCGATGACGGCTCGTTGCAGTATATTGACGACGGAGAACGTCATGGCGGCAAATTGCAGCAAATTATCAGCGAGCATGTCGAAAAGCCCACCATACTGATCATAGACGACAATAACGACATCCGACAATATGAGCGAACCCTCTTGCAGGACTATTATTTTGTGCTCGAGGCATCTGATGGTAGGGAGGGACTTGAGATAGCCCGCAAGGAAGTGCCCGATCTGGTGATATGCGATGTGATGATGCCAGTCATGGATGGACTGGAGTTTACGCAGCAGTTGAAGACCAATACCGCCACCTCGCACATTCCAGTCATCATGCTCACAGCAAAGAATCTGGAAGAGCATCGTGCAGAAGGTTATGAGCAGGGAGCCGACTCTTACATCACCAAGCCTTTCCATAGCAAGGTGCTTCTGGCTCGTGTGGAAAATCTGTTGCACCAGCGTGCCCATCTGCGTCAGCTCTTTGCACAGGGTGCTGCCGAAGGAAAAGAAACAGAGGAGGTGTCCAGACTGGACGACCGTGACAAGGCTTTTGTCAAGCAGTTGCACGACATCATCAAGTCGAACATGGGTAACAGCGATTTTGGTGTCGAGGATATCGGAGCCGAGATAGGATTGAGCCGTGTGCAGCTTTATCGTAAGGTGAAGGCCATCACAGGTTCGTCGGTAGTCGACCTTTTGCGCAAGGCTCGTCTTGCCAAGGCCCGTCGTCTGCTCGAAGCCAACAGCATGAACATCTCTGAGGTGGCTTACGAGGTGGGTTTCTCTTCACCTTCTTATTTCACCAAGTGTTTCAAGGATGAGTATGGAATGTTGCCTGGTGATGTGACAAATGGTTAACTGACAGTTGTCTTTCGTCCGGTTGTGATGCCGGAATATGTTGTAAATCGTTCATAGAATGGTAATCATGTTGTGTCAGAACATTTTTATTATTCTATGAACGATTTTTTCTTTTCCTTTATTCTGTTTGTTCGTAACTTTGCAATCGGAAGGTAAGGAAACTCAACTTTCGCAGGCTGGGGGAGTGGTAACTTCTTTAACAACTATAACTCCTGAACTTACGAAAGTTAAATAAAGGGATAAGTTAGGTTTAGTTTAGTTAATAAAAGGTAGTATTTGTTTTTAAGGTAGTTTGATTATTACTGTGGTGCATCTAAACGTGATGTTTGGATGCACCCCTCTTTATAAGCCCTTTATGACTTGTTGGTGAAAAACATTTTCCTTTTTTCAAGATTTCTTTTTTCTTAGAATGATGAGAACCACACCTGCCAGGATGAGCACGATGCCGATGCCCAAGCGCAACGAGAAAGCCTCGCCAAAGATAAGCACGCCGATGCATACTGCTGTGACAGGTTCGAGAGCTCCCATGATGGCAGAAGGGGTGGAGCCTATCAGGTTGATCGAGATCGTCATGAAGAAGAGCGAGAGCACCGTAGGCAGAAGAGCCAACTGCAGGGCGCACCCCCATTGCATAGGAGTGTGGAGCATCTGCAGGCTGTCGCCCGACAACCACGAGAATACCAATATCGCTAAGAAGCAGAATACCAGAATCCAGAAGGTGAACTTCAGGCTCGACATGGTAGTCTGCCATTGGTTGACGGCAATGATGTAGATGGAGTAGAGTAATGATGATGCCATGACCAGGGCAAAACCAGCCGTGCTGAGTTTGGCATCGCCGTCCCCCTGGTAGAGCATTCCTACTCCGGCTACGGCAAGCAGGATGGCCATCGATGTGCTCCATGTCACCTTCTCATGGAAGAAAGCTGTCATCAGCAAGGCTGTCATGATGGGGTAGACGAAGAGCAGGGTGCTTGCGATGCCTGCCGCCATATAATGAAAGCTCACGTAAAGAGTGATGGACGACAGGGCGAAGAAGGTGCCCAAGAGTGCAAACTTGATGGCGTGTCCCCATTTGATGGCGAAACTCTCTCTGCGTACCAGCATGACAAGAGCGAACATCAGTACAGCCAGACCATACCGATAGCTGAGTACTGTACCCGAGTTGAAGCCGTCTTCATACAGCTTGAGGGTTCCTAAAGGATTCGTACCATAACAGACAGCAGCCACTACTGCAGCTGCAAAACCTTTCAATGTGTTGTTGCCAGAAGGTTGTTGTTCCATTTCTTTTTTGTGTTGTTTTACTATTTTTTTCTCCAGCTCCACTCTGTTGGCGAGTGTGAGGTGTCATCTGATTTATTTCGGGCAGCAAAAGTACATCTTTTATTCGAGAAAAGAGAAAAAATAGCAAAAGAAATGGTTGCTTTTGTCACTTTTTCGAAAATAAATCGTACCTTTGCGGATAAGTAGCGAGTTTCTCCTACGAAGACCTTGGATACATTCAAAATAACCAAACAACATAAAACAAAATGGAACAGATCAAGAACGAACAGCTCACAGTAGAGATCTCATCTCTTGGAGCAGAACTTCAGAGCATCAAGGATGCTCAAGGTAACGAATATCTTTGGGACGGCGACGAGCAGTACTGGAATCGCCATTCTCCTATACTTTTCCCTATCGTGTGTGGCTTGTGGAAAGATACATACCGTATCGACGGCAAGGAGTATCAGTTGGGACGTCATGGCTTTGCCCGTGACACAGAGTTCCAGCTCATCAGCAAGAGCGAAGACCGTATCACCTACGCCCTGACCGACAGCGAGGCTACACTCAAGGACTATCCATATCACTTCAACTTAGCTATCACTTACCGTCTGGAGGGCAAAAAGCTGCATGTCATCTGGCATGTTGCCAATACCGACGACAAGCAAATCTTCTTCCAGATTGGCGGACATCCCGCTTTCCTCGTTCCTGGTGCCGAAAAGGGTAAGGAACTGAAGGGTCAGTTGAAGTTTGACAACCCTGAGCCAGAGCGCCTTTATGGCAATGTAGGCGGCTGTGTGGTGGAGGGTTATCACAAGGTGCCTACCGAGAATGGTGTATGGGCATTTACTGAGGACAGTTTTGCTGACGATGCCGTCATCTTCGACCGCAGTCAGCTCAAGAAGATCACTCTTCTCGACGAGGCAGGTCAGCCTCATCTCTCACTCGACATCAAGACTCCTGCTGTTGGTATCTGGAGCCCTACAGGCAAGCATGCTCCTTTCGTGTGCATCGAGCCTTGGTATGGTCTTCACGACTGGGCAGAGTACGACGGCGAGTTCAAGGACAAGTATCTCATGAACAGCCTGCAGCCAGGTGCCAGCTTCATGAGTGAGTACACCATTACGATAGAGAAATAAACTCAACCCTGCAATATTCAATACGTAATACATATTTTATTTTTTTTGACACGATGAAAGAAGAAATGAACCTCCCCGAGAATGCCTTCCGCGAGTTGAAGGACGGTGAGCAGTATGAACCCCTGATGGGTCCCGACAAGGCTTATCCCGAGGTCAATGTGTGGTCGGTAACCTGGGGTATTGTGATGGCTGTCATCTTTTCGGCGGCAGCTGCCTATCTTGGACTGAAGGTAGGACAGGTGTTCGAGGCTGCCATCCCTATCGCTATTATAGCCGTAGGTGTGAGTACAGCCACCAAGCGCAACAAGGCCTTGGGCGAGAATGTGATCATACAGAGTATCGGAGCCTGTTCGGGTGCCGTGGTGGCGGGAGCCATCTTCACCCTGCCAGCCATCTATATTCTGCAGGCCAAGTATCCGGAGATGACCACTTCGTTTATGAAGATCTTCCTGGCTTCTGCCCTCGGAGGAGTCCTGGGCATCCTGTTCCTCATACCTTTTCGCAAGTACTTTGTGAGCGACATGCATGGCAAGTATCCTTTCCCTGAGGCCACTGCCACCACACAGGTGCTTGTCAGCGGAGCCAAGGGAGGCGATCAGGCCAAGCCCTTGCTCATAGCAGGACTGGTGGGAGGTTTGTACGACTTCATCGTGGCAAGCTTCGGATGGTGGAACGAGAACTTTACAAGCCGCGTCATCGGATGGGGCTGCGACCTTGCCGACAAGGCAAAGCTTGTGTTCAAGGTGAATACGGGTGCTGCCGTGCTCGGTCTGGGCTACATCGTGGGTCTCAAGTATGCCCTCTATATCTGTTTTGGCTCATTGGCTGTATGGTGGCTCATCGTTCCTGGTATGAGTCTGCTTTTCCACGATCAGGTGCTCAATGCCTGGGATCCTTCCATTACATCTACTGTAGGAGCCATGTCTCCTGAGGAGATCTTCCGTGCCTATGCCCGCAGCATCGGTATCGGCGGCATTGCCATGGCTGGTATCATTGGCATCATCAAGAGCTGGGGTATCATCAAGGGAGCTGTAGGTTTGGCAGCCAAGGAGTTGAAAGGAAAGAGTGGGGGCGACGCGGAGGTGAAGCGCACTCAGCGCGACATCTCGTTCAAGATCATCGGCATCGGTTCGCTGGTCTGCATTCTTGTCACCTTCCTTTTCTTCTGGTTTGGTGTGATGGATGGCAATCTGCTCTTTGCCGTTATCGCCATTCTGCTGGTAGCCGTTATCGCTTTCCTCTTTACTACTGTTGCCGCCAATGCCATCGCTATAGTGGGCAGTAACCCTGTCTCGGGCATGACGTTGATGACACTCATCTTTGCCTCTGTGGTGATGGTGGCTGTAGGATTGAAAGGTCCTGGCGGTATGTTGGCTGCTCTCATCATGGGTGGCGTGGTATGTACGGCACTTTCTGTGGCAGGTTCGTTCATTACCGACTTGAAGATAGGTTATTGGTTGGGTACCACTCCCAAGAAGCAGGAGAGCTGGAAGTTCCTTGGCACCTTGGTGAGTGCAGCTACAGTAGGCGGTGTGATGATGCTCTTGAACGAGACTTATGGTTTCGCTTCAGGCTCATTGGCAGCACCTCAGGCCAATGCCATGGCTGCTGTCATCGATCCGTTGATGAATGGAGTGGGAGCACCATGGGTACTTTATGGCATCGGAGCTTTGTTGGCCATCGTGCTTACCTATTTCAAGATTCCAGCCTTGGCTTTTGCCTTGGGTATGTTTATACCTCTCGAACTCAATGTGCCTCTTGTTGTCGGTGGAGCCATCAACTGGTGGATCACTTCCCGTTCTAAGGACGCTCAGGTAAACAAGGAGCGTGGCGAGAAGGGTACACTCATTGCCAGTGGTTTCATTGCCGGTGGTGCCTTGATGGGTGTGGTGAGTGCGCTGCTCAAGTTTGGTGGCATCGAGGTGAGTGTTGCTGACAGTTGGTGGACCAATCCGTTGTCAGAGGTATGCTCGCTCATCGCTTATGCCCTCCTCATTACCTATTTCGTGAAGGCTACGAAGAAATAAAAAACATATATATAAAAGGTATAAACAACTTTATGAAGAAAACAATCTTTTCATTGCTCCTGCTTGCCGTATGCAGCTTAGGAGCATCGGCACAGAGTGCCGACGACCTTGATGCCAAGTACACCCAGGGTTTGCTCAAAGTGGGAACCCAGGCTCCCGATTTTGTACTCAAGAAAGCCAAAGCCGACCAGCCTGCTCTTTCTTTGTCTTCTTACAGCACCCATCAGGAAGGCACATTGTTGCGTCCTGGCTGTTGGGTAGTGCTCGACTTCTGGGCTACATGGTGTCCCGACTGTCGCAAGGAGATTCCAGCGGTGAAGAATATCTATAAGAAATATCGCAACATGGTGAAGCTCATCGGCGTGTCCTTCGATACGGACAAGGAGAAGCTGAAGGCGTTCCGCGCTGAGAATGAGATCAAGTGGAGCATGTTCTGCGAGTACAAGAAGTGGAAGGAGACAAATATCTCTAAAGCTTACAACATCCAGTGGATTCCTACCATGTATCTCATCGACCCTGAGGGCAAGGTGGCATATACCACTGTAGTGGCAGCCAACATGGAGAAGAAGCTTGCCGAGCTTGTAGCTGCGGGCAAGATGACTCCCTATATTCAGCCGGCAGAATATCCTGGTGGAAAGAAAGCCCTGGTCAAGGCTATCTCCGAAGAGCTCCAGTTCCCAGAGGTGGCAAAGAAGTATCATGCCACTGCCAAGGTGAAGCTTTCTTTCATCGTCGACGAGGAAGGCAATTTGTCGGATATCACCGTGAAGGAATATCAGGGTCAGCCTCTCTCGGGTGCAGCCTTCTCTAAGTTGAGTCCTTCCGAGCAGAAAGACGTTGAGATACAGGTCAAGACCGTGCTTTCTGTGGAAGCCATCCGTACCATAACAGCCATTGGCAGTCGCACCAAGTGGAATCCTGGTTCGGAGCGAGGCAAGGTGATGAGTACCAAGTTCTCTCAGACCATCAATTTCAAGCGCTGATTTCATTCTTTAATCGTACTAAGTTGTCTTTTAGTGCTGTTAAAGCATAAAAAACTGAAAAAATATTTGGAGATTTCAAATAATCATCCTATCTTTGCATCCCAATAGTTACGAGTGAGTGGCTATTGGGATGTTTGTATCTTCCCATCATGAAAGAAGCAAGCAGATTCGGGGTTGACTGGATTTGACGGCGAGATGAGATGGTACGTAAGCACGCGGAGGCTCGTTGGCTACCTCCTAAATCTTAGTGAACGAACAATTAATTGGCGAAAATAACTACGCTCTCGCTGCCTAATCGAAGTACAGTAGATTGGCTTTATTCCGTCACAAGGTGATGGAACGGGACATCGCTCAACGGATGTGGTTCCGAATCTTGTTGGTCAAGCGGTGCAGGTAAATCGGAAATAGCGCTTGTAGGCCTCGTTGCAAGTGTGAAATTTTAGAGGATAAGGGCATGGTTGGTGGTCCAGGTCTTGCCATGTCACGAAAACCAAAGGCTGGAATAAGCGTGTAGAAAGCGTATGGTTTCCTTGTGCGGACGAGGGTTCGAATCCCTCCAGCTCCACTCCTTATACAATAAAGAGGGTGTGTCACAGACTTATGACACACCCTCTTTTTCTGTGTGTCGGGCATGACACTAACCTAACTGGTTTAACTCCAGTCGCAGGTATTTA
>NZ_VZAD01000013.1 GCF_009495355.1 Segatella copri
TATAAAGCTGTTTACCTTACAGGGCGCCTTGTTGATTGCCATTATACCCAGGGCGTTGCCCTGGGCTAAGAGCTTCTGCCCTTTCAGGGCGTATAGGGAAATTCCTATTACCTAAGGGCGTATAGGGAATTCATTCCTATTGCCTAAGGGCGTGCTGAGAATTCATTTCTATTGCCTCAAGGCGTATGGGGAATTATTCCACTTTCGACTTGACGGTGCCTTCGGCGAATCTCGTAATGATAACGTCACCAGAAGTCAACAGCGAAGCCGAGCGAACACTCTTGCCGTTCCGCAGTGTGATACTGTATCCGCGCTTCAAGAGCAGCTCCGGGTCCTGTGACCTGATGCGCTGTTCCAGCATCTGCAGGCGATGACTCTCACTCATCATCTTCCTTTCGAGGACAGGCTGCACATTCTGCGAGATAATCTCCAACTTGCGTTGCGCATCAGCCACCTTAGACAGCACTTGCTGCGAGAGACGGTTCATCAGGCGGTCGATATATGCACCCTGACGGGTCTTCACCAACGAGAACTGCACAGGAATACTTTTGTTCAGACGGTCAAGCCGCATCTTCTCCACTTGCAAGCGGTGCTTCACGTTTTGCACAATCGTTTCCTGTGCCTCCATCACCCTGACATACACATCCGTGAGGTGCTGAACCAGAAAGGCGGCAGCCGCCGTCGGCGTCTTCACCTTCTGGAAGGAGATCATGTCGAGAACACTCTCGTCTCGCTCATGTCCTATACCTGTGATTATCGGCAAGGGGAAGTTGGCCACATTCTCTGCCAATGCCAGGGTGTCGAAGCCAGAGAGATCGCTGGTGGCACCACCGCCACGGATGATGACCACACAATCCCAATCCTCATATTCAGCATCAATACGATTGAGGGCAGCGATGACACTTTGCTCTACGCCCTCGCCCTGCATAGTGGCAGCAAAAAGGCCCGTCTTGAACTGCAAGCCATAATCGTTGCCGGCAAGTTGATTGCAGAAATCGCCATAACCGGCAGCCGTGGCACTCGACACTACCGCAATGCGCTGGCAGAACATCGGGAGAGCCAGTTCCTTCTGCAAATCAAAGACACCTTCTTCTTTCAGCGTCCGGATGATTTCCTGTCGCTTGCGAGCCATATCTCCCATCGTATAGTTGGGGTCTATGTCGTCGACGATCCATGAGAAGCCATAGTTCTCGTGGAACTGGGCATGCACCTTGAGAAGGACCTTCATTCCGGCATGAAGTCTTTGCCCTGTAACCTGCTCAAACTGCGGGCGTATGCTTATCCAGCGGTTACGCCAGCAGGCAGCATGAGCCTTGGCTATGGGTGTATTGGAGCGTTCTTCCTTTTCTATCAGTTCCATGTAGCAATGACCTCCATACCCCTCGCGCACCTCCGACAGTTCCGCCTCTACCCAATAACTGTCGGGCAGAGTCATCGAAAGTGCATCACGAACCATCGAGTTCAATTCATAGAGAGATAATCTTTGCTTCATACTCTTATATTTTCATCACCGTTCCTACTTAATCGCTTTCCCTGTCAGGTAAGCTTTCCAGAAGTCGGGCACACCATATCCATAGATATTATCGGGATGCTGCTGATTATTGCCAGCCAACCTGACGAGTTTGATGATCTGTCGGGCAGATTTGTGCGGGAAAGCCTGCCACAGGCAAGCCACCATGCCAGCCACGAGGGGCGAGGAGAAAGACGTGCCATTGTCGTTGATGATGCTTCCACGTCCTGTTATGACAGAGGTAGGACTTCCCATCGCCATCACATCAGGCTTGATGCGTCCGTCGGCAGTAGGACCTACAGCACTGAAGGGAGCATTGACACCTTGCGGATTGACACTTCCCACAGTGATAATATCCTTGGCATCGGCAGGAAAGTTGATGCGTTTCCAGGTTCCCATACCGTCATTGCCAGCCGAATTGACGCAGACAATACCTTTGTCAGCCAACATAGAGGCAGTATGCGAGATGAGCGCCGTCTGTCCGTCCTGCTCGGCATAACGATGACTCATAGAGGCATCATCGAAATCATGATATCCCAAAGAAGAATTGATGACGTCTACCCCCACACTGTCGGCATATTCGGCAGCCTCGGCCCAGTAGTCTTCCTCGGCAAGACTCTCCGTACGCTCGTCCTCGCAGCGCACCAACAGATAGGAGGCCTCGGGAGCCACACCTATATAATAATTAGGCACATTGGCAGCCATGACAGAAAGCACCATCGTGCCGTGCTCCATCTCCGAGAAGATATTATCCGAGGGAGGAACCACAAAATCCTTCAGTCCTGCCAACCGGATGCCATGAAAAGCCGGAATCTTGTCGACATTCATAAAGCCCCCGTCGAAGACAGCTATCATCATGCCCTTGCCGCGAAACCCACTGTCGTGCAGTCGCTTGCCACCCAGAGAAGAGATCTGCGCATCGGCAGAACCATAAGTCTCGCCATTACTCTCCCAGGGACTCAGCTCCTTACGGAAGGAGGTTCGTTTGCGCTGGCTCACCGAGTCGGGCGAGGCAAAGACCTTTACCTTGCGCGTGATAAAGGGCAGTTCCTGCAGTCGCCTGAGCTGCTTCTCCTTATGAACACGCACCAGCAAGGTGTTGTTCCACTTGCTCCTCCCCACTATCTCAACCCCGGCTTGGCGTACAGCCTCCACATAGGCAGGAGCTATAGGCAGGTCGGTAAGGTCGACAGCCAGCTTCTGTCGCTTGCGTCTTTCTATCGAGCGTGAAGAGAGAAACTCCTCAGGTCTGTCGATCGAGAAGGGGTTATGTTCGAGGTCTTTGTCCTGCAGATAGATGCGGTACATCAGGCACTTGCCACCCGGGAAAGACACCAGGTTGGTGTCAGCCACGCGGGCAGGAGCCAGAATGCTGCATGCCGCCAACAGGAATATAAGTACAACTTGTTTCATTTGCTCCGAAAAAGGTTTTAGTCACAAGATGCAAAAGTAAGTTTTTCTTGCGACATAACCAAACGAAAAGCCATATTTTTGTCCATTTGTCACCATCGAGGCAACTTTTTCGGACAGAACGGACAAGGTATCAATATTTTTTTGTAATTTTGCCACATGGAAAATAAGCAAGCAACATTAGAATTAGGTACGAAGCCGGTGGGCAAGCTGCTCATTCAGTACGCCCTGCCAGCAATGATTGCAATGACCGCCTCCTCGCTCTACAACATTGTTGACCGTGTATTCATCGGTCAGGGTGTGGGAGCCATGGCCATCTCGGGTCTCGCCATCACCTTCCCTTTCATGAACCTCACCACCGCCTTCGGAGCCGGTGTTGGCGTGGGAGCGTCCACAGCCATCAGCGTGAAGTTGGGACAAAAAGATTATGCCACAGCACAGAACATTTTAGGTAACACGATTTCTCTGAACCTCGTCATCGGTATCGGATTGAGCATCATCTGTCTGCTCTTCCTCGACCCTATCCTGAGATTCTTCGGAGCCAGCGACCAGACGCTCATCTATGCCCACGAGTATATGGTCATCATCCTGCTGGGAAATGTGGTGAGCCACATGTATTTCGGCATGAACGGCCTGCTCCGGGCTGCGAGCAAGCCCAAGCAGGCGATGTACGCCACCATCTTCACGGTGGTGATGAACGTGATACTCGATGCCCTCTTCATCCTCGGTTTCAAATGGGGAATACAGGGTGCCGCCATCGCCACCATCCTATCGCAGCTGATGGCGCTGATGTGGCAGATCAAGCTCTTCAGCAACAAGAGCGAGCTGCTCCACTTCAAGAAAGGAATCTACAAGCTGAAGAGAAAACTCGTGGAAAAAATCATTGCCATCGGCATTTCGCCTTTCCTGATGAACGTGTGCGCCTGCATCATCGTCATCTTCATCAACAACCAGTTAGTGCGATTTGGAGGCGACCTCTCGGTGGGAGCCTACGGAATAGCCAACGGTATTTCGATGGTGTTCATCATGTTCGTTTTAGGCGTCAACCAGGGAATGCAGCCTATTGCAGGCTACAACTATGGTGCCCAGAAGATAGACCGACTGATGCGTGTACTGAACCTGAGCATCATTGCTGCCACCGCCATCATGGTGACGGGATGGCTGATAGCGATGTTCCTGCCTTACTACTGCGCAAGACTCTTTACTACGGATAAAACGCTGTTAGACCTGGGCATCAAGGCTATCAGAGTGGTGATGTGCTGCTTCCCGATCATCGGGTTCCAGATGGTCATCACGAACTTCTTCCAATGTATCGGAAAGGTGAAGATCAGCATCTTCCTCTCCTTGTCGAGACAGTTGCTCATTCTTCTGCCGCTCCTGTCTTTCCTGCCGATGATCTGGGATATTGACGGCGTATGGTACAGTATGCCTATCTCCGACTTCTCAGCCGCAGTCATCGCCGCAATCGTGATGTTGTGGTACATGAACAAGTTGAAGAAACAACATAGAGAAAACATGAAAGTTAATGTTAATGAATAACGGTTGAGGTTAACAGTTAACAGCTAAAATTTTAGACTTATGAATAAGATTATCATAAACGTAGGTCGCCAGATAGGAAGCGGTGGCCATATCATCGCAGAGAAGTTGGCAGAGGACTTCGGTTGTAAGTGCTACGATCGAGAGCTCTTAAATCTTGCAGCCAAGGAGAGCGGTTTTTCAGAGAAGTTTTTCGAACAGAACGATGAACAGAAGGGCTTCTTCAAGTCGATTTTCCATACACATCTACCATTCTTGAGCGACAACAACTTTTATCATAACGACTTCTCACAAGAAGGCTTGTATAAATTTCAGAGCGATGCCATCAAGAAGGCTGCCGACCAGGGCAACTGCGTTTTCGTAGGCAGAACCGCCGATTATGTGCTGCGTGACTACAAGAATGTGATCAATATCTTCATCACCGCCAACATCGACGACCGCATCGAAGCTGTAAGCAAACGCAAGGGCATCACAGCCGAAGCAGCACGCAAGTTTATAGAAAGTCATGAAGAGCAACGCGCCTCTTACTACGACTATTACACTGGTAAGAGATGGGGGCACAGCGAGAGCTACGACCTCTGCATCAATAGTAGCCTCTTAGGGTTGGAGGAAACCGAGAAGTTTATCGCCGAATTTATCAGAAAGAAATTTAACTTATAATATAATGAAGAAGATTATGCTTTTGGGCTCAGGCGAACTGGGC
Source organism: Segatella copri (assembly GCF_009495355.1). Classification (GTDB taxonomy): domain Bacteria; phylum Bacteroidota; class Bacteroidia; order Bacteroidales; family Bacteroidaceae; genus Prevotella. The sequence continues at coordinate 5,160 of NZ_VZAD01000013.1, forward strand.
AAAGAGTTTACCATCGCCGCAAAGCGCGCAGGACAGTACGTCATCGCTTGCGACAAGTATGACAATGCACCAGCCATGCAGGTAGCCGACGAGCGAGAAGTGTTCTCAATGCTTGATGGCGACGCATTGACCGCTGTGGTAGAGAAACATCACCCAGACATCATCGTGCCTGAGATTGAAGCCATCCGCACCGAGCGACTCTTCGACTTCGAGAAAGAGGGCATTCAGGTTGTGCCTTCAGCACGCGCCGTCAACTACACCATGAACCGCCGTGCCATCCGCGACCTGGCAGCCAAGGAACTGGGACTGCGCACAGCCAAGTATTTCTATGCCAAGACCTTCGAGGAGTTTAAGAACGCAGCCGACGAGATCGGCTTCCCATGCGTAGTGAAGCCACTGATGAGTTCCAGCGGTCACGGACAAAGCTATGTTCACAACGACGACGAGCTGGTAGAAGCATACAAGGAAGCCATGGAGGAAGGCCGTGGCGACGTCAAGGAAGTGATCATCGAAGAATTCATCGACTTCGATTCTGAGTTCACGCTCCTCACCGTCACACAGAAAGACGGCCCTACCCTCTTCTGCCCACCTATCGGCCACGTACAGAAAGGCGGCGATTATCGTGAGAGTTGGCAGCCCTTCCAGCTTCCAGAGGAAGCCCTGAAGAAGGCTCAGCACATAGCAGCCGAAGTCACCAAGGCCCTTACTGGTGCCGGACTTTGGGGCGTAGAATTCTTCCTGAGCAAGCAGGGCGAAGTCATCTTCTCAGAGCTGAGTCCACGTCCTCACGACACTGGTATGGTGACCCTGGGTCACACCACCAACCTGAGCGAGTTTGAGCTTCACTTCCGTGCAGTGATGGGCTTACCCATCGCCGGCATCCATCTCGAGCACATCGGCTGTTCAGCCGTCATCCTCTCACCAGAAGAGAGCACCGAGCCATTACACTATAACATGATGGATGCCCTGAAGGAAGACCACACCTGCATCCGCATCTTCGGCAAGCCAGAGGCTCACGTAGGCCGCCGCATGGGAGTCGTTCTCTGCTACGGCGAGAAGGGCGACGACCTGAATGCCCTGCGCGACAAGGCAAAGCGTCTGGCTAAGACCGTACTCGGCACAGACCCATACATGAAGAAATAAGACATGAAAGAATTAGGAAGAATCATCACATTACCCAAGATATTCGACCCAAGAGGCAACCTGACAGTGGCAGAGGGAGAGACTAACATTCCCTTTGCCATTGCCCGTGCCTACTGGACCTACGACGTTCCGGGCGGAGAAAGCCGTGGGGGCCATGCCCACAAGGAATGTCAGGAATTCATCATTGCAGCCAACGGTTCCTTCTCCGTCACGCTCGATGACGGAGAGCAAAAGAAGACCTATCATCTCAACCATCCTTGGGAAGGCTTGTTCGTAGATGTCAATATCTGGCGGACACTGGATGATTTCTCTTCCGGCTCCCTTTGCCTGGTACTTGCCTCCAAAAAGTTTAAGGAAGAAGACTATATACGCGAATATGACGAATATCTCAAATATGTAAGACATCATATTTGATACTACTCAATACACAAGACATCATGTTTGAAATCATCAAATACGCACCCGAATTTCGCCAGCAATGGGATGAGTATGTGGCAAAAGCCCGAAACGCTACGTTTCTCTTTTACCGCAACTATATGGATTACCATTCCGACCGGTTCAAGGACTATTCTCTCCTATTCTTCAAGAAGGGAAAGCTTCATTCCATCCTGCCAGCCCATCAGGTAGGCAAGACCCTCTGCTCACATTTCGGACTCACCTATGGCGGACTGATCATGAACATCCACGTCACGATTTCAGATGTCTGCCAACTCTTTGAGGAACTGAATGTCTATCTGCGCCTTCAGGGTTTCGAGAAGGTACAGTATCGTCCTATTCCCTGGATCTATCATCTCCATCCTTCAGAAGAAGATCTCTATGCCATCTTCTGGAAATGCAAGGCCTATCTTTCGCTCCGCAATATCGGCACAACCATCTTCATGCAGCAGAAATTGCGCTGGCGCAAAGACCATCTACGCCGTCTGAAGAAGGCTCATCAGAATGGAGTGACCGTAGTGAGAGATGCAAGTCTGTCGGAATTCTGGGAGGTTTTGGATGAGAACCTGGAAAAGCGATTTGGAGCCAAACCGGTACACACGCTTCAGGAAATGGAACTTCTGAAAAGTCGATTCCCCGAGAATATCATCCAATACAATGCTTATCGCAACGGGCACATCATAGGAGGCCTCACCTTTTATATTACCCAGCAAGTAATACACGGACAATATAGTTCTACCAACGATGAGGGAAAGGAATTCGGAGCCATGGAGGCTATCTACGAGCAGATTATGTATCATGATTACCCCGATTATCCATACCTGGATTTCGGCAGTTCTACAGAACAGCAAGGAGCATGGATTAACGAAGGTCTTATTGCCCACAAGGAAGGATACGGAGGAAGAGGCGTGGTTTATGACACCTATGAATGGACAGTATAAAGAGAAATCCCGAAGTTCACACGATAGTGAGCTTCGGGATTTTTGTTATGTGAGTTAACAGCCGTTTTTTGCATACTTGCCAGCAATTATACCTTATTTATAAATGCAGTATTCTGTCTTTTACAAGAGTATAACCGTCACACCTCGTGCAGCCTGTGCTCCCATGACGAGAGCCTGCTCTATATCGGCAGTCTTTGAAGGACCGCTGATAAATGTGCCGAAGTTGTACTTCGGATCCATTTCGATACGGGCATAAGCCTCATGCATATTGTTCACCACCTTATCTTTCTCCAAGATGATGACGAGATACTCGGAGATGAAAAGCACGGCCTTCTCCTTCATCGTCTGTGGAATCCATACGCAGCCGTTCTCTGCCACGCCCAATGCTCCACGAACTATTCCCACATCCGTGCCATTCAGATCGTTGGCCTCTGCCACCGTATCGGGGTTCTTCTGAGCTATCGTTATCTCTGGAAGATGAGAGGCGAAAACCTTTGCCTCAGGATATGCTCTCTTCACCAGTTCGTCAAGGCTCTCGCCTTCCTTGGCCTCTATCACGTGTCCTCCCACTGACTCTGTCATCTCAACGAACTGTCTCAAAGTATCCTCGTATTGGATGCCCTTCACTTCCACGGCAGGCATATCGAATTGAACGTGCGTATTCTTACGCAGTTTGTTCAGCAATTCTTCTTTTTTCATTTTACTTCCCCTCCTTCCATAATTGATGAAACGATTTCTTCGCAAACTTGGGCATGGCGTGTCCGATGCCCCATGCATTCAGACGGCTGAAGTGTGTACAGCACTCTGGCACAAGATTGGCAAGGGGTGCAAACTTCAGGGCCGTGGTATAGAGCGAAGGATGATCGAAGAGATACTTCATTCCGTTGGACATAGCTTTCTTGATGGGGTCGGCCTTGCCCAGCTTCTCCAGATTCTGACGCCATAAATAGATCTGCGAGCCTGGTCCTACCTTGGAAGGACAGACATTGTCGCATGACAGGCACAGGGTGCAGGCTGATACGTTGTCGGCATACTGCTGTGGATTCTTCAGCATGCCCAGGTTTACACCGACAGGGCCGGGGATGAAATAGGTGTAACTGTATCCTCCCGAACGGCGATAGACGGGGCAGGTATTCATACAGGCGCCACAACGCATGCACTTCAGCGTCTGCCAGTGGTCCTTGTCGGCAAGGATGTCGCTTCTGCCATTGTCTACCAGCACCACGTGCATCTCGGCGCCCGGACGGGCCTGACGGAAATGAGAGGTATAAGTGGTGGTGGGCTGACCTGTACCGCAACGACAAAGCAGGCGCTGGAACACGGCCAAAGACTGATAGTCGGGAACCAACTTCTCTATACCCATTGCCACGATGTGGAGCTTGGGCATGGAGGTTGTCATGTCGGCATTGCCCTCGTTGGTGCATACCACACAGTCGCCTGTGGCTGCCACACCAAAGTTGCAGCCTGTCATTCCGGCTCCTGCCTCCATAAACTGGTCGCGGAGATGATGACGGGCGCAGCGGGTCAGGTATGTCGGGTCGTAGTTGCCTGTTTCCTTGGAGATGCCTTTCTCCTCAAACATTCTTCCCACTTCCTCACGCTTCAGGTGGATGGCGGGCATCACGATGTGGCTGGGCTTTTGGTGCAGCAACTGTATGATGCGCTCTCCCAGGTCGGTTTCCACCACATCAATGCCATGCTGTTCGAGGTAAGGATTCATCTCGCATTCCTCGGTAAGCATCGACTTCGACTTCACCATCTTTTTCACGTTGTGATCCTTGAGGATACCGAGCACTATCTCGTTGAACTCCAGTGCATCCTTTGCCCAGTGCACCTTGACACCACGGCTCTCCAGATTCTTGGAGAACATATCGAGGTAATCGGCCAGATGGGTGATGGTATGTTTCTTGATTTCTGACGCATGCTCGCGAAGGTCTTCCCATTCGGGCAACTGCTGCGCCATGTTGTCTCTCTTCTGGCGCACCGACCAGAAGGTGTTGTCGTGCCAGGTGGTCTTCTCTACGTCCTGCGTAAACTTCGCAGCTCTCTTGGAATGTTCTGTACTCATAGTCCTGCAGATAGTATTTGTACAACATGAATAAACTTGATGGGCATCTTCTCTTTCTTGGCAATGCCTGCCATGTGCATGAGGCACGAAGAGTCGGGACCGGTCACATACTCGGCACCTGTAGCCATGTGGCGACGAATCTTGTCCTCGCCCATTCGTGTGGACACGGCAGGCTCCTCAATGGAGAACATGCCGCCGAAACCACAGCACTCATCCTTGCGCTCGGGCTCGTGGATGGTGATTCCTTCAACCATCTGCAACAGGTCGATGATCTTGTTGAAAGGAGCTACATGCTGCTCTGAGGGGGAGGAAAGTCCCAACTCCCTCACGCCATGGCAACTGTTGTGTACACTCACCACATGGGCAAACTTGCCCGGCACGTGGTCGACCTTGAGCACATCGTGCAGAAACTCCACAATGTCCATAATCTTTTTTGAAGCCACGCAGTCGTGCTTGCCCTCCAAAATCTTAGGGTAATAAACTCTCACATAGGCTGCACACGAGGCTGAAGGTGCCACGATGTAGTCATAATCTTTGAAGATATCATCGAAGGTTTCTATCACCTTCATAGACTTGTCCTGAAAGCCAGCATTTGCCATCGGCTGACCACAACAGGTTTGTCTTTCTGGATATCCCACTTCAAGCCCATAATGTCTGAGCAACTTGTATGTAGCCACACCCGCTTCTGGATAAAGCGCATCTACATAGCAAGGGACGAATAATCCGACTTTCATTGTTGTATAAGAATCTTTTTGCTATAAATTTTATGTCTTGTATATTTTCTGTAACGTTTGCAAAAGTAATAAAAATATCACAAACTCAAAACATTCTTAAAAGAAAAATATTTTTATTGATATTATTTAATAGGCAAAGAAATTTGCAGAAGTCAAAAAAATGATGTAACTTTGCATCCAGAAATAGTGTATTTGACCTAAACAACCCAAATACAACCCTAAGCATTAGATACAATTCAAGAACAAACTTATAGTTATAAAAATAATGATGAAGAAACAGCTTAAGAAAGTCCTCGTACTGGGTTCCGGTGCTTTGAAAATCGGCCAGGCAGGTGAGTTTGACTATTCCGGTTCGCAAGCCCTCAAGGCTTTGCGTGAGGAGGGTATCAGTTCCATCCTCATCAATCCCAATGTTGCAACGATTCAGACAAGTGAAGGTATCGCAGACAAGGTTTATTTCTTGCCAGTGACACCTTTTTTTGTAACTGAAATCATCAAGAAGGAGCGCCCCGACGGCATCATGCTCGCATGGGGTGGACAGACTGGCCTCAACGTGGGTACAGAACTCTATCTTAGCGGTGTGCTCAAGGAATACGGTGTGCAGGTTCTCGGCACATCGGTAGAAGCTATCATGAACACCGAAGACCGCGACCTCTTCGTGAAGGAGCTCAACAAGGTTGACCTCAAGGTGCCGGTAAGCCACGCCTGCGAGAACATGGAAGAGGCTGTCGACGCTGCCCGCAAGATAGGCTATCCTATCATGATTCGTTCGGCTTATGCCCTTGGCGGTCTCGGCTCTGGTGTCTGCAAGACTGAGGAGGAGTTCAAGGAGATTGCTGAGTCGGCCTTTACTTTCGCTCCTCAGGTGCTCGTAGAGGAGAGCCTGAAGGGATGGAAGGAGATTGAGTTTGAGTGCATCCGCGATGCCAACGACCGTTGCTTCACCGTTGCCTCTATGGAGAATTTCGACCCATTGGGCATTCACACGGGCGAGTCTATCGTTGTGGCTCCTACCTGTTCGCTTACCGATGAGCAGGTGAAGATGCTGCAGGACATTGCCGTGAAGTGCGTGCGCCATCTGCAGATTGTTGGCGAGTGCAACATCCAGTATGCCTTCAATGCCGAGACCAACGACTATCGCATCATCGAGATCAATGCCCGTCTGAGCCGTTCGTCTGCTCTTGCCTCTAAGGCTACCGGTTATCCGCTCGCCTTTGTGGCTGCCAAGATTGCCCTTGGCTATACACTCGACCAGATAGGTGAGATGGGAACTTCCAACTCGGCCTATGTGGCTCCTTCACTCGACTATATGATCTGTAAGATTCCCCGTTGGGACCTTACCAAGTTTGCCGGTGTAAGCCGCAAGATCGGTTCTTCGATGAAGTCGGTAGGTGAAATCATGTCTATCGGCCGCTCTTTCGAGGAGATGCTCCAGAAGGGTCTGCGCATGATCGGTCAGGGAATGCACGGTTTCGTAGGCAACGACCACACCAAGTTCGACAACCTGGACGAGGAGCTTTCCAATCCTACCGACCTCCGTATCTTCGCCATCGCCCAGGCTCTGGAGGAAGGCTACACCATCGAGCGCATCGAGGAGTTGACCAAGATCGACCCTTGGTTCATCGAGCGCATGAAGAATATTGTAGACTACAAGCACAAGCTTTCTGAATACAACACTTTGGAGGAAATTCCTGCCGAGATTTTGCGCGAAGCCAAGGTTTTGGGTTTCTCTGACTTCCAGATAGGCCGCTTCGTACTGAAGACACAGGACACCAATATGGAGAAGGAGGTTCTCGCTGTTCGTGCCCAGCGCAAGAAGCTGAACATCCTGCCTGCCGTGAAGCGCATCCCTACTGTGGCCAGCGAGCATCCCGACCTGACCAACTATCTCTACATGACTTACGCCGTAGAGGGTTACGACATCAACTACTACAAGAACGAGAAATCGGTCATCGTACTGGGTTCGGGTGCTTACCGCATCGGTTCGTCCGTAGAGTTCGACTGGTGTTCGGTCAATGCCATCAACACAGCCCGCAAGCTGGGCTACAAGTCTATCATGATCAACTACAACCCCGAGACCGTGTCTACCGACTACGATATGTGCGACCGTCTCTACTTCGATGAGCTTTCGTTCGAGCGTGTTCTCGATGTCATCGACCTGGAGTCACCACGTGGTGTGATTGTATCTGTAGGTGGTCAGATTCCTAACAACCTGGCTATGAAGCTCCATCGCCAGTCTGTGCCAATCCTCGGTACATCTCCTGTGAACATCGACCGTGCCGAGAACCGCGGTAAGTTCTCTGCCATGCTCGACAAGTTGGGCATCGACCAGCCTAAGTGGAGCGCCCTCACCTCGATGGAGGATGTTCAGAAGTTCATCGACGAGGTAGGCTATCCTGTGCTCGTTCGTCCATCATATGTTCTTTCTGGCGCAGCCATGAACGTTTGCCACGACGATGATGAGTTGCGTCGCTTCCTCGAGGCTGCTTCTGAGGTTTCCAAGGAGTACCCTGTGGTTATCTCTCAGTTTATGACAGAGACCAACGAGATAGAGTTCGACGGTGTGGCTCAGAACGGCGAGGTAGTAGAGTACGGTATCTCAGAGCACGTAGAGTATGCGGGTGTTCACTCCGGCGACGCTACGATGACCTTCCCTGCTCAGCAGATTTCCTTCGCCACAGCCCGTCAGATCAAGAAGATCTCACGTGCCATTGCCAAGGAGCTCAACATCTCTGGTCCTTTCAATATCCAGTATCTGGCCAAGGGTCGCGACGTGAAGGTGATCGAGTGCAACCTGCGTGCTTCCCGCTCTTTCCCATTCGTAAGCAAGGTATTGAAGCGCAACTTCATCGAGACAGCTACACGCATCATGCTCGATGCTCCTTACCAGAAGCCAGACAAGTCGGCTTTCGATATCGACCGCATGGGTGTGAAGGCTTCACAGTTCTCATTCGCCCGTTTGCAGAACGCGGACCCAGTACTTGGCGTCGACATGAGTTCTACAGGTGAGGTAGGCTGTATGGGCGACACCTTCGAGGAGGCTTTGCTCAACTCGCTGATTGCCACAGGCTACAAGATTCCTTCAAAGGAGAAGGGCATCATGATTTCGAGCGGCGGCACCAAGGAGAAGGCTTCCATGCTCGATGCCGCCCAGGCTCTGGTAAAGAACGGCTACACCGTTTATGCCAGCGAGGGAACTGCCAAGTTCCTCAACGACAATCATGTGAAGGCTATTGCCGTGGCTTGGCCCGACGAGGATCACAAGGACATGCCTAACGTCATGGAAATGATTGCCGACCACAAGTTCGACCTCATCGTGAACATTCCTAAAAACCATACCAAGCGAGAGCTTACCAATGGTTACAGAATCCGTCGCGGTGCCATCGACCACAACATTCCATTGATGACCAACGCACGCTTAGCCTCTGCTTTCATCGAGGCTTTCTGCACACTCTCGCAGGACGACCTGCAGATTAAGAGTTGGCAGGAGTACGAGTAATCTCGTTGTTTTTTTAGGCACGGATTACACGGATTTATACGAGATGATTATCGCTTTGCTTTTATTAGCACCATAATTCCGTGTAATCCTTGTAATCCGTGCCTTTTCTATATCCTAAAAAACTTATGCCTCCCCCTCCAAGCCTTACGGGGCTTTTTTATTCTCTGCCATGAGAAAAAGGAGCTGAAATGATGCCTTTCTCATTATTTTGTTGTACCTTTGCAAACAGAAATAAGAATAAAGAATGATAGTTTGTATAGCAGAGAAACCCAGTGTTGCCAAAGACATAGCCCGCATCATAGGCGCAAACTCGGCACACGACGGATATATGGAAGGTAACGGATACCAAGTAACCTGGACCTTCGGCCACTTGTGTGAGCTGAAGGAACCCGACGACTATACCCCCATGTGGAAAAGATGGAGCCTTTCGGCCCTGCCCATGATTCCACAAAGATTCGGCATCAAGCTCATCAATGACGAAGGCATCAAGCGACAGTTTGGTACCATAGAGCGACTGATGCAGGCGGCCGACAGCATCATCAACTGTGGTGACGCCGGACAGGAAGGTGAGCTCATACAGAGATGGGTGATGCAGAAAGCACAGGCCAAATGTCCCGTAAAGCGACTCTGGATTTCATCAATGACCGATGAAGCCATCCGACAGGGATTTCAGGAACTGAAAGACCAGAGTGAGTATCAGCCGCTCTACCTTGCCGGACTCTCACGTGCCATAGGCGACTGGATACTCGGAATGAACGCCACACGTCTATACACCCTGAAATACGGACAGAACAGACAGGTGCTCAGCATAGGACGTGTGCAGACTCCCACCCTTGCACTCATCGTGAACCGACAGAAAGAAATCGACAACTTCGAGCCAGAACCCTACTGGGTGCTTGCCACCATCTATCGCGACACACAGTTTACTGCCACAAGCGGTAAATTCACCAGCAAGGAGGAAGGCGAGAAAGCATTCAGCACCATCGCCGGAAAGCCCTTCACCGTGACTGCTGTCACCAAGAAGAAAGGCACCGAGGCGCCACCTCACCTCTACGACCTCACATCGCTGCAGGTGGACTGCAACAAGAAGTTCAGCTATTCTGCCGACATGACGCTCAAGCTCATACAGAGCCTCTACGAGAAGAAATTTACTACCTATCCTCGTGTGGACACCCAGTTTCTTACCGACGACATCTACCCCAAATGTCCTCAGATTCTCAATGGTGTGAGTCAGGCAAAAATCAACAGCCAGCAGAAATACCTGCCCCTGATACAGCTACTGGCAGCAACAGGAAAGAAACTGCCCAAGAGCAAAAAGGTGTTCGACAACAGCAAAGTGACCGACCACCATGCCATCATCCCTACAGGAGTGCCACCCTCGGGACTTACAGATATGGAAGCCAATGTGTACGACCTCATTGCCAAGCGCTTCATCAGTATCTTTTATCCTGACTGCAAGTTCTCTACCACAACCGTTCTGGGCGAAGTAATCGGCGAGACTGACGGTAAAGAACAGAAGGTGGAATTCAAAGTGAGCGGCAAGGAAATACTCGAACCAGGCTGGAGAGATGTATATGCCAAGGAGTCAAACAACAAAAACACCGACGAGGAGGAGACTGACGGCAACAACAGCAAGAAGGAAAACGTAGAAGAACGCACCCTGCCTGCATTCGTGAAGGGAGAGAGCGGTGACCACAAGCCTACACTCACGGAGAAGTGGACCACACCGCCCAAATACTACACCGAAGCCTCGCTGCTCAGAGCCATGGAGACGGCTGGAAAGTTTGTGGAAGACGAAGAACTGCGCGCTGCCCTGAAGGAGAACGGAATAGGCAGACCTTCATCGCGTGCCGGCATCATCGAAACCCTCTTCAAGCGACACTACATAAGGCGACAGCGAAAAAACCTCGTTGCCACACCTACGGGTATCGAACTCATCGACACCATCAACGAGGAACTGCTGAAAAGCTGCGAGCTGACAGGTATCTGGGAGAAGAAGTTGCGCGACATAGAGCACAAGACCTACGACCCTGCCGACTTCATCAACGGACTGAAGGAACAGATCAACCAGATTGTGAAAGACGTGCTGTCGGACAACAGCGCACGCCACGTCACCATAACCACCGAGGAAGACCTCAAGAAAAAGCCTGCAGCCAAGAAAACAACGGCAAGAAAGCCTTCGGCAGCTTCAAAGACTTCAATAGTAGGCAAGCCCTGCCCACTGTGTGGAAAGGGAACCATCATCAAGGGAAAGACAGCCTACGGATGCAGCAACTGGAAGGAAGGATGCCAGTACAGACTGCCATTCGACAAGATGTAAATCTCTGAGGTTTCGCATGTACGGAAGTTGAGTAAATCTCTGGTAAGAAAAAATAATTCACCCCTTTTTACGTTATCCTAATATGAAACATATTAGACGGAACACAATGCTCTTGCTCATCAGCAGCCTCCTGCTGATGAGCTGTGGAGCAGACAAGTATATGAAGAAAGGCGAGAAGTTTCTCGCCTTAGGCGAATACTACGATGCCGCCGACCAGTTCAAGCAGGCTTACACACGTACGCCAGCCAAGGAGCGCGACACCCGTGGAAAACGGGCTCTGAAGATGGCTCAATGCTACCAGCGCATCAATGCCACACCCAAAGCCATAGCTGCCTATCGAAACGCCATACGCTACAACCAGGCATCGAAGGAAGACCAACTGGCCTATGCCCGACAGTTGCTCAAGAATGGCGACTACCGACAGGCTGAGAAGGTGTTCCTGATGCTCAAAGACTCCATGCCTGGAAACCAGCTCGTTGCCAACGGACTGAAGTCGGCACAGATGGCACCCGAATGGAAGAAGCAGGGAAGCCGATACATCGTAAAACGCATGGATGTCTTCAACTCACGACGCCACGACTATTCGCCCGTACTCTTCGGCGATGACTACGACCAACTTTATTTTACCTCGACACGCAACGAGGCGCTGGGAGACGAACTGAGTGGAATCACAGGCACCAAGGCTGGCGACATCTTCCTCTCAGAAAAAGACGACCGAGGGAAATGGAGCAAACCCGAGGCCATAGGCACCGGACTGAACACCGACTATGATGAGGGAGCCTGCTGCTTTACGCCCGATGGCAGGGAAATGTATCTCACCCAGTGTGTCACCGACCCCTCATCGCCACGTTATGCACAGATAGCCACCTCACCACGTTCGGATGCGGCTTGGGGAAAAGCCACGATGCTGGAAGTGACGAAAGACACACTGAGCAGCTATGCCCATCCTGCCATCTCGCCCGATGGAGAATGGCTCTACTTCGTTTCCGACATGCCTGGAGGAATGGGCGGACTCGACATCTGGCGCGTCAGACTTACGGCTGCCGGACTGGGAGGAGTAGAGAACCTTGGCGAACCTGTCAACACTCCTGGCGACGAGATGTTTCCTACCTTCCGCCCCAATGGCGACCTGTACTTCAGCAGCAACGGACATCCCGGACTGGGCGGACTCGACATCTACATAGCCAAAGTAGATGCCAAGACCCGCCAATACAAGATAGAACATCCTGGTTATCCACTCAACTCAGAGGGCGACGACTTCGGAATGACCTTCGAGGGGCCTCACAACCGAGGCTTCTTCTCGTCCAACCGTAAAGACGGACGCGGATACGACCATATCTACTCGTTCGAGAACCCCGAAATCGTTACCACCATCAAGGGATGGGTTTACGAGATGGGCGGTTATGAGCTTACTGCCGCACAGGTAATGGTGGTGGGCAACGACGGAACCTACAAGAAACTGCCTGTCAAGGGCGACGGCTCTTTCACTCTTCCCATCAAGCCTCATGTGGACTATCTGCTGATGGCATCGTGCAAGGGATTCCTCAATCACAAGGAAGAACTGCGTGTCGACACCGCCAAAGAGAGCAAGGAATATGTGCTGCAGTTCCCCTTGGCTTCTATCACAGCCCCGGTTCTTATCGACAACATCTTCTACGATTTCGACAAAGCCACCCTTACACCTGCCAGCACCAAGGCTCTCGACGAGCTCACAGCGCTGCTCAAGGAGAACCCTAATGTAACCATTGAGTTGGGAGCCCATTGCGACTATAAGGGAAGTGCCGAATACAATCAACGCCTCTCGCAACGAAGGGCTCAGGCTGTAGTCGACTATCTCATCGCCCACGGCATAGCCAAAGACAGGCTCACGCCAAGAGGTTACGGATGGGAAAAGCCGAAGACAGTACGCAAGAAGATGACCGAGAAATATCCATGGCTCAAGGAAGGCGACGTGCTCACCACCGAGTTTATCACCAAGCAGACCAAAGAGCATCAGGAAATATGCAACCAGCTGAACCGACGCACCGAGTTTATCGTGCTGCGTACTACCTACGGACTCTTCGACGAGAAGGGAAATCTGAAGAATCCGCCTCAGCCCAAACAAAAGAAAGAAAACAAAAACGCAGAAGACGTCTTCGACATCGACTTCTGACAATAAGCAATAACACTACATCATGACCAAGATATTACCAGAAGAGTTTATACAGCAAACCCAGGAACTGATGGGTGAGGAAATGTTTGCGCAACTTTCCGACGCCATCTGTCATTCAGAGCCGCCAACAAGTATCAGACTCAATCGGTTCAAAGCGCCACAGGGAACGCATCTTGCCGACAATAGCAACACGGATGCTGAAGCCGAAGTGAAGACACATAATGAGTCGGAAAAAACAGCTGCCTCTATTGTGCCCTGGTGTCCCGACTATGGCAGATACCTTACAGAAAGGCCCAACTTCACCTTCGACCCACTCTTCCATGCCGGTCTGTATTATGCCCAGGAAGCCTCTTCCATGTTTGTCGACCTCGTGGTAAGACAACTCATTCACGAGCCTGTTGTCATGCTCGACCTTTGTGCTGCACCTGGCGGAAAGTCTACAGCCGTGCGTAATGTCCTTCCCGACGGCAGTCTGCTCTTCAGCAATGAACCCATGCGCACACGAGCACAGATTCTCGCAGAGAACATGCAGAAGTTCGGACACCCCGACGTTATCGTTACCAATAACTACCCCAAGGATTTCCAGAAGGCTGGCGTTCTCTTTGATGTCATCCTCGCTGATGTGCCCTGTTCGGGAGAAGGCATGTTCCGCAAAGACGACGGGGCAATAAGCGAATGGAGCATTGACAATGTAAACAACTGCAGTTCTCTGCAACGCAGCATCATCGAGGACATTTGGCCCTGCCTCAAACCTGGCGGACTGCTTATCTACTCTACCTGCACCTTCAACAAACTCGAGGACGAGTTGAACGCAGCCCACATCATCTACATGAAGGGAGCAGAACCTGTAGAACTCGATATTGACGAGGCGTGGGGCATCACGGGCAATCTGACTCACCACAATTTCCCTGTATATCGTTTTCTGCCTGGCAAGACACGCGGCGAAGGACTCTTCCTCACCGTCATGCGAAAGAACGAGGATGCAGAGACACTCGATATCAAATCCGACAGATATAACAAGAGCAGAAAAAAAATAAAGGGAAAAAGCAGGGGCAACTCACCCTATTTACACATCCCCCAGGACTGGATCAATCATCCAGAATCCTATCAGGGCGCACGCATAGGCGATCATCTGTACGCCATATCGGAGTCATGGAGCAACATCTTTGACAGCGCATCTCCCAACCTCAAAGTTCTGCACGCTGGCATCGAGATAGGAACCATTAAAGCCTCACTCATCCCTGCACAAAGTCTGGCGCTGTCTATCGACTTGTCACGCCAAACTTTTCCACAGGTAGAACTCAATTATACCGATACCTTGCGCTATCTGCGCAAAGAGGCTGTCAATCTGCCTGAAGGCACACCGCGCGGCTATGTGCTCGTCACCTATCGTGGAATTCCTTTAGGCTGGGAGAAGAACATCGGCAACCGTGCCAACAATCTCTACCCACAAGAATGGAAGATAAAGAGCAGCCACGTACCCGAAACCGACAAGCCTGTCATCACATGGTAAAACAGCAAGAAATAAGCCTCATCGCCTGCATTGCCCAGAATGGCGCCATCGGTTTTTACAACCATCTGCTCTACCCTATCAGGCAGGACATGCAGCGATTCAAGACGCTCACCACGGGACATACCGTCATCATGGGCAGGATGACTTATCTGTCGTTGCCCAACGGACCTTTGCCCAACAGGCGCAACATCATCGTCTCCAAGACAATGAGGAAGGAACAGAGTGCAGAGATGACATCTGCGAATGAAGCAGAATCAAAAAACAGAGAATTGTCTCATGCATCAGCACTTCAATACGAGGTGTGCCGCAGTTTGGAAGAAGCCCTTTCCCGATGCCGCGACCAAGGCGAGAAAGAAGTGTTCGTCATCGGCGGAGCCATGCTCTATCGGTCAGCCCTCAGTCTTGCCACTCGTCTGTACCTCACCATCGTAGAAGATACGCCACAACAGGCAGATGCCTTCTTTCCTCTCACAGCCAACGAGGTGGAATGCTTAAACCAAGCAGGATGGAAGAAAGTGAAGGAGGAGACACATAACGAAGGCAAACTCACATTCCGATTTGTGGACTTAGAGAAATGTTTGAAAAACGTAAAAATAAAAACAACAAATCATGCTGAAAAAATTATTCGGTTTTGACCCAGCTCAAAACAAGTTGAAAACAGAGATCGCGGCAGGTATTACCACCTTCCTCACCATGGCCTACATCCTCGCCGTAAACCCCAACATCTTCAGTAGTCTTGCCTCTCAGGGCATGGATACACACGCAGTATTCACCGCCACAGTACTGGCTGCTGTAGTAGGAACACTCATCATGGCAATATATGCCAAGAAACCTTTCGGACTGGCTCCCGGCATGGGACTGAACGCCTTCTTCGTCTTCACCGTGTGCCTCACCATGGGCTATCCCTGGCAAATGGCGCTCACGGCAGTACTTATCGAGGGTTTCATCTTTATCATCCTGTCAGCAACAGGCATTCGTTCGCTGATGGTTGATGCCATTCCTGCCTCTCTGAAACGTGCCATTGGTGCAGGTATCGGCCTCTTTATCGCCTTCATAGGTCTGAAGAATGCAGGCATCGTAGCTGCCAATGCCGCCACTCTTGTGACGATAGGAAAAATAACAGAAGGCTCAGCCCTGTTGGGTGCCATAGGCATCGTCATCACCAGTGTGCTTGTCATCAAGAAAGTACCTGGAAGTCTGCTTATCGGCATCATCGCCACCACGCTGATTGGTATTCCTATGGGCATTACGAAGATTACGGGTCTGATAGACATTCCTCCTTCGATTACCCCTATTTTCTGTCAGTTTGACTTCTCCCGCATTTTCTCTATCGACATGGTAATCATTGTGCTGACATTTCTCTTTATCGATATGTTCGACACTATGGGCACCCTGGTTGGCGTATGTACCAAGGCTGGCATGATGAGCCCAGACGGCAAGATACATGGACTGAACAAGGCTTTCATGGCTGATGCTGTGGCAACAGTGACAGGAGCCTGCTTCGGAACCAGTACCACCACTACATACGTGGAGAGTGCATCAGGCGTAGCCCAGGGCGGTAGGACAGGTCTCACGGCTTTTGTCACAGCAGTCTGCTTCCTGATAGCATTGTTCTTCGCTCCCCTGTTCCTGTCAGTTCCTGCTGCCGCTACCACTCCTGTGCTCGTCATCGTGGGCTTGTTTATGATGTCGCCCATCAAGGATATCAATATGAACGACTATGCCGAGTCGATTCCTGCCTTCATCACCATCGTGATGATGCCGCTCACATATAGCATTTCCGACGGAATCCTGTGCGGTATGATCAGTTATGTACTTATCAACGCACTGTGTGGAAGCTTCAAGAAGTTGAGCATCACCATGTGGGTATTGGCGATTTTATTCGTACTGAAGTATATTTTCATTTAAAGAAGTTAGAGAAGTTAGAGAAGTTAAATTCTCTAACTTCCCTATTTGCGAAAGTTGCCGTTACTTATATATGAAATAAGAACCTCCATCGCTCTTACAGTATTTTTTGAGCAACGACTGTATGTATTCGGCATTGGCACGCACCTGTTGCTCGTTTCCATCATAGCCATTAATAAGCACCACAAGATGAGAAGTGTCTGACATCATCTTGGTGCGCTCATTGTCGCTGGTTGGCGTTCCAACGCCTCCCAAACTGTCTCTGTATACAGGCAGTCCCTCAATATTGATGTTTCCTCTTCCTATTCCCTCATAAGGTTCACCGGCCTTGCCAACGCCCAGTGTTAGTCTATCGCCCTCAAACTTGTCGGCATCAAATCCTCCGATGCTGTAACCGAATGCGATGCTGGCAAGGTTGACCAGGTCGACGAGCGTGTCTCTCTGATAGAGTTGTTTGCCCTGAAGCATTCTCCTGATGAGCGCCTCGGAAGCAGGACGATAGCGCGAAGGATCTTTTCCGCAGGCACGATAAACCTTCCTTGTGGCGGCAATGCCACTCATTTCCTTCAGCGACTCTGTAGTCAGCGTGTCTCTGTATTTCTCGCCAAGGGCGTTAATCTCGTCCCACAGTTCCTGGCAATAAGACGAGTTCTGTACATTGGCTTCCACACAAGCCCCTACGAATTTGGGGCAAACTGTTTCTATCTCTTCTGATACGATAATTTTCATTTGCTGTATGTTTTAGTTGAAGATTCCATTGCTGTTGCAAAAATACAAAACTTTTCTGACAGTAGACGAAGGTATCAGGTATAAAAAACAAGAATCCCTGCAAATCTTACGATTTACAGGGTTTATCTTGGGTGGAAGGTGGGACTCGAACCCACGACATTCAGAACCACAATCTGACGCTCTAACCAACTGAACTACATCCACCATTTGGCTTTAAAAAGAGTTATTTCTTTTAAGCGAGTGCAAAGGTACGGAATTTATTTGGAATAACCAAACAAATTCCGCATTTTTTTCTAAAAAATTACTTTGCAGGAGTTGCAGGCACCGCAGGAGCAGCCTTTTCAGCAGCATTCTGAGCAGCAGGCGCAACCTTCTTGGCAGCATCGCTGTTAGCACCTGGCATAGCAGGCAACGCTGTCTGTTCCTGTGTAGCACCTTCCATCACGCTATTGTCGCCGATAGCCTGAGGAGCCACATAAGCACAAGCAACACTGAGGAAAACCATCGCTGCAGCGAGTCCCCATGTCAATTTTTCTACTAAGTCGGTAGTCTTGCGAACTCCCATGATAGAGTTGGTTGAAGAGAAGTTGGAAGCAAGTCCACCACCTTTAGATTCCTGGATGAGCACGATGAAAATCATCAGCAATGAAGCCAGGACGATTAAAACTACAAATAATGTGTAAGCCATTTTTGATTTTTGTTATTTATTATTTTTACTATTTATTATCAGTTTCTCCAAGAATCGCATCTGGTCTGTATAGTATGCGCTCTTGTTGGGTTGTTTATGATAGAGTCGCTCAATGATTTCGTGCGCTCTCTCGTACTTGCCCTGTTTGATATAGATGCGTGCGAGTGTTTCGGTGAAGATACCGCTGTTCTCTGTAGTCTCGCTGTTGCTGTTGACCTCGTCGTCATCTATGGCAGGTTTGTATTCCAGCTCAGCATCAGCTGTAGCATCGAGCTTAGGCAACTGAAATCCTCCATCGTCAATGAAGTCGTCGATAAGCGCCAGCGTGCGTGAGGAGTTGTTGTCCTTTTCCTGTTCCGCATCTTCTGTCTCCATCAGATAAGCCACATAGTCGACGGCAGCATCGGCAGGCGTAGGCTTTCGCTTGTTTTTCTGTGCCGCGTCTTTCTCCTCTTCGGCATCATTGGGTATCGACTCGAGGAAGTTGTCTATCAAGTCGGAAGTTCGGTCGGAAGCATTGTTGGCATTTCCTGCCTTCTTCTCTTCCCGATTGGTTTCCTTCTTGAGTTGATAGTGAGCCGCCTCCACCATTCTGAATATCACCTTTCGGTCGGTGATATAGATAGCAGCCTTTCTCAGTTCCTCGTCGAAACTCGGGTCGTGGAGCAGGTAGAGGTTCTGCAACATCAAAAGGCGGGCTGTCTGATAGTACGGATAGAGTGCTAACAGTGCCCGGAGATCGTAAAGTGTCTCCTTGTTCATCTCCTCAGGATGTTGTATCAGTCTACTTAATTCCACGTTATAATTTCGCGTTATATTTTATTTCCTAATCTTTATATACAGAGTGTCGGCATTTGATTCTTCACCCTTTACTCATTTACCAGTTGGCCACGGTAGCATTGAAGATCTGTTCCACCAGGTCTTTCACCATCTGTGTGACGAGTTCTTCCTGTACGGCGTTCAGACTCTGCGTTGTGTCGTAGCTCTTGGTAGAGGTAAACTGGCGCTCGAAGTCCTCGGCATGGTTCTTGTTGTTGGTGAATCTCACATTGACAGTCATCGACAGCTCAGTCTGTGCAGAGTATCCCTCACTCGATACCGACTTGTTTCGCTGGCTGTACTGTGTGATTTCTCCCTCTATCTTGAGGTCTCCATTTCGCTTCACCTGTATCAGTCGGGTGTGGCTGGCGAACTCATCCTTCAACTGATTGTTGAACATCGGTCCCATAGGTCCCCAGACATAGGAGCTGCGAATAGGGAACTCGGCAAGCTCTATGGTCTTGGTTTTGGTATAGTCGATGCTGGCACCATTGAAGGCATACTTTACCGAGCATGCAGCCGTGGTGGCGATAATGGCGAAGATTACACCTATTATATATATATGCTTGAAGAGATGCTTCATTTTGTTATTTTCTTCTTGTCGTCTTAGCCTCTTGGCTTCTTTTATTTCTTCACATCGTCGCCATCGTCGTCCTCAGCCTCGTCGTTGTCGCCGAGCTTGTATGCCTTGATGCGTCGATACAGAGTTCTGTCGGATATTCCCAGTTCTTTGGCAGCTTTCTTTCGGTTGCCGTTGTTGCGTTCCAGTGCTTTCTCCACCATCTGCTTGCCCAGGTCGTTGAGGTTGAGCGTTTCCGCCTCATGTATTTCCTCCACTTCGGCATCCTCTGTGAATGGATGGTGCAACGCCTCGCTTTCCTTTTCGACAGGGGCTGGATAGCTTATGGGGGTTATGGGTGTCAGGGGCTGTGGTTCGGCAAAGCCTTTGGCTCCGTTGAGCTGTCGTGCCTCGTCGAGCTGTTTGCGCAGCGAGTTCATGTCGCGCCGCAGGTCGCTAACGTTGCCCCTCAGTTCGTAGAGAATCTTGTAGAGCAGTTCGCGCTCACTCTCATAGCTGTGGGTTCCTCCCTGCCCTGGTGCGATGGTAGCCAACTGTGTGGTCTCCTCGTCTTGCGGAATGAACCTGAGCAGCGTCTGTGCGTCGATTTCCCTTTCCTCGCTCAGTACCGACATCTGTTCGGTAATGTTCTTGAGCTGTCTCACGTTTCCAGGCCATTTGTATTTCAGCATGATGGCCTTGGCGTCATCGGTAAGCACAATTTTAGGCAGTTTGTACTTCTCGGCCATCTGCATGGCGAAGAGTCGGAACAAGAGCAGGATATCGTTCCCCCTCTCTCGCAGAGGCGGCATCATGATGGGTATGGTGTTGAGGCGATAGTACAGGTCTTCGCGGAAGCGTCCCTCGCTGACGGCCTTTCTCATGTTGACATTGGTAGCCGCCACGATGCGCACATTCGTCTTGCGCACTTCCTGTCCGCCCACGCGTATGTATTCTCCCGTCTCGAGCACTCTCAGCAGTCTTGCCTGTGTGGCGATGGGCAGTTCGCCCACCTCATCGAGGAAGATGGTTCCCTTATTGGCGATGCCGAAATATCCCTCGCTCTCGCCTATGGCTCCGGTGAACGAACCTTTCTCATGACCGAAGAGCTCACTGTCGATGGTTCCCTCAGGAATGCTTCCACAGTTGATGGCGAAATACTTCTCCCGTCTGCGTGGAGAATTGTCGTGAATGACCTTCGGAATGATTTCCTTTCCCACGCCGCTTTCTCCGATGATGAGCACAGAAAGATCAGTCGGTGCCACCTGCAGGGCGACATCGAGAGCTCGGTTCAATTCGTCGCTGTTGCCTACGATATTGTACCTCAATTTGATCTTCTGAAGTTCAGATGTATTCATTTAGCTGCCAAAATTACGCATTTTTTTTGAATTAACTGCAATATTGGCTTGAAAATAGTCCTTTTTTAACGTTTAGCCTCTGGCGAATCCGCTTTCTTCTTTGGAATAGCGAATCTCACCTTCTCGCTGTCGTCTCTTTTCTCGTGGAAGAGTTTGGGCAGTGGGTTCTCGCAGGCCTCGTCGTAACTGCTGCGATATCTGAAGGTGTCGATGGCCAGATAGACGGCATTTCTGAAGGCAGACTCATCGGCTGTATTTGTACCTGCAATCTCGTATCCGGGCGTGATATCAGCGCTGGTTCGGATGACAGGCATTCCTGCTGTATAGATAACGCCCCGTCCGTCGTTGATCGACTTGAATGGAGCTGTGGCCTGGTCGTGATACATGGCCAGAACACCGTCAAACTCTCTGAAGTCGCCATTGCCGAAGAAGTCGTCGGCAGGATAAGGTCCGAAGACCTGTACGCCCTTGCCTGCCAGCTCGTCGATGGCTGGAATGATGATTTCCATTTCCTCGTTTCCGCAGCTTGTCTCCTCATTGTTCTTGGGGTTGAGTGCCAGCACGGCGATACGTGGATTGCTGATGTTGAAGTCGCGCTTGATGGTTTGCTGGAAGAGGGTTGCCTTCTCTACGATTTTCTCTGCCGTGATCTGTGCGGCAACCTCTTTGAGCGGCAGTTTCTCCGTCACCGAAGCGATGCGCAGCGTATCGCCCACGAGGATGCTGAGTCCCTTCTTTCCCTCACCGAGACAGGTCTCGATGTAGTGCTTGTGTCCCTTGAAGGCGAAGCCCTCGATGAATGCGTTCTGACTGTTGATAGGTGCTGTCACCAACACATCATACAGATCGTCTCTGAAGTCGGTCATGGCTCTGTCGAGTGCCTTCACCGCGGCCTGTCCCGACTCCTCTGTAGGCACACCCATGTCCACCTTCACCTCCTCCTCGACAGCCGCCAGAAGGTTGATGCGTCCTTCCTCAGCGTCTTCGGCCTTCTGGATGATGGAGAACTGCGCGGGCAGGTTCATGGCCTTGCGGTAGTAGGCTGCCACCTTGGGCGAGCCATAGACGATAGGCGTGCAAAGCTCCAGCATCTCGGGCTCTGCAAAGGTTTTAAAGATCAGTTCGTATCCGATACCATTGGTATCTCCATGGGTGATAGCCACCCTGATTTTCTTGTTGTCCATTTTGGATTCTTATTTTATTGTAGAAAGAGCAGCCTCGAGCTGCTTGATTAGTATTTTCTTTTTCTTTTCGGGCGCATAGACGAAGCCAATGACAGCCATGCTGCCCCGTGTCCTCATCACGTAGGGTCCGCCCATGGCGTCGCCCTTCATCTCCCACAGTCCCCGCCTCATTCCCTGCCTGTCGGCCTGGCTCATGTCGGCAAGCTGCATGTACATGCCGTCGGTCTCGCCGGGCAGGTTTCGCTTCAGGGCACTGTCGGCCTGGGCCTTCAGGTCGTCACGGCTCCGGCCGTGGCTCTTGGTCTTGAAGAATATCAGGCTCTGCATTCCCGTGCTGGCATTGTCGGTGAGCCATGCGAAGTCTTTGGCTTGCTTACCGGCATTCATCGAGGCAGGAATCCTCATGCTGATGCCGAAGCGCTGCCTCATCTCCTTCTGTCTGTCGGGATTCTGTGGCACGACGGTGGCAAGATGCCGTAGCTCCGATGTGTCGAAGAGGCTCCTCAGCTTCCCGCCGTCCAGCCTGTGGCGAAGCTGTTCAGCCGACTGTGCCTGTATGTAGACGACGGTCTGCGGCACGGCACTCACGTCTTTCCTCATCTTCACGGCATAGCCTTTGTTATGGGCATTGATGTCCACCACGATGCGGTTTCTCACCAGCTGGTAGCTTCCGCGCACCTTTCCCTTCCTCACCTGTATAAGGCTGAACATCGGTTCGGGCTGTGGCAGATGCGACATATCGGCCGTCATCATCCGGGTCACGATGCTGTCGCTGTCGCCTTCCAGCACCACCTCGTAGGGCAGCCCGGTGCTTGCGGGTTTTCTTCCACCCATGCCATCGCAGCCGACGAGTGTCAGCGCCAGGCAGCACAGCGCAGCACTAAGCCTGTTCGTTCTCATGCTGTCTTATCTCTCCTATCTTCTTCGATGTGCTCAGCAGTCCGCAGGCAGCATAGATGTCCTGTCCACGGCTGGCGCGGATGGTGGTGAAC
Source organism: Segatella copri (assembly GCF_009495355.1). Classification (GTDB taxonomy): domain Bacteria; phylum Bacteroidota; class Bacteroidia; order Bacteroidales; family Bacteroidaceae; genus Prevotella. Next base: position 28,199 of record NZ_VZAD01000013.1, read on the forward strand.
ACACCGTGCTGGGTCAGATAGTCGCGGAACTGCTCCATCTTCTCGTCGCTCACTCCCTGCAGCGGGATGTCGGGAATCTGATGGAAGCGTATCAGGTTGAAGCGGCAGTCGAGCCCCTTCACCAGCCTGATGATGGCCTTGGCGTGCTGCATGCTGTCGTTCAGCCCCTTGAAGACGATGTATTCGAACGAGAGTCGGCGCTGATGCGAGAAGTCGTAGTTGCGCAACAGTTCCACCACCTGTTCTATTCCCATTCCTCTCTCTGCCGGCATCAGCTCGGCACGCTCTGCCGGTATCGGGTCGTGCATGGAGATGGCCACGTGGCACTCGCTCTCCTCGAGGAATCGTTTCAACTTATTCTTCACGCCCACCGAACTGACGGTGATGCGCTTGGGGCTCCATGCCCAACCATAGTCGGCAGTCAGGATGTCCGTGGCACGGAGCACATTGTCGAGGTTGTCCATTGGCTCGCCCTGCCCCATGAACACGATGTTTGTCAACTTGTCCACCTCGGGCAGCGAGTATATCTGGTTGAGGATGTCGCCTGCAGGCAGACTGCCCTCAAACCCCTGCTTTCCTGTCTGACAGAACAGGCAGTTCATCTTGCACCCCACCTGTGACGATACACAAAGCGTGGCGCGGTCTTTGTCGGGGATGTAGACCGTCTCGACAAACTTTCCGCTCCGTGTGGGGAACAGATACTTGATGGTTCCGTCTACCGAGTGCTGTGCGTCGGAATATCCGAAGCATCCTATTTCGTATTCTTCAGCCAGCTTGGCACGGTTGGCTTTCGATATGTTCGTCATCTCGTCGATGCTCTTCACATGCTGCTGATAGAGCCATTTTGCCATCTGTCCACCGGTGAAGGCAGGCATGCCCAAATCCTTGGCCACCTGCTTCAGTTCGGCGAGTGTCAGACCGAGAAGATATTTTTTTTCGTTATTCATAGTGCAAAGATACGCTTTTTTGCCGAAAAATTGTTATCTTTGCCACATATTTTAAGATAATAAGCAAAAATGAGAGAAAAAATAGACCTTTTCTTGCCTTTTGAAGCCTTGGAGAAGGGTGAAGAAACGCTGCTCGAGCTTCATGAGAACAAGACGGTTCAACATATCAATCTGCTGGTAAGCAGCGACTTTGCCTCGCAGCACCAAGTGCCCGAAGGCTGTACCTTTGTAGTAATCGACAGAATGGAGTCATCCAACACGGTGATGAGCATAGCCGAGAACACGGATGCCGACTATCTGCTGTTGTGCACCAGGATGACGTCGGTGCGCTGGGGGCTCTATGCCCTGGAACGCTTTCTGCGCACTGCCGACGACACGGGAGCGGTGATGGTCTACAGCGACCACTACTCCTTGGAGGAAGGCGCCCTGACGAAGCATCCCGCCATCGACTATCAGGAAGGAAGCCTCCGCGACGACTTCGACTTCGGCAGCCTGTGGCTCATCAAGTCGCAGGCGCTGCTCGACTATGTGGCGCAGACCGACCGTGTGGATTATCAGTATGCCGGACTCTACGACCTACGCCTGTATCTGAGCAGAAAGGGCGAGATATTCCATCTCAACGAATATCTCTACACCGAGGCCGAGCTCGACACCCGCAAGAGCGGCGAAAAACAGTTCGACTATGTCAATCCGCGCAACCGCGAGGTACAGATTGAGATGGAGCGTGCCTGCACAGCCCATCTCGAGAAGGTGGGAGCCATCGTCGACACCAACTTCTACCGCCAGCCCGACTTCGACGAGCAGGACTTCGCCTGCGAGGCCTCTGTCGTCATTCCCGTGTTCAATCGCGAGAAGACCATTGCCGACGCCGTGAAGAGCGCCCTGTCCCAGAAGACCAACTTCCCCTATAATGTCATCGTAGTCAACAACCATTCCACCGACAGCACCGGTGAAATCCTCGACTCGATAGACGACGGGCGCCTGATACAGATTGTGCCCGGCCGCACCGACCTGGGCATCGGCGGCTGCTGGAATGTGGCTGTCAACAGCGACCATTGCGGAAAGTTCGCCGTACAGCTCGACAGCGACGACCTGTATTCCTCACCCAAGACACTGCAGAAGATCGTCGACGCCTTCCACGAGCAGAAGGCAGCCATGATCATCGGCTCGTACCGCATGTGCGACTTCGACCTCAACACCCTGCCCCCGGGACTCATCGACCACAAGGAATGGACCGAAGACAACGGCTGCAACAACGCCCTGCGCATCAATGGTTTGGGAGCACCACGCGCCTTCTTCACACCCTTGGTGCGACAGATACAGTTCCCCAACACCTCCTATGGCGAAGACTACGCCCTGGGACTGGCTTTCTCGCGCCGTTACCGCATAGGCCGCATCTACGACGAGCTCTATCTCTGCCGCCGCTGGGGTGGCAACAGCGACGCAGCCCTCAGCGTGGAGCGGGTGAATGCCAACAACCTATATAAAGACCGCCTGCGCACCATGGAGCTCAAGGCCCGACAGCAGATGCTGCAGGGCAAGGCCGACATCATGGAGGACAGCAGCATCTCGCGCTTCTTCAACCGACAGTTGGAGATGTGGGAAGACGCACGCCACCGCTTCCGCGACCTCAAGCACGTAGAGGTGCGCCAGCTCTCCGACCAGCTGAAGGTGCAGTTCAATCCTGCACGCATCGTCAGCACAGGCGCCAAGATAGACAAGCACACACTCGGCGAGCGCCCCTGCTTCCTGTGCGAGCGAAACCGCCCCAAGGAACAGATGACCAAACAGATAGACGACCACTTCCAGCTCCTGGTCAACCCCTTCCCCATCCTGCCGGTCCACTTCACCATTCCCGCCACCAAGCACCAGCCACAATCCATCTACCGCCATTATGGCGAGATGCACAGACTGCTGTCGCTCCACAGCGAGCTGATGGTGTTCTACAACGGTCCTAAGTGTGGCGCCTCAGCCCCCGACCACCTGCACTTCCAGGCTGGCACAAGTGGCGTGCTGCCCCTGCAGACCAACTGGCAACGCCTCTCGCGCAACCTCTCCGACGTCATCTCGCTCAACGACGAGGAGAAGATTTCCGTGCTGCGCGACTTCCTCGTGCCTGCCTTCGTCATCATCTCGAAGAGCGAGGACAGCGACGAGGAACTCTTCCATCGCCTCTATCGCTCCATGCCGATGCGTGGCGACGAGAGCGAGCCCATGATGAACATCATCGCCTGGCGAAAAGGCGACGAGTTTATCAGCGTCGTCATCCCGAGAGAGAAGCACCGCCCTGACGCCTATTTCGCCGAAGGCGAGGCCCAGATGATGGTTTCGCCAGGAGCACTCGACATGGCAGGACTGATCATCACTCCGCGCGAGGAAGACTTCAGTAAGATCAACCTCGACAAAGCCACAGCCCTGCTGCGCGAGTGCGGCATTTCGGCAGAGAAGATGGAAGCCATCGTCAGCAATCTCAAGGCCTCTGCCGCGACCGCTCACGAGCATCCGCTCCAGCTGCTCGCCGACAAGGGCAAACAGCCCAACGTGAACGTGGGCATCGTGAGCGGACAGAAGATTCACTTCTCGCTCAACAAGCCTTACCTGGCCAAGGGCGAGATGGTGACGGGCGAACAGGAAGTGGCGTTCTCCGAGGGCGGCATCCTGTGGAACGGCAACCAGTACAGCTCGCTCACCTTCCATCCGCAGAGCGCCGACGCCTCCTTCTCGCTCAGCGACGTGACCATAGGCGTCAACTTCCATTGGGAACGCAAGGAGACACAGACCTTCCTCGGCACCCTGCACTTTGTAGTGGAGTCGGACAAGATATGCGCCATCAACGAGCTGCCCGTAGAACGATACCTCGAGAGCGTCATCTCGAGCGAGATGAGCGCCACGTCGAGCCTCGAGCTGCTCAAGGCCCATGCCGTCATCTCCCGCTCGTGGCTCCTGGCACAGATGAAGAAGCGCCGCGAGGTGGCTGAGTCGGGCAACAACTTCTTCTCCTTTGTCAAGAAAGACGACCGACTCATACGCTGGTACGACCGCGAGGACCACACCATCTTCGACGTCTGCGCCGACGACCACTGCCAGCGCTATCAGGGCATCACCAAGGAGACTTCGCCCCATGTGGCAGAAGCCATCCGGCAGACCAAGGGACAGATCCTGATGGACGGCGACGACATCTGCGACGCACGCTTCTCGAAGTGCTGCGGCGGCGTCACCGAGGAGTTCCAGTACTGCTGGGAGGACACACCGAAAAACTATCTCAGCAGCGTGCGCGACATCATACAGGGCGTGAAGTCTGTCGGCTCCGCAGCCCCAGCCCCACTGCCCTCGCTGCAAGACGAGGCTGCTGCCGATGCCTGGATCCGCTCCAACCCTCCTGCCTTCTGCAACACCACAGACAAGAAGATACTCTCGCAGGTGCTCAACGACTACGACCAGGAAACAGCCGACTTCTACCGCTGGAAGGTGACGCTGACCCAGGAGAAGCTGAAGCAGCTGCTCGACGAGAAACTGAAAATGAATTTCGGCGACATCCTCGACCTTCAGGCCGAAGAGCGAGGCAAGAGCGGACGCATCAGCAAACTGCGCATCGTGGGCACCGAGAAGACATTTGTCATCGGCAAGGAACTCGAGATACGCCGTGCCCTGAGCGACACCCATCTCTACAGCTCTGCATTCGTGGTCGACAGATGCGACATCGACGAGAAAGGCGTTCCGCAGCGCTTCGACATCATCGGAGCCGGATGGGGACACGGTGTGGGACTCTGCCAGATAGGTGCCGCCGTCATGGGCGAGGAAGGCTTCGACTACGACGCCATCCTGTTGCACTACTATCAGGGAGCCGAAATCAAGAAAGTATATAAATAAGAGAAGTTAAGGAGTAACTCCTTTAACTCCTGAAAAAACTCTTGAAAAATCTCCTCATTAAACATTTACAAAAAAGTGGCAACAAATAAAAACAGCAGGAGTCCCTGGGCTTGGATTCCAACCTTATATTTTGCAGAAGGACTGCCCAACATCATTGTCACGGGTCTTTCTGTCGTAATGTACATGCAGATGGGACTCACCGACTCTGAGGTGGGCCTCTACACAGGCTGGCTGGCCCTGCCATGGGTCATCAAACCCCTGTGGAGTCCGTTCATCGACTTGCTGAAGACCAAGCGCTGGTGGGTGCTCACCATGCAGGCGCTCATCGGAGCAGCCCTGGCAGGCATCGCCTTCTCCATCCCCACGGCATTCTGGTTTCAGGCCACGATGTGCTTCTTCTTCCTCATCGCCTTCTGCAGCGCCACGCACGACATCTCTGCCGACGGATTCTACATGATAGAGCTCGACGGGCACAACCAGACCAAGTATGTGGGTCTGCGCAACACCTTCTACCGGCTTGCCATCATCTTCGTCAACGGCGTCTTAGTGTCGCTGGCAGGCGTCCTGCAGGTAGTGTTCCGCAACCAGATACGCTTCTCGTGGGCGCTGATATTCTATGGCCTGGCAGGCATCTTCATCGCGCTGTGGCTCTATCACAGCCGTTTCATGCCGCGTCCTGCCGACGATGTGCAGACCGAACGGAGCGTGGGCGAAGTGGCTCACGAACTGAAGAACATGTTCGGCACGTTCTTCCAGAAGTTCCCCGTCAAGGAAACCATCTGCGTCATGCTCTTCCTCCTGCTCTATCGATTCCCCGAGGCCCTGCTCAACACCATGACCAAGACCTTCATCCTCCGCCCCAACTCACAGGGCGGACTGGGACTCTCGCCCCAGGAATATGGCTTCGCCAATGGCACCGTCGGACTCATCGGACTCCTCCTGGGCGGCATCATCGGCGGCATCCTGGTGAGCCGCGACGGCATGAAGAAGTGGCTGTGGCCCATGGTCATGGCGATCACGCTGCCCGATGCTGTCTACATCTTCCTGAGCTACTCGCTCAACTCCAACCTCATCGTGGTTTCCTCCTGTCTGTTTGTCGAGCAGTTCGGCTATGGCTTGGGCTTCACCGTCCTCACCCTCTACATGCTCTTCTACAGCCAGGGCAAATTCAAGACCTCCCATTATTCCATCTGTACGGGCATTTCCTATCTCGGCCTCATGCTTCCCGGCATGCTCTCGGGCTATCTCAAGGACATGGTGGGTTATCGCCTGTTCTTCATCATCGTCATGGCGTGCTGCACCATCACCTTCGTAGTCACCGCCTTCCTCAAGATCGACCCCGACTTCGGAAAGAAAGAACCCATTCCCCTCGATGCCGAGGAAGAAGAGGAAGAATAAGGGGGAGTAATTCCCATAAAAAAAGGCCGCCGAGAATCGTCTCAGCGGCCTTTTCTTGTTAAAGTATTATAAAACATTCGCCTCTACCATTGTGATATCATTTTAATATCATATTTTTGCGATATCAAAATGATATCAACATAAACAGTAAAATATGGAAAATAAGGAATTTGCATTTCAGGGCAAGACCATAAATGGCATCCTGATGTTAGTGATCAACCTTCTCGTCTTCCTGACAGGAATAGGAATGTTTGTATTGGCTTGCCTGTCAGAAGAAACATGGCAGGCCTGTGTATGCGGCATCAGCAGCGCAGTGCTCCTCATCCTGAGCATCATCTGCGTTTGCGGTTTTATCCTCGTAGAGCCAGGACAGGCACGCGTACTGCTTTTCTTCGGTAAGTATCGTGGTACGTTTACCCAGCCAGGTTACTATTGGCTGAATCCGTTTATCAGTCAGAAAAAACTCTCGCTCCGAGTGCGCAACCTCGATGCCGAACCCATCAAGGTGAACGACAAGACGGGCAACCCCATCATGATCGGCATGGTATTGGTATGGAAACTGAAAGATACCTATAAAGCCATTTTCGAGATCGACACCCAGACGATGGCAGAAGGTTCTGTCGGCCAGGCTGGCGTCGGAGCCTCTGCCGCACAGGTGATGAATATGTTGGGCCGTTTCGTTCAGATTCAGGCAGATGCAGCTCTCAGACAGGTGGCAGGACAGTATGCCTACGACGATGACGAGGACGACAACAGCAGCAAGAAAACGCTTCGTGATGGAAGCGACGAAATCAACAAGGAGTTGGAGGCTCGCATCGACGAGCGTTTGGCGATGGCAGGCATCGAGGTGGTAGAGGCTCGCATCAACTATCTGGCTTATGCTCCGGAGATTGCCGCCGTGATGCTTCGTCGTCAGCAGGCTTCAGCCATCATCTCTGCCAGAGAGAAGATTGTGGAAGGCGCTGTCTCGATGGTGAAGATGGCATTGCAGAAACTGAGCGACGAGGAAGTAGTCGAGCTGGACGATGACAAGAAGGCTGCCATGGTCAGCAACCTGCTCGTAGTGCTCTGTGGCGACGACACCGCCCAGCCTGTGGTGAATACGGGTACATTGAATCATTAACAGCATGGCTAAAAAAGAGACAACTACAAAAAGTTTTATATTACGCATCGATTCGGAAACGATGAGCGCCATTGAGGCATGGGCTGCTGACGAGTTCCGCTCCACCAACGGCCAGTTGCAATGGATCATCTCCGAAGCGCTGCGCAAAGCAGGCAGACTGCCTAAGAAAAAGAAAACTGCAACGAATACTTAACTGAAGTTTCGCATGCATGGAAGTTATAGAAGTTAAATAAAATTTGAATCAAATGAAAAACAAACTGTTGCATTTTGCGCTCGACCTGTTCAGTGCCAGCGATGACGAGGAGCAGGACAGCATCTTCGCACAAGTCAAGATTTATCGCACAGCAAGTGTCAGAATTTTCGAGTACGTCATCGGAATCCTGTTGCTTGCCATTTGGCTCCTCACCATCGTAAACATCACTCATGTCGCAGCCGAGGAATGGCACTCTTGTCTTATCATCGCCATCTGCGGCACAGTCAGCACAGGTCTCAGCTTCCGTCACAGCTATCATCCGTCGGCCTCCGATCTGCCATTCGTCAAGATAGTCAACGCCCGGCAAGTACGCTGCCTGTCGCTTTGCGGTCGCCTGCAGTCTGTTGTTTATGCACTCTTCTTTATATGGGCCGGCTGTGCGGAATGGATAGAGAGCGAGAGCATCTTCTTAGGCGGAATGATAACATGCTTAGCCCTTTTGGTTCTGAATTGCATATTCTTTACCTACAAGATATACAAGTTGCGAAACCTGGTAGAAGTAGAAGCCCCTTCGCCCACTATCCGGAACGAGAAACTCCTCATCGTCGGCACATTGGTGTTGTCCATAGCTGTAGGGTTCGGAGTACATTATCTTCCGTTCTGGGACAGTCTGCCTGGTTTGCTGAGTGGATTTTTGAGGGGCTTAGTCTCCATAGCCCTGATTGCCGGCATCATCTGGGCTGGCAACAGATTCTTCGGCCTTTTCCGCGAAATAGACAAAGAGAGTTCTGATTCGCCCGACAAACAATAACACCCTCCCAACAGCAAAATGCTGTCATCGGTCAGGTCAGAGAACCCGTCAGATGGCAGCATTTTTTTCATTCTCAGCATCAAAGACCCGAGAAATAGGTCTTCAGCGCCGCTACATATTCCTGCATGGCCTGTCGGCCAGCCTCAGTCATTCTGCAGACTGTTCTCGGCTTGGAGCCCGAGCCGTCAGTCTCCTTCTCGATATAGCCAGCCGAGGCAAGTTTGTCCAACTGCACACTCAGGTTGCCCGCTGTAGCCTCCGTTTTCTCCTTCAGATACACGAAGTCGGCTTCTTCAGCACTCAGCAACACCGACATGATGGCAAGTCTCAACTGACTGTGTAATAGAGGATTCAGTTCCTGCATCATTTACGCTGTTTTTTTGATTGATAGTTCAGATAATGTCCTGGCGCGACAAGCGTTATCGCCGAGGAAACCGCCATCAGCATCGGCCATGCCAGGCTAATCACTGCGCCCGTGCATAAGTCATGCAGGAAGCCCACTCCCATCATGACACCTATCAAGCCGCACAGCTTCAGCAGCTCTTCCTTCAGAATGGTGCCGGTGCAGTAGGTTCCAATACCGGGCAGCAACAATCCCAGCAGAAACATTCCCGACCAGCCTTCCATCTCGGCCCAATACCCGAGACTGTAAACGGCATAGGCGGCAAACACACCTGCCAGGCACGCCCAGATACTGTTGATACTCTTCGAGGTGTACGTAGAAGGCACATTCTTTTTCTTTCTTCCAGCTATCAGCGTGGCGACGCCACCCATAACGGGAATGCCCAAGTAAAGCCATCCCCAGGCTCCAGGACCTGTATATGCCGCAACAAAGACAGCAAGCGACACGACCATACACACATAACCCCAAATCAGGAACGTATTGCCCGAACCTACTGTCGAATCCCTTCTTGTCTGCTCTATCATCTGGTTGATGAGCTCAAGGCTCTCCTGCTCAGAAATCTTCTTTTCTTCCATTTTTCTTTTAGTTTGCGACTCCTTATATAATAAAGGAGTCCGGTAGAACACTTAGTTTATTTTATAAACCACATCACTCTTCACAATCATGATTTCGGGCACAAAGATAACATAGTTTATTTTATAAACCAAACTTTTTTCCCTCAAAAAACAAATATTTAACTTTAGTTTACAAAATAAACCATTCCCCCCTCATGGGCTGCAGAAGGGTTATTTCTCCTCTTCTCATAGCATGAAAAGTAGTTTCTTCTTGTCCAAAAAGGCTGTTGGTTATAACTTCTAACGACCGAAGGGAGTGATAACTTATGAACTTGCTAAAGTTCAGTAAATATAAAAACATGTTCATCTTTTGTGTTTTGTAAGTTTTATTTACTACATATTCACTCTTAAAACTTGCTATTTTATGATTGTATATTTATACATTTCGTTCTTGGGCTTTATTTTGCATTTTTATGCATGAAAATAATTCTTTTATATTATGGATAAATATCCATATTTCACAGATGAAATCTGCATAAACACTACAAAACCTTTGGTTTTTGTTCATTTTTTCATCCTGGCACAGCAAACATCATTGCATAACGGAGAGGGAGAAACAGTTTCCTACTCTTCACCATTTCCTTGCTTTTTGCAAGAGGATTGACAGATAAAATGTAATTTATTTTATCTTAATTTGTTTAAGGTGATTCCTATCAAATCCGGTCATGGTCATTTCGGTCAAAATCAAAATAAAAAAATAATTTCACGCTATGTAAATAAGTCATTTTGTGTCATTGTCATTTTGTGTCATTTTCGTTTTTGAAAGAGAAAAGTGCTCTATATAATAAATAAATATTTATATTTATTTATTATATAGCGGCGGAAATGACATTGAATTTCAAAAATGACACAAAATGACAATGACACAAAATGACACTTTTTCTTTTTCGTACTATCTTGATAGTTCATGAAAAGGAAAGTTGTACACCAAAATTCAAAGTTTACGTATTCAACACATACTCAGCAACTTACAGCACTGTTTCTTGCCTTTTTTGACCTGTTTTGCTTAACAAGTCATTCTACAAATGAACAAACAGCCGAAAAATGTATTATCTTTGCAGAAGAAAAGCTGCACTCGGCAATTTGAAAGCAAGTTTTCATTGCGCTCGTTTGCATTTTCTTTGCACCGTCAACCAATGAAAGTGCTCAGGGAGCCTCGCAGGAGGCATCTATTACGACCAAGGGCGGTCACAATAGACGACAGGCGCCGGTCATCTATTAAGACCCAAAAGGTGGCACTATCGGGCAGCTGACAAAGTATTAAACTATCATTTCAAAAACCTACAGAACTATGATTAATTACAGCATCGTAAAGCGCAGCGTGAACGCAAACCTCATCGAAATCAACCAGGCAAAGTCACGCATCAACCAGGCAAAGAAAGAGGGCAAGGACAACGTCGACATCAGCAAGCCTGCTTCTCCATCTACTGGCGGCAGCACCGAAGGCGGCGGCACTGGTGACGGAGAATAATTTTAGTCAAGAGTATTTTTGAGTCAAGCCTGATTTTTGTATTGTGGTCATTTTGGTCATGGTCATTTTGGTCAAACTCAACTTTTGATGACCTTTCGCAAGATTAAGTCATTAGTCATTAGTCATTTTCGACTTTGGAAGCCATCTTTGACAGACAGGAACAAAAAGGCATAAAAAAGCGGAGCACGATTTCACAACCACACTCCGCGCAAACTTAAACAACCAATAAAAGAAATAGATTGATCGTTCAATTTCTGTTCTGTATCTGATGAAGAGTTAACAGCGCACTCCGCTACGCACGGCGGAGTGCAGCCGTTTGAAATATTACGGCATTATCGGATGAACAGGAGCTCACGATACTTAGGCAGCGTCCAGAGCTCGTCGGCTACGGTGAGCTCCAACTTGTCTATCTGATAACGGATCTCCTCCATCTTTGGAGCCACCGTGTCGTGGTAAGCGATTGCCTTGTCGTGCTCGCTCTCTATCTTGTTGGCCACCTTGCGGGCATTGACCAACTCCTCGACACCGGTCTCGATGATCTGTGTGCGCTCGGCTATCTTCTTGATGATGTTGATGTTGCGGGCGGTGAGCTTCTTGCCCTCGTCCTCGCCGAAGATGTCGATCATGTTCTCCACATTCTTTGCCAACTGGCTCTGATAGTGGGTGGCGACAGGGATGATATGGTTCATGGACAGGTCGCCCATCACACGGGCCTCGATCTGTATCTTCTTGGTGTAGGTCTCCCACTTCACCTCGTTGCGAGCCTCGAGCTCGTTCTTCTTCATCACGCCCATGCTCTCGAACATCTCGATGGATGCTGGGTCGAGATAGCGCTCGAAGATCTTAGGACAGCTCTTCTCGCAGTCGAGTCCGCGCTTGGCAGCCTCTTCCACCCACTCGTCGCTGTAACCGTTGCCGTCGAAACGGATAGGCTTGCAGGCCTTGATGTCCTGGCGAACGATGTCGATGATGGCTGAGGTCTTGTCCTCGCCCTTGGCGATGAGTGCGTCGACACGCTTCTTGAAGTCGGTGAGAGCTTCGGCTACTGCGGTGTTCAGCACGATCATGGCTGAGGCACAGTTGGCCTCGCTACCTACGGCACGGAACTCGAAGCGGTTGCCGGTGAAGGCGAATGGTGAGGTACGGTTGCGGTCGGTGTTATCGATCATCAACTCAGGAATCTCTGGAATGTCGAGCTTCATGCCCTGCTTGCCTGCCACAGTGAAGAGGTCTTTCTTGTCGGCCTTCTCGATATGGTCGAGCAGGTCGGTGAGCTGCTTGCCAAGGAAGGAAGAGATGATGGCTGGTGGTGCCTCGTTGGCGCCCAGACGATGAGCATTGGTGGCACTCATGATGGATGCCTTGAGCAGACCGTTGTGACGGTATACGCCCATGAGGGTCTCGGTGATGAAGACTACGAAACGAAGGTTGTCCTCTGGTGTCTTGCCTGGACCATGGAGCAGGATGCCGGTATCGGTAGAGAGACTCCAGTTGTTGTGCTTACCTGATCCGTTGATGCCTGCGAAGGGTTTCTCGTGCAGCAGGACACGGAATCCGTGATGACGTGCCACCTTCTTCATCAGGCTCATGAGGAGCATGTTGTGGTCGACAGCCAGATTGGTTTCCTCGAAGATTGGCGCCAGCTCAAACTGGTTGGGCGCTACCTCGTTGTGACGTGTCTTGCAAGGGATGCCGAGTTCGAGTGCCTGTATCTCGAGGTCTTTCATGAAGGCCTGTACACGCTCGGGGATGGCTCCGAAGTAATGGTCGTCCATCTGCTGGTTCTTGGCTGAGTCGTGACCCATCAGGGTGCGGCCTGTAAGCATCAGGTCGGGACGGGCTGCATAGAGGCTCTCGTCGACGAGGAAGTACTCCTGCTCCCAACCCAGGTTGGAAATGACTTTCTTCACATCGGGATTGAAGTAGTGGCATACGTCGGTGGCTGCCACGTTGACGGCATGGAGTGCACGGAGCAATGGTGCCTTGTAGTCGAGTGCCTCACCGGTGTAGGAGATGAAGACGGTAGGAATACAGAGTGTATCGTCGATGATGAATACTGGCGATGTAGGATCCCAGGCAGAATAGCCACGTGCCTCGAAGGTAGAGCGGATACCGCCTGATGGGAATGAGGAGGCGTCTGGCTCCTGCTGTACGAGCAACTTGCCAGAGAACTGCTCTATCATACCGCCCTTGCCGTCGTGCTCGATGAAGGCATCGTGCTTCTCGGCTGTGCCCTCGGTAAGAGGCTGGAACCAGTGTGTGTAATGGGTTACGCCATTCTCGTCGGCCCACTGCTTGATGCCCTTGGCCACAGCGTCGGCGATGTTGCGGTCGAGTCGTGCGCCATTGTCGATTACGTCTACCAGTTTCTCATAAACATTGGCTGGCAGATACTTGTACATCTTCTGTCGGTTGAATACCTTCTTGCCGAAGAACTCACTGGGTCGCTCACCGGGAGCTGCCACTTCAGCTGGCTTTCTCTTGGAAGCCTCTGATACGGCTTCAAATCTTAAATTGCTCATACCTTTATATATTTTATGTTGAATTATTTTACTGATTATTCTTTCCCCATCCACTTGGCGATTCGCTGCATCGCCTCGCGGCAGTCGTCGTGCTCGCCAAAGGCGGTGAGACGGATGTAACCTTCGCCCGAAGGACCGAATCCTACGCCCGGGGTGCACACCACGCTGGCTCCGTAGAGCATCTCTTCGAAGAACTTCCAGCTGGGGGTGTTGCCAGGTGTCTTCACCCAGAGATAAGGTGCATTCTCGCCGCCGTAGACACGGAAACCAAGGCGCTGAAGCTCTGCCCGCATGTAGTGGGCGTTCTCCATATAGTAGGCGATGGTGGCCTTGACCTGCTCCTTGCCCTCGGGGGTGTAGATGGCTTCGGCTGCCCGCTGACTGATGTAGCTGGTGCCATTGAACTTGGTGCACTGACGGCGGTCCCAGATGGGGTTGAGCGCTACTTCGTCGCCACTCAGCGTCTTGGCCTTCAGCTCTTTGGGCACGATGGTGTAACCGCATCTCACGCCCGTGAAGCCTGCTGTCTTGGAATAGCTGTGGAACTCTATCGCCACCTTGCGCGCTCCTCTGATCTCATAGATGGAGTGTGGTATCTCGGGATCGGTGATGTAGGCCTCGTAGGCTGCGTCGTAGAGGATGATGCTCTCGTTCTTGATGGCATAGTTCACCCACTTGCGAAGCTCGTCCTTGGTGATGACGGTGCCGGTGGGATTGTTGGGATAACAGAGGTAGATCATGTCTACACGGTGGTCGGGAATCTGGGGTGTGAAGTCGTTGCCTTCATTGCAGGGCATGTACACCACATTGCTCCAGTGTCCGTTCTCGAAGACGCCCGCGCGTCCTATCATCACATTGCTGTCGATGTAGACAGGATAAATGGGGTCGGTGACGCCGATGTTGTTGTCCCATCTCAATATCTCCTGTATGTTGCCGGTGTCGCTCTTGGCTCCGTCGTTGACAAACACCTCGTTGACATCGAGATGGATGCCGCGTGGCAGGAAGTCGTTCTTGATAATCGCCTCGCGCAGGAAGTCGTAGCCTCGCTCAGGACCGTAGCCTCGGAAGGAAGCCTGTACTGCCATCTCTTCCACAGCTTTGTGCATGGCCTGGATGACGGCCGGACAGAGGGGCTGGGTCACGTCGCCGATGCCCAAACTGATGACTCGCTGCTTGGGGTGCGCTATCTTGTAGGCGTTCACCTTCTTGGCGATGTCGGCAAAGAGATAATTGCCGGGAAGCTTCAGGAAATGTTCGTTTACTAATGCCATATTCTTTTTCTCCTTTTATTATGTATATTTAAGTTTGCCGTAATTATTGTTCTTCACTCTTCATTCCCCTGTCAGGGGAATTTCTCCCTCGAAGGCGAAGGCTGCCGGGCCTGTCATGTAGACATGGCCGTCGGCCTCGCTGTATTCGATCTGGAGTGTTCCGCCATCCATCACTATGTTGCTCTTCCGGCTGGCACGTCCTGTGAGGAAGGCTGCCACAGCCGTGGCGCAGGCGCCTGTTCCGCAAGCCATCGTGATGCCGCTGCCCCGTTCCCATACCCGGGTGCGAATGGTGTCGGCATCGGTGAGCTGTGCGAACTCAATGTTGCAGCGCTGGGGGAAGGCCTCGTTGCATTCGAGCAGCTTGCCGTAATGCGCGATGTCGATGGTGTCGATGTCATCGACAAAGGTTACGAAGTGAGGATTGCCCATGCAGACATAGGTGCCTTCGAAGATGCGCTCGTCGGCGGCAAGCACCGAAGGGCCTACGAACTGTTCCTGGTTCTGGAGTAGTGGCTTCAGCATGTCTACCGTCACCGATTCCACCTCATTGCCATCCTGAATATGCAGTTTCAGTATCTTGACACCCGAAAGGGTTTCCAACCGAATGGTGTCCTTGTGGGTGAGTCCTTTCTCGTAGAGATATTTTCCGATACAACGACTGGCATTGCCGCACATCATGGCTTCGGAGCCGTCGGCATTGAATATGCGCATCGAATAGTCTGCACGTCTGCCGTCGTGGGGCTTGCCTATGAGAACCAGTCCGTCGCTGCCTATTCCTGTATGGTAAGCACTCCAGGCGATAGCGGCTTTCTCGGGATCGGGAATGTCGTAGAGCTGTGTGTCGACGTATATGTAGTCGTTGCCGGCTCCCTGCATCTTAGTGAAATGAACTGTTCTTCTCATATTGCGTTGTTGTTTGCCTTTTTGTTCTACTTCTTGTTATTGTCTGACTTTTTGTTATGTTATCCGCCGTTTCAATAACTTTTTGTTTCTTTTCGTGTGCAAAGATACGACATTTTGATTTCTTATCCGTAATTTTTTATGCAAAATAAATCTAAAAATACACTCATTCTTACAGTTTGCTATATATGGGTAGTGTTTTAATTACAATTTATCACCATTGAAAGCTCACGTCATGATAGTTTGCTCTTGTTTTCGTGTTTCGTGGTTTCATCTTCGTGCTTTTTCATAGCTTCCTGCTGTCATAATGCAAAACGTCCCGACACACAGGCTGTGCCGGGACGCTCACATATACATTATAGAAACTTTCTATTTTGCAAGAAAGCACCTGCAATGCGCTTGCTGGCAACACCTCGAAGTTTGCGGATTTTGACACTTTTGGTACTTTAAAGTTTGCGGATTTTGACGCTTTTAACACTTTAAAGTTTGCGGATTTTGACATTTTTCCCAAAAAGTCATTGAAAATCAAAGAATTATTAGTATCTTTGCAGCAATATAAACGTTAAACATTAACAACTATGTCAGAAAGAATCTTCAAACGCAAAATATACCAGAAGCTTCTTGATTGGAAGGAGCAAGACAAAGGTAGTACAGCACTACTCATAGAAGGAGCAAGACGTGTTGGGAAATCAACGATAGCTGAAGAGTTTGCTAAGAACGAATACGAAACCTACTTACTTATAGATTTTTCTATCGCAAGCAAGGTTGTAAAGGATGCATTTACGGATATTTCAAATCTTGACATGCTGTTTACCAGTCTACAGATGAACTGTGGAGTGAACCTTATCCCCGGAAAGTCACTGATAATCTTTGACGAAATACAAAAGTGGCCTTTGGCTCGACAAGCTATAAAACACTTGGTTAAGGATGGCCGCTTCCACTATATCGAGACAGGTTCATTGCTTGGCATAAAAATGAAGAAACGTCCAATGACTGATGGAACAAAGATTCTCATACCAAGTGAGGAACGAAGAATAGCCATGTACCCTATGGATTACGAAGAATTCCGTTGGGCTTTGGGCGATACGGCCACCATGTCTCTCGCAAAAAATATCTTTGAGCAATGGGCACCTCTTGGTGATGCCACCAACAGAAAGCTCATGAGAGATTTTCGCTTGTATGTACTCGTCGGCGGTATGCCACAGGCTGTAAACACATATCTCGATACGCTGGACCTAAGTAGAGTTGATCAAGTCAAGAGAAATATCATTAACTTATATGACTCTGATTTCTATGAATTAGATTCTTCTGGAAAAACCTCCATGCTGTTTCACGCGATACCAGCACAATTGAACACCAACGCCTCACGTTATCAAGTAAGTAGTGTAATAGAGGGAGGAAGGACAGAAAGACTCACTACGTCTCTTTCCATTCTGAAAGAATCAATGACTACAAATATTGCCTATCACTCCAACGACCCGAGCGCCGGACTTGCCATGCATATCAACCCAGAATGTTTCAAGCTTTACTGTGGAGATACCGGATTATTCATTACGCTTGCTTTTTGGGACTCTGACTTCACAAGCAACGTTATATACCAGAAAATTCTAAATGGCAAACTCACGGCAGATCTTGGATATGTTTATGAAAACATCGTATCACAGATGCTTGTAGCCGCCGGCAAGAAATTGTACTATCATACTTGGCCAACCCCAGACGGCAAACGGAAATACGAGGTTGATTTCTTGATTCCGGATGGAGGGAAAATAAGCGTAATAGAGGTTAAGTCTGCTCGTTCTGCACAACATGTCTCTATCGATAATTTTATGCAGAAATATTCATCACGCATACTGCATTCGTATCTCATATACGGCAAGGACTTAAGAAAAGAAGGTTCCTTAAATTGCCTTCCTTTCTACATGACTCCATTTCTGTAAATGATGCAAAACGTCCCGACACATAGGCTGTGCCGGGACGCTCGCATGGGTGAATGTTTTTAATTCCAGAGACTCTTGGTGCGATGGCTGTATGACCAGCTACCGTCATCTTCCTCATCGTCCCAGAAGTCTACATCCGTGGGAGAATGGGGCTTTGCCTCTATCTGGTTTTGGTCGGTGATTTTGTCTGTCGAATTCAAATCGCTTTCAGGACTGGCTGCTATCATGCTTTCAGTCTCAATCTTCATCACCTCAATGGTGGGAATTATATATTTTTTCATTGTCATTTCTGTTTTTTTAGGATAAACTTTTCTATGGTTGCTTACTTGCGAAGCATCTTCTTTCCGTTCACGATGACTACTCCCTTGTAGCTCTTGTCCACGCGCTGTCCGGCAAGGTTGTACATGGCGGCATTCTCCAAGGCGGCGTCTGCCTCAATGTGGCTGATTCCTGTACCGATGCCATCGAATGCGAAGAACGTAGGCTTGGCTGCAGTCGTGCCTGTCAGCTGCAAATAGCCCTTCTTGGCTGGAATCACAACACCATTGTTCACGAGCTTGAAGCCCGACTTGCCATTGAGTGTACCGAAGGCATAAACCTTATCGTCCTTTGCCTCAAATGTTCCGTCAGAAGCCTTCAGGTCGGTAGTGAATGTTTCATCAGCTGCCCCTTCGGCTGGTGTCAGTTCATAAGATGTTGATGCTGTTCCCTGTACGAGCACTGCCTTTCCAGCAGGAACCACGCCCTCAAAGCGGTTATAGCTTACCTTGTTGTTGGCCTCATCCAAGGCAATGGTGTATGTCGTCAAGCCCAAAGCGCTATAGTTCACATCATAATCTGCGGCATAAGTAGCGAAGCCTGATGCTGCTGTCGTGAGGGTTTCGAGAGTAAAAGTTGCATCCTTCTCGTAAGTCACGGTAATGGACTTGATGTCTTTTTTTGCACTAAAGCTAAATGTTACAGTTTGCGCAGAACCTGTCCATTTTTCACTTTTCAACGTACCCTTATCAGCAGCAAACCCACTAATAACACCATCGAATTCTATAGAATTAATAAGTAAGCCCTTGTTTACAGAAATAGTCAAACTGCAACCATCATAGGATCTCAATACTGTACCATCAGTTTTTTGCCACCAACGAAATCCTTGACTATTCCCTTTACTTGTTACCATTTTAACTTTTCCTGAAGTCCAAGTTGATGTTTCTATATAATTTTCACCAGGAGTCGCACCAGAACCATAATCATTTTCTGATTGAGTAAAGTCGAATGTTGGAGGCAACATTGGTTTCTTTACTTCAATGGTATAAGAAACAGTAGCTGGGGCATAAGTCTCATTTCCTGCAAAAGTAGCAGTAATCGTTGCCTTACCAACAGTAGCTGTGTTTACATTAACCTCGCCTGTTGTTTCGTTGACTGTAGCAATCTCCGAATTAGAAGAATAAACGACAGTTACGCCTTCTGGAGCTGTCAGCTGATTAGTGAATGGAGCAACCGTAGCGCCTAAATCAAAGGTGTAAGACTCCTTGCCAAAAGTAAATGTAGGAGTGGCTCTGTTATCTTGCACGGTAATCGTATAAGAAGCAGAAGAAGCTGCATAGGTTTCATCACCAGAGAATGAGGCAGTAACTGTGGCTGTACCGGCTTTACCATTCAAGGCAAGAGTGCCAGTAGATGCATCAAAAGAAGTGAAAATATCATCACCTGTTTTAGAATAGGTGATTGTCTTACCAGTCAACTCACTTTCTCCTGCTTTAAGTGTCGGAGTCTGACCCGTGAAAGAAGAAAGATCATCTGTGGTTGAGAAAGAATAAGAGTCTTTAGGGAATGTAAGTTTGGTCTGAGTTTTCTCAGCAGAAACACTTGCCCACTCGATAGAGATACTGTTAATTAATGCAGCACCACCTTTTGCTCGCACAGCTATAAATTTATAGCTCTGTGCGTCGGAAAGTATGATGGCGTCTGTTTTGGTTTTAGTAATTTCTCCTAATAGCGTTCCACATTTTTCGCTATCGAATATGTCTTCTGCCGAAGTATAAGCGGTATTGCTACCATAAACCTGAAGTGTAGTATTAGCAGAATGATCGCTTGCCAAACTAATAGTGATTTTCTTAGCTACCTTGCTGGAAGCTGTCGTATAAAACCCTGTTCGTTTAGACTTTTGAAAATCTTCCTTTATCTGGAGTCGCAAATTTGGGGTCATGTTTCCATTTTTATTAGCGAAAAAATAACCACTATAAGATACACCAGAAGATAAAGTAATTGTTTTTTTCTGGGAATAATTATTTTGGCCAGTTATATCCCAAGAACCTGGTGTTAGCTCATCTGTAACAGTCGTCTGTCCAAACATTGCCCCCCCCACAGACTATCGCCAAGAGGAGCGTAAATAAAAAGCGTAAATGTTGTTTCATAAACGTAAGAATTAATATTTTAATTAGTCTTTGTTTCGTGCTACGTGTGAAAGCAGACAACACCTACGAGGCGTATTTCACTCTTTATTAAGGGTTTCGTGTTTGCGCAAGGCTACTATCTGCTTCTTATACGAATGCAAAATTAAGCATAATAAAGCAAACAAGCAAGCCTTTACAGAAATATTCATCTTTTTGTAATAGAAAAGCGAAAAATAGACTATTTCTCACGAACAAATAGGGGAAATGGAACATTTCCTCAACATCTCCCATGAACCTCGCTCAGCATCTTCTCTATGAGGCGGGGAACACCATAACAGTCTATTTCCGACTCGGGAATCCAGATGTAATCGGGAGGAAGGAGAGGACGACGAGAAACCTCGAGAAGATAGAAGTCGGCAAGAAGAATGCGATGGGTGAGAACATGCTTCACACCCTGCGACAGAAGACGAAGATGTGCATCAGGCGCACCGCAGTCCAACTGCTGCAATAACTCAGCAGGCGTGGTAGCACGGGTGCCGTCGGGAAGCGAGGCATTGAAAGGCTCCCACAGCCCCTGCCAGATGTCGCCCTCGCCCCTGCGATGGATGGCGGTAAACGCCTGCGAGGAAGACGGCTCCTTACACCTTATATATATATAGGCGAGACGGCGCGTCTTGATCTGAAGCTTGCGTTGCTTCACGGGCAACTCCTCTACCCTGCCCGTGCGGAAAGCCTCACAGCTCTCCATCAGCGGACAATCGGAACAACGGGGCGACAGAGGCGTGCACTGCAAGGCACCAAAATCCATGATGCCCTGATTGTAGGCCGAGACCTCGGAAGGAGGCAGGAGCGACTGAGCCAAAGCAGCAAACTCCTTCTTGCCCTGCGTGGAGTTGATGGGGGTGGAGATGCCAAAGTGGCGCGACAGCACTCGATACACGTTGCCGTCCACCACTGCCGCCCTGATGCCGAAAGCAAAGGAGGCAATGGCTGCTGCGGTGTAGTCGCCCACTCCCTTCAGCTGTCTGATGCCTTCGAGCGTGGAGGGAAACTGTCCCAATGCGACTATCTGACGGGCGGCGGCATGCAGGTTGCGGGCACGCGAATAGTAGCCCAAGCCCTGCCAGAGCCTCAGCACCTCGTCCTCGCTCGCCGCAGCCAAAGCCTCGACAGTGGGAAACTGGCGCATGAACCGCTCCCAATATTCCCATCCCTGGGCGATACGCGTCTGCTGCAATATCACCTCGCTCAGCCAGATGGGGTAAGGGTCGGTGGTGTCGCGCCAAGGCAAAGCCCTGCCGTTATCGCGAAACCATGAAAGAATCGCATAAGAAAAAGTTGTATTCGACACCATATCCACTCGCTTTTATTTACTTATTGAACTTCAGCAAGTTCTTACTTACCTTTTTACTTTTTTACCTTTTTACTTTTTTACTTTTTTACCTTTTTACTTTTTTACCTTTAAAAAACTCACGGCTGGCACAGCAATGCGCACACCCTGTCCTGAAAACGGCGGGCATTGACGGCATGCATGATGCCATTGTTGAGAATGACGAAACACAGGTCGTGCCCGTTGGCTGCCGTACAATAGCCGGCAAGAGTGATGATGCCTGTCAGCGTGCCCGTCTTGGCCCGCACGTTGCCGCTTGCCGAAGTGCCACGCATTCGCTTCCTCAGCGTACCGTCGATGCCGGCAATGGGCAGCGAGGGACGAAGATGAGGATAAATGTTCTCGTTGCGATAAGCATAACGCAGGAGCTGACATTCCAGTTCGGCACTGAGATAATTGTAGAGCGAGAGGCCCGAGCCGTCGGCCAACCTGCAGCGCGAGGCATCCAGTCCAAGCTTGCGCAAGAGCTGTCGCTCCACGCTGCGCGCACTCTTGGCGCTGGCAGGACGGTTGCCCGTAGAGGCGGCTATCTGATAATACATACTCTCGGCATAGAGATTGTCGCTTTCCTTCATCATCTTGTGCATGATCTGATCCATGGTGTGGAAGCGCGTGCACACCGAAAAGGCGCTCTCAGGACAGCGTTTCACCTGAGGCGTGTCGGTCTCGAGCACGATGCCTGCATCCTTCAGCCTGTCGACGAAACGATCCATAAACCCGTCCTTTCGGGCAAAGACCAAAGGCGAAAGCACAGGATTGTCGTCGTCCCAGCACCAGCCCTCGCCTAAGAGATCGGCGTCTTTCATCGAGCGGTCGGCATAGATGCTGCCACGGATGGTGTCGACACCCATGTCCTGCAGACTGCTCACAAAAGCCCGCATGTCGTCGTTGTTGAATCGCGGATCCATGCCGCCCACGCAGTACACGTCGCCCTGGAGCACACCCTCCTCTATCTTGCCCGTGTACTTGAGCTGCGTCTTAAACTGATAAGAGCCGCCCAACCTGTCGAGGGCTGTGATGGCTGTGAGCAGCTTCATCGTGCTGGCAGGACGCATGAGCTGACGCTCGCGATGGCGATAGATGCACGAGTCGGCCTGCAAGTCCCACACCATGATGGCAACCTGCGAAGTCTCGAACATATCGTTCTGTAAGAGACGGTCGAGCCCGTGCCTTACATTTTCGGGCCAAGGCAGGCGCAAGCCGCCGGCTGTGATGGAATCGACAGCCAACGAGTCGGCTGCTATGGAGTCGGCACAGAGTGTGTCTGCCGCCGCCTCGCTTTCGTCCCTGTCCTCTACTACTTCCTCCTCGCCCGCCATCAAGGGCGCAGCGCTCTTCTTCACGTTCTGTGCTCCTACAGGAAGCGAAAGCATCGCCACCATGCAGAGCAACCAAATATATCTGTATTTCATTTTTTTACCTTGTAATGTTCTTTTTATTTTTTTTCAGGAGTTAAGGAGTTATCGCTCCCTGCGGTCGCTGAGGAGTTAAGACAAATGCCTTGAGGAAATGTTTCACGTTAAATTCCAACTCCACAAAAGCCGTTGTCTTAACTCCTCAACTTCTTAACTCCTTAACTCCTTCATAAACTTCCCCCAATTCTCTCCTCTATTGCCTTTTTCATTCCCTCCTCGTTGTCGGGCTGAACCGTCACCATGTTGCCAGCTCCGTATTCGATGAGCAGGCAATGGTCGAGGCCGAAGAAGCACCGTATGCTCTCCACCCTCACCACATCGCACAACGGCACATTGCGGTTTGTGGAGAAACGTCCCTCGTCGATGATAAGGAAGTCCATCTCCTCGTCGCGGTCGATGGGTTTAACACGGCGGATGGTGTACGTGGTATGCAGAATGCGCTCTATCATTCCCACGATGACTATAGCCACCAAGATGCCCAGAATAGCCGTCTTGACCCAAAAGAAATATACGGCCAAAGCCGTGAAAAGCCCCATGCCCAAACGCACTGGAAGCGTGATACGCTTATGAAATGTTCTGTCTCTCATTATCCTTTTCTACAAAAAAACACTGCAAAATTACAAAAAATATGGCTTTTAATGCTCACTTTAAAGATAAATTATTACTTTTGCAAACAATTAGGATAAAATCCATTAATTAGTTTAAAGTAAACTCAATGGTTTATAAGTATGATTTTCTGATTATCGGTGCAGGAGTTGCCGGTATGAGTTACGCCCTGAAAGTGGCCAGAGCGCATAAAGGTAAAGTGTGCATGATCTGCAAGACATCGCTCGACGAAGCCAACACATCATTCGCACAGGGAGGCGTCGCCTCAGTCACAAATCTCGAAGTGGACAACTTCGACAAACACATCCAGGATACAATGATTGCTGGCGACTACATCAGCGACTACAAAGCCGTGCAGCAGGTTGTCACCAAGGCACCCGAGCAGATCAAGGAGCTGGTGCAGTGGGGTGTCAATTTCGACAAGCAGCAGGACGGCAAGTTCGACCTTCACCGCGAGGGAGGACACAGCGAGTTCCGCATCCTGCACCATGCCGACGACACGGGAGCCGAGATTCAGCGCGGACTGATGGAAGCCGTGCGCAGCAATCCTGACATCGACATCAAGGAAAACCATTTCGCTGTCGAGATTATCACACAGCACCACTTAGGCGCACGCGTCACACGTCGCACTCCTTACATCAACTGCTACGGAGCCTATGTGCTCAACCCCGAGACCCAAAAGGTGGACACCTATCTGAGCAAGGTGACAGTGATGTGCACAGGCGGCTGCGGAGCTGTCTATCAGACCACTACCAATCCCGTGATCGCCACGGGCGACGGCGAGGCTATGGTCTATCGTGCCAAGGGAACAGTGGCCGACATGGAGTTCGTACAGTTCCACCCCACAGCCCTCTTCCACCCAGGCGAGACTCATCCTGCCTTCCTCATCACCGAAGCCATGCGTGGCTATGGCGGCATCCTGCGCCTGCCCAACGGCGAGAGCTTCATGGAGAAATACGACAAGCGACTGAGTCTGGCTCCACGCGACATCGTGGCACGTGCCATCGACAAGGAGATGAAGAAGCACGGACTCGACCACGTATGCCTCGACGTCACTCACAAGAATCCCGAAGAGACCAAGCACCACTTCCCCAATATCTATGCCAAGTGCCTGAGCATCGGCATCGACATCACCAAAGACTACATTCCCGTACGTCCGGCAGCCCACTATATGTGCGGCGGCATCAAGGTCGACCTCAACGGCTGTTCGAGCATCAACCGCCTGTATGCTCTGGGCGAATGTTCGTGCACGGGTCTGCACGGCGGCAACCGTCTGGCAAGCAACTCGCTCATCGAGGCTGTGGTCTATGCCGACACAGCTGCCAAGCACAGCATCAAGCATGTCGACGAGTACGACTTCAACGAGAAGGTGCCTGAATGGAACGATGAGGGAACACTGACCAACGAGGAGAAAGTGCTCATCACACAGAGCGTCAAGGAAGTGGGCGAATGCATGAGCAACTACGTGGGCATCGTGCGCAGCGACCTCCGACTGAAACGTGCCTGGGACCGACTCGACCTGCTGTACGAGGAGACCGAGAACCTTTTCAAGCGTGTCAAGGTAAGCAAGGAGCTCTGCGAGCTTCGCAACATGATCAACGTGGGTTATCTCATCACCCGCATGGCGATAGAACGCAAAGAGAGCCGTGGTCTCCACTACACCATCGACTATCCCGTCCACGCCTACGACAAGAAATAAGCTGAGGAGCCGAAGCTGCTCGGGGAAGTTAGAGAAGTTACTTAAGAACAATATATATATAGGGGCGAACTGCACTTAGCAGTCTCGCCCCTAATTTGTTTTTACAACACAGCAACAGACACAATTCATCCATATCTATTGTTTTGTCACGCCACCTCGCTTTTGTAGCACGATCATCTTCATTTCATTACAATAAACATGCGTTTTATAACAAAACGTAAGATAATCAGGTACAAGAAATACAATTTTTCCTGTATTTTCTTGCATGTTTTAAAAGATTTAACTACCTTTGCAGCACATTTATTTGACATTCGTTAATATGTACGAGGGTGAGACGAAAGACAAAACAATGTTCACATAGAGAATACTTATACTATTAATTGTCCCTCTAAAGAGATTATCAACATGAAAAAGAGAGTTTTGAGCCTTGCTCTACTCTGCTGTTTTGCCCCCCCCATTTGGGCTTATTCATGCAGCCGAGACTGAGCAAGCAGAATTCTTGGTTTTAAAGATGGCCGACTCCAAGACGGCAGAGTTCAAATTAAGTACGCGACCCGTCATCGCTTTTTCCGAAGACAAGTTGCAGATTACATCCGATGAGATTTCCACCGACTATCCTCAGAGCGATGTAACCGAGTTTTATTTCACAGCCATTTCCACAGGCATTGAGGAAAAGGTAAACACATCCACCATGAGTTTTAGTTACACCGACAACGCCACGATCCGCATCAGCGGTTCTGCGGCAGGCGAAGCTGTGCTCTACGATGCCAACGGCAAACTGCTACAGCGACAGAAAGTAAGCGGCGGAAACGCTGCCATCAATGTTGCCTCTTACGCACCGGGTGTGTACATTCTGAATCTGACCAACGAACATTCCTTTAAAATCATCAAGAAATAATGAAGAAAACTTTACTTTTATTCACATGCCTTCTTGCCTTCATAGCCATGCCTGTTCTGGCACAGCAGAAAACAGTCAAGAAGCGCGTTACCTTTCAGCTCATCAAGAAGCGTGGTGCTGACGCTGCCGTAGCAGGCAAAAGAAAAGCTGCCGCAGCCGCACAGGCTGTCACCAATATCAACAACAGTGTGCTGCTGGCTTATTATCCTGCTGCCGGCTCAGGAGCAGAAGGATACGAAAACTACTACTTGGTTCTTTCGGACAAGGAAGATGTAAGCTACAATGTCAACGAAGGACAGATCAATGCCAAAAACGCTACTGTAGCCGAGCTTGACCTTTATGCGCCAGAAGGAACAGGCATCGACCTGCCTGCAGGAACCTTCGCTGCCTCTGAAGGCAACTTGTACTACAATCCCGATCTTACTTACGTGGAGAACTTCGACGACAAGGGTAACAGCGACGGCGTTGTGGACATAGCAAACGACATCACCGTGAGCAAGGCAGAGAACGAAGGAATCGTAACCTACACGCTCTCGTTCAGCGATGCCAATGGAACACAGTATTCGTACGTCGGCGATATGGTATTCAACAATATGTCAGCGGGAAGCTCTGATGTATATCCTCAGATTTCGACAGACATCAACACCACTTTCCATGGCGGTATCGGCTACTATTACGGCAACCTCATGGATTCTAAGACCGGCAACATGGTGCTCAACCTCTACGACGGAGAGTACGACACCCAGACTGGCGGAATGACAGGCAAGGGACACGACCTCGTCATCAACCTCTACAACCGTCTCTTTGGCGACCCTAAGACCGCTACTGTCGTGCCAGGCACCTATACCGTAGCACGCAATTTCAAGGTAGGCACTTTCTTCCCAGGTATGGAAATCGACTACAACGGCATGACTGTCGTAATGGGAACCTACGTGAAGCGCCGCAAGGCCGTGACAGGAATGGACACCGACTACGACTACTGCTACATCACCAACGGAACCATCACCATCGCCGACGGCGAGAAAGAGGGAACCTTCGACATTACCGTAGACTGCACCACCGACCGCGGACACAAGGTGACAGGCACAGCCAAGGGCATCTCGTTCATCTACTACGATCAGTCGGAGAAAGACGACAAGGACGTTGACTCCAACCTCGAGGAGGATGTACATCTCAAGTTCGACCGCGTGGAGAAGTCACGCATCTACTCGCTCGGCGTGCAGAACGGTGTTCAGGTATTCTCTGTCGACCTCGGTTCGCCAAGCGGCAAGGACGACCAAGACTATACTGGTGACCAGGATCTGCTGCGCATGGAATTCCAGGCAGCCGAAGGCAGCCAGTATCTTCCCGAAGGCACATACACCCTCATGGAGGAAAGCCATCTGTGGACCAATATGTATGCTCCATTCATGATGACCCGCGGCTACTTCTATAACAACGGCGAGCGCACAGGCACACGCTACCATCACTTCCGCAAGAACCCAGACCCTGCCACCCGCTTGCCATGGGTAGTTGACAAGTGGGCAACAGTCTACTCAGGAACCGTGGGCGTAAGCAAGACCGACAACACACACTACAAGTTCGTCATCAACCTCTTCGACGGCAAAGGCTTCCAGATTACGGGCGAGTTCGACAAGGAGATGGAATACAATTACGAACCATCTTCCATCACTGGCATCGAAGGCATCAAGGCCGACTTTACCGGCAAGACCGAAATATACTCTGTTGGTGGACAACTCATGCAGACCATCGACGGCACCAAGGCTGCCAGCATCGCCAACCTGCCAAGCGGCATCTATATCGTAAAATCAAACAACAAAACCACAAAAATCGTAAAGAAATGAAAAAGTATATAGCTACAGCAGCACTCTGTCTCGCAACAGTGCTCCCCACATTCGCACAGACAAGACGCGTGATGACCGTTCACCAGAAGGACGGCACAACCAAAGTATATAAGGTAAACAGCATAGAGAACGTCACCTTTACCGACGAGGCTCTCGCAACCCTCAGAAACCAGTGGGCATACAACGACGACGTAAAGGATCTCAGCAAGGTAACCAAGCTGGATGCCAACGGCTCATACGTGTTTGCGCTCTATGGCAGCGACAGCGACACAAAACCTGTATTCGAGCTGACCATTCCACAGAGTCTCATGGGTCATGAGATTACGCTTGGCTCTGACAACGCTCAGGACGTAAAGGTGGCTTACAATGGCGAGACTCCTAAGCTGACTGGTACGCTCCAGGCTAAATTCGACAAGAGCAAGAAGAACGTCACCATCACACTTGAGGCTGAGACTGCCGACTACAGCGACCTGCGTTGCAAGTGGACCAACAGCGCGTTCACCCAGATTTACACTGCCACCAACAGCATCAAGACAACTAATGTGAACGACGTGAAGACCTATAACGTTGCTTCTGCCCTCGTGCTCAACCCAGCCACTGTAGGTGCGGCAACAACCTTCGCCTTCGGTGATGTCGAGGCTACCACAGCCGACGGTTTGCTGGCTGGCAAGATTGGCGTTGCAGTAAGCATCTCGGCTTCCAAGCTCTACAATGGAACCATCGACCTGGCTACCGATGCCGACAGCTACACCCTGAAGTACATCGACTACGCCACACGCGTCACCTACGAGAAGGTTAAGGCCGGCACTATCACCACCGCAAAGGACAAGGACGGCAAGCTCTACATCAAGATCAACGCCACCTTCGATGACAACCGTACCATCGAGTTGGAGTATTACGGTGCAACCACTTCCGTAGAGAGCCTCGACGGAATGACTCCTGCTGTGGTAAGCAACAGCTACAAGTTGTACAACCCTGACGGAAGCATCCTTATAAACCAGGACATCTGCAAGGTGCTTCTTAAGCAAAAGAGCAACATCTACACATTCTACCTTTATGGCGGCAAGTTCTCAAGC
Source organism: Segatella copri (assembly GCF_009495355.1). Taxonomy (GTDB): domain Bacteria; phylum Bacteroidota; class Bacteroidia; order Bacteroidales; family Bacteroidaceae; genus Prevotella. The sequence continues at coordinate 56,977 of NZ_VZAD01000013.1, forward strand.
AAATTCAGCAGCGAAAAGGTAACACTGCAGGTAGATGAGAAGTTTATCAATGCCGGAACCATCAACTTGGCTGAGCTGAAAGACGGCGACAACTTCCAGGTGAAATACTCAGACGTACAGTTGTATTCTCCCGATGCCAAATATGGTGGATTTAACAACACTCCAGACAACGGTACATTATCCATCAAGAAAGACGCTGCCGGCAACTATGAAATCTCACTGGATGTTGTCAACACTTATACCAACAAAAATACACCAAATGGTGCAGGCAACAAGGAGCGTTTGGTATTCAATTACAACGGAGCAGTAGAAGCATACTAATAAACAGATTAAAAAGAAAAAGTAAGAATTAAGAAATGAATAAGAAAACCATTCTTATGGCATCATTCCTGCTTGTCGGCAGTTTCAGCTTTGCGCAGAAGCTGTCGCCAAGCACAAGCATGATGCTTCACGAAGCAAGAACAGCACAGAAGAAAGCCAAGGCTGCAAATGCTACCCCACAGACTGTCAGCGCATTCATCACCGTCAAGTCGCAGGATGCCATTGCCAAAATAGAGGCTCTGGGAGCCAAAGTGAACTCGCGCATCAGCGAGACACTCGTCACTGCCGACATGCCCCTGTCTGCCATCGAACCTATTTCCAATCTCGATGAGGTTGTTTCGGTTTCGGTAGGTACTGAGGCCAAACTGCTGATGGACAACGCCCGCAAACTGTTGGGCGTAGACGAATGTCACCAAATGACAGAGAATAACGGTCCCTACACCGGCAAAGGCGTAGTCATCGGTATCGTGGACAACGGATTCCAGTACGACCATGTAGACTTTCTCAATGCCGACAAGAGCGACACTCGCATCAAGCGCGTATGGGATCAGCACGGCACTGGCAATGCTCCCGAAGGTTTCGGCTATGGAGCTGAATACAAAACCACAGCCGAGATAAGAGCTGCAAAATATGACCTGACCAGTGGCTTCCATGCCACCCACGTATCGGGCATTGCCTCGGGCAGCGACAAGAGCACACCTTACTACGGAGTGGCTCCCGATGCCGACCTCGTGTTCGTGAGCTTCAAGACCACCAATGCACAGATTGTAGATGGAATCAAGTATGTGTTCGACTATGCCAAGAGTGTAGGAAAGCCTGCTGTTGTCAACATCAGCCTCGGCTCACACATGGGTCCTCACGACGGCAGCTCCGACACCGATCTCTCGTTTGCCAACCTGGTTGGTCCGGGCCGCATCATCGTTGGTGCCGCAGGCAACGAAGGCCTTGACAAACTGCACGCCAGCAAGACCTTTACCGCTGCCAACAAGCAAATGAAAACCATGTTTGCCTATGGCAGCGGACAGGCCAACAGTTCCTACAAGCAGGCTTACGTCGACATCTGGGCCGAGAAGAACTCAAAAATTTCCGTTAAGGCTGTTGTCGTAAACACACTCAACGGTAAGATTATCGCATCTTCTGACGAAGTTTCCAACGATGGTACGAAAGAAGTGAACTGGGTTGCCCCCGACGGCAGTGGCGTGGTAGTTCAAGTAGGTTTGTCGCTCCAGGAAAACCCTGTCAACGGTCGCACCAACGTGCTGCTCATGAGCCGTGCCACTTCCATCAACACTGGCTTTGCCATCGGTGTTGTGGTGACTGGCGAGGCTGGCAAAACCGTACACATGTGGAACAATGCCGCCTCTGGCGAGTTCACCAGCTTCAAAAAGCGTGGCTGGACCGACGGCGACACCAACTGCACAGTAGGCGAGCTGGGCGGCGAGAGTCCTGATGTCATCTCTGTAGGTTCGTTCAACTCGAAGGTACAGTACCAGCCCATCAATTTGCAGGGCACACAAAATGCTTACGGCCTCAACGAGGAGCTGACGGGTAAGTTCCTGGAGCACTCCGCCTTCTCAAGCTACGGTCCTACTGTCGATGGTCGCGTCAAACCCGACATAACAGCTCCTGGCTGCATCATCGTGTCAGCAGGTTCAAGATATTGCTCAGGATGGAGCGACGACACCAATGTCATTGCCCGCACTGGCAACGATCTCTATACCAACGACGTAGGTACTTCTATGGCTTCGCCTTACGTGGCAGGCTGCGTAGCTCTCTGGCTGCAGGCCAACCCCAACCTGACACCTAAACAGGTGCTCGAAGTCATCGGCAACACAGCTGTCCAGAATGACGATTATATGCCAACAGGACAAATCTTCCCCAACAACACATGGGGCTATGGCCGTATCAATGCCATCAAGGGTCTGAAGCAACTGCTCGGCACAACAGGCATCGATGATGTCAAGACCACTGAGTCTATGTACCGCATCATAACCGACCGCCAGGCTCGCACCGCCACATTCTACATTGGCAGCGACAAGGGTCAGGCTCGTGTAGCCGTCTACAACCTCACTGGTCAGTTGATGTATTCTGCACCTATCAAAAGCAACGGCGAGACCATCAGTCTGTCAAGCCTGCCCCACGGCGTGTATGTATTCAAGCTGACACAGGGAAGCAACACACAGACCATCAAGTCTACATTGTAATCTCTCAGTCTGAGATAACTCTATCCAATAGGAGGAAAACAGATCTGTTTTCCTCCTATTTTTATTTTCTTACCTTTCTCAAACCTGCCTACAGCCCGTGCAGCCTGTTTGGCAACTTTGGATTATTATACGCCTCAATGAGCTGATGACCAAAATCATACTCTTGACCGTCACTTAATTGTTCCATCATCAAAAAAGCCTCCTAAAGGAGTGAGATTCTCGGATTTTATTTGTACTTTTGCCATACCATTCAGAGTTTTATTGGGCTTTTTATTGCAACACGAAGACAAGCGAAATTTCTGACATGGTCCAATCCGAGCAACATATGGTTGCTCAGGGTGCTTATAAAATAGATAAAAATATAGTGTTGCGTCAATTAGGGTGAAACAACTTAAAGAAAATGAAGGCATAGAGCGCAGTTTGTTGCTCGCAATGGCCGTTATAGCGGGATTGACCGTGGCTAATTGCTATTACAACCAGCCTCTTTTGGAAATGATACGTCACGACATAGGAGTGAGCCAGCATGAGGCGAACCTCATAACCGTTGTCACACAAACAGGCTATGCACTTGGGTTGTGCTTCCTTATCCCTATGGGCGACCTCTACTCACGCCGTCGCATAATTGTTGTGAACATGACCGTAGCAGCCATGATGGCCATAGTCATTGCTGTTGCCCACAAGGTGTGGCTTATTTGGGGAGCCTCCCTATTGTTGGGAGCCTGTTCCGTTATTCCACAATTTTTCATACCGATTGCAGGACAATATTCCGAGAAAAAAAACAAAAGCAGGAATATGGGTGTCGTTCTGTCAGGATTGCTAACCGGCATTCTCGCATCGAGAGTGGTTAGCGGTTATGTTGGCGAATGGTTGGGTTGGCGCGAAATGTTCTTCATCGCAGCTTTTGTGATGGTGCTGTGCATGGCTCTTACGCTCAAGATTATGCCACAGATAAAGAGCAACTATGTGGGCACATATAGGGGCTTGATGGCCAGCGTATTCAATATTGTGAGGAGCAATGGACGCATACGCCTTTATGCCATGCGTGCCGCCTTTAGTTTTGGCAGCATGATGGCCATTTGGTCGTGCCTTGCCTTTCGATTGGCACAAGCTCCGTTCTTTTCTGGCAGCGAAATGGTAGGAACGTTGGGACTGTGCGGCATAGCCGGGGCTATTGCGGCAAGCGGTGTGGGCAAACTTGTGAATCGCTGGGGCATCAGAAAGATGAGTATTTATGGTGCATGCCTGCAGCTTGTGGCGTGGGCTGCGGCCTGTCTGTTTGGCGACACATTCTTGGGACTTGTTGTAGCCATCATCTTGGTAGATATAGGCTTGCAATGTCTGCAACTAAGCAATCAGAGTGGCTGCATTCAGGAGATGCCTCAAGCCTCCAACAGAGCCAACACCATATTTATGACTACCTATTTTATAGGCGGTTCCTTTGGCACCTATTGTGCCGGATTGGCATGGACACACCATGCATGGACGGGAGTGTGCGCTGTGGGAGCTATCCTGGCTGCAATCTCGCTATGTATAACATGTTTTAACCGGAAGAGGATTTAAGTCTTGACTGTCCTAAAAATCTACAACCTACACTATTTTTGATATTTTGTACACCTTATTATATATAGGGGCGAGACTGCAAAGATGCAATCTCGCCCTAACTTGTTTTTACTCAAATTTCGCATGTTCTATAACTTCCCCATTTGCGAAAGTTGAGTAACATTATCAAAAAATAAGGGTGATATGTCAGAAAATCAAGCTAAATCAAGTTCTTTTAAACTACTTTTGTACGCAATTAGAAACTATAGCTAAAACGATACTTCTTTCTGAAGGAAGCATTCAACATAATTATTTCACCTAAACCTAACAACAAGCAAATGAAGTGTAAACAGAGAAACAGATGCAACAGCAACATGATGCGTGTTACATCGACACTGGCTCTTGCCACAGGACTTCTTTTCCCTGCACCGATTGCCATACAAGCAAGCGGAATGCAGAATGCCAACATTAGTGTACAACAAGACAATATCACCACAGGCCGCATCATCGATGAAAATGGTGAGCCTCTTATTGGCGTAACCGTGCGCGTGCTGAAAGGCAACTCAGGAACCGTGACCGACATTGACGGTAATTACTCATTACGTGTGGCTAAAGGCACACAACTTAAAATCACCTACACTGGATACAAAGACCAGATTATACGAGCAGGAGGCACGGCTCAGATGCAGCCAGACGAACTGAACCTCAACGAGGTGGTTGTGGTAGGTTACGGAGTTCAGCGCAAGAGCGACGTAACAGGTGCCCTCATCCGCGTGGGAGAGAAAGAGATGAACGAGCGACCTGTGGGCAACGCCCTTGAAGCCATGCAGGGCAAGGCTGCCGGTGTGGACATCACAAGCAACGAGCGACCAGGAGAAATCGGCAACATCACCGTGCGTGGTGTGCGCTCCATCAATGCCCAGAACTCACCATTGTATGTGGTGGACGGAATTCCACTGATGTCGGAAAGCGGCATTGAGACCATCAACCCTCGCGACATCCAGAGCATCGACATTCTGAAAGATGCCTCAGCCACAGCCATCTATGGTAGCCGTGGAGCCAACGGTGTTGTGCTCGTTACTACCAAGCAGGGCGAATCGGGCAAAGCCAAAGTGAGCTACAACGGCACCATGACCTTCGAAACTCTCGAAGACTACTCACGACAGATGAACTCGGCAGAATACATAGAATGGCGCAGATGGTCGTACTACTATCTGAACCCTGACAGATATCCACGTGCCGACCAACCTACGATAGAGAACGACCGTGAGATATTCAAGGCTGAGGCCGACCCTACAGCATGGAACAATATTATGAAAGGATGGGAAGGCGGAACATGGGACGGCTCTAAAGTGCCAACATTCGACTGGCAGGACATGGTAACACAAACCGGTATTACCCACGAACACACACTCAGCGTGAGCGGAGGAAACGACAAAATCAAAAGCTATCTTTCTTTCGGAATCCTCGACAACAAGGGAACTATCCGCGGACAGAGCTATCGCCGCTACTCTTCCAAGATAAGCGTTGACGCCAAGCCTGCCAAATGGTTTAACCTGGGAGCCAACATCAATGGTTCTTACGGTCTGCAGCAATATGGTTCTACAGCCAGCTCACAAGGTTCGCTGCTCAAGGGCTTGCCATCCAACCTTTACTATGCTGCCACAAGCGAATTCCCCTATGCACAACCCTACGATGAGGACGGCAACCGTATCACCAACCCTGGTGGCGACGATATGGTAAGAAATATCGCCGACGAGTGGAAACACAGTACCAACGAGCGCCGTATGTTCCGCGTCATCGCCAGCCTCTACGCACAGGTAGACTTGGGCGAAATATGGGAACCTCTCAATGGTCTTCGCTATCGCCTCAACTTCGGTCCTGACTTCCGTTATCGCCGCACAGGAACATTCCGCGACAAGGAGTCAACCAGCAGCCAGGGACAGAACCATGCCTCCAACGCCAACAACTCCAACGTATCGTGGACCATGGACAACCTGATCTACTACAACCGCGACTTCGGACAGCACTCGCTCGGACTCACCCTGCTCGAGAGTGCCACCAAGTACCGCAAGGAAGGTTCCAGCTTAGCAGCCAACGGCATTCCTTACGAGCCTTCTATGTGGAACGCATTGGACAAATCGCAGATTTCACAGCTTTCCGACTGGGGTACAGACCTCGTAGAACGCCAGTTGCTCTCTTACATGATACGTGCAAACTATAGCTTCGCCGACAAATATCTGCTTACATTGAGCGGACGATGGGATGGCGCCTCACAGCTTGCTGACGGCCATAAATGGGCTTTCTTCCCCAGTGCTGCCTTAGGCTGGAATATGCAACAAGAAGATTTCCTCAAGGACGTAAGCTGGATCAGCCAGTTGAAACTTCGCCTTGGCGTCGGTGTGACAGGCAACTCTGCCATCGATCCCTACCAGACCAAGGGTGGCGTGGCTTCGCTCTTCTACCCCTTCGGCAGCAGCCTGCAGCCAGGTTATGCACCTTCTGAGCCTATCGTTGCTGACGGAAACCTGCCAATGGCCAACACCGCCTTGGGATGGGAGAAAACCACACAATGGAACCTCGGTATTGATTTCAGCTTCCTTAAAGGACGCATCGGTGGTGTCATCGATATTTACACATCTAAGACCAAAGACTTGCTCATGCAGATGAGCATTCCATCTATCAATGGCTACAAAAACACATGGGCAAACATCGGTGAGACTTCCAACAAGGGTATCGACATTACCCTCAACACAGTCAACATCACCAACAAGGACTTCAGCTGGACCACATCGCTCAATGTTTCTTATCAGAAAGACAAGATCGACAAGCTCGCCAATGGCAAGGAAGACGATATCAACAACAACCTCTTCATCGGTGAGGCCATCAACTCGCTGTACGATTATCAGTTTGGCGGCATCTGGCAACCAGAAGACGCTGAGCTCATGGCCAAGTTCAATGAAAACGGCAACAAGTTCTCGGCAGGTATGATTCGCCCCGTCGACCAGAACGGCGACAACCGCATCGATCCTAACAACGACCGCGTAGTGATAGGAAACACCAATCCACACTGGATATTGGGTATGACCAACACCTTTACCTACAAAGGCTTCGACCTCAGCTTCATGCTCTACGGCAGATTCGGCTACAAGGTGAGCACAGGCGGCGAGTGGCAGGGCGGACGCTACATGCAGCGTGCCATCAACTACTACAATGAGAACAACCACCATTCAGAATACCAGAAGCCTATCTACAACATCGGTGGCGGCGACAGCTACTACAAAATTGCAGGCTACAAGGATGGCGGATTCATCAAGGTACGCAACATCTCGCTCGGCTACACATTCCCCAAGGAACTCATCAGCCATCTCGGTGTGAGCAACCTTCGCGTTTATGTACAGGCCAAGAATCCATTTAGAATCTACTCGGCAGTGAAGTTCCTCGAACTCGATGCCACACAGGCCTATACTTCCAACTGGAACCGCGGCTGGACCATCGGCTTGAATCTTGACTTCTAAAAATCTAAAAAAGAAAGGAAACTAACAATGAAAAATAAATATATACTGAACGCACTGATATTAGGAACTCTCTCTATGAGTACTATTTCGTGCAGCGATTTCCTCAATGAGGAACTTACGACCAAGCGTAACACAGAATATCTGAAGACAGAAGAAGGAGTAGCCGACCTGTCGGTAGCTCTCTACGAGAACTTACGCTATCATTTTTCCAAAGAAAACTGTATAGCATTCACAGAGAATGGAGTTGACGAGTTCACAGTGGGAGGAGACGGATCCAACGCTTCGTGGAACAGCTACGACGGAAACTATGGTCCTACTGTAACAAGCAACTCTACCAAGCCCGAAGATCTATGGGACGAGATGTATGTAGGCATCAGCAATGCCAATACCCTCATACAGAACGTGAAGGAAGGCGGCTTCACCAGTGTTGCCACCATGGAACATTTAGGTGAGGCATACTTCTTGCGTGGCTTCAACTACTATACACTTGTTGCACAGTTTGGCGGTGTGCCGCTCAAGCTCACACCAAGCACCACACCGCAGCGCGAGTTTACACGTGCTTCGGCAGAAGACTGCTACAAACAGATAGTGGAAGACCTGAAACAGGCTTACACACTGTTGCCCGCCACAGCAACCAAAACTGGCCAGATGACCAAAGATGCCGCTGCCCACTTCCTTGCCAAAACACTGCTTTCAAGAGTTAGCGAGCGCAACGACGACTGGAACGCAAGTTACAAGGAACAAGACCTGAAAGACTGTCTCACCTATGCTCAGGAAGTAATCAGCCACCATGCCCTTGCGCCCAACTATTCTGACCTCTGGAACTACACTGGTCCTGACGGAGCCAACGAGAAGCTTGATGAGATTATCCTCGCAGCCCAGTTCAACGCAGACAAGTCGGGCAATACAGGCAACAGCTACAACCAGACTCACCTTTACTACATCTCCATCTACAAGGATCTGCCTTACATGAAGCGCGACATTCCTGGAGAGCGTGAGTATCAGCGTCTGCGCACTTCCTACTACACTTACGATGTGTACGACAAAGTCAACGACTCCCGTTTCTGGAAGAGCTTCAAGACCAAGGCTGCTGTCAACAACCCAAAGAACAGCACTTATTACAAGAAGGGCGACCTCGGAGTGATGTACGTCATCAACAAGCCTGGCGACACACGATATTCCAACGTTAGAATGAACGACGAGGTTGTCTATTCCAAGACAGGCAAGACCATTCCTACAGTCTTTGTGGCTTATCCTGCCAACAAGAACCAGGCTGGCGACAATGCGATGCTTGACTTCACCCAGTTCTATCCCTCACTGAGCAAGTTTATCGACGGCTATCGTGAGAGCGTGACCGACCGTGTAGGAACACGCGACGGCATCTTGGCAAGAGTGGGCGAAACTTATCTCATCGCTGCCGAAGCTTTAGTTCGCCAGGGCAAATATCAAGAAGCCTTGGGCTACATCAACACGCTGCGCGACCGTGCCGCATACAAACAGGGCGAAGACCGTGAGCATCACGTCGATGGTGGCGCTGCCTACAAGTCTGGAGCTCCAGGCTACAAGGACAACGGCGAGAACACTTATATGGCAGAATGTTCATACTACGAGTCAAACGGAATAGCCGAAACCACAGCTCCTACAAGTCTCAAGATAACAGACATCAACAATCTGCCTGCCGAAGACGAAGCTGTCATCCGCAAGCTCGGCTATACATCTGCCTACGACCGCATGCTCTGCTTAGTTCTCAACGAGCGTACACGCGAACTTTGCGGCGAATTCCAGCGTTGGCAAGACCTGGCACGCACCAAGACACTCGTTGCCCGCGCACGTGCTTTCAACTCTATCGCCGCAGCCAACATCAAGGACTACATGGTGCTCCGTCCTATTCCTCAGACTTATCTCGATGGAATACAGAAGAACGGACATGCCCTTACTGCTGAGGAGAAACAAGAACAGCAGAATCCAGGATGGTAAGTTTCCACGGAAGTTTAAGAACTAACGAAACGCTACACCTTAATTAATATATATATAGGGGCGAGATTGCAAAGATGCAATCTCGCCCCTATTCTTTCATTTCACTATCTTCCCGAAACATCCTTATCTCGTCAGCGAGAACTTGACACTCAGACCGAAGTCCTGCGTAGTGGTGGGATAACTGCTGCTCGAAAGCAGAGGAGTGTTGGTCTGACGGTCGTAGTAGAAGCTCATGGTGAGGAGCCGGTTGAGGGTGTAATCGGCCGAGAAACTCAGCTTGAGCGCCTTGTTTCCGCTGCTGGCACTGCTCACCATAGAGGCTATGTCGCGCACGATGGCAGCCTGACGGCGGAAGCTGAAATCAAGACGCAGGTTGAGGTTCTGGTTGGTTCCAGAGTTGCGGTTGCTGGCGGCCACGTTGCTCTGATTTTTGTTCTTTCCCTTCGACTTGATGGCTCGCTTTCCCCTGCCGAAAAGGCTGAGGTTGTTGAGACGATAGCCCATTCCTACGACCCAGTCCTTGCTGAGCGCCTCGTTCACCTGCACACTCGTCATACTGAGACTCAGCACGCGCGTCTGACGATACTCAGCCTTGAGCGTCATATTGTTGTTGAACGTCATGTCGACACCCATGAGTGGCGAGAACGACTCGTTGATGCTTACCTGCGAGATATTGAACATACTGCTCGGTGTGACACTGCCTGTCGCCGTGTCGTCGATGAAGCCTATTCCGTTCATATACTCCTGGAAGGTGCTGTAGGTGTTGTAGCTTCCTATGGCGAAGATGCTCTTATAGGAGTGGTTGATGTTGATGCTCTTGAAGTGGTCGCGTAGCCAGGGCAGCTTGCCCAGTCCGCTGTAACGGACAGTCCAGTTGGGCAGCAGACGGCTGAGTGCGGGGAAGAGCGAGAGCGACGAGCCTCCCATGCTGGTATAGGCATCAAGGAACGCCGGAATCATCACGTCGCCGCTGTACTTGTTGACAGGCGTGCGCGAAGCATCAAACTTGCCTCCAGCCAGAGCCGACCCTGCCGGATAGACTGCGTCGGCATAACGCGCCTCCACCTTGTTGCGGTAAGACTCGAGCGAGTTGACAAACTTTTCGAAAGTCTTGCTCTTGTAGCCGCTGCTTGCCGAGCCCATTCCCTCGAAGGCAGAGCCTATCGAGATGGTAGTCATGGTGAAGGTTCCGCTCTCCGTGGTGGGCGTTCCCTCGTACATGTACTGCATGCTCTTCTGCACAGTCTTGGTGCGCGAGGCGTTGAGGTCTATCTTGAGATTTCTCACCGGTTCGAGCGTCATGCGCAGTTGCAGGTCGTTGGTGGTACTGCTGGCAGCAGGTGTGGCGATGGTGTCGTTCACCAGGAGCCAGTCGTTGCGTCGTGCCTTGTCTATATAGCTGTCGTCCACCATACCGAAGGCGAAGTCGAGGCCTGGCGAGAGCACGCCCTGCTTGGTCTGTCCGAAGGCGTCGCCGATGGTGGGCAGGAATCCTGGCAGCGTGAGCTGATAGTTGTTGCGATAGGTGAAGCTGATGTTGCGCACCATCATGGCCGTGCGTGCCACAGCCTGCATGGTCTTGTACCAGCCCTGGTTCTCGAGCGGTTCCTTCGGCAGCACGGTGAGTTTCACCTTGGTGGCAGTGTCTACCTTCGAGATGAGTTTTATCTGGTTGGCGTTCACCTTCTTGTATTTCAGTTTCATCACCTTTCCGTCCTCAGTCTTGGCGGTAACGATGAGTCGCTTGCTGTTCTTGCCGTGGTTCACCTTGATGATGGTGTCGGGCATGAGCACCACTTCCTTCTCGAAGGCACGGCGGTTCTTGGGCAGTGCTTTCTTCTGCTGCTCTGCCTTCTTGTTCTGCTTGCTCCGCCATTGTTTCTCAGCCTCGTCGGGGTCTTTTCCGGCAGCCTCGGCTTCCTTTCTCACCTTTTGCAACTCCTGTTTCTGTCGCTGTGCCTCCTGCCTCTGCTTGGCTTTATCCTGCTTCTTGCGCTGCAGTTGCGATCTCGACGGCTCGCGGTCGAAGCGCTGGTTGGCCTTCTTGAGGAAGGGCACGTGGTTGTAGAGTTTCACCAGGTTGAACGATCCGTTGAGTGTCACGTCGCGGTTGGTGTTGATGGTGTTTCCGTAGTTGTTACCGTCCTCGTCGTCGGTTCCCTTGTTCCAGGAATAGGTCGAGTTGTAGTTGGCGTCGGCGTTCACCCAGTCGAATACGGGCAGCAGGTTGAGCGGCAACTGATAGGATGCGGTAAACGTCTGATTGTAGTCGAGCGGTGTACCGAGGTGCTTGATGCTTGTCCACACCGAGTCCTTCCAGGCATGATACTGGTCGGGATAGAGGTCTTTGTTGACGGGTGTGTAAGGCTCCTCTATCTGTGCGTGTGTGGCGCTTCGGAAGTTGGCGTGCAGGTTCTTGGTGAGGTCCCAGCGCACGGCGAACTCTCTGTTCCAGAGGAACTGCTGGCTGAACGAGAGCGGCAGCTGCGTGTTCTCTGTCGACTCCATGTCACGCTCCTGCAGCTCGTAGTAGTTGCGCGTCATCTCGGTGTTGAACGCCACATTCTGCGGCAGCCAGTTCAGTCCGAATCGCTTCAGTATGTCGAGCCACTTGCTGCGGTTCTTTATCTTCTTGAACGGCTCCCACGCCTTGTAGACCGGAGTCCACGAATAGTCGAGCGCTCCACGCCAGTTGTCCTCTTTCTCGTAAACGGTGGTCTCGCCCGTTGTGCGCTGGTGCGAGTGACTGTAGGAGAAGGAGAAGTTGGCAGGGTCGTATGGCATGGGGTGACGCTTGGTGGAGATTCCTACCCTTGCGTTGGAGATGGAGAAGTTGGTATTGGTGACCTTTGTCACGGCGATGCTCTCTATGGAGTCGCGCTCGTGTCGCGATCCAGCCGCGTCGAGTGCGTCCTTGAGTTCCATGTCGGTGTCCATCGGGTTGTACTTGGGCGAGGTCTTCTCCTTGGTGATGCTGTAATATAAAGGTATGCTCACCTTGGCCTTGTCGGGGAAGAACTTTCCGAGCTCGAGGTTGGTGGTGACGCTGTACGAGCTGTAGGTGTCGGTGGATCGGCTTGCCACTCCGTCCTCCAGACCGCCGAATCCCTCGCTCTGATATTTACCTGTGGCGTTGACGCTTCCCAGGTCAGAGAGCTGCACATTGAGGTTTCCGTTGGCAGCCCATCCGCCCTTGCTGTTGTGGTCGAGCAGACGCAGCTCGTTGACCCACACCTCCACACTCTTGATTTCTCCGGCGTTGTTGCGTACGCCTATCATCATGGTTTTCACCTCTCCGAGTGTAGGATTACCCATGATGGTGATCTTGTTGTTGGGATGGTTGGAGTCGTAGGCCGAATAGGGTGCCGAGAAGGAAGCCATGCCTTGCGACTTGGCCTGGTTGCGCGCCTTCTTGAGTGCGGTGAAGACGGTGAGCGCCACGTCGAGCATGTTCTCCTCGGGCCACACGGCACGGCAGTCCTCGTAGCTGTATCGGCTGTAGTTGTTGCGTGCCGGTGTGAGCTTCAGCGGTATTTCGTACTCGTAGTAGTTGTTCTTGTAGTCGCTTCCCAGACGGATGAACACCGAAGCTTGGTTGTCCTGCAGCGAGGTGACGTCCTGCTCCAGGGCGTTGGCGTGAACAAACATCTGCATGCGCTTGTACTGTCGCAGGTCGAGGGTGGTGTTCTTGTACACCGCCTTGGCCTCGCCCGTGCTCAGGTTCTTGGCCACGAGGCTGAGCGACTGCTCGTTGGCCTCGACGAGCTGTGGCTGTGTGGGGTCTTGCTCGCGCTGTACGCCCGGTGGCAGCACGTAGTTGACAGGTGTCTTCTCGGCATTCTCCTCTATGCTCACCGCACTGGCCTCAAGCGTGCCGCTGTTGGCAGCGCCCAGCAGCTGGTCGTAGGTTCTCCACTCGCCCCTTACCAGGTCGAGTGTGCCGAAACGCAGCACGATGGGCTTGCGGAAGTTGGTGAGGAACATGCGCATGAAGCGTATGCTGGAGAAGTCGTTGATGTTGCCTTCCTTCTTCTCGTACTGGTCTACGGGAATGCGGAACTGATACCAGGTGACGGTGGGCTTGCTGCCGTCGCGCAATGTGGGCGTGTAGCTTCGCTTGTCGACGATGAAGTTGGAGCCCACCTGCAGGTCTTCAGGTCGTATGCTCACGTGATACTGATAGTATTTCTCGTATTCGTTGAGGGTGAAGTCCTGGTTGATGTCCTCCACGTCGGGCGTCGACTTGTAGGAAGTGTCGTAGCTCTCGGTGCGGCTGTCGCTGTCGGGCGAGTTGCCCTGTGGGTTGTTGATAAACTTGTATCTGTACAGGATGGGTGCCTTCATCTGGTCCCAGTCGCTGCCACGGTAGTAGTGGTAGTCGTCGCGAGCAGGGTCATTGTAGATGCTGTCGAACACCGCCTGGTTCACCTTGCCCTGTATCTGGCTGAGATAGGCGTTCTTGTAGTAGTCGCGTTCCTCCTCGTCGTTGAGTCCGTTGAATCCCACGTCCTGCAGTGCGCGGCTTCCTTTCGTGGTGGCGAAGGCATAGGTCACGGTGCTCTGTGCGGGAATCTTTCCCCACTGTGTGTAGGTGAAGTTTGACGTTCCGTCCACGGGCATTCCGCTCTCATAGAATTTCTTTCCGTCGCGCAGGATGTCCTCGCTTATCTCGCCGAGGTTGATATAGAAGTCGCCGCCATACTGGGAAGCGTCGGCCTGCTCGCGCGAGTAGATGAAGGGGTCGAGCATCCAGAACTCGATGTATTCCACGTTGGCCTGCTCGAAGTCGTTGGTGTCGAGTTTGCGCATCATGCCTCCCCAGTTCTGCTGTGGCATGGCGAGGGTTCCGTCGGGCTGCAGGTCGGGGTTGAAGTTATAAGGACCTGGCTCGGCAGGATAGTAGGCGAGGTTGAGCACGCTCAGCGTGTTGGTGGCTCCGCTGTAGGAGTTTTGCTGGCGCAGTGGGAAGAGCTCGCGCACATAGACCTCACGCACATAGTGGTTGGACAGCTGTGCCAGGTCGCTCTTGATGTGTCCTGGTGTGAGCGAGCTGCCCCGTCGTGTGAAGAGCGGGTCGATGGTGTACCAAGCCAGACGGCTGCGTCGGAATCCGCTGGTCAGCCCCGTCTTGTCGTTGTAGTCCTGACGGAAGTTTGACGAGGGCACGCTGGAGAGCACCCACGATGTGGGCGACATGACGTCGATGGTGTTCTTGGTGTTCTCGAAGTCGTCGAGATAGGATGCGTTGTCCTGCGTTCCACTGGCCTGTCCGGCAAAGAGTTTGGCAAACTCGCCTGTGAACGAGATGTAGGATGGCTGCGTGAGGTGCAGGAACGGTATTTTGTCGAGCATGTTGGTGAGCCACTGGCTCTCGCGCTTCCAGTTGAGGTTGAAGCCCACGAGGGTGTTTCTGAGAGGCTCTGCGCCCATGGTCACCTTGGTGGTGAGGGCCTGTTCGGTGAGGTGCTGCAGGGTTCCGCTGATCTGGAAGTTCTTCGAGAAGTCGTACTCCCAGTTCACGCCAAACATGGTTTTGCGCATCTGTCCGTAGTCGGTGTTGCTCTCGAGCGACACGTTGACGGGTGTTCCAGCGTCGATGATGCTTTGGTTGAGGATAGTCACCTCGCCGGCATTGTAGTCCACCGCGTAGTCGGAGCCTTCGGTGAGGGTCACACCTCCTGCCGTGACGAGCACCGAACCCTGTGGCACGTTGTATGCGCCTAAGGAGATGACGTTGGCGGAGGTTCCGCGAAACTGTCCCACAAGTTGAAATTTGTTCTTCTCGGCTATCTGCTTCGCCACGGTCTTGGTGCTGTCGTAGAGTTCGGTGAAGGCGTACTTTTTCGCCACCTCGTCGGCGATGCCCTTGCCCTTGAGATAGGTGTAGAGATAGCTTCCGAAAGGCTCGGCCTTGGGGATGAAGACGCGTCCTTCCGATACGGTGTAGCCAGCCACGTAGTCGTAGTAGCCGTTGCTGTGGGGATTGTTGTTGTTGTCGAGTCGGTCGGCTCCCAGCACCTTGATGATGGGCTGGTCTTTCACCTTCGCCTCGGGAATGTAGTTGAGGTAGACGCCCGTAGAGTCGCTCTGATACTTCACGTCGAGTCGGAACTTCTCCTTCTCCACCTGCGATGCGAGGTAATACACGTTCTTCATCATCAGGTCCCAGTTGCCCTGCTGCGGGTTGTTGCTGGTGTTCTTGAGCGACTTGACGAAGAGTCCCTGTCGGGTGTCGGTGATGTCGGATGCGAACTCGCCCACCTGATAGGTCACACCGCCGTAGGTGTACTCGTAGGCCACAGCCAGCACCTGGTCGGTCTGCAGTCCGCTCCTCAGCGACACGTAGCCGAGGGCAGTGTTCACCGTATATTCCGACGAGGAGAGCAGTCTGGCGCTCTCCAACTTTTCGAAGTCGTCGCCGCCCTTCAGTCCTGCTCCTTCGAGCACGGTGGCGGCCTGGTCGATGTCGCGTGCTGCGGCATACTGGTTCACCATGGCGTCGTACTCGCTGTTGGCTCTGTTGGAGGGCACGGCCGTTCCTGCAGACGCCCACATGGGGTTGCTTATCTTCGAGGTCTCGCCCAGGTCGGTGAGGGCTATGATGTTTCGGGTGTTGGTGGTGGTGGCAGTCTTGTTGGTTACCCAAATCTCCACTCGGTTGATGGTGACGCCAGTGGTGAGGTTGGGCAGTTTCTGCATCCATGCGTCGTAGTGGTCGCGGAAGTATCGCGAGAGGAAGAAGTGTCGGTTCTCCTCATAGTCGGCCACATTGATCTCGAAGGGTGTGAGCTGCACGCCTCCCTTCGACGACACGCTCTTCGACGACGATTTCTTCTGCGACAGGACGGTCTGCAACTTCAGTTTGCCAAACTGCATATCGGTGCGCACACCGAAGAGGCTGCTGGCACCGCGGATGAGCGACGAGTTGGAGGGGAACGACACGTTGCCTGCCTCCACGAGCTTGATGATCTCGTCTTCCTTGCCGTCGTACTTCAGCTTCATGTTCTGCGCGTCGTAGTCGAAGGTGGCGTCGGTGTTGTAGTTGAGGTTCATGTTCACCTTGTCGCCCACCTTTCCGTTGACGTTGAGGTTGATCTTCTCATCAAACTCCATCATCGTGGTCTTGCGGTTGCGGATGGGCAGCGAGGGGTTGTCCACACTCTTCTTGTTGATGCCAAACTTCAGCTCGGCAGTTCCCTGCGTGCGCACTCGGATGCCTCCGGGACCGAAGATTTTCTCGGCAGGTCCCAGGTCGAAGTGCATGTCGGTGAAGTCAAATTTCTCCTTTCCCTTCGCCTTGTATATCTCGTCGTTCTGCTTGCGGTAGTAGGCACGTCGCTCGTTGAGCTCGCTCCATGCCATGTACTCGGCAGGCGTCATCATGATGGGAGCCGAGAGCCATGCGCCGCCCAGCTTGTTGCCTATGACGTAGCGGTCCAGCGTGTCGTTGTACTCCACGTGATATTTCATGTTGTCGGGGCGCTGCAGGTCTAACGGACTCTGATACAGGTCGCCCGTACTGATGGGCTGTGTGCGCTGTACGGGCCATCGTGTGTGCAGCAGCGAGTCGGGTATGGTGTCCTCGTCGGCGAGGATGGGCTGGGCCGTGATGCCGGGCTTCCCCGTTGCCGTGGCAGCCTTTTTCGTCGTGGCAGCCGTCTGCTTCCTACTGGCTGCGCTGGCATTGCGGTTCTGGGCAGCTCGCTGCCGCGTCCTGTTGTCCTGCCAGTACGACAAGCCAAAGGCATTGCCGATGACCGAAATCATCAGCAATGCCATCAGCAGAAAGGCATATTTATATTTTCGTCTTATCAACATCTACACTCGTTTCTTCTTTTTCGTCATTTTATTCGTTTCAGAGCCGTCTTGATCACCTGTTCCACCTTCAGGTCGGGCTGTTCCTTCAGGATGTCGACCACCACCTTGGCCGATGGCGCTGGCGAGAATCCGAGCATGGTGAGTGCGCTCACTGCCTCGTCCTTCACGTCGTTGTTCACCATGTCCACGTTTCCTCCGTTGGCAGGCAGTTCATCGGCTATTCCCATGCTCACGATCTTGTCCTTCAGGTCGATGATGATGCGCTGGGCAGTCTTCAGTCCTATGCCCTTCACGCCCTTGAGCATCGCCTCGTTGGCGGTGGAGATGACGTTGCACAGTTCGCGTGGCGACATCGACGAGAGAATCATCCTCGCCGTGCCGGCTCCCACACCCGATACGGTGATGAGCAGACGGTAAAGCTCTCGCTCCTGCTTCGAGGCAAAGCCATAGAGGGTGAACGAGTCGTCTCTTCCACCTGTCACCAGTACTTCGTGAACGTACAGTTTAGCCTCTCTCTTACCTTGTATGGCAGTATATGTGTTGAGCGAGATACTGAGCGCATAACCCACGCCCGCGGTCTCGATAACGGCCTGTGTCGGCGTCAGCTCGGTCAGGTCGCCATGTATATATTCTATCATGATTGTCGTTAAGAATTTTATGATTTCACATCTCTCGTCGTCGCGCCCACGCGCATACGATTATTTAATAAACGCACATTCGGTGCTATTATTGCCAAAGAGGGGGAAAATGTTTTATCAGGAGACTCAACTTACACAAATGGGGAAGTTCTGGACTTTAACTTCCGACATGAAAAAGTTCAATTCTTTAACTCCTGCATTTGCCCTCCTTCTTTCAATCTGTAAGCATTCTCACCCCACCATCCTTACACTATCCTACAAAAACATACCTAAAAGCTATGATTTTACAACTTTTTGTCGGTTCTTATAGTTAAAAAACTATTAAAACGTTCGTTTTCTCGAATAAAAGCTATACTTTTGCAACCGGAAACTGAACAAACAACAAATAAAAGAAAGAATACAATGAAGAAATTTAGAGCAGCCGTAGTAGGTTACGGCAATATCGGTAAGTTCACCGTCGAGGCACTCGAGGCAGCTCCCGATTTTGAGATTGCAGGCATCGTACGCCGTCAGGGCGACAAGAACAAACCAGCCGAACTGGCTGATTATGATGTAGTAGACGACATCACCAAGCTGAAGGACGTGGATGTAGCCATCCTCGCCACTCCTACCCGTTCCTGCCCAGAATACTCTGCCAAGATAGTGGCTCTCGGCATCAACACCGTCGACAGCTACGATATCCATACCGGCATCCTCGACTATCGTACCAGCCAGATGGAAAACTGCAAGAAAGCAGGCAAGGTGAGCGTCATTTCTGCCGGCTGGGATCCAGGTTCTGACTCAGTAGTGCGCGTGCTCATGGAAAGCCTTGCTCCTAAGGGTCTTACCTATACCAACTTCGGTCCTGGTATGAGCATGGGCCACTCTGTTTGCGTACGCAGCAAGCAGGGTGTCAAGGAGGCTCTCTCTGTCACCATCCCATTGGGCGAGGGCATTCACCGCCGCATGGTGTACGTAGAGTTGGAGGAAGGCGCCAAGCTCGAGGACGTAACTGCCGAGATTAAGGCCGACCCTTACTTCGCTCACGACGAGACCCACGTCTTTGCTGTAGCCTCAGTCGATGATGTCAAGGACATGGGCCATGGTGTGAACCTCGTTCGCAAGGGCGTTTCGGGCAAGACTCAGAACCAGCGTTTCGAGTTCAACATGAGCATCAACAACCCTGCTCTCACTGCTCAGGTATTGGTCAACGTGGCTCGCGCCACCTTCCGTCTGCAGCCAGGCTGCTACACCATGCCCGAGATTCCAGTCATCGACATGCTCCCCGGCACTCGCGAGGAAATTGTCGCCACACTCGTGTAAGATTGTTTTCTGCAAATATTCTGTTCCCCCTGCCCAGCGGCAAGGAACATGAAACACAAAGGGAAGAGAGCCACTATGTTCTCTTCCTTTTTTCGTTTACTCATTAGCACTTGCTTATCAGACTTTCGCAGCACAACCCACAACACTTCACTTTCCTATGCCCCCTACACATTGAAGCATTAGTCTTTGTTTACGCTTACACTTTTTTCTCTTTTTCTTGGAATGTTCAGGAAGAAGTAGTAGATTTGCAGAAGTTGTGTAAATGACAGTTTAATACTTTGTCAGCTGCCCGATAGTGTTCCTCTTGGGTCTTAATAGATGACCGGCGCCTGTCGTCTATTGTGACCGCCCTTGGTCGTAATAGATGCCCCCTGCGAGGCTCCCTGAGCACTTTCATTGGTAGACGGTGCAAAGAGAATGCAAATCGAATGTAGAATATCAAGCTTGCTTGAATATTTTGTTGAGATGCAGCTTTTCTTCTGCAAGGAGTTACTTATGAGTCATGATGTTGAGCACCATGTCGTCGGTGGTACGCATGGCATCGGCACCGATGGAGGTGAGGTTGTGGATGCAGCGGTCTACATCGTCGTCGACGATGCCCTCGGCAGAAGTGACACAACGGCCCTCCATGGCGAGCAGCGAGGAGAGCAGAGCGGTGCTGACTCCCGACGAGATTTTAAGCGAACAACTGGGCTTGGCTCCGTCGCAGATCATGCCCGTAAGGTTGGCCACCATATTCTTCACTGAGTTGCAGATGCGCTGATAGTCACCGCCCATGAGATAGGTGATGCCGCAACTGCTGCCTATGGACGCCACCACGCAGCCGCACAGCGCCGACAGCTTACCGAGGCTCTGCTTGATGTAGATGGCGGTGAGATGGCTGAGCATGAGGGCTCGGATGAGCTCTTCCTCGGTGTTCTCGTTCTCGAGGGCATAGACGGCAACAGGATTGGTGGCACAGATGCCCTGGTTGCCGCTGCCGCTGTTGCTCATCACGGGAATCATGGCTCCTCCCATACGGGCGTCGCATGCCGATGCGGTGCGCGAGATGATGTGCGAGAAGATGCTGTTGCCGAAGATGCCGTGACTCATGGGGCGGTCCATGGTCTTGCCTAAGCAATGGCCGTAATTGCCCTTGATGGAGAGCTCGGCTGCCCGCATGTTGTACTCCTTGGTCTTCAGAATGAAGCTGATCTCGTCGAGGGGAGCTGTCATGGCGAAGTCGTAGACCATGCGCATGGAAAGTTGTATGTCGGTGTCGTCCTCATCGGCGCCTCCGGGCTGTCGCTCGTCGAGCACCACCTCGTCGTTGCGCTCGGCAAAGACAAAGTGGGTGTGGCTGCCCGCGATGATGGCGGCAGCCTGGTCTTTACCCGAATGACAGACAACCTCGATGTAGAGTTTCTCGACGATGCCCTGCTTCAGCTTGATGTCAATGTCGGCATCCTCTATGTAGCGCTTGCCCTGCTGCAGAGCTTCGGGGGTGAGGTCTTTGAGCACTTCGAGCTCATATTCGGGCTTGCCGATAAGGGCACCCAAGGCTACAGCGATGGGCAGGCCTATCATTCCGGTGCCGGGAATGCCCACGCCCATGGCATTCTTGAGCATATTGGGGCTGAGCAGCACCTCGATGCTGTCGGGACGCTTGCCCAACAGAGTGGCTGCCTTGGCCGTACACAACGCCACAGCCATCGGTTCGGTGCAGCCGATGGCGGGAACTACTTCCTTATTGACAAGAGCGATGATGCGCTCGCGGATCTTCATTTCTTGCATGATATTCTCTATTTTTGGGGCAAAGGTACGAAAATTATTCAAAAAAGAATAAAAGTGATGATAAAAAAAAATTTACTCAACTTCCGTAAGTACGAAAGTTGAGTAAATTGGGATGATTAGTCTTCTAACTGGAAGAGAGGATCGTCGGCTGTAAGCATCACTGGCTTCTGGTCGAACTCCTTGAGGAGCTGGGCAGGAACATACTGCTTGTCGACCACGAGGCGGAACATGTACTCATTGAACCAGCGGTTGGTCATGATGAGACAGCCCTTCTGTCCGTTGTCGGCGCCCCAGCTGTTCTCCACCTTCCACTTCAGCGGCTTGCCATTGGCGTCGAGGTCGACGGCGGTGAGCGTCATGGCGTGGGTAGAACCGCTGTCGAAGGTGCTGATGCGCTCGGCCTTGTTCATTGGGAACGTGGTACCGAAGAGCGAGGCATAATCATAGTTGTCGAGGTCGAGATAACCGCGCTTGCGGTCGAACTGCTTGCCCACATCGTAGCTGGAGTACATCTTGCGACCGTCCTTGAGCGAGGCGATGGCGAGGCTGGCAATCTCGTCCATAGGCAGGTTGAGATACTTCCAGTTGTGGCCGTCGTAGGTGTGGCGGTCGTACTCCACCTCGTAGGTCTTGTGGTAGGGGCGGCGTGGGTCGTTCATCACCATGATAAAGGTGCCGTTGAGTTCCTTGCCCACGGTAGCGTCGTAGAAACTTTTGGGAGTATAGGTCTTCGCATCGCCCATCTGCTTGCCGTCCTTGTTGCGGAAGGCGTAGCTGAACTCCTTGACAGGCTCGCCCAGGGTGAGGCATAGCATGTGATAGACGGTGGCGAGCATCTCGGTCTTGCGGGCCGCTATCTGCTTGGCGTTCTTGCCTGCAGCAGCCATGCGACGAAGCTCCAGTCCGTACTCACGCAGCTTGCTTGCCACGAGACGGCTCATCTTGTTGGTGTTCTCGCTCGAATAGGTCTCGGGCATCGCGCTCATAGGCACCAGTCCGTACTTGGCTGCCAGGTCGGCTACGCCGCAGAAGGTTCCGCCGTCGTTGAGCGGACTCTTAAAGAAGAACTGCACCTGAGGGTCCTCGATGGACTTGCGTGCATGGTCGATGACGCCCTGAAGCATGAGGTTGGCCTTCTCCAACTGGTCGTAGAAGAAGAGATAGTCCTGCGAGAACTCCACTGCCAGGGAGTCGGCATGAGCCTTGGCGAAATTGGCACGCAGCACGTTCATGCCGCTGAACATCCAGCAACGGCCAGAGCTCTTCTGATTGTGGATGCGCTGTGCGGGAGTCTCCACGCTGAAGTGAGTGTCAACAGGACCGGCATTGGCACGGTTCTTCACCAAGTCGTCGATACTGTTGGCAGCGATGGCATTGAAGAGCGCCTTGTCGGCAGCCGATGTCTTCTGCATTTTCTCGATCTGCGAGAGCATCTGCGCCGAGATGCCTCCCTGCTTGGTCTGAGCCATCGTGGCGGCTGAAACGGCCAGCAAGGCTCCTAAAAGGAAGATGTTTTTTCTCATTATGTTGTGATATTATTGATTTGTCGGGATGCAAATATACGAAGAAAATGTGGGAAAACAGAAATAAAACGGACAAAAATGACATATACTGAAAAAAAAATACTACCTTTGCATGGTTATTCATGAGATGAAGACATGGACAAAGAAAAGTTTAGCCTTTTAAGCAACATCAAGTATCCCGAAGACCTGCGCAAGCTGAGCATCGACGAGCTGCCGGAACTCTGCAGGGAACTGCGCGAGGACATCATCGAAGAGGTGGCGGTCAACCCCGGACATTTCGCCTCCTCGCTGGGTGTCGTCGAAATCACCGTAGCCCTACATTATATATATAATACACCCTACGACCGCATCGTGTGGGACGTGGGCCATCAAGCCTATGGCCACAAGATACTGACCGGGCGGCGCGACGCCTTCTGCACCAACCGAAAGCTGCACGGCATACGCCCCTTCCCCACTCCCTTAGAGAGCGAATACGACACCTTTGCCTGCGGGCACGCCAGCAACTCGATTTCGGCGGCACTCGGCATGGCTGTGGCCGCCAAGCAGAAGGGGGAGAACGACAGGCACGTAGTGGCAGTGATAGGCGACGGAGCCATGAGCGGAGGACTCGCCTTCGAGGGAATCAACAACGTATCGAGCACGCCCAACGACCTGCTCATCATACTCAACGACAACGATATGAGTATCGACCGGGCCGTGGGAGGTATGGAGAAATACCTGCTCAACCTCGACACCAACGATACCTACAACCGGCTGAGGTTCAAGGCTTCGCAATGGCTGCACTCGAAAGGCTACCTCAACGATGACAGGCGAAAGGGAATACTGAGACTGAACAACGCGCTGAAGTCGGCACTGAGCCACCAGCAGAACATCTTCGAGGGAATGAACATACGGTACTTCGGACCATTCGACGGACACGACATACGCGAAGTGGTGCGCGTGCTGCGACAACTCAAGGACATGAAAGGCCCCAAGTTGCTCCACCTGCACACCACCAAGGGCAAGGGCTACGAACCTGCAGAGAAAAGCGCCACCATCTGGCACGCACCAGGAAAGTTTGATCCTGAGACGGGCGAGCGATTAGTGAGCGACACCAGCAACCAGCCGCCCAAATATCAGGACGTCTTCGGAAACACCCTGCTCGAACTGGCACGGCAGAACCACAACATCGTGGGTGTAACGCCCGCCATGCCCACCGGATGCTCCATGAGCATCATGATGAAGCAGATGCCCGACAGGGTGTTCGACGTGGGCATAGCCGAAGGACACGCCGTCACCTTCTCGGCAGGAATGGCAAAGGACGGACTCATGCCGTTCTGCAACATATACAGCTCGTTCGCACAGCGAGCTTACGACAACATCATACACGACATGGCACTGCTCAGTCTGCCCGTGGTGCTGTGTCTCGACAGGGCTGGACTCGTGGGCGAGGACGGACCCACACACCACGGAGCCTTCGACCTGGCGGCGCTGCGGCCTGTGCCCCACCTCACCATCGCATCGCCTATGAACGAGCACGAGCTGCGCAACCTGATGTACTCGGCCCAGTTGCCCCACCACGGTTGCTACGTGATACGCTACCCCAGAGGCAACGGTGTGCTCACCGACTGGCGAAACCCCATGCAGGAAATCGTGACCGGAACGGGCAGAAAACTGAAGGAAGGCACCGACGTGGCTGTGCTCACCCTCGGACCTATCGGAAACGATGCTGCCGAGGCTATAGCCGAAGTGGAGAAAGAGACGGAGGGACTGAGCGTGGCCCACTACGACATGCGATTCCTGAAACCGCTCGACGAGAAACTGCTCCACGAGATAGGAAGCAGATTCAACCGCATCGTAACCATCGAGGACGGCGTGCGCATGGGTGGCTTCGGCTCTGCCGTCATAGAATGGATGAGCGACCACGACTATCATCCTCACGTCATCCGCATGGGACTGCCCGACGAGTTTGTGGAACACGGCACGATAGCACAGCTCAGAGAAATCGTGCACATGGATAAGAAATCAATCAAAGAAGCTATTATAAAAGAATGAAAATCATCATTGCTGGCGCATACGCCATCGGAACGCACCTGGCGAGACTCCTGTCACGCAGCAACGAGGAGATAACACTCATCGACGAGAGCGAGGAGCGGCTGGCAAGCATCGGCTCCGACTGCGACCTGCTCACCATGGTGGGAAAGCCTACAAGCCTGAAGATATTGCGCGATGCGGGAACGGCAGACGCCGACCTCTTCATCGCTGTCACGCCATTGGAGAGCACCAACATCACTGCCAGCATCCTGGCGAAAAACCTGGGAGCCAAGCGAACGGTGGCACGCGTGGACAACCCCGAATACATGGATCCGCAGGCACAGGAGTTCTTCCAGGGACTGGGCATCAGCAAGCTGATATATCCAGAGATGCTCGCCGCTGTCGACATCAACAACGGACTGAAGATGAGTTGGGTGAGACAGCGATGGGACGTGCACGACGGCGCCCTGGTGATGCTCGGCATCAAGCTGCGACAGACCTGCGAGATACTGAACCAGCCGCTCAAGGACATCAGCGGCCCCAACGACCCCTACCACGTAGTGGCCATCAAGCGAGGCGACGAAACCATCATCCCCGGCGGTAACGACGAGTTGAAACTCTACGACCTGGCTTACTTCATGACCACTCGCAACTATATTCCCTACATCCGAAAGATCGTGGGCAAGGAGCACTATGTGGACGTGAAGAACGTGATGATTATGGGCGGAGGACGCACGGCAGTGAGAGCCGTGAAGAAAATGCCCGAATACATGGAGTGCAAAATCATCGAGAAGGACGAGGCACGGTGTGAGTACCTCAACGAAATACTCGACGAGAACAAGACGCTCGTCATCCATGGCGACGGACGCGACATCCCGCTGCTCAACGAGGAGGGGATACGCAGCACGCAGGCTTTCGTGGCGCTGACGGGAAACGCAGAGACCAATATCCTGGCATGCCTCACAGCCAAGCGCATGGGAGTGAGAAAGACCGTGGCTGCCGTAGAGAACGTCGACTACGTGAGCATGGCTGAGAGCCTCGACATCGGAACCATCATCAACAAGAAGGTGATTGCCGCCAGCTACATCTATCAGATGATGCTCGACGCCGACGTGATGAACGTGAGATTCCTCATGAATGCCAACGCCGACGTGGCGGAGTTCATCGCCAAAGAAGGATCCAAGGTAACCAAGAAGCCTGTTAAGGATCTGGGAATGCCCATCGGCGTGACCATCGGCGGACTGGTGCGTGGCGAGGAGGGAATGCTCGTTTCGGGCAACACGCAGATTGAAGCGGGCGACTCGGTCATGGTATTCTGCCACAACATCAATATGAAGAAGATAGAAAAATACTTTGTATGATGGGAGGAAATGGGAACTTCCATTAACTTCTTAAAACTTCCCTCACTTGAGAAAACTTGAACAGAAAGAATGATCAACTGGAAACTGATATACAAGGTTCTGGGGCAGTTGCTCTTCATTGAGGCTTCACTGCTGCTGCTCAGTCTGCTGGTAGCTGTCTACTATCAGCAGGAAGACATCTTTGCCTTCATCGTGGCAACGCTGACCACCATTGGCGGAGGACTCATCCTGAAATGGCGAGGACACGGAGCCGACAACTCCATGTCGCGACGCGACGCCTATCTCGTTGTCTCGCTATCGTGGATTATCTTCAGCCTCTTCGGCACGCTGCCCTTCATGGTGAGCGGCTACATCAACCACTTCACCGATGCCTACTTCGAGACGATGTCGGGATTCACCACCACCGGAGCCACCATACTCGACGACGTGGAGTGCTTTCCGCACGGACTGCTGTTCTGGCGATCACTCACACAGTGGATAGGCGGACTGGGTATCGTGTTCTTCACCATCGCCCTGCTGCCATCGCTCGTAGGCGGACAGACCAAGGTGTTTGCCGCCGAAGCCACAGGCCCTATCAAGACCAAGTTGCATCCACGTATCTCCACATCGGCAAAGTGGATTTGGAGCATCTATCTCATGCTCACCATCGCCTGCATTCTGTCGTATTATGTGGCGGGAATGGGACTTTTCGACAGTTTCAACTATGCCATGACGACAACGGCAACGGGAGGCTTCTCCACCCACAACACCAGTACCGAGTTCTTCCATTCGCCATCGCTCGAATACATCTGTACGTTCTTCTGTTTCCTATCGGGTGTCAACTTCACACTGCTCTATGCCGCCGTCATCAAGTTTAAGATCAAGGAACTGTTCCGCAACTCCGAGTTCCGATTCTACATCTTCCTCGTCACGGTCTTCAGCATCTTCATTATGGTTGAGCTCATCGTGATGCGCAACTACGATATAGAGCACGCCTTCCGCAGCGCCATCTTCCAGGTGGTTTCGTTTATCACGACCACTGGTCTCTTCAACGACGATGCCGCACTCTGGCCTCACGTCACATGGGTGGTGCTGTCGATGTGTATGTTTATCGGTGCCTGCTCGGGCAGTACGAGCGGTGGACTGAAATGCATCCGTGGCGTCATCCTGCTGCGCATGGTGAAGAATGAGTTCCGACAGATATTGCACCCCAACGCCGTGCTGCCGCTCAAGATCGACGGGGTGAACGTGCCCATGCAGAAACGCGTCACGCTGCTGGCGTTCCTCACCATCTACCTCATCATCTGCGTCATCATCTCGTTTACGATGATAGCGATGGGAATCGACAACACCAATGCCATCACCATCACGCTGAGTTGCGTGGGAAACGTAGGACCAACCTTGGGAACAGAGATTGGACCCACCATGTCGTGGAGCGAACTGCCCGATCTGGCCAAGTGGTTCTGTTCGCTCATGATGCTTATCGGCCGTCTGGAAATCTTTACCGTACTCGTGATCTTCACACCAGCCTTCTGGAAGGAGAATTAAAAAGGGAAAAGGTAAAAAAGTAAAAAGGTAAAAAATAAAATCAACATGACATAAAAAAATAAGTGTACTCCGCTCGTTATTTGTATAGTAAATACTCAACTATAACAAGTGTGGAGCTAAAAAGCAAAAGAGTAAAAAAAATTATTCTATTTGGCTATAAATTACTGACACAATGAAACCATTAAAATTTGAGCCCTTACTGAAGTCTACCATCTGGGGTGGCAACAAGATAATCAACTTCAAGCATCTCAACCTGCAGCAGGAGAAAGTAGGCGAGAGCTGGGAAATCTCTGGCGTGCCAGGCAACGAAAGCATCGTGGCTGACGGCGAGATGAAAGGCAAAAGCCTCAACGAAGTGGTCGCCGAACAGAAAGACCGTTTCTTAGGCAAGGAGAACTATCAGCGATTCGGCAATGAGTTTCCGCTGCTCATCAAGTTTATCGATGCCAACACCGACCTCTCCATTCAGGTGCACCCCAACGACGAGATAGCGCACAAGCAAGGCAAGGAGCGCGGAAAGACAGAGATGTGGTATGCCCTGCCATGCGATCCCGAGGCCAAGCTATACAACGGTCTGAAAATGAAGATCACACCCGAAGAGTACAAGCAGATGGTAGAGAACGGCACCATTACAGATGTCCTGGCACAATACAAGGTGAAGGAGGACGACTGCTTCTTTATCCCTGCAGGCAGAATACACACCATCGGAACGGGTTGCTTCGTGGCAGAGATACAGCAAACCTGCGACGTGACTTACCGCATCTACGACTTCAAGCGCAAGGACAAGGACGGCAACTACCGACAGCTGCACACCAAGGAAGCTGCCGAGTGCATCGACTACACCGTGCTGTCCAATTATCGACAGGAATACAAACCTGTGAAGAATCAGGGTGTCAGCATCGTGCGCTGCCCTTATTTTTACACCACTGTCTACGATCTCGACGAACCTATGACGCTCGATTACTCTGAACTCGACAGTTTCGTGATTCTCATCGGCCTGAAGGGCCAAGCCACCATCACCGACAACGAGGGCAACACCATCACCTTACAAGGCGGAGAAAGCATTGTGATTCCTGCCTCTACCCAGACTTTGAAGGTAGAGGGAACATTGAAGTTCCTCGAGACATACGTGTAATTTTTAAAGGTAAAAAGGATTTCTAAAGGTAAAAAAGTAAAAAGGTAAAAAGAGCCTTCTTGCTGATAAAGTATTTACTTTTTTACCTTTAAAAATCCTTTTTACCCTTATACTTTTTTACCCTTTTACCTTTTTACCTTTTCTACCTTTACTTTTTTTATCTATCCTATATCGCAGAAGGCCTCATAAATCTTTGTACCCCTAAAACTGCATCTCAAAGTAGTGTGGGCTGCTTTTGGATTACATTACATCCCTCCAACATTATTTCAGAATCAAGCATATAAGGTATATAGGATAAAAAAGTCATTTCATTCTACCTAAATAGGATTTTGCCTCTATTTCTATAATTATTCGGTATTTTTTTTGCTTATTTCAATAGCTTTTATTATTTTTGCAAAACAGTTCTGTACTAAAAGTATGGCGACTGTAAATAGCCCTACGCCGAAGTCGCTTGAAAAAGTGACGGTTGGTAGAGGGCAAACATAAGAAAAGCGTTATTGGCGCTTGGTTTTTGACCTTTGGAACTTAGGACACTCCAAATCTCACGTCAAAGAACCTCGCAACGATGATGCCTATGGGTATGTACATACATACCTTCCATAAGTCAGCTCTATGGGGCTGACTCTATGGGAGTGTATCTATACATATCGGCGTGGGGTCTCGTTGCTTGTTCTGACGTGAAAGGCAAGTCCTAAGGCCTCAAAGGTGGAGCAAGCAACAATAGGCTTCACGCTTTTTCGTGCATATTGGCACATAACCCAATCTTTAACCGTCTGAATTGGAGCCATAGGACATATTGTTGTAACTATGTATTCAAAAGAATTAGAAGAACTTATTGACAGCGTACTTGCTGATGGTGTAGTAACAGACCAAGAACGTGCCGTACTTCGCAAGCGAGCACTCGCTTGTGGAGAGGACCCAGATGAGGTCATGATTGTGGTAGATGGTCGCCTTGCTAAAATGAAGAAGTCAGCAAGTCCTGCAATTCCAGCTACCGAAAAACGTGGGAACATCGTGAAGTGCCCTCATTGCGGAGCTCCGATTGAGGCTGGTGCCGTGAAGTGTAAGGAATGTGGTTATGTCTTTACTAACGTCAAGGCAAATTCTTCCGCAGAAAAGTTAGCGAACAAACTTGAGGTTTTGGTACATGCCTCATACGAAGATGAGTCTGACAGAGGCGAAGCAATGGCTAATATTATTAGAAACTTTCCTGTTCCTACAGCAAAAGAGGATCTTTTAGAGTTCATTGCAGCATTGTCTCCAAAGACAAAAGTAACAACATCAAATGAGAACGAAAGTGCTTATTATTTACCACCAGCATATGATGCGAAATTAAAGGAATGCATATTGAAAGCCCAGGCAAGTTTTCCTGATGATCCTCAGTTACAGTTGTTGGTTCAAAATGCGACCAAATTTTCATCTAGCAAATTTATAGCAAACCATAAATCATTGCTTATTATAGCAATCATTGCCATTCTCGGCCTTGGAGGTTGGGGACTTAATGAATATAAAGTCGGTCAAGCAGAATCTCTCTGTAAGGAACTTAGCTCTAAAATTGATGAATTGCCTATTCCAAATAAAGACAATTGCGAGGAAGCTGGAGCTGCTTTAATGAAAATTCATTGGACAGGAGGAGATGGCAATTTCTTTACAGGAGAGCGAACATATCGAGATAGATTCATAGAATACAAACAAGAATATGCCAAAAGAGTAGGTCAAGCATATGAACAGGCTGGGAAAGAAGTGCCTGAAGCATTCGAGTACCCAGAAATAGTTCTTCCTGAATAGCTTACCATTAGGATTTTAAAAGTAAATATTTATTATGAGATTTGAATATAGATTTGTTGATTCTAAGCAAAAAGAAGAAATCGGAGAGCAAAATGCCTCAGTAATTACAGAATTATTAGACACTGTCATTAATGAAACTGCATTAGAGGCCTCTATAGAACTTAATAGTTTTGATATACATATTGCCAATTACAATATGTTATCTTACTATGTAGATGTCATCTCTGAAAATGCCAATAGATTCAAAACTGTTTTTATAAAGCTTTCATAACACATACCTATCAATGGGATTCTTTAGTAAAATACTAGGCGGAAATGATAGTCAGACTATTGTCCGCTGCGATGAGGCGGAGTTCCTCATCTGGAAATATCAAGGAGGTGCCGTAAAAAGCGGCACTTCCATCATTGTGAAAGATGGCGAGGTGGCTGTATTGGTAGGCTCTTCACAGACAACAATCGAAGGACCGGCTAACACGACAGCCAGCGAAGACCTCAGCGAAGTGTTTTTCATCAACCTTGCTGGCAGTAACGTAGTACGCTTTGCCGTTCCATACTTTGGCGTTAACGACCCACGTTATCCAGATCTCAATGTACCTGTGGCTGTACGTGGTTCTATCAATTTCAATATAGAAGACTACAAAGGATTCATTCGGATGCATCGACTTGTAGGCTTTGACATGGAAGCATTTCAAAAGAAGATAAAGGATGCTGTAATAAAATATGTAAAGTCTGTGGTAAGCAACATTCCAACAGACCACAGCATCCCTGTCGTACAGATGGAAAAGAAGATACTGGAGATAGGAGAGATTCTGAATCAGTATCTCAAACAGAGACTGGCTATAGATTTCGCTATCAACGTGCGTGCTGTAGACCTCAATGCCATCGAGTATGATGCAGATGACGAAAGCTACAAGCAACTCCGAGCATTAACACAAGGACAAGCTGCAGAAATGTCTCAGACCCAGCATAAGATTAACATGGACCAGATGAAAGCTCAGTCACAGCTCAACATCGATGCCATGCGAGAGACCCAAAAGCAGGACCTATACAACCGTGGTGCAAACCTCGACATGGATAGACAGATGCGTGCCCAGGACATCAAAGACCGTGGTGAGAAGATGCGCATCCAGCGCGATCTTGGCGAAAAGGCTTACAATGCTCAAATCGACGAGATGCAGAAAAGCGGCAGAATGGCAATGGGTGGCATGCCTAACATGGGGCAACCTGTAGGAGGCTTCAATCCTTCGGGCATCAATGGCATTAGCGGACCTAAACCTGCCGCACAAATCGGTCAACCTTCTGGCATCAACATGAGTGGTGGCATCAACTCAGGCACCCCTACTCCTCCACCTGCCCCACAAGTTCCACCACAGATACCACAGGTGAGCATCTATGTAGCCATCGGTGGTCAGACACAAGGACCATTCGACTACAATATGCTGAAAGAAATGGTGAGAACAGGAGGACTTACCGCACAGACTTTGGTGTGGAAGGAAGGTATCAACTGGACACCTGCAATTCAAGTTCCAGAGGTAGCATCCATCTTGAATGCTCCCCAAACACCACCTCCACCAACATCGGCCGTACCTCCTACCCCACCAACACCTCCAGGAGTACCACCAACGCTATAAACATACAAGGATATGAATAGCTATTTATCAGATTTAGAAAACATAATCATCAATGCTCAAAGCGGGGGACAATCATTGTCCTTCGCCTTGAAGCCATGCGCTACCGAAAAAAGCGTCTTTGACAAAGAGGTCAACATAACACCATTGTGGCTTATCCGAAAACAAGAAGCAGAGAGAAAGGCTAAGGAAGAGACCGAACGCACAAGACTTCAACAGGAAGCCGAACGTAAAGCCAAAGAACTTGCAGAAGAAAGAATAAGACGAGGAAGCACAGAACCTGTAGACCTCGGATTGTCTGTACTCTGGGCTTCCCACAACATAGGTGCTCGTAGCAGTGAGCAACCAGGTATTTATGCAGCATGGACAAGCAAGAAAGAAGCTATCAATATGTGGGGGGAAGATTGGAGACTTCCTACCCAACAGGAAATGACCGAACTGATGCAGAATTGCCAATGGACATGGACAGTAATCAATGGTATGCCAGGATTCCAAATAGTGGCAGCCAACGGCAACAACATATTCCTACCAGCTGGTGGTTCGTGTGTTGCTCAGCAATATGATTCTTATGGAATGGCTGGACGCTATTGGAGCGACACTTCGGATGCACAATATGCCGACCGTGCCATGTATTTGGAGTTTAGCCAATATACAGGAAACCTGTTTAGCATAGCCAAGGCTATGCAGATGGTCATACGACCAGTAAAGAACAGATAACGAAAGAACCAATGGAGACATTAAATTACATACAAGCTTTGATGGGAGCTTATGCTCTTGACCTCTCAAGCATTGATACTGAAAATGAGGCAGAATACAACGAGCGTGCCAAAGCCGTTAGAGAACGCACTGTTTCCTTATTTAATGCTATGCGTGATTCTGCCCCAGAACTTCTGCAATACAACTTTATTGATAGTATGTCGGACGAAGAGGTAAGAAGAACCATCAATCGAATAGCATTAGATGCCAATAAACGATATACCGCCCCTATCATTCCAGACAATATCGCTGCCATTGATTATATCAATGGAGAACCATTTGTTACTCCAACTTATGTAAAGTGGCAGAACGACGGATATAGAAAGCAAAACTTTGTCATCAACTATAACGGTGAACTACAGTCTGTTGCTAAAAGACAACTTACCGCACTGATGCAGAATATGCTGCTATGCTTCGCTCCTGGAAAAATCAGATTCAACATCTTCGACCAGATGATGAGTGGCATGGCAGACTTTGTTACAGTTGGCTACGATGAAACAATCTATAATGGTAATGTCATTATGGACGAAGCTGCCGCACGAGATTGCATCAAGCGTCTAAGAGAACGTATGCAGATGGTGATGGGCAAATATGGTGACATCGCAAGGTATAACGAAAAGCACCAAGAAATCGTCATGCCATACGAAGTTGTCGTATTGAACGACTATCCTGCACGCTATGAAAATGTGAATGCAGAACTACAACCTCTGTTTGAGAATGGAGCAAAGGGTGGCATATACTTTATTGTGATGCACAACTCTGATGCTCCGAAATTAAAAGAGGATGCAGTAGACATTCTCACCAGTGAAACTGTAACAAATATCAGTTTACAGACTCTCAGTGGAATTCGAAACAACCTAACGGTAAAACACACTCCTATCGCTGAGCATCCTGCACTGGCAGATGCATTTCGTGTTGATTTCAACAAACGTATCAACGAAAAGGGTACACGACAGGTGCTAAAGGCAGACTATGCCTCTATATCTCATAGCGAATATACGGATGTAACATCAGAAATCAGCATAACCGTAGGACTCGACACAGAAGACAAACATCCTGTTACCTTGCGATTCAACTCTGGTGATTATATCCATGGATTCATTCTTGGACAGTCAGGTTCTGGTAAGTCTGTCTTACTGAACAACATCATCAGTGCCGCCATACTGAAATATGCACCAGAAGACTTGATGCTCTACTTGATGGACTTCAAGGGAGTAGAATTCAACCGCTATCGTGGTGTAAAGCATGTAAAGGCGTTACTGGTTGACAATTCTGACCCTCAGATGACTTTAGAAGTTCTACGAGAGTTGCAGGAAGAGAACAAAAGACGTGTAAAACTATGGCGAGACAATGCAGTCAACAACATCGATGGTTACAACAAGAAAAATCCGACATCCAGACTTCCACAGATTCTATTTGTGGCAGACGAATGCCAAGTGATGTTTGCTAAGCCAACATCCAATTCCTATGGAATGGCTATCCAAAGAGAAATCTCCGAGATTCTCAATGTCATCGCCACACAAGGACGTAGCCAAGGTATCCACATGCTTCTTGCGACCCAACAACTCGACGAGACAGATATATCTGGACAAATATTGAAGAACCTTACAGAATGTTTCTTGCTGATGAGTGCAGCATCCGACTCAAACAAACTTGTCCCTGACAGTGATAAGCTAACCAGCAAGCAACCAACAGGTCAAGCCTGCTATTACCACAAGCGTGAGTTGCAGAGCAAGGTACAAACCTTCTATGCCACAGACGAAGAACTCGCCGATGCCATAGAGAAAGCTCGCGAGAAATCAACTACCAAGCAAAGCAATGGAGAGGCTTATTTCAGTGGTTCTTCTATCTATCACCTGCAAACAGAAGATTTGCAGTCTGCCAAGACACAGAGTTATGGCGCACCAGTTGCAACCATAGGTCGCAGCATCGGTCTCAAGCAGCAAAGCACAGCTATCACACTGACACAAGACTTCAGCGAGAACATCATTGTTTGGGGTGCAAATCGCCAGGAGCAAGCCACCGCTACAGCCATCAATGCGCTCGTATCCCTCATGGCATATTATGAGCAGTCCAACACACCTTGCAATTTCATCGTATTAGATTGCACCAACAATCCCATGTCACAATGCAAGCCATTGCTGGCAGAACTCGAAAAGCGAGCATACTGCAAGATAATCCAGCAGTCGGAAGGAGGCAAGTATCTGAAAATGATAGCAGACGACATCTACCGCGACACGGCACCAAATTTGATTCTCACCATTCTTGGACAAGATCGTTTCAGTGAAATGAAGAGAAACAGCTTGCTGGTGGAAGAAAAGAAAGCCACGGAGATTAAACCGGCAGTAGGCGGCTTGGAAATGCTTTCTTTCGACCCATTACCTGATTTAGGAGCAAACAACATAACTGATGGAAGCAAGGTCAAGAAATACCAAGAGGCACTGAAGTACATCTTAGACGAAGGACCGAAGCATCATGTTCACGTGTTGATGCAAGTAGACAAGCCTGGCAACATTCTCTTCGATGAGTTCGGAAAAGAGGCAATAGGATTGTTCAAACATAGAGTTATCCTAAGGAGTGAAAATAAGCATCTTGCACCACTCCGCTTCGGGGAAGACATCGACGTACAGTCGTTGAGCGATGACAATGAGCACTTACGTGCCTACTATTATCCAGATGGCGAACAACCGATGCTCTTCACACCATTCCTCTTACCTGACGCACAGTATCTATTCAATGCAATATTAATCAATTAAAATACAAAAAATTATGGCAAATGACAGTTCTATGCTCAACATTGACATGGTTGAACAATTCGGTAAGAACATCGCCAACGTGAGCGCACAAACATTAGAGATTTTCTCCCGACTGGGG
Source organism: Segatella copri (assembly GCF_009495355.1). Lineage (GTDB taxonomy): Bacteria > Bacteroidota > Bacteroidia > Bacteroidales > Bacteroidaceae > Prevotella. The sequence goes on from NZ_VZAD01000013.1 coordinate 92,672, forward strand.
CAGCAGCTCCAAACTGTAAACAGTGTATGGAATGATGACAACTACGACAACTTCCAAGACAACTTCGAACACAACATCATGAAGAAAATCCAGGAAGTCTCTGCCGAAATGGAATTATTTTCCGACTACATCAAAAAGCAATGTGAGATACAGCGAATGTATAAGGCGAACAAATATCGTTAACCATACAAATAAGACAAGACATGTTTTGGTTTTTAATTGGTTTCATTATAATCATTCTTGGAGGCTTTATCATTATTAGTCTCCTCCAAATTGTCTTTATGATTATAGGCTGGATCATCCAAGCCATATTTAGCCTCTTCGAATAAAGGCTAGAAGTTTTTGAAACAAGCATCAGAAGTCGGTCGAAGAAGCAATATATGTCGTTGACAATATAGCCAGGGCGGACGCATCAAAATGCGTTCGCCCTGATTCAGTTAACATCTACCGATATTAGCTATCTTCTTCATATCAATTTTTCCAAATATCTTTCCACGTCCGCCAGGATCTTCTGGAATTCCGGAGAGAACTGATAGTAGGTATTTTTCTTCATCATCATCTTCACCTTGCCGAGGCTGTTCTCGTAGCAAGCTATTTCGGTGCGTGCCTGTTCGCTGTGAACAGCACGGTCGCGGATGTCGTTCTCCTGCTCATTGCGCAGAATGTCGCACACCGTCTGCACCACCGGACTCACTACCAGGTCGAAAAGATGATGACCCTGGATGTAAAGATAAGTATTGTTGTCGTTGATTCCCAAGTCGCGCAACATCCGCTCCGTCTCAGGCAAGGCATCCTTGAGTTTGGGAAAACGGCGCTCCAGCTGGAACATCTTCGCCCTCACCTTCTTGCTCAGATACTCTATCGCCCACTTCGGATTCTGAATGTGTACTGAGGGAAGCACCACCACCTTGTTGAACTCGCACATATCGAAGTGCATCGTCATCTTGCGGCGCTGCAGAAAGACAACATGCCATACAAAGAGAGGCCAGATGGTTTGGGAATAAGACTGCAGGAAGCGCTCAAAGTTGAAAATGCGATGGTCGTTGAGCGTCACCATCACACAGGTCTCGTGCAATCCCTTGGCATAACACTGGAAGTTTTCTATCGCGTAGGCATAAGTATGAAAGATGTAGGGATTCTCCAACATCTGTCTCGACATCTCCGTAGCGCCTTGCAGAATATAGTCGTAGTCGGCATCCACACAGGCTATCATGTCTCTGCCCACGCCCTTGAGCATATTGGAGATGGCAGCCTTCTTGCCCCTGTCGAGATGCTGGTTGCGCGAAGGCAGCATGATATCGAAAGTTAGTTTATCGTCCTCATAACGGCCAAGCACCGAGCGCCAGAAGAACACATCGTCGTAGCTCTCGACGTAGACTACTATTCTGCGCCGGGCTTTCTTCGGAGTCATCTTGTTGATGGCCTCGAAGTATTGCGAATTGATATTATCGGTTAAACGTTTAGCCATAAGCAGAACAATTAAACACTAAACATTAAACACTAAAACATCACTTAATCGTTATGTCGTTCACCTCAGTCACACGGTCGGTCCAGCCGTCCATGACCACAGCAGGACTGTGGGTTGTCATGATAATCTGAATGTTGGGGTTCAACTTCAGCACCAAGGAGATAAGCTGCTTCTGCCATTCAAAGTGAAGACTGATCTCAGGCTCGTCCATGAAGAGCACATAGGACTGATTGTCTTCCACCAGCACAGTGAGCAGAATGGCAAGCATCTGCTTCTCGCCTGCCGACAGCTGATAAGGCTGCAGCACCTCGCCGATCTGGTTGAACTTGATCTCGTTGGCAGTGCGGATGATGGTCTTGCCCGTCTCGCGGAACAGGTCGTCCACGATGTCCTGAAACATCCTCTTGGGCTCGCTGAGCGCCTGAGCCTTCTGGGCAGCATCGGGTTCGCCACTCTGCAGCACGGCAATGATACGGTTGCCGATGTTCACCTGATAGTCGAGGTACTTGCGCTGCAACTGGAAGAGCTGCCAGTCGAGCTCGGTGACAAGCGTAAGATCCACCTTGCTGATCATCTCAGAGTTGAGCAGCGGACGGTCGACCGAACGAATCACGTCAAACCGAATCCACTTAGCCTCCTCGGGCTCCACCTTCAGATGAACACCCTTGAGCAGATGGCTTGGAAACTCACCCCCGGCACTCAGGCCTTTCACTACCTTGTTGAGAATGGTGCTCTTTCCCACTCCGTTCACACCGCTCAGGATGTTCACCCTGCGGTCGAGGTTCCAAAGTATGTGCTTGGTACCACTCCATAGAGAGTCTATCTCTATCTGCTTGATATAATCGGCATATTTCTGCATAGGTTTATACTTTTATCTACTTTAACTCTAAAACTTAGGGCAAATATAATCATTTTAACCGAAATTTTGTACCTTTGCATCGATTTTTTATATTAAATAAGGTAAAATGGGTAACAACAAACCACTTTTAGCCCACTTGTGTCTCTTTGGATCGGGCGCATTCTGGGGACTGATGGCACCTGTAGGCAAGGATGCCATGACACACGGCATCGAGGGCATCGACATGGTATCATTCCGCGTTCTGGGCGGAGCCATCCTCTTTTGGCTCACTTCACTCTTCACCCGCAGGGAGCACATCCCTACAACCGACATCATCAAGTTGGCTGGAGCTGGACTCTTCGGACTGGTATTCAACCAGTGCTGCTACACCATCGGACTGAGCATCACCTCGCCCAGCAATTCGAGCATCATGACTACATCGATGCCTATCTTCGCCATGATTCTGTCGTTCCTCATCCTCCGCGAGCCCATCACCTGGAAGAAGGTGGCTGGCGTACTCTTAGGCTGCAGCGGTGCCGTGCTCATCATCATGACAAGTGCCACGGCGGGAAATGCCAAGGTGGGAAACATCTGGGGCGACTTACTCTGCATGGCCGCACAACTGTCGTTTGCGCTCTATCTGTCGCTCTTCAAGCCCTTGGTGGGAAAGTATTCGCTCTTCACCATCAACAAGTGGATGTTCACCTGGGCATCGGTCATGATCCTGCCTTTCTCCGCCTCTCATGTGGCTTCCATCCCATGGGCTGAGGTGCCAATATCGGCATGGTGGGAAACGGGCTACGTCATCTTCTTCGGCACTTATCTGGGCTACATCCTGATGATGATAGGTCAGAAGACACTCCGCCCCACAGTGGTTTCGGTATACAATTATGTGCAGCCCTTGGTCTCTGTTTCTGTCAGCGTGCTCGTAGGCCTGGCAGTCTTCAAAGGCACGCAGGCTCTTGCCGCCCTCCTCGTCTTCTCAGGCGTTTGGCTGGTTATCAAGAGCAAGTCGAAACACGACATCGACAAGCACGACCACAGCCTGGCCTACGAGAAAAGGCATGCGTAAACTGATTTTCATGTCGACTAAAACAGGAAATGTCCTCATCTGAAAAGTAGAATCAGATGAGGACAGTTTTTTATTCCGCCAAATTAGGTAACAAAGAACAGTTCATTTTGCAGCGTTATTCATATATAGGATTTAGTTTTTAAAGGTAATTAGACTTATTCAGGTTACAATAGATATTGCATAGATAGAAATTACAAGGCAGACTTTTAGGCTCGGTTTTTGAAAGTGAATCCTGCTGGCAGTGATGCCGGCAGGATTCTGCGTTATTATGCTCTAAAACAAACCGTTCCGTTTCATTAAATTCAACAATTCTTTATCAGAGATAGATTCCATTTCTGATTTATCATAAATGGTCAATAGTTCTATAAAACCATCCTCTTCATTCATGATTGCCACAAAGGAAATAACTCTAGCACCACCACTTTTTCCTTTACCTTTAGAAGCAATACTCATTCTTATTTTTCTTAACCCTTTACCCAAATCTACCCCTTGAAGAGGATTAGATTGAAGAGAATGCAAAAAATCTCCGTAATCTTGCTTAATAGACTTATAGCGCTTACTTAATTTCTTCAATCTACGGGCAAACTCAGGTGCAACCTCTATCCTATAACTCATTAAGCAAATCCTCCGCAGGAATAAAATCCATTTTTCCTTCGCGATGAAGCTTCAATTCCGTAAAGGCCTGATTGATACTAGCAAAGGCTTCTTCCTTAGCCTTTGCATTCTCCACGTTTCTTTTAGCTTGTGCCAATTTTTTAAGATAACGTGCAGCTTTTTCCAAATAGCTCTCGTCATTAGAAAGTACGCCCAAGCTATTATAAATATCAGTATTCAATTGCATTACATTCATTATCGAATCCTTTCTTTTAGCTAGTAATTATGCAAACGAACAATATGAAAGTCAGCTTTAAAATTGCCGAATGCAGTCTATTTGGTGCAAAGATAAACTAAAAGCATGAAACCCGCAAGAGATTTCGTACTTTTTATATGTTTTTATCGATACATTGCGTAGAATTCCTGCACCTTGTTATAGAGCATAGAAGCATAGAGAAGACCATCTTTCCATTCTTCAGGAATTGGGTTTATTCCAAATTTAGCACCCAGGATAGCTCCTGCTACTGCTGCATTGGTATCCGCATCTCCTCCTGATAAAACAATCTTTAGGATACCCTCTTTATACGAGGTTACATGCCAATAAGCCCATAGGGCTGCCCCTAAAGTTCTGAGCGTATATCCCATACTCTTTTCATCATCCAGAAACAAAGAATCCAGACCTTCATGATATGCCAAGTCAACAAATGGAACGATTCGTTCATCATATTGTTTGGCAATGCCAATCACATCTTCATAATCTAATATTCTGTTTTCAAAGACAAGAGCATGTATGATAGAAGAAACGATAACGCAAGATCCCACACAGCGAGGATCATAATGAGTTAGCTTACAGATATTCTCTGCATTATTAGCCACATTGTCCTTCATAAGCCCTACCACCGAAGTTCTCATGACAGCTCCATTAGCTGCAGCTTTTTTCTTTCCCATTTTCCAGATAATCTCTGCAGCCTTCTGTGGATTCGATGTATAGTCGCCAAGAGCCATTACATTATAAGTATGCCGGCCAATTCCCATGCCTCCGTTCATCATCCATTCCTTAAACCTTCTGGCAATATCAAGAATATCTACCTTTTGACAAGCCACAAAGGAATCTAAGATGCACAACATCATGTCGGTATCATCAGTCCAATCGCCTCTTTGCCAACGACGACGATGATCATCCTGCACGATTTGAGAATAGTCCTCTATCCCATTAGGATAAAAACGATCCACCTCTTGCTTGGACATAAACTCCGTGCTCAGTCCCAAGGCATCTCCTACAGCTTGTCCGAAGATTGTGCCAAGGAATCGTTCATTTATAATTTCATTTTCCATATTTTTTCTATTCATACAACCAATCGTCAATTCATCCATATCTAGCAAAAGTGCTGTACCGATTACACAGCTCCACTTTTTTAACGACAACACTTATTCCCTTTCATGCTCCTTCAGATACAAATTAAACACATTAAGAATCTGACGAAGATTATCATCAAGCACATTTATTCTATACACAACGAGCCAGTTCTTCCGGTATTTCTATCCCTTTGGTTGCAACAGCCAAGGTCATAACCGTATCATCCGTAAAACGAGGTTCTTTATATATCGAAGTTCCCATGCTTTACCAGATGAAAATCATAAGACCCCCTGGAGCAATCGCCAGCGATTGCTCCAATGATACCTGTCGTAAGTACTATTTTAAAAGATAAATGCCCCATGAATATATTCTACTATATGGAAATATCGGATTATTAATGTTACAATAAATGCATAGAAACCAGCCAATGCATCGTCAAGCATACAGCCCCATCCACCATGAATATTCCGGTCTATCCATCTGCAACCAAGCGGCTTAGTTATATCAATTACTCTAAACAGTACAAAACCTATTGTCGCAAGGGATATTGAGACATAAGCTGAGCCATCTGCACAAACTGCAGCTAAAGCAGCAACCCACGTACCGAAGAACTCGTCGATAACGACAGCCCTTGGGTCTTCACCCCAATATTTCTCCATCACATTATCTGTCCAGACGCCAATAAACAAAGAACCAACGATCAATAAAAATGTAGCCACCAGCAACCCTATAGGAGAAAGAACATAATAAAGACCTATCCAAATGAGCAAAGCCAGGAAAGCTCCTGCTGTACCAGGTGCTTTAGGTACAAAGCCAGCGCCTAATCCTGTGGAAATAATTACATGAAGCCAAGGCGCTTCACCTAACTGTTTATTATTGTTATTACTCATATTATTTTCCAAACAATGCCTTCAGAAGCATCTTACCAATTTTTCTTTCCAATCCAGCCTTTGAGGTTGGAATACCAGTCTCACGAGCAAACTTCTGTTTAGCTTGCGTGATACCTAAAGCCCGATTTAAGGAGAATGAAACTCCTGGTATTTTAAACTTAGACATATCTTTATATATTTTAGAAATTGATAAAAAAAAGTTGCGCCTTCTATCTTAAAGAATAACGCAACTCCTTCTATTTTATTTTAGATTTTCTTTAGCAAACTCCAAATTTCACGAATCCAAAGCACAAGTGAAGAACCAACGAAGATGATTACCCAATCCTCAAACTTCAAACCAGTTACATTGAAGAAATTCTGCAAACCAGGAATCTCTACCATAGCAATCTGACCAGCCAAAATGATAGTTGCAATAATCAACAAGCCCTTGCATCCCTTGAAATGAAGCGCACTCTTACCTGTCTCAAATGCTCTTGCACAGAAGAGATAGAAGAAGTGAGTCATCACGAAGATGGTGAAGAATAAGGTCAACTCGTAAGGAGTAAGACCATCAGATGCACCTAACTGAACGTTGAGTAAATCTGTTAACTGCGTAATATTAGAATGTTCAAAGACATAAAGTAATACAAGAAGCAACACAAAGAAGAATCCACCTACACCCAAGATGTTCTGATACATCGCCTTATTCAGGATAAAGGCATTTCTATCTCTTGGCTTATCTTTCATCACGCTCTCTGATGGAGGCAATGAAGCCAATGCCATTGCAGCAAAAGTATCCATAATCAAGTTTACCCAAAGCATCTGAGTTACGGTAAGCGGACTTTCCTCGCCCATAAATGCACCAAAAAGAACGATAAAGCAAGCTGCCACATTCACTGTCAACTGGAAGAGCAAGAAACGTTGGATATTCTGATAGAGTGAACGTCCCCACATCACCGCCTTACCAATACTACTAAATGAGTTATCGATAATGGTAATATCAGATGCCTCCTTTGCTACAGAAGTACCATCACCCATAGACAAACCAACATGAGCAGCCTTCAAAGCAGGAGCATCGTTGGTTCCGTCACCAGTAACAGCAACGACTTGGTTCTTTCTTTGCAAAGCCTCAACTAATCGTTTCTTATCCATTGGACGAGCACGAGAGATTATCTTCAAATCCAAGACTCTCTTATCCAACTCTTCGTCAGAAAGAGCAGCAAACTCTGGACCAGTAATAATATTCTTATCACCATCCTTTGCTGTCCACAGACCAATTTGACGACCGATTTCCTTAGCTGTACCAGGAGTATCACCAGTAACAATCTTCACATTGATACCGGCATTCATACATTCTGCTACGGCTGCAGGAACATCCAGACGAACAGGGTCGCTGATAGCCACAACACCCATAAAGGTTAAATTATCAGCCACAACCTTACCATCCTTGAATATGTGAGCCTTACCATCAAGTATTTGATAAGCAAAGCCGAGGGTACGCATAGCTTGGTTCTGATATTCAACCAACTGATTCTCAATATCGGTTTTAGAAACATTGTTCTCGATGTTCTTGCACAAACCACTTACAATTTCAGGAGCACCCTTGACATAGAGAATTGTTTTGCCTTCAAACAAGGAAGACTTAACAATTGTTGCCATATACTTACGCTCTGTAGAGAAAGGCAACTCCTCCAAAACCTCAGCAGACTCACGCAGATTCAGATAATCAATGCCAGCCTTCTTGAGCCAAAGAAGCAAAGCACCCTCCGTAGGATTGCCCAATACTTTTACAGCCTCAGCATCTGAATAATCCAAAGAAGCAGTTGAATTGACAGCGATACCTTCCTCAATCAACAGACTTTCCTTATCATTACCCAACGTCTGAGCAGAAAGACCATAGAAATTGGTATCATGCACTTGCATCTGATTCTGAGTCAAAGTACCAGTTTTATCGGTACAGATAACTGTCGTAGCACCCATTGTCTCACAAGCATGCATTTTACGAACTAAGTTGTTGGTCTTCATCATTCGAGTCATACTATAAGCCAAGCTCAGAGTAACAGCCATTGGCAAACCTTCTGGTACCGCAACAACCACAAGTGTTACTGCAATCATCAAGGTATCCAACGTATATGTAATCAACTTAGCTATTTGCTCACCCGGCATCAAAGTATCATGGAAATAAACTACCATACCCATCAATATCACAAAATAGCCAATGATTGATGGAACAACTGCCTTCCAACTCCAGTCGTCAAACTTTTTTATAACCATCCAGAAGAATATAGTTGTAGGAATGGCCAAAGTCCAAACAATAGGATTCCAACCGAAGAACACCATCAATTTGAGAACGATAATAAGCGCAGCGAAGATATAGCTCAACTTGGTAATCAAGTCTGCCAAACCATCCAACTGTTCATTTAATGGTGTGCGAACACTATCATCTATCTGTGCTGCCTCAAAGACTTTACCATTTTCCGTTTTGTCGCCAACTGCCAAAACTTTGAAAATACCATGACCTTCCATCACCTTTGTACCACGCATCACATGGTTAGAAGGGAATGTTGCATCCTTATCAAACTCCTGTTCATGAATTGTCTTATGGCAAATAGGCTCGCCTGTCAAAGAAGACTCATCAACATTCAAGGTAACTGCCTCTAAAAGTTCACCATCAGCAGGAATCTCCTCACCAGTATTCAATACTACGATATCACCGACAACGACATCTTTCTTCTTGATAGAAGTTGTGTTCCCATTTCGGATTACTTCTACCATTTCATCGTCATTGACTTGGTTGAGAACCGAGAACTGCTTATCAGCCTTTAACTCAAAGATAAATGCGATACCTGTGGCAAGCAAAATAGCCACAAAGATACCAACTGGCTCAAAGAAAGTCTCCGCACCTTCATGCAATCCCCAAAACTCATAGCAAGAAATGCCGATTGACAACACTCCTGCTATCAACAAAATGATAATGAGAGGGTCACCAAACTTCTCAAGGAATTGCTTCCATAGAGGTTCTTTCTCTGGTGGTGTCAAGACATTGACGCCATGTTTACTACGGCTTTCGAGCACTTGGGCATCGGTTAAGCCTGTGTAATGATGTTTCTGTTCCATAATATAATTGTTTATTATTTGATTTTCTGTTTATGTGTAATACGCAACACATTCTTCGTATTGTCTATTTCTATCTTTCCCAATTTACTTAGAACACTTTGACCAAGAAGCAAAGGGGCAGCCTGATTGCGAACAACAGAAGCCTTGATGTTATTCATATGTAAAGAACCGAGTTTTACATCCTTCAAATTGATGACCGTACCTTCAGTTATGTTTCCATCAGCAGTCTGATAGTTCTGCTTACCAATAATGTCTGTAGAAGACAAGAAGTCATTCTTTGCCATAAATGTAGCTTCAACAGAAGAAATCGAAACATCTGTTGCACCTGTATCAAAGATGAAATGCAAAGGCAAGCCGTTGATAGAACATTTTACCTTGCAAACGCCTGCATCCTTTGTAAAAGGCACTTCCTCCACCTTCAACTCGTATGCAGAATCATTTTCTTCATCAGATGCTATTTCCTGTAGATGTTTCTCTTCATACTCATTTATCAAAGCCTTGAACTCCGCTGTGTTGCGGATATTGTCCAAGTCACGATCACACTTGATATGAGCGAAATGTCTATAGCCATTCTCCAAAGACTGGCGAAGATAAGAAAGAGCCTTTTCTTTCTCCCCCATTATTGAATAGAGACAGGCAGCGTCATAGCTGTTTTCCTTTTTGTCTTTGTCCAAAATTTTATTCAAGATCTCTATCGCCTTGTCCTTTTGCCCAAGATAATAGTAAGCATAAAAAGAACTTTTTGTTTCTTCTGGAATAGAATCCAAGCGAACGACTTGATTGAAATCAGCTTCAGCTTTTGTTGTTTCGCCCTTTAAGTGATACAAACGACCTCTAACCATATATAAATAAGCAGTGGTAGGTAGTAAGTTTATAGCCATCGTATAATCTTCCAATGCCCCTTCAATATCACCAAAATGATCTTTCATTGACCCTCTTAGTACATACCCAGCGCAAACACCAGGATTCTTTGATATATAATCACCCATTACATTTATAGCCTCTTTTGAACGCCCTGCATTGTCCAATATGTCAGCCTTAAAGAAAATGTAATCTGTATCTGTTGAATCCAAAGCTATAGCTTGGTTACAATACTCCAACGCCTTGTCATAATCACCCAAACCATTATAACAGACTGAAATTCTATATGCCGTTATAACATTAGACTCTTGTTCTAAAGACTCCTTGTAATATGCTATTGCCTTATTAAACTTAGCTGCATTTTCATACGCTATACCCAAATAATAAGCCCAACTTTGCTCATTGGGTTCTTTTACTTTCTGGATCTTTAATCTCGCTACAGTTTGTTCAAAAGCAGAATCTGCCAATTGCTGCAATTCATAAAAAGCTTTTTCGTCACGATCTATATTCAAAGCAGTCATCACATCCTCTATTGCTTGTTCGTATTTTTTCAAACCGATATAACTCTCCGCACGGCATGAATACGCAGAAGAATAATTCCGCTCTAACTTGATGACATAATCAAATTGTTTGATGGCATCTTCATAACGTTTCTGCGCATTCGCATTTCTGCCAATACCCATATAGCCCATCACATCACCAGCCTTCAAAGAAATCATCTTTTGATAATCCTTATCTGCCAAATCGTATTTCTTCAGTTCTTCATAGACTTGAGCTCTGTAATTATAAAAACGATCATCATTAGGACTCACATTGATAGCCATATCATAATCTTTGAGAGCTTGAATCGTATCTTCCAAACTCAAATAAACCATGGCTCTTGTAGCATAAGCAAAAGACTTGAATTCTTTATCCTTTGCTGGAATTTTCTTCACAGCAATGTTGGCTGCTGTCAAAGCTCGTCCAAACTCTTCGTTATAGTTTCTCACCAAAGCTATCCATGCAAAGGCATAGCCATTATCTGGATGCTCATTGATTTCCTTGTTCAGGTAATCAAGAGCCTCCTCTGCGTTATCATTATTGACAGCCTCTACACCCCGACTATAATTATAGCTATCAGGTCGCTTGATGTTATCAGCCAACATGGCTGAAGAACAGAACACTAAAATCGATAAGATAAATTGTCTCATATCATTTACTCTTTATTAGTTGTCACTTCATCTTCTCTTCTTAATCTATCCAACTCTTCCCTGAAACTACGCTGTACATCAAAGAATCCAGCCAACATCGCCGCCAGATAATTTTCAATGTTTGGAATCTGCGGAACCAACAAGCACTGGCGCTTAGTATGAACAGCAAAACGTTGCCCTTCCTGGTCTATTGAATAGACCATTGTCAAGAAAGAATTGATATTTATCGTATTGATTGCTTTGCGGATATGGCATATATCATCAAAGTCATCCAAATCGACACTTCCCCACCAAGTATCCCATATTCCTATCATCAAACAATCCTTCCAAGTATCTATACGGAAATTTTCTCCTTGATAAGTGAAGAACATTGTATATTCATTCTCTTCGTCAAACTGCACTTCGCAGTTCAACTTACGCAAGATTTCTACACACAAGTCTCGTGTACTTATATTTTGGTTCTCTTTCATATCATTTTTGTTTAAAGGTAACACTTCTGCACTCACTGACATATTCGGTGCATTAGCAATGCTGTCCATTTCTTTTTCTGCTCTATCTTTCTTATTTTTGTAATTTAAGAAATAACAGAACAGGACTATTGTAATGAGTATTGATAAAAATTCTATCATATTAAAATATTTTTATTCCGAAATAAAAGACTATATTTTATTTACCCACGGCATTACCTTGTCCCAAACTATTCATTCTTGTAGATTCCAAAAGAGGGAGGTTACTTTCTGTCGGAATATAAATGACCGTCTTGTCACTCAAATCAGACTGCTGACGAACCCAAAGATACTGAATATAGGTTGGGGTTATGCTTCCATTTTCTATTTTAATTGCTTCAGCCGCACCTTTAGCTCTTTCAATCTCTGCCTGAGCATTGAGCTTTTCTGCTTCAAGATTAGCACGAGCTTCTTCTATTTTTATTTTACGGTTTTGTTCCGCCTTAGCAAACTCAGCCTTTCCTTCCATTTCTTGAGACCAGACATTATACCATGGACGAACAAAAGCCATTACTACAAAAAAAGCAACTATGACACCCACGACTTTTACCACCAACTTGACAAGAGATGGAGTTATATTATAATTGTAATTTGCACTCATTTTGTTTTAATTTAATTATTTGTCAGAAAATTTCATTTTCACTACTCTGCATCGTACTAAAGTTACCATTCTGTTGAGGTATCAACTCATAGTTAAGCCCTTGATAATCCAAAGTAACTTGCGAATCCTTAGAGAAAGACTCATTAGCTACAAAACCACCAGTATTTCCTCCTGCCATTTTTTTATTTGGATTCCAACCTCTTCCTCCATAAAAGAACACCTGATAAGTCCCATTAGGAATAGAAAACTCATAAGAATCTCCGGCTAAGATATAAGCATTTCGAACAATATTCCCATTATGCTTAATGATTACGACCACGTCACATTCAGAATTTACAGAAGTAGAAACTGTTATTGTAGAGGAACTACCATACAAACTTGCATTATCATAAGGTACAGCACCCGTTTGCAAATGATTATCGATGTAAGGATTATCCTCAACTGCAGATGTTACTGTAGATGAAGACCTATAAGCATCTTCATAATTACGGTTATTGGGATTTGGTTTTGTCACATTGCCACAAGAGCTAAACAAAGTAGAAACCAATATCAAACCCAAAGTCATTTTTCTTAAATACATATTTCTATTTTTACTTATTAAACATTTATTTTAGTCTGCACTCTGTTGAAAGCCATATTAAATTGAGCCATTCTAACTTTCTCTGCCCCTACGATGGCCATTTCATAGTCACATTCTTTATCTCCCATTTTGCTTGCTACGACAAAGAGTTCCAAGCTCATTAGCAATACAAAGAACACTGCATAAAATGCACCTGCAACTTTTCGGGTTGTTATGATAGAGACCATCGCTTCCAATTCCTCCAAGAATCCCACATTAGCCTGACATTCCTTTCGAGTATCTTCTTCAATGGTCAACTTTTTCTTTGTCCAGTCTCTTTCCTGTAAATCAAGTTGCTTTATCTTTTCATTATTGTCAACGACAATAGCTTGTTTGGGATTCGCCACTTGATTTGTAGTCACAGAAGGATTATTTACCGTTTTAATACTACCATTTACGACTAACTTAGCCTGACTGTTCGTAACCGATCTTTGAGTAATCCAAGGATGAGCATTTATATCAGCCTGCAACTCAGAATTTACCTTATCCAAAGAATCTTTCTCTACACGAAGAGCATTCAATTTTCCATCAATCACTCCCACTCTCTTTTGAGTAAGGTCAGCCGTTTGTTGCTCAATCGTGTCTGCCATTTGCTTGTCTATGTCTTTTCCAAACATGGTCTGGTCAAAAATCGTAGAACCGACAACTGCCATTACGATAGCTATCACCAATCTGAAAGTTGCTAACATCTTTGTTGGATGTATCGCCAAAAGTATCTGTCTCTCTATCATTACTATGATTGTCACAAACACCATAGAAACCAAAGCACATCCCCAAACAGGAAGACCTATATATCTTTGAGCGAAACAGAAACCAATGATACTCCAAACTATCATCAGGATAAGTAACGCAGAAGTATATTTATTCAGCTGACTTTTACTTGCCTCAGAACACTGTCCTAAAACATTTTCATTCCAACCTGTCAATTTACAACCAAACTTTATCCACCAACTCATAAGGCATTCATTTTAATAGTTCGACATATTAAGAAGCAATAGCTTGTTGTACAGCACCAACATTAGCGTTTGGCATCTGCGGCATTTTAGCCTTTACATTGGAGCCACTCATTGCTATAGTTGCAATTCCTCTCAAGAAGCCACAATCATACGACTGCAATGGAATTGATGCTTCATTTGCATTGTTTCTAAAATCAGCTTCCATCTCTCTCAACTCTTCTTTATGAGCATTAATCAATGACATAGTCTTTTCGATTTCAGCAACGGTGGTCAACAAACCTGCAGCATTGCAATTGTCAATACGAACCTGCAAGTCTTGCTTCATTACATCATAGTTGAGGTTGATTTCCCTGAACACCATGAGTATCTTATTGCGAATGAGACTCATATTTAAATCACGAAAAGCCAAGTCACTCTTAACCATTGCATCAGCAAAGCCCTTATCCTCAAAGTTTTTATGAAGATAACCATAGATAACATCTATTGGCCAGCCTGTAGCATAAGAAACCATCAAAGGCTTGTTTCCTGCCGAAGTCTCTTCCTTGACAGGTGTAACACTTGCAACTTCTTCCTTTGCATCTGAAGGCTCTACCACTGGAAGTGATACGGTAGCTGCGCTCTCGTTGTCACTTTTCTTGTTGAAGATATTAAAGATTCCCATAATCTTAAAGTTTTAATTGTTATTACTTTTATTTTCTGGTGCAAAAGTATAGCTTTTCTTTCAATAAGACCGAGAATCCCCAACGTTACACCCACGATATACTCTTAGGTACTCATATTTGCTTGCAAGGTTATAATACCATCATCATTGCCTCAATTTCAACTGATAATCAACACTTTGCTTCAAATACACCATCAAAAGCATCAAACCTAAGAACACCATAACAAGAGAAATTGCCCAATAATTAGCCAAGGAATCATACAATCCATGCACTATAGCAGGAATGCTGATTGCAAGAACATATAAGCCTCGCCTATACTTTGGATAGAGATGAGCAAACGACAAGAAATAACCTGCAATACCGCACCAACAAGCATGAAGGAAAGGCAAGCTTGTCAACCTTGCTATATTCAAGAAGAACGAAACATCATACGTCTGCTCAGCGTTTACAGTAATCTGATATTGAACTCCTTCAAAAACCCCAAAAGAGATTCCTGCCATCAAGCCATAAAACACCATCGTTTGAGGTATTAACGGTTCCTTTGCTTTTTTTAATATAATAAGGAGCGGTATCATCTTTCCTAATTCTTCCGTAAGTCCCACCCCGAAGACATAACCAAGTATGTTTAAAGGGAAAGCCACATCTGTAAAAGCATAGAAAGGATTGACTTTAGGTAAACCTAACAAATCCCATGCAACAAACACACAAAGTTGAGTCAAAAAGAATACATTCAAAGTTGTCTTCAACTTTACTTGGTTCGTTTTAAAACAAGCATAGAAAAATAATCCCCAAATAACTGAAAAGTACAAAGACACTTCGTAGAAAATAAAGAATCCTCCTAATGGTATATTCATAATTACCATTGGCAATAATCCAACTAAAGCCAATATCAGAAACCTTTGATCTGAAAGAAATTGTTTGGATAACAACTTGGCTTTTGGAAATATTAACTCCGAACCAATTGCAGAAAGTTGCGCTAAAACATTCCCTTTATTTTGAACATGACACTGCAGATTGGCTCGTTTTAAATAAAAGCCAACAGTCCGTTCAAGGCTATCGCCGTCAGCAATAGCCTTGTCTTGTTTTAGCACCTGTCCATTGTTCACATACGAAAGTAAAGTTTTCTCATCGTATGGACCAAAGCGATGATTGTTGCGGATTACGTAAATATTCATATATCATCAGAATACCGTAGCCATTATTGCAACAATAATAGCAAATGCATAAATTCCCAAAAAGACAAGACAAATTATTCCAAAATATTTCGAAACATATCTCAGACTATCAAACATATCGTTTAATTCTTTGTTATCATCATACCTGCAAGCTGAACGAGCTTGATTGATGAAAGAAAAAATTCTCTTTAAAACAGGATAATAAATAGCAGCTAATATTATATAAATTATACCCATAGGAATACTACTTCCTGTTCCTCGATAGCCATCCATAAATCCCCAAAAGATAGCTATAAAACCAACAATGGCTAAAAAGCCCATAGAGATACAACCTACTATGTTTATAAATTTTATCCATTTGGTTGCTTTCAGAAGATTTTCTTTCATTTCTTCAGTTATCTTCAATCGACATTCTACTGTTTCTTCTGTTTTATTCAAATCTATAGCCATAATTTTAATTATTTACAAGTTGAACAACTATTAATCTACCTCCTTGACTTTTATCAAGCAAAATCTGCCTACCATCTGTCAAAGGCACATATTCCCCGATACCAATAGGCTTTTTATCCGTCGCATCATACATATCTGGCAAACGGCGATTGATGAGAATCCATTGATTATTAAAGAAATGGAAGTCTCCTACAGGCTTTTTATCCTCATCAGTCGTTTTTTCATTTGCAGAAACCAGACGATTAGAATGCCACTTATACAAAGTCTGCTTATCATACACCATCAATCTGTAATTCTCAGACATATACTTTCCGTGAGAAGGTGCATAATAGAAATTGAGAATAGGCAATTGACCTTTATATTCTGTTCCACAGAAAGGACATCTTGGCTTGGTAGTATTGTCAAAGACATACCAATGCGCCTCACATTTCGGATTTTGACAAGGTTGAACCAGATCACAAGTCTTAACCAAAGCGTCTTCCCATTCTGCTGCACTTGGACGAGCCGAAGGATTATGAAGTCCATCTATAAAAGCTCTATCAAATAACTTTTTCAAATACGGACCACAAATTGTATATGGTAGTTTTGCAGGGTCACCTTGTGGCAACTGACTCTTATCTAAATCTTGAGGTTTGACACGATTTGTCTTATCTGTCGGATGCTCTATAAACAAAGCCTTTTCTCCCATCGACAACTCTTCATCTTTTGCAGGATCTATATCCCATACCTTGCCACCTCGCAGAGGATGTCGATTTAGCAAGTACATATATATGAGTACAGCTAAAGCATGACGGTCTGTTGCGATACTCGGAAGTTTTTTATTAGGATCGCCAATCTTCAAGCCTTTGGTTTCCATAACCTCAGGTGCTATAAAATCAGGAGTACCTAAAACTCCAGCATCATATTTTCCTGGAACAACCAATTCATCTGCATCAATAATACAAGAATTACCAGTAATAGGATCTACAAGCACATTTTTATACGATAAATCTGAATGAGCAAGACCGGCAGCATGCAATCTTCTGACAGCACGAGCCAGTTTTAAACACATGTGCAAATCAGAAAGCCAAGTACCCTTTTGGTCTGCTGGAACAAAACGATTTCTCAATTTTGCTGATGCGAACCATTTACCTTCTTTTTCCTTACCATCAAAGGGACCACCTTTAAAGAAATACTTACTTGGATAAAAGGGTAAAACTACCCCGATCTTTCCATTCCATTCTACAAGTCGATCTGGCATTATCAAATAGTCTTTCCAATATTTACCCTCTACAGTCTCAAATATTCGTTTATGGTAAGGGCCTACAATATTTTCCAAACGATTTTTATCACTTGGTGAAAGAGTTTTTCGATAAAAAGCGACAACGTATGTCTTGTCTATTGAAAAATAAACATCCTTGACACCACCTTGAGCCTTGATTTCATCATAAAACTCAACGGTTGTGCCATCAGATGCCTTTAATATTACTTTGTTTGCCATAATATACTTTTCTAATACAATATTGCAATAGTTCTATCATCATGGTTACCTGGTGACCAGAAGTCAAGCCAATTGAGCAATTGGTCTTTTGCCGCTTCATTGTCATCAGACAAATCCACTCCATTCTCCTTTAAATCCTCCCAAAGTGCATCCCACTT
Source organism: Segatella copri (assembly GCF_009495355.1). Taxonomy (GTDB): domain Bacteria; phylum Bacteroidota; class Bacteroidia; order Bacteroidales; family Bacteroidaceae; genus Prevotella. The sequence continues at coordinate 110,645 of NZ_VZAD01000013.1, forward strand.
ATCAGGATTGTTCAGATTAGCATCCGTCTCAAACTTTGGGTCACTCACACCATCTGTCATCAAGAACAAAGCGGTGAAGTCTGGGACTATGTAAAAGCGGAGTCTCTGATACAACGCTGTTGCGTCCTTGAATATCTCAGGCATCGTCAAGAAGCGAGTTTGACCAGCAAACTCACCTTCATCAGGCACACCGAGTAACTTTGCAGTATGCGCTTCTTTGTCATAGAGACAAATCGCACCATCACCTACCCAAAAAGATGCAACAAACCAACCGTAACTAAATTTTTTACAAATAGTCAACAAAAATGTTGTTGCATAAATCTTTGGAGATTGATTTTTCGATGTCGCTTCTGCATAAATTGCCTTATGAGCACGAAAGGCAGCCGTACCAACAATCTTGTAGATATAATCCCCAACCATTTTACGAGCCTCGCTTTCGCTGTCTTCCTTAAACTGGTCATATGTATCTATCTCTTCTTCAAATTTCTTACTATCCAACAATTGCTCCTTGCAATAATCAACTGCCGTTTCACAAGCTATTCGAGAACCTTCACGAGAGAAGATAGCAGAACCAGCTCCATCAGCAACAGCCATAATATACCATCCATTTTCAAGATGAGCCATTTTGAAATGGTCATCACGAGGTTTTGCTTCTTGGGCATGCGAACGACCACGCTTGCTGGCTGCTACAATATCCTTTTGAGGAGTACCGTCATTCAGAGCCTCAACCTTCACATATTCACATTGTACATCTTCATTCTGATATTGCGGCTCAGGCATATTCTCCCAATCCACAGGTAAATTTTTCCACAATTTACGTGGGTCTTGATTGATGACAAAAGGAATCTTACGTTCTAAGACGGGTCTATCTTCTGGCAAGAATATACCTTTATATTTATAGCATAGCGTCAATTCAAATGTTGATTCAGCCGTTGTTGTACCACCATTACGCAATGGCTCTAAAGTTGGTAAACCACTAATAGTAAAACTATGTCCATCCTCTGCCACAGTTATTGTTAAGCCATGCATTTCTTCCGATATGCCGTTTACTTCAACAAGCACCATATTTTCATCAGGAACGTTCACAGTCTGTGAATATTCCTTTCCTTCTTTAGCATTCGGTATCGAAAATGCTAAAGACTTTACTTTATTTTCTGCAACTAAAATATTGTCCATCAGATGTTCTTTATATTGATTCCACAATTTGCAAGAAAGAAACTTCAAGAAGTCTTCCACCTGCTCGTCGTTCTTCCCTTGACAAACTATATCTATTATCTTTTCTACATTCATAGCTTTATCCTCTTCCTCTTGTTATGTCAGCTCCACCAGCAGCAATCTCACCCAAAGAGCCTTCCATGCCACACCAAGGGCAAGCTGTCGTATTTCCATCTGAACACATAATATTACCACATTCACAGACCACAACACCTAATTGTGCGCCACAGCAAGGACAGGTTGGTACACCACGCAAAGCAGTAGTATTGATACTCTGGTTAGAATTTCCATCAGACAAGCTATTATATATTTCTTCGTCTATAGGATAGGCACCAACCAACTTAAACTCATTCTTCAACAATCCAAGACTGCCATAATCCAAGTCCTTGTACTCAGTCATTCGCTTGGCATATTTTACAAGATAAGTTTTCTTGGTATTGGAGCATTTGCCTACCAACACCACAAAGTTCTCATCTATGACACAAGGCTTAGAAGTATCTACCTTTTCAAGATTGATACCAGATGTAGGTGCCAACTTTACTTCATCATCACCCATATCCGTCACAGAAACGCTTGTTGCCTTGATGGAGGCTGTAACCCATTTGAAGAATGACTTGAACGACATTTCATCAGTATTATTCAAACGAAGCACATTATCAGAAATTTGTCCCAGCAACTGCGTATTCGCATTATCCCCGATAGATATGGCTACAATATTGGCAGAATGACGGTACTTCTGATTCCAACGAGTAAAAGCAGGAGTTGGATCATCTGTAGGAGTTCCATCTGTAAAGAGGAAAATGATAGGTTTCCAATCACCTTTTTTCTCCAAGGTTGTCTTCACTAACGACTTGTCCATATCATCCATCAGAAAGTTAAGAGCAGCACCTAAAGACGTACCTCCACCAATAGGAAACGTTGGAGGATAGAATTTATACAATTCCGTCAAAGGCGATACACTTTTTGCTTTACCGGCAAAAGCTATCACAGATATATATGCTGTTTCAAGAGCATACGGATCGGTACGCAATTCTTGAACTATCATTCTCATACCATCCTGCACTTGTTGGATTGGTTCTCCTACCATTGACTCTGATACGTCAACGAGGAAATATATAGGTAATCTTCTCATTGTTTTGTTATTGTTAGTTATTTTTATAGACCATCATCGGTAAAGGACTCAGATATACCTTACCTGGTCCTGTAACTTTCATCAAGCTCAATCCTTCTCCTCTCAATACATTTCCAACAGACCAACCTGCTTGAATCTGTGAAGGAGAGAAACCTTGGAAAGCTACGATATGATTTTCATCAATTTCTATCGTTTCACCATTGCCCAGAATCTTTTCTATTGGAGAACCAAGGGAATCAAGAAAAACAGTAGCATTACCATCTATCTTTTGGAAAAGTCCTACTCCACCCAACAATCCTTGAAGGCTTATATTAAGGTTCAAGTTTATCTTATTCGTGGATGCAACATAATGTCCACGACGACAGATTAAGTTATCTCCTTGCAATCTAATAGGAACGAGAGCACAACAACTACCAGAAAGTACCATTTTTCTCTCCGTATTTGTAGGATTATAGAAACGGATTATCAAAATAGATTCACCTGACAACGCTGATTTCAAAACACCTCCCAAAAGGCTGCCTAATCCACCATTGTTAGAGCTACTTCCATTAAACTCCACATCGCGTTGCAAAGCCTCATCAACATAGACAATACTTCCACGCTCTGCATAAAACGACTCCCCTGGTGTCAATGTCACTTCGAGAGTCTTATACTCATATCCTACTATCTTGCAATTCATATCACTTTATACCACTAAATTTACTTCTGTTGGAGGTGCAGGCAATTCCACTTGATCTGTAACACCCATGGTCTTACCACCTCCGATAATGTTAATAGATACCCATTGAAAGAACTTCTTGAATGTATTACTATCCATTGTATCAAGGGTAAATACATTGTCAGTAAGTTTCTTCAAAGGTTCTGTTTTTGCCTCAGGACCAGCAGCACAAGCCACAATATTTGTGAACTGATGTGCTTTGACCTTTGGTATCACATTATCGTATGCCAACAAATCCGAAGGTTTTCCATCTGTCAAGACAAACAATAATGGCATCCAATCGCCTTTTTGCTCTTTAGATCCCATATTCACCTCTGCATCATATCGTTGACACAACAATTCCAAAGCAGCTCCCATGTGAGTCGGTCCAGCTTCAGGACAAACAATCTCCGGCAATTGAAGGTTCTCCAATTCGGTCAAAGGAAGAATTTGCTTGACATCCTTATCGTATGTTATAATACTAATACAAGCCGTTTCCAAAGCGTATGGATCTAATCGCAAAGATGCTATCATATCCGACAGTCCCACCTTCACAGACTCTATAGGTTCTCCTTTCATAGAACCAGACGTATCTATCAATATATAAACAGGTAATCTTCTTGTCATATTAATTATCACTTTTCTTATTATACCCCATATAAGCTCCATACAAAGCACTACCAATCAACAACAGCCAAAATGTTGATTCACCGTCCTTTTCGTACTCATATCCATTAAAAGCCATTATCATTTGATATATAAAATAGGTTGCCGGACATAAAATCATGCCAATCAATGCTCCACCTATAGATTTATGAGGAACAAAATTAGTTATAACACAGCCTACAATTATAGCACCTATTATCAGTACCAACATATATTCAGCCTCCAACCACATTCCAAGTAAAGCCAATATTACTCCAACTATAACAGAGGCACCAAAACCAGCTAAAAAGGCCATTAAAAACTGAGGCTTCTTTTCTGGTTCATTCTCATTTGTCACATTATACTGAGGATTTTCTAGTTTATCGATATTATAATCACCCATAATTATTACTATTTAAAAATTTGAGTCTGGACTTTTGATATATACAAAGTCCAGACTATAGTTAAACTCTTAAACTACTACATTTACTTCAGGAGGTGGAGGTGGCAACTCACTCATTGTTGTCGCTTCACAAGCAGTATCCTCCACAGACTTACTGCTTGTACTGATTGAAGCAGAAACCCACTTGAAGAAAGCCTTGATTGTAGCACTATCAGCTGTATCAAGCTGCACCACGTTCTCTGTGATTTGTTTCAAGGTATTGGTGTTAGCACCTTGACCTGCGGCACAAGCCACAACCATGCCACACTTACGCTTTTTGAACTCCTCAAGCCCCTTAGTAATTGAATCGGTAGGCTCACCATCAGTCATAATAAAGACCAATGGTCGCCAATCGCCCTTTACCTCTGCTGTAGTCTTTGTAATCTCACTATCTATCTTCTGTGACAGCAGTTCCAAAGCACCGCCTAAGGCTGTACAACCGCCAGCATCAATGCTCGGTTGTTGGAATGCAGCCAACTCTGTAAGAGGTGAAACCTGCTGTGCAGATGTATTAAAAGTGATAATACTGATATACGCTGTTTCCAACGCATAAGGATCACTTCTCAATGTGGAGATAAGTGTCTGAACACCATTTTTCACGGCCTCGATTGGTTCACCATACATAGAACCCGATGTATCGAGGAGTAAATATACTGGTAATCTTCTCATTTTATTTAGAATAATTAGTTAATATACGTCTAATTGTTAAACACAAATTGGCATCTTCATAAGCATCACCAATGGCAGCAAACTTCCAGTCATTTCCACGACGATAGAGTTTTCCCATAATCAAGGCTAGCTTACCTCTATATTGAGGAGTTGCGGCAACATCATACTGAGCAAATACATGATGAACTTTATCAGGAGTTCCTTCATACATCCTTATAGCTGCATAAGGAATTTGGGAAAAATCCTCTGTGCCGCAATTATTCAAGAAGAAGAATATCTGATGTACATCGGAACTAATCTTAGACAAATCAACTTTAATGATTTCATTGTCTAATCCATCATCTCCATCAGCATCTCCTTCTCTATCATCTCCAGAATGATGCAATGCATAATCTCTAGAATCTACTTTTCCTGGAGGCATACCATATTGAGCCAGAAAATCAACTCGATATTCTGGAGAATAAATGTGATCTACAATATCTCCTGCAGCATTTACCATGATACAGCTTAAATCTAAATCCACACTTATCTTTTCTCTTTCTATATGAGTCTGTCTTCCAAAACCCAAAAATCCCTCTTTGTCAACGATTTCAAGAGTACGTCCAGTTTCAATCATACCCCAGTTACAACCAACACAGAAGTTGGTCAATTTCGCACCAGTCTCTTTTTCAAGATTGATGCGTTGTCCTTTTTCAAGTTTTATTGCCATAATTCTCAAGTTTAAATAATTAATCTTTACTGCCAGGACTGTAATTGAATCCCCATCCATATTGTTTGTCACAATCACGATGTCCATCATGAAATGTTACCAGTTTCTTCACTGTAATAGAATTATCACCTGCAAAATCCAGTTGGGCTATTGCACAGAACTTTTTGTCATTGTACTGTTGCCCCATTTCCACAATTACCTCTTGATTGCCTGGCACTTTGACTTTTACAACTGCATTCGTCTCCGACCATTTAGCTACACCTTCATAAATAAAGGTATAAACTATAATACGCTTGATTTCATTGATACCAACAGGATTCACAAGAATGGTTTCTCCAGAAGAAGCACCACCTCCACGATCATCGCCTTGATGCCATATATAAGGAGCCATATCATAGCAGCCTTGTCGAGTCACATGATGACGATCACCTCCTCTACCATGAGAAAATTGCAAACCATCTATCAGCATTTTCTTGCCATTACGCAATTCATAATAACAGCCTAAATCCAGATCAATGGCATTGCCAAAGAGATTTTTGAAAAATCCCCCTTTACTCCAGTCAAGATTGATAACAATCTCACCTGCAGAAGGTTTGCCCGCTGTAGGCTTTTCCAAATTAATGCGATGAGTATCACCGCTCTTTTCTAGAATGATTGCCATAATTACATAAATTTAGAAGCATACTTTCTGCAAATAGGTTCTAGTCCATCTTTATGAGCCTCACCTACTGCCTGGAATTTCCATTCAGAGCCACGACGATATAAGCGTCCAAATTCTACACCTTTATCAGTAGAGAAGTCTTCATCCAAATCATAACGGCAAATTACCTCTCCATTTATTGCATTCTTAATCTGAATATATGCATCACGAACCTGACCAAAATTATACTTCATTCGTGGAGCATTCACAGGGTCATTTGCATCTGATGGACTCCAATAGATACTTGCTGTAAAAAGGATTTCTTGCACCTTAGCCGAAGTTTTTGTCAAATCCACTTCTATTTCCTCATTACCCTCTCCGGTATCATCGTCATCATCACCTAAATCATCAATAGATCCTAAGACGCTTTTATCTAAAGATATTGGACGCATAACAGGTTTGCCGTTTTCATCAAAGATTGGCTTTCCATTATCATCTAAAGCCTGAGTCTGATTACCAGAACCATAGAAAACAAAATCATATTCGTTTTCTATCTGTCCATTGCTACCCAACAGGAAAGTAGATGCATCCAAATCATAAGCAGGTTCTGCATTTGGATTCACCTTCCATCCCATCTCTACCTTCAAACGAGTCAAACCAGATTCGATTTCAACTCGTTGACCTTTAATCAAATTAATAGCCATAAGCGATTATGCAAATTGTTTAGCATATTTGTTCACGAGAGCCTGCAGACCACCTTTATTACCATTACCGATAGCCTCAAACTTCCATTCTCCATTATGACGATACAGACGGCCAAACTCTACAGCTGTCTCTATAGAAAAGTCCTCATCCAAATCATAACGAGCTATCTCTGTATTTGTCTTTGCATCATAGATACGAATATAAGAATTTCGTACTTGACCAAAATTCTGGCGACGTTCATCAGCTTTATAAATAGTTGCAGTAAAGATTATCTCTTTAATGTTTTGACTAACCTTTGTCAAGTCAACATTCAGGGTTTCATCATCACCACCATCACTATTTCCACCAGTCAGATCATCGCCTGTAGATTCCACAGAACCATCTGGAGCTTTCTGATTTCCATAGAATACAAAGAAGTCCTGTTGTGGAATCTGACCATTCTCACCCAACATGAATGCAGAAGCATCCAAGTCGAAATCATAACCAGAACCCTCATTTGGATCCCAACCGAGTCCTACACCTACTAATGACAGCCCCTTATCCATACTAATGCGCTGTCCTTTTTCAAGATTGATCATATTCTCAAATATTTAAATTGTTATTATTATCTGTTTGATGGTGCAAAGCTAATCATTTTTCTCTATACCTTTTATATATGCAAACGTTGCAAGTCAACAAGAGTAAAATGTCTAACAAATAGGTTGCAACCTTACAAGGCTGAAATTTTCTGCCATTCGTCAGAATCTAATAAAGGTTTTATTCCCTCATCTATACCATCCTGATAAGTCATCAAATCTGCCGAGATTCTTACTCCATAATTACCATACATATTACGCTGTATTATATAGTCTTCTGCATGGAACAAAACATCATTCAATTTCAATATCTGTTTTTTCAATAATGCAATCATTGGCGCACGAGTTGCATAATCCAAGATATTAGGAGCTTTATCAGCCTCACCGCCAAACTTCTTATAGATGATTTGATATTTCTTCATAATAGCAGCCATTCGTTTTTGATATCTTTCAAGTTGTTTGGCAGTTACAGGCTTATTAAAGTTGATACCTCCACTCATAGACTCTAACAAAAACAAAGCATATAATGCCTTTTCCCTTCTGTGGATTTTCTCCAACTTGACATCTGCCTCTGGAAAATAAATTTGCTCTTTAAAAGTATCAATGACAACAGAACTCTTCACACCCTTACGAAGCATTAGAATATCAAAGATCTGCTTATAAAAACCACGGAAAATAAAACGGCCAGTTTCTTCTTGCAAATAATTCAGTCTTAGATTATGATAGTTCTCTGCCAACAAATCCAATATCTTACGAATAGTACCAAGAGCATCATCCTCTATTTCTACAAGCAAGAAATTTGACACCATTCTATCATTCACAAAAGATTCCCCAATCTTTATCATGAAAGAAGGATTTACCATTCCAAACTCTTTCACATTCAATTTCGCAGCCAACAGGTCTTTACAAAAACGTTCTGTTGACAAGCTACGCAACTGCTTAATAATAACTTGCAGTCGTTCATAGCTCACCTTAGGATATAAGAAATCTGCAATCTGATACAAATCCGTTTCAGAAATACTTTGATAATGCTCCGCTATTTTTGGCAAATAGACAAAATCAAAACCCGATAATCGTATCTCCGAACAGATTTCCCGATAACTATTTTGGATTTGCTCATTGATTTTCTTATCAAATTCACTTTCAACATAGAGAATTTGAGTATCTTCAAATTTTATTTCAGATGTATCAATGGAAAGTACAGTTACCGAACTTCCCATATTGATAGTCAAACAGCAACGTAAAGCTAATATTAGCAAAGCCTCTTCCCTTGCACAATAATTGTCAGACATTGCCGTTTGATTGAAATCACCAATCAAATCATGTTTAAGACTATCATCAGCCAAAAGAAGTTCATTCAAAGCTGCAGCAAAAGTATAGGAGGCGGCAACCACTTCATCTTCTTTTTTGATTCCATATTTCTCACGCAAAGAATCAAGAAAGATAATCTCTCTTGCATCAATGATACCATCAGCCTCTATCAAATCAGAAACTATTCTCATTATACTTGCACGTTCAGACTGCCTCATGCCTTTCCTATTTAATGACAGAGGCTCCCAACCTGCCAGATTATTATTAAGGTATATATACAAAGAAGCGCGGAGCCAGTCTGCTGCTCGTTCCACGCTATTAAGGCCTTCGCATTGCCCTGTCTGTCGAAACGAACAACGCTGGAAGCCCCACGCCGATGTAAGTATATAGTACCACCTATCAACTCATTGCTAAGTGCTATGAGCCAATAAGGGCTGTATATATGATACATCCCAAGGGGCGTCCCCGTTGCTTTGTTCTTGACAGACATTTGGAAGTTGCGAAGTTCTAATAGCGTCAAAACCAAAGCGTACAGTTACGCCTTTATGTATATATGTCCATCCCACCTTCGCCCAGTTGGAGCTTCCAGTAAGGATAAGACAATGTAAAAGTAAAAAATATTATTGAAACTGCAAAACTTTTTGCAGAAAAAGTTACGAAAAAAGTTGTGGAAGGGGATATAAAGGGAGAAACATAGTCTCCTCATGCCCCACGAAATAAAAAAAACACGAAGCATTGCCACAAAATTAAACAGCGCAAGAAATCAAGATTGTTGTAGAAGGTGGTGTTGATGCCGCAGAAAAGCAGATAAGAGCCAACCAATATACCGAGCCTTTCAAGGCTTACAAAGGAAGAGTCATCGCCCTCGCCGTGGAACTGGACGACAAAGGAAAAGGCCTCGTCGATTGGAAAGAAGTGTAATGAAAAGATTCGGCTCACCACGATAGATAATGGATGCGTTCTTTCTCTTTATAATTATGGTTCGTGCCCACACGTACGTATAATTTATTTTTTATAAAAATGTATCAAAGTATCATTTTTGATGTTCAGCACCGTTATATCTAATTGATATATTAGCAGTTGCCGGCAATGAGACTTTTCGTGAAATATGATGAGAAGTATCATAAAAGTATCATAGAAGTATCATAAAAGTCGCATTTTTTGGAAAAAAATATCATTTTCGATGCAACATTTTGCCATTTTCCACGTTATTAAGATAATCAATTATTAACTTAATACCCAATAACACATGGACGAAAAAGAACTGCTGAGAAAAGCTTTTGAGTATGGCGAGGTGCCAGGCATCATCACCTACTGCTTCACCGAACTTTGTCCGATGAAAAACAACTGTATCCACTATCTCGCCTCGCTTTACAAGAACGACGACACCAAGCGGGGCCATGCCATCTTCCCCAATGCCTTGAAAGACGGAAAATGCGAGTTCTTCGCCCCACTGCGTATCGTGAAAATGGCCTGGGGATTCGACAAGCTCTTTGCCGAGGTGAAGTTGAAGGACGCTCCCCTGCTCCGCTCCGAGATGAGAAGCTACCTCGGCAGCAAGGGACAGTACTACCGATATAAACTGGGACAACAGAAACTCGTGCCCGAACAGCAGGAATACATCAAGCAACTCTTCGCTCGCTTCGGTTACAAGGATGTGGATTTCGAATACTTCGCCGAGGAAATCGACTTCACGAGTATATGATGAAGAATCCTGCCACCCATGGTTTCTCCGTGCCCACCACATGTTCCCTTACGGACCGACGGACGGGCATCGACTGAACAAGCCTTGGGCATCGACTGAACAAGCCTCGGGCACACACTGCCAACACAGTGGGCAACAAGTGCCCAAATGGGAAGCCCACTTTTGGGCACTATACTTTCTTTTTCCAACAAGCTTTCAAAAAAAACATCATGAAGATTACAATCGTACACAACGACAATAAGAAGCAACTCCTCGTAAGCACAAAGACGATGGAGAAACTACTGGAGCGCATCGCTAAGGACGACAGCAAGCAGAGCGTAACCCGATTCAGAGACTACGCCGCCTACATCGACGAAGACTACCGTTTCTACAAGGACATGCCTACATGGATGCACATCTATCCTGCCGCCGAGTTTGCGAAGGACGAGAACAGCAACCTGAAGATGAAGATTTGTAATGGCATCCTGCTCCTCAAGTTCAACAACATCACCGACCCCGACGGCACGGAAGGCGTGAAGCGTTCGGTCGCCATCCTGCCCTCCACCTTTGCCGCACTGGAAAGTGCCGACGGAAAGAGCGTCATCGTGCTGGTAAAATTCACCAACCAGAACGACAAGCTGCCTACTTCCGAGCCTGAGGCGGAGCAGCTCTATCGCATCGCCTACCAACAGATCCACCCCATCTACCAAGCCGTGGTCAAGGCATCGCTCACCATCGGCGCCCAGGTTGCTTCCGTCGAGGCTTCCTCTGCCATGTCGAACGAGCCTTCGCTGCACAACAGTTTCATGATGACGCTGGATGCCCACCCTTATTACAATGCCAAGGCGGTGGCGATGAGGATAGACTGTCATTACCGCACGGAAGACACCGACCAGCAAGCCGATCCTGAAGCGAAAGGAAAGGCCAGAAACGAGGACATGGACTGCAAGGACGAGAAAAACGACATAGCAAGCATGATGCTGCTGTTGAGAAACCAATACCATTTCAGATACAACTCGGTAATGAAATACGTGGAATACCAGCCGAAGGAGAAAGGATGGTACGGATACCGACCCGTGGAGCCGAGGGTGATGAAAAGAATGACGCTCGAAGTACAGTTGGCTGGACTAAGGGTGAGCATCAAGGACGTGAGGAATTTTCTGGAGTCGGACTACATCAAGAATTACAATCCGATAGAAGAGTATCTCTATCTGTGCCACAACAAGTGGGACGGCAAGGACCACATCCGTGCCTTGGCCCGCACCGTGCCCACCAACAATCCATACTGGGCAGACTGGTTTTACACGTGGTTTCTCGGCATGGTGGACCAATGGCGTGGATACACACATCGCCAGTACGGCAACTCGGTGGCTCCGCTCCTCATCTCCAAACAGGGCTTCAACAAGAGCACATTCTGCCGCCGCCTCTTGCCGCCCGAACTGCAATGGGGTTACAGCGACAACCTGATTCTCTCGGAGAAACGACAGGTGTACCAGGCGATGGCACAGTTCATGCTCATCAATCTTGACGAGTTCAACCAGATTTCACCACAGGTGCAACAGGGTTTTCTGAAGAATCTTATCCAGTTACCTACGCTGAAATACAAGCCGCCGTACGGAAGTCACGTCATGGAGTTTCCACGCCTCGCCTCCTTCATCGCCACGAGCAACATGAACGATATCCTCACCGACCCATCCGGCAACCGCCGTTTCATCGGCATCGAGTTGACGGGGCCCATCGACGTGAGTGTCCGCCCCAACCACCAGCAGCTTTTCGCCCAGGCGCTTGTGGCGTTGGGCAATGGCGAGAAGTGTTATTTCGACGCCGAGCAGGTGAAGCTCATCATGCAGAGCAACTGCCAGTTTGAGGTGGTTCAGCCGATAGACCAGTATTTCCGTCTCTACTTCGAACCTGCCGACGACGAGAAGGAAGGTGAGTACATGACGGCCGCCGAGATTTTCGACTTTCTGAAAAAGCAGATAGGTTCGTCGCTGAAAGTAAACAGCTTGATGGGATTCGGACGAAAATTGGCTAACATGACGCAACTGAACCACAAGCGTTTCGCCGATGGAATGAAATATCTGGTAAAGAAAAGATAAAGCAGCCTAAAATGAGACTTCCATGATACTTTTATGAGACTTTTCGGAACAAAATCCGAAAAGTCTCATTTATTATATATGTCTATCTATCAATGTATTACAAAAAGTTTCAAAGTCAAGAATGATACTTTGATACTTTTCTTTCAAAAAAAAATATTTACGGGCAAGAGATCAGCATCCTAAGTAAACCATAAGTCCACCCAGTACGATATACAACACGGCGTATGGGATAGCGGAACGGAGGATCTCGCCGTCCTTACCCTCCATGTCGCATGAGGCAGTGGCGATGGCGATGCTCTGCGGACTGATCATCTTTCCACCCGTGGCACCTGTGGTATTGGCGGCAACAAGCCAGTTGCTTTGACTTCCCTCCACCCCGAAGAAAGTATCAGTGCCCGTCATGCCGAGCTGGTTGGCAACATGCGCCTGGAGCTTGGCGAAGAGAATATTGGATGAAGTATCAGAACCCGTTACGAAGGTACCGATGGCACCAATCATCGGAGCTACCAATGGATAGAAATCACCCGTCACAGCCACCAAGCCCGAGGCGATGGAAGTTATCATACCCGAATAGTTCATCACACTCGCCAAGGCTATCAGCGAACAGATGGTAACCACCGTCTTGCGCAAGTTCACCGTGGTTCGGGCCAAGATGACCATCAGTCGCTTGAAACTCAACCCCTGTACCAATCCACCGATCGTAGCACCCAGGAAGAGCATCAACCCTGCATTCGAAATCCAACCGAACTTAAAGGTACTGCCCAGCACCGGCAGATTAACAGCACTCACCAAATGCGTCTTCAGGAAGGCGTTGACTGGAGGACAGAGCGCACCCGACACCAAGATAAACACCAATATAAAGAGGTAAACGCTCCACGCCTTGAAGCTCTCGGAGAAAGTGAAGGTCTCCTGTTTCTGCACCTTGCTCTTTCTCGCAAACACCTTGGCATAAACGATAATGGCAACGATGGCGGCGATAGAGCCGATGATGGCAGGAGTCTCCGAACCGAGATAATAGCCGCAGACGAACTGCACCGCCACGGAAATCATTCCCACCCAAAGGGATATGACAAGGTTCTTGACGAGATTATGCCTGTCGGTAAGGGTAAGGATGATGAAAGGCAGGATGATGAAGAGCGGAGACAACTGTATGATGGCGAATGCCGATGTTTCGCAAATCTGCGCCACCGATGCCGAGCCGCTTTCCGCCACCTCATTGCAGAGCGTGGTGACAGGCACACCGACGGCACCAAATCCCGTTGCCACCGTGTTGCCGACCAAGGACACCAGAGCCGAGAACATGGGTTTGAATCCCAGTCCGATGAGGATGGCGGCAGGAATCGCCACCGCCGTACCGAAGCCAGCCATGCCTTCGAGCAATCCGCCGAATCCCCAGACGAGCAGCAGCACGAGCAATCCCTTATCGTCTGTAATCGAAGTGAATTGTTTCTTGATAACCTCAATCTGCTTGCTTTCCACCAATATATTATAGCTATAGATAGCCATCAGGATGATGATGAGGATCGGGAACACCGCCTTCAGCAGACCTTCCACCACAGCCCATCCCGTCAGGGCGAGGATGCTGTCCCCCGCATGTTCCGGGGCTATCATCCCCAGTGGAGAGGCGGCGAAAAGAGCCAGCAATACAGTTACTACGAGTGTCAACAAGGCGCTCTTATGTCCTGCCATCTTGAAGCCGAGCATCAAGACGAAGAGCAACACAATGGGTACAATAGAAATAATAGATGCCATAAGTTATTCAGATTTTATGTTTTTGCCTGCAAATATAACAATTTTCTTTGAGAATAGTATAAAGAAATAAGTATTTTTAAGGCAACAATTATGCCCCAATATATGAAGTCTGATGAAAGAAAACATGCAGAAAAAACGAAGCCGGCTTCATGTGGCAACGCAAGTACTTTCGTTGTTGATTTAAAGTACTTACGATTGCCATAGAAGCCGGCTTCGTTTTAGGGGGTATTCCCTCTTCTATTCATCCCATGCAGTCCAGGGGTTGTAGGGTTTTGCCATATCGGCAACACTGCCGTTGCCGTTGTTTTCATTTCCTCCTTCTGATGAAGTTCCACCCACATTAGTGCCAGTTCCTTCGTGGACGATTTGGTTCTGGTCTACTTTTCCAGGCGATGCGGCTATGAAATGTTCTGTTTCCATCTTCACCAATATCATAGTTGGCTTGTTGTATATCTTTTTCATTTTCTTTTCTCCTTTTACTATTATTTTTACATCATTTTCCCTTCATGTGCATTCTCGGCACACTCTTACTTACGGAGATATTTTCTGCCGTTGCGCACCACGATGCCCTTGTAAGAAGCATCCACACGCTGTCCGCTCAGGTTGTAAACCTCGGCTTGCTTAGAAGCTTCCTCTGCCGAAATGTTGCTGATGCCTGTTGTCGAAGCTGCCATCACTGCTACATGAATCTTGGCGTTGGTGTTATTGTTCTTGCTTGCAGCCTGTGCCGCGTTGTTGTTCGCCGCATTCCAGTTGGGGAAATAGAAATAAGCACGCATGCCGTTGAACTGAAGAGTGGAACCATCTGGCAGATATTTCAGATAGTTGCCAGCAGCTGTGCTGATGTACTGATACTTCTGGCTGCCGCCGTCGGAAATAGGAGTCGATGTGCTACCATCTATATATTTCTTGCGACCATACAGTCCACGATAATAGAATTCGCCGTTCACAATTTTGTCGTTATACGAAGCCTTCACCTCATAAGGAGGCACCACGGAAATAAGTTTTTCTCCGATATGGGCATAATAAGTTGACTCTTCCCCCATAAGAGCTTCAGGCTCCATGTTCTCTGCACCTGGAATGGTCTTTAAACAAGCTGTCTGTGTACCCGATGCCTGCATCAGATAAGGCACGCCAGCCTTAATAGTTAGGTCTGTCAGTTTAGTAAAGGCAAGCACACCGTTATTTATCTGTCCAACCAATTGCTGAGCAGTTTCACTACTTGTTGTCGTAGGTTTGGCAAGAGCAGTAAGCTCGCAGCCGAAAGCTGTCTTAAAATCTTCTTTAGTCAAATCGAAAGGCAGACAGATTGTATTCCACGCACCAACCTTGTTGACCAAATTTGTGCGATGCACATACACATCCACCTTATCTTGAAGAGCACCCTGTTGCACCAAGTATTCAACACGACCCTCAGCATCATTCTCATCAAGATAAATCTTGTTTACCTTAAAGAAATCGCCTTTCAGTACAATGAGTTTAGACTCACTTTGATTTCGCTTCACCAAAATGCCCTCGAAGGTTCCGCTGGTTCCTACATAGTCATTAAGATTGATGCCATCCAACTGTGAACTATTGAAGTAAATACGATTACTCATATCATCTTCACTTGTACCAGTCTTTTCATCCTGTACCAAATAAAACTCCGTATTATTGTCCTTATTACTTGCCTTCTTAATGGTTCCTGGTACTTTGATAATTGTATTCAAATACTTACCATACGAAGCTGTTGCCGGATTTCCATCGGCAGGATTTGTATTTGCAATTGTATTCACATCTTTGACTTCAGTAACAGGATAAACAGCCGGCTTTGTTCCATCTGCGCTTGCCTCGCCCGAATGGTATACAGTAAGAGAAGTCTTGTAAGTAGTCCCATCGATATCCTTCGTTTTATGTATGGCACCGAAATACACCATTCCGCTCTCACCCTCATTATAGTCACCTATGATCGAACCTGTGATTTTGCTACCAACAGCCAAATCAGAAGGCAACGAGAATCCCTTATCTATATTATAAGGTGAAACCCATAAGCCATATTTACTATTATCGACAATAAAAAATGAGTTGATGAATTTTTCATCTTTGATGTCTGGGTCTGCATGTTTCATCACAGCCACTACGATAGCAGGATTTGTTGCATCAAACTGTATGACCACATCTTGATGTTTCTGATTATTTGACTGAGCAACATCACGTATTTGCTCGATAGAGGTAAAAACCCTCTGCGTTGTTGTCGACCCTGTCGTTAGAGCCCAAGCCTGTCCTGTGGTGAGGATGATGATACTAATCAGCATCCATAATCGAGATAGAATTAAACTTTTCATTTTACTTACAGTTTTAGTGGATTATTTTGAGTATATTTTTTGTTCTTGCGAATTACCTTTTCCCAGATGAACGTTTTAAACGTATATCTTCTTTCACAGGGGCAAAATTAGTAAAAAAATCAAAACGTTTTCTTTTTGCATATCATTTTTTCGCAATTAATTACGAAAACGTTTACGATAACTCCCCTTTCCTTACGTTTTATCTATCAATTACTATCTTTCGCTTACTTTTTACTGCCAACCTCGTCATTTATACATAAAAAAGACAGAAAGCAAATCTCCCCATTCCCTATATATAATAAGGTATAAAGGGAGAAAAAGAGGGTAAAAACTGTCATATACCACAAACGTGGTAGTAAGAATGCCACTATTATGCGATTTTATAACTCGTTTTTTCGCCGTACCTTTGCATCGTCAATCAGAAATAATAAACAATTTAAAGAAAGGACATAGATCATGAGTACAGAAAAGAAACTTCGCTTTGAGACACTTCAGTTGCACGTAGGTCAGGAAAATCCAGATCCAGCTACCGACGCTCGTGCGGTGCCAATCTATCAGACTACAAGTTACGTGTTCCGCAACTCTCAGCACGCTGCCGATCGATTCGGACTCCGTGACGCAGGAAATATCTATGGTCGATTGACCAACTCTACTCAGGGTGTATTCGAAGACCGTGTGGCTGCCCTTGAGGGTGGTGTGGCAGGTCTGGCTGTCGCTTCTGGTGCTGCCGCTGTTACCTACGCTCTGCAGAACATCCTTCAGAATGGCGACCACATCGTAGCAGCCGACAATATCTACGGTGGTACTTATAACCTCATCACTCATACATTGACCACACAGGGTGTCAGCTACTCCATCGTAGATCCTCGCAACTTCGAGCAGGTAGAGGCAGCCATCCAGGACAACACCAAGGCTCTCTATGCCGAGACCTTCGGAAATCCTAACTCAGATGTAACCGATATCGATAAGTTGGCTGAGATTGCTCATCGCCACAACATCCCATTGATTATCGACAACACCTTCGGCACTCCATATCTCATCCGTCCTATCGAGCATGGTGCTGACATCGTGGTTCACTCTGCCACTAAGTTCATCGGCGGTCACGGTTCTTCTCTCGGTGGCGTCATCGTAGATGGCGGTAAGTTCGACTGGAAGGCGAATGCAGACAAGTTCCCTACCCTCGCCAAGCCAGACCCATCTTATCACGGTGCAGTCTTCGCAGATGTAGCCGGAGCAGCAGCCTTCGTAACCCGAATCCGTGCGGTCATCCTTCGTGACACCGGTGCCACCATCTCTCCATTCAATGCCTGGATTCTTCTTCAGGGCTTGGAGACATTGAGCCTCCGTGTAGAGCGTCACGTACAGAATGCATTGAAGGTAGTGGAGTACTTGGAGAACAATCCAAAGGTAGCCAAGGTCAATCACCCAGCCGTCCCTTCTCATCCCGACCACGAGCTCTACAAGAAGCTCTTCCCTAACGGCGGTGGTTCTATCTTCACCTTCGATATCAAGGGCGGCGAGAAAGAGGCATGGGAGTTCATCGACCACCTGCGCATCTTCTCTTTGCTGGCCAACGTAGCCGACGTGAAGTCACTGGTTATCCACCCAGCCACCACCACCCACTCTCAGTTGAGTCCAGAGGAGTTGGAGGAGCAGCACATCTATCCTTCTACTGTTCGATTGAGCATCGGTATCGAGAACATCGACGACCTGATCGAGGCACTCGACGAGGCATTCACTTACGTAAAGTAAACATTACAAAGCATTAGTCTTAACTTCTTTAACTTCAAAAAAAACAAAAATGGCAAAGATATATAAGCAGATTACTGATTTAATCGGTAAGACCCCATTAGTAGAATTGGGTAAGTATTCAGCATCCAAGGGTTTGGAGACTCCTGTGATTGCTAAGGTAGAATTCTTCAATCCTGGCGGCAGCGTAAAAGACCGCGTAGCCCTCGCCATGATAGAGGATGCCGAGAAGAAAGGCATATTGAAACCGGGAGCTACCATCATCGAACCTACCAGTGGCAATACAGGTGTAGGACTGGCATTGGTATCTGCCGTGAAGGGTTACCACCTCATCCTCACCATGCCCGAGACGATGAGTATTGAGCGACGCAACCTGGTAAAGGCTTATGGTGCAGAGGTAAGACTGACCAGTGGTAAAGACGGAATGACAGGTGCCATCAAGGCAGCCGAGGAACTCCGCGACTCCATCCCTGGCGCTGTCATCTTAGGACAGTTTGTCAATCCTGCCAATCCAGCCAAGCATTACGCCACTACAGGTCCTGAGATTTGGGAAGACACCGATGGCAAGGTAGACATCTTCGTGGCAGGTGTAGGAACAGGCGGCACCATATCGGGTATTGCCAAATACCTGAAGGAGCAGAATCCTGACGTGAAGGTCATCGCCGTAGAGCCAGCCACATCGGCAGTTCTCAATGGTAAGCAGAGTGGTCCTCACAAGATTCAGGGCATCGGTGCCGGCTTCGTGCCAAAGACCTATTCTTCGGAATATATCGACGAAGTGTTCGACGTACAGAACGATGATGCCATCAAGGCTGGCCGCGACTTGGCTCAGACCGAAGGCATCCTGGTGGGAATCTCTTCTGGTGCTGCAGCCTTTGCTGCCACCGAGATTGCGAAGCGTCCTGAGAACAAGGGCAAGAAGATTGTGGCGCTGCTCCCCGATACAGGCGAGCGATATCTAAGCACTGTACTCTATGCTTTCGAGGAATATCCTCTGTAAAGCAGGTTCATTTATAAGTTAGCTGAATAGCGAAAAGGGAGATAAAGGCTTGATAGAAAGTCTTTGTCTCCCAATTTTTTACACACCGAACTTTCCTATGTACGGAAGTTCCATATACATTGTACCCCTTATCTAAAAACATAACAACGTTTTAATATAGCACGTGCCTTGGCTACTTGCTTGGAGAAGTCAATGGAGCCTCGCTTTTCCAATGCCTCATCAGCCGCTTCAACGAAACGAGCTGCTGCCTCACCATGAAGGACAGGTATTGTTTTAATTTCTATTGCCATAATCTTCTTATTTTTAATGTTATGTACTTATTTAATCTGCAAAAATATGCTTTTATTTCCACATTACCAAGCTTTTTGTTAACTTTCAGTTGAATTTTACCAAAAATTCCAATTTCACACCTATCTATCATTTCATCCTCTCCAATTCTTCATCCCGTCTCATCTTATCATTCAACTTTTCCTACAACTGGTTCTGCTCCATCTTGCCACCAAGGTCGTTGATAAGTTAGCACATAAAAACAGGTACTCTATACCATTATTAAAAATCTCTTTTAATTTGCTTGGTTGTCTCGAGGAAAAACATACTAAGTTTTAGGATTATAATCCCAAAATTCATACTATTTTTTGGGATTAGGGCAATTTTCAACGTTTTCATCTATCTTCATCCCCTATCTCATAGAGGCTGTATCAGTCATGAAAAACGACATTAAAATGCATCTTTCCTCCTACCCTGCATCACAGGGCTGATTCATGTTCTAAATAACGAAGGTGAAACAGCGGAAAATCGAACTGTAATCGTAATCAGTATCCCTTGCATTCCTCCCAGCCCATTATACACATACTTTAGACTCTACTCATCACCTATATATAATAAGGTATAACCTATTTTTTATAGTTAGGGCGGAGTTATCGCAACTTATTCCATTCTTCACCCCCTTACATCATAGAGGAAGGACACCTTTACGCAACGGGCTACATGGAAGGAAAAAACAGCTGAGGAGGTGCGGACGACAGTACTTTTTATGCACATAAAAGCATAAAAAAACTTTCATCATGCTCTTTTCTGCTGCAAATTCTGTATTTTTGCAGCCAGAACAAGTTTATTACAGACATGCAGACAAGCAAATATCTATTGGCCAACGAACGTGACAAAGAATGGGGACTCACCGTGAGCACCATAGGGTACGAGATGATCGAGCCGGGAGAATCCTATCCCACAAAAGGACATGCCGACGGCTATTACTTCGACCTGAAGAAGGGACGCGAGCTCGATGAATACCAGTTGCTCTACCAACCCGAGGGAGAAGGCGTGTTCCAGTCGGCACATATCGCAGAGACACCTATCAAGGCCGGTGACATATTCCTGCTCTTTCCTGGCGAATGGCACACTTACCACCCCTATCCTGAGAAGGGATGGCACAGCTATTGGATAGGCTTCAAAGGCAAGAACATCGACGACAGAGTGAAGGCAGGATTCCTTTCACCCGAGAAACCTATTTACCATGTTGGGTTCAGCAACGACATACTAAGCCTCTACAAGGAGGCTTACCGCATAGCACAAGAGGAGGCCGCCTACTCACAGCAAACATTGGCAGGAATCGTCAACCACCTCATCGGCATGATGTACTCTCTGGAACGCAACATCATCCTGAACAAGAACACAGCCCATGTGGATATGATCAACAAGGCCCGACTGCGCATACGCGAATCCTTGGAGAGCGACCTCACCATACAGAAGATAGCCGAAGACCTGGGGGTAAGCTACTCATCGTTCCGCAAACTCTTCAAGGAGTTTACAGGCATCGCTCCTGCCATGTATCAGCAAGACCTACGACTGCAAAGAGCCAAGGAACTGCTCTCCACCACCGATGAGAGTATCAAGGAAATAGCCTACAGACTCAACTTCGAGTCGCCCGACTATTTCTCATCGAAGTTTAAGAACCAGACCGGTCTCAAGCCCTCTGAGTTCCGCAACAAAATGAGATAACTCCTATAACTTCCAAACATGCGAAACGTCAGTAAGACAACAGCACCTGCGAACCAGAAAAAGCGTATTCGCAAACGCAGGAGATGAAAAGGAGAAAGCAAAGAAAAAAGGCAACCTGTCACTACGACAAGTTGCCTTCTTTTTATTTCATCGACTCAAAAGAGTCAGCTTACACTGCATAGAGGAATGTGCGGATCAACCAGTAGCACACGATACCAGCCAAATAGCCTACGAAGGCGATCCAGGAAATGTGCTTCATGTACCAGCCGAAGGTGATCTTCTCCAAGCCCATGACAACCACACCAGCAGCACTACCGATAATCAGCATAGAACCACCGACACCAGCACAGTAAGCCAACAACTGCCAGAAGATTCCGTCAACAGCCATATCGCCTACAGCAGCCACAGGATACATACCCATACAGCCTGCTACCAAAGGCACATTGTCCACAATACTTGAAAGCACACCAATGATACCTGTTACGAGGTAGTGATTGCCGTCGAAGGCAACATTCAGTCCCTGACCTAAAGCTGTCAGTACGCCGATTTCTGCCAGACAAGACACAGCCATCAAGATACCGAGGAAGAAGAGAATGGTGCTCATATCCACACGAGAGAGCAACTTGGTTACTCGCTTCTGTGTACCCTCAGCATCCTGTCCGCGATGCAAACTGCGATAGAACACCTCGGTAGCAGTCCACAGCACACCCAATACCAAGAGGATGCCTACGAATGGAGGCAGGTGGGTAATGCTCTTGAAGATAGGAACGAAGATCAAACCGCCAACACCCAACCAGAACACAGCCTTGCGCTGACCTTCTGTGAAGTCGCTTACAGAAGCATTCTGCTGGGCAGAAACCTCAGGCATCACGAGTTCGCCCTTCAACATGGTCTGAAGAATCAAGGCAGGAAGAACCATGGAAACCACAGATGGGATGAAGATCTCGGCGATCACACCAGCTGCGGTTATCAGTCCCTTGTTCCAAAGCATGATGGTGGTAACGTCGCCGATGGGCGAGAAAGCGCCACCCGAGTTGGCTGCAATGATGACAAGCGAGGCATATACCATACGGTCCTTGTGGTCGGTAACGAGCTTACGCAGAATCATAATCATCACGATACTGGTAGTCAGGTTGTCGAGGATGGCAGAAAGGAAGAAGGTAAGGAAGGCTATGCGCCACAGCAGAGCACGCTTCGACTTTGTCTTCATCACCTTGCGAACCCAGTTGAATCCGCCATTCTGGTCTACTATCTCTACGATTGTCATGGCTCCCATCAGGAAGAAGAGGGTCGTTGCTGTATCGCCCAGGTGTTCCTGGATAATACCCGTTACCTTTTCTACCATTCCTGCAGCACCACATGTATAGTCAGGGTGCATCATCTGAAGATACTGCATAGGGTCAACCATGTAGAGTGTCCAGCACCCCACGAGCATGAGCAAGGCTATCGCAGCCTTGTTTACCTTCGTCAGGCTCTCTGTGGCTATGAGAGCATAGCCAAGCACAAAGACGACGATAATCGAAATTGTTAATGTTGTCATTTTTAATTGTTTGTGTTAGATATTTTTTATATTTGTTTGTATTGGATCGTATTTTTGCCAAACGGGTGCAAAGTTACGAAAAGAAACGCAATATCTGTTCTTTTCCTTATTATATTTATATGAAATCGTTTACTTACTTTTACTTTTGTCCGAAACAGCAGGTGTTTTCTTCTATCTGTTACTGTTTCACGTAGCCTTCCTGACGACAGAAAAATCACCGGGTCAAAAAATAAGGATGAAAAATCAAATAATCGTGGTCGGCAGCTTCTTTTAGTACTATCTTTGCAACCGTAAACAACATAGGAAATCTAACGACCTAATCGAATGAACAACAAAAAATACTATTTTGCGGTAGACCTCGGTGCTACCAGCGGACGAACCATCATCGGTTCTTTGTCGGAAGGTAAGTTCTGTCTCGAAGAACTGACACGCTTCGACAACAACCTGATACAGACAGGCGGACACTTCTACTGGGACATCTATGCCCTGTATCAGGAAATCATCAAAGGTCTGAAACTGGTGGCGCAACGCGGCATCAACATACAGAGCATCGGTATTGACACCTGGGGATGCGACTTCGTGTACGTAGCCAAGGATGGAGCTATCCTGCGCAACCCACTGGCTTACCGCGACCCACACACCGTGGGCATGATGGAGAAATACTTCGACGAGAAGATAAGCAAGGAAAAGGTATACGAGAAGACGGGTATACAGTTTATGAACTTCAACTCGCTTTTCCAGCTTTATGCCATGCGCAAGGCTGGCAACGTGGCGCTCGAGAATGCCGACAAGATACTCTTCATCCCCGACGCGCTGAGCTATATGCTTACAGGCAATGCCATCTGTGAATACACCGTGGCTTCCACCTCGCAGATTCTCAACCCTATGACAGGCGACCTCGACAACGATCTCGTAGAAAGCCTTGGACTGAAGAGAGAGCAGTTTGGAAAGATGACCCATCCTGCAACCATCATAGGCACCCTGACCGAAGAGGTTCAGCAGATGACTGGTCTGAAGGCTGTGCCCGTTATTGCCGTGGCAGGACATGACACAGCCAGTGCAGTAGCTGCCGTGCCTGCCAAGAACGAGGAGTTTGCCTACCTGAGCTCTGGCACATGGAGCCTGATGGGCATTGAGACCAAGAACGCCATCATCAACGAGAAGAGCTACGAACTCAACTTCACCAACGAGGGAGGAATAGAGGGCACTACCCGATTCCTCAAGAATATCTGCGGCATGTGGATTTACGAGCGTTGCCGCAAGGAATGGAAAGACGAGGCTGCAGCCCATCAGAAAGACATGACAGCCTTGGGACATGGCGAACTGATAGCAGAAGCGATGAAGCAACCAGCCTTCCAGAGCATCATCAACCCCGACGATGACTGCTTCGCCAATCCTTCGAGCATGACAGAGGTCATCCAACAATATTGCGAAAAGACCGGACAGCATGTGCCACAAACGAATGGCGAGTTCTGCCGTTGTATCTTCGAGAGTCTGGCTCTCCGTTATCGTCAGGTATTTGGCTGGCTGAAGGAGTTTGCCGACATCGACCTCAATGTTCTTCATATAATAGGTGGAGGCTCGCTCAACAAACATCTCAACCAGTTCACCGCCAACAGTTGTGGTGTCAGCATATTGGCAGGTCCTCAGGAAGGAACAGCCATAGGCAATATCATGTTGCAGGCAAAGGCATCGGGCGATGTGAAGGATATATGGGAAATGCGACAGATCATCGCCAACTCTATCGAGTTGCAGCAATTTGAGCCTCAGGACAAGGAGGCATGGGATGCGGCATACGAGAAGTTTTTAAAGGTAAAAGGGTAAAAAGGTAAAAAAGTAAAAACTTCTGAACTTGCTAAAATTCAAAAAATAATAACAACAATAAGAAAAAACTTAAAAACAATGAAAGCAGATTTGATTTTAAAGAATTACGAGATTGCCAAGGAGCGCTATGCGGCTCTTGGTGTGGATACAGACAAGGCTATTGCCACATTAGAGAAGACTCCTATCTCCCTGCACTGCTGGCAGGCTGATGATGTAGTAGGTTTTGAACGTGGCGAAGCTGCATCGGGTGGCATACAGAGTACTGGCAACTATCCCGGCAAGGCTCGCAATATCGACGAGCTGCGTCAGGACATCGAGAAGGTAAACTCTCTTCTGGCTGGTACCTTCCGTCTTAACCTGCATGAGATTTACGGTGAGTTCGGTGGCAAGCAGATTGACCGCAACGAGGTAACCGTAGATCAGTTTACAGGCTGGATGCAGTGGGCTAAGGAGCAGAACATGAAGCTCGACTTCAACTCTACTTCTTTCTCTCACCCTAAGAGTGAAAGTCTCTCTTTGTCAAATCCCGATCCTGCTATCCGCGAGTTCTGGATAGAGCACACCAAGCGTTGCCGCCGCATTGCCGATGCTATGGGTAAGTTCCAGAACGATCCATGTATCATGAACATCTGGGTACACGATGGCAGCAAGGACATCACCGTAGAGAAAGGCCGCTATCGTGAGATTCTGAAGAACTCGCTCGATGAAATCCTGGCAGAGGAGTTGCCAAATATGAAGTCATGCCTCGAAGCTAAACTCTTCGGTATCGGACTGGAGGCTTACACCGTAGGTTCTCACGACTTCTACGCAGGCTATTGCGCCAAGAACAATGTGATGTACACCCTCGATACAGGTCACTATGAGCCTACAGAGAATGTTTCGGATGCCGTTTCTGCACTCCTTCTCTTCGTTCCTGAGTTGATGCTCCACGTATCTCGTCCTATGCACTGGGATTCAGACCACGTGACTCTCTTCGACGACAACACCCGCAACCTCTTCTCAGAGTTGGTTCGTGCCAATGCGCTCGATCGTGCACACATCGGTCTCGACTATTTCGATGGTTCCATCAATCGTATCGGAGCTTATATCATCGGCGTACGTGCTGCCCAGAAGTCTTTGCTGCAGGCATTCCTTGAGCCTCTCGATACTCTCCGCAAGTATGAGGACGAGGGCAAGCTCTTCCAGCGCTTGGCTCTCTTGGAGGAAGAGAAAACATTGCCTTTCGGTGCTGTATACGACTACTTCAACCTGAAGAACAATATCCCTGTAGGCGAGGAATACATTGCCGACATCGAGAAATACGAGGCAGAAGTACTCGCTAAGAGAAACTAAGATATTGAACATTTGTATGTTCAGGAGTTAAAGAAGTTAAAGGAGTTAAGACAACAGTCTTTGCACGTAGTTTTTAAGCAACAAGACATACGTCTTAACTCCTTAACTTCCTTAACTCCTTTAACTTCTTTAACTTCTTTATATACTAAAGTTCAGTAACCTAAAAACCAAACTATTAACAATATGGAAATATTAATAGGACTTTTAATCATAGCAGTGGGCGCCTTCTGCCAGTCGAGCTGCTATGTTCCAATCAATAAGATAAAGGACTGGAGCTGGGAATCTTACTGGATTGTACAGGGCGTCTTTGCATGGCTTATCCTTCCTTTCATAGGTGCCATGCTTGCCGTGCCAACCGGCCATTCGTTCTTCGAGCTCTTCGACGGCTATGGCTTCGAGGTGATGATGACCATGCTCTTCGGTATGCTCTGGGGAGTGGGAGGCCTTACCTTCGGACTCTCCATGCGCTACTTGGGAGTGGCATTAGGACAGAGCATTGCCTTAGGTACATGTGCAGGCTTGGGAACCATCATGGGACCTGTGTTGCTCAACATCTTCTTACCCGAGATGGATGCCTTGTCTTCGCTTACCTTCAGCGTTATCCTCGGAGTGGTGGTCACCTTGTTGGGTATCGCCATCATCGGAGTGGCAGGAAGCATGAAGGCCTCATCGCTCTCAGAAGAAGAGAAGAAGGCTGCAGTCAAGGATTTCAACTTCCCCAAGGGCTTGACCATAGCGTTGCTGGCAGGTTTCATGAGCGGATGTTTCAACGTAGGTCTGGCCTTTGGCAGCGACATACACTTCGGAACATTCACTCCCGATATGTACAAGACGCTTCCCGCTACCTTCCTGGTAACAGTGGGTGGATTCATCACCAATGCCATCTATTGCTTCTATCAGAACTCCAAGAACCACACTTGGGGTGATTATCTGAAGCGCGAGGTATGGAACAACAATATCCTGTTCTGTGCTTTGGCAGGTGCCCTGTGGTACAGTCAGTTCTTCGGACTGTCATTGGGCAAGGGCTTCCTCAACGAGTCACCTACCCTCATGACACTTTCCTTCTGCATCCTCATGGCACTCAACGTTGTATTCTCCAACGTATGGGGAATCATCCTGAAGGAATGGAAGGGCTGTTCACCCAAGACTATTGCCGTGCTCATCCTCGGCATCGTGGTGCTCATCATCTCGAGCTTCCTGCCGCAATGGGTATAAGAAGAATACTACCGACATTTCACTTTTATTGATGATTTAGATTAGGTAGGGGGCACTCCTTGTGAGTGCTCCTTTTTTGTAACATCTTTGTCTCATTTTCGTCAATACCTTTCAATCTCATCGCAACCACCCTGTAACAATACCATCGTATCTTTGCATCCGAAAAGAAGAGGGTTATCATAACCCAAATCCCGACAAAGAGAGAGGGAGCTGAAACAAGCAGTCCTCTCAGACAAAAGAAGATGTAACAAGAAAAAAGAAAAAGGTATGAAACTAAAAAGGGGAATCATTGCTTTGGGATTGCTTTCGGCTGTAAGCTTGCAGTCGTGGGCGCAACAACTCAAGGGAGTCGTTATCGACAAAAACTCGAAAGAGACACTCATCGGAGCCGTTATCAGCATCGAAGGAACCGATGTGAAAGCAGTAACCGACGTGAACGGAAACTTTTCGTTCAAAGGATTGAAAGATGGTACTTATACATTATATATTAAATATGTAGGGTATAAAACTCTAAAAATTGACGGGGTTCAGATGAAGGATGCAAACCTGACGATTGCTTTGCAGCCTGATGAACAGCAACTGAAAGGCGTTACCGTTACCGCAGTGGAAAGGCGTAATACGGATGCGGCAATGATACAGGTAGCCAAAAGCAG
Organism: Segatella copri; assembly: GCF_009495355.1. GTDB lineage: Bacteria > Bacteroidota > Bacteroidia > Bacteroidales > Bacteroidaceae > Prevotella. Next base: position 138,555 of record NZ_VZAD01000013.1, read on the forward strand.
TCCCGTCATCGTGAGCAATGTTTCAGCACAAGAAATAAGTCGTACGCAAGACACCAATGCGGGTGAGGTGATACGCCGTGTGCCAGGCGTGAGCCTCATCGACGACAAGTTCGTCATGGTACGTGGACTGTCTCAGCGTTACAACAATGTTTGGGTCAACGGAGGAGCGGTGCCCAGTTCGGAGGCCGACTCAAGGGCATTCTCCTTCGACATCATCCCAAGTTCACAAATTGACAATCTTACTATCGTGAAAAGCCCAACCGCAGAATATCCTGCCGACTATTCGGGCGGTTTTATCATCGTCAACACCAAAGAGATTCCGGCAGAAAACAGTTTTTCTTTATCTGTAGGTGGAAACTGGAACACAGCTTCAGCCTTCCAGGACTTTGCTTATTCTAAAGGTTCGGCAACCGACTTCCTGGCTTTCGACAACGGGATGCGGAGCATTCACGGAGGTATCAATGCCTCCTTGGCTCCTCAGCTCGAAGCCAACGGCAGCCCGATAGACAACTATGCCACATCCCTCTTGGGCAACCACCTGAACAACGAATGGATGGTAAAGAGCAAGAAGCCCCTGGGCGACCTGAAGTTGGCAGCCAGCCTGAACCACCGATGGATGTTGGGAGGCAGAACACTCGGCATGCTTGCCGCACTGAACTACACCAATGAATATCGCACCTACGAGAAGATGGAGAACAACCTCTTTGGTATCTACGATGCTGCTAACGACAAGCCCAACTATCTGCGTCATTCTGTCGACGACCAATATAATAATAATGTCAGACTCGGAGCCATGCTCAACTTCACCCTCCTCTCCAAGAACGGCAACCACAAGTACCAGCTCAAGAACATCTTCAACCAGTTGGCTACAAGCCGATATACCTGGCGTGACGGTGTGAGCGCACAGTCGAACCTGGAGCGAAGTGCTGAGTATTACTACCGCAGTCGAACTACATATAACGGTCAGCTTACCGGCAAGCACACCTTCACCAGCGATGCCCTTGACTGGAGTATCGGGTATGCGTATGCCAACCGTCATTTGCCTGACCGTCGTAGATATCTCATCGACGATGCTCTCGAATCGGGCGTATACGCTCTGAGCACCGGAAACGACATATCTCGCGAGTGGACACAACTCGACGAGCACATTCTCTCTCTTGGCATCAACGACAAGCACCACTTCAAGTTTGGCAACTTTGAGCCAGACTTGCAGGTGGGTGCCTATGGAGAGTATCGAAGCCGCCAGTACCAGACTCGCAATTTTATCTACAACTGGAATGTTTCTGACAATAATATGCCATCCGACTTCCGCCACAGCGACATTCCTACCCTTCTTTCCAATGAGGAGAATATGGGCTACGACAAACTGTACTTGCTTGAGCAGAAGCAGATGCGCAACAACTATCGCGGACACAACACATTAGGCGCAGGATACCTTACCTTGTCTCTCCCCTTTGGGCAGTTTGGCATCCACGCTGGTGTCCGCTTTGAGCACAACGACATGGAGCTGATCTCCAATACCCGCGACTACGAGAAAAGCGAGACAAGCCGCCACTACAGAACCAGCGACTTCTTCCCTTCACTCAATACCACCTACAAGTTGAACGACCAGCATCAGATTCGTCTGTCGTATGGCCGCAGCATCAACCGACCTGAGTTCCGCGAGGTTTCATCATCAGTTTACTACGACTTCGACCTGGCAAGCAACGTGCAGGGAAATACAGAGTTGAAGAACTGCTATGTCGACAATCTCGACTTGCGCTACGAATGGTATCCATCAAGAGGCGAACTCATCTCACTGGCTGTCTTCTACAAGCACTTCGACTCGCCCGTAGAATGGACCTACACCGTGGCTGGCGGTACCGACCTCATCTATTCATACAAGAACGCCAAGAGTGCCAGCAACTACGGAATAGAGTTGGATATCCGCAAGAGTCTCGACTTCATCGGTCTTCGCAACTTCAGCTGGTCGTTCAATGGAGCCCTGATCAAGAGCAAGGTGCAGTTTGAGAAAGGAGCCAAAGAGGAGAACAGACCCATGCAGGGACAGTCGCCCTACCTCATCAACACCGGACTCTTCTATAAGAACGAGCCACTCAAGATGGACATTGCCCTGCTCTACAACCGCATCGGAAAACGAATCATCGGTGTGGGAAGAAGCGAAGGAAGCTCTGGCGATGACTCCAATGCACGAGTGCCCCACAGCTACGAGATGCCTCGCAACACCATCGACCTCTCGTTTGCCAAGAAGTTTGGCTGCCACCTGGAACTGAAACTCAACATCAGAGACCTGCTGGCAGAAAAAGTTTACTACAAGCAGTTTGCCGACGTGACCTACAGCGATGGACGAACCAAAGAGGTAGAGGAGATTACAAGATGCTACAAACCTGGCAGAAACATAGGTTTGCAGGCGATATATAAATTTTAGGAAGAAGTTTAGCAAAGGTAACAACTCAGCCCCCTATAGCCATAAGTAGTTACTTTAATACGATACAAATTGTTTTCAGTTCGTTATGATTTGTTCTGTCTCTATGATTAAATTTCCGTTCCATTGTTTGGAAATGTCTGTTCCAAGTCTTTGAACCGACATTCAAAGGCTCTGAACGTACATTCAAAGGCTTTGAACGGACATTCAAAGGCTTTGAACAGAGATTTTATAAGGCAAAGAAAACATTTATATAGTATAAGAGTAAGATTTCTGTGGTTTAAAAAGAAAATATTAGATGTTTGTTAAATAAAAAATTTAAAACAAGAAACAATGATGAACAAGATGTATTTAATGGGATGCATAGGCATTCTCGCAGCATCTGCCATGTTGAGCAGTTGCAGCAGTGACGACGAGGGTAATGGAGGCAGCACTACCGAGTACAAGTGGACTACCAATGGCGGTCTTAAGGCTTGCGACCACATTCTCTTCGAAACTGACAACAAGGAGAACGCCAACGGAACACAAATCGGAAACGGCGACCAGGAATTCGTTTTCACAGGAAAGCAGACTTTGAAGAAAGGCACTTATCTCCTCAAGGGATGGGTATATATCGCAGATGGCGCTGAGCTCACCATCGAACCGGGAACGATTATCAAGGGCGACAAGCAGAGCAAGGCAGCCCTCATCGCAGAGCGTGGCGGTAAACTCATCGCCAAAGGTACAGCAACAGAGCCTATCGTCTTCACATCAGAAGAGGCTGCTGGCAGCAGAAAACCTGGCGACTGGGGCGGCGTCATCCTCTGCGGCAAGGCTAAGAGCAACCAGACTCAGCAACAGATAGAGGGTGGTCCTCGTACACAACATGGCGGCAACGACGATGCCGACAATTCGGGAGCCTTGAGCTATGTTCGCATCGAGTTCGCAGGTTATCCTTTCCAGAAGGATAAGGAGATCAATGGTCTTACCTTAGGTTCTGTAGGTTCTGGCACACAGATTGACCACGTTCAGGTATCATACTCTAATGATGATTCCTTCGAGTGGTTTGGTGGTGCTGTGAACTGCAAGTACCTCGTTGCCTACAAGGGCTGGGATGATGACTTCGATACCGACAACGGTTTCTCAGGAAAGGTACAGTATGGTCTCTCTATCCGCGACAGCAAGATTGCCGACACCTCTCAGAGCAACGGTTTCGAGAGCGACAACTGTTCTGACGGTGCTACCGTGGATCCTCGCACTACAGCCACCTTCTCCAACATCACCTTCGTAGGTCCAAAAGTTTTGGATGACAAGTTCCAGAACACAACAAACTATATCAACGCCGGCGCATACAATCCCAACAACGGTTCTGCCCTCGGCAAGTTCCAGGCAGCCATGCAGATTCGCCGTTCTTCTAATCTCAACTGCATCAACTCTGTAGCCTTAGGCTGGCCTATCGGCTTGATTATCGACGGTGAGAAGGGTGAAACAGTTCAGAATGCCAAGGACAAGAAGTTCAAACTCCAGAATGTTTATTTCGCAGGTATGGACGCGATAGGAACCGATGCCAACAAAAAGTATGAGGATTACCTCTACGATGCAGCCAACAAGACGGATCTCGACAAGAATAAGGATTCATACAGCCACACCTTCTTCCTCTTACCCGAGTTGAACAACAAGTACTTCGACAGTTGGACCTCACTGGTAGGTGCCGACGGTTACACTCCTATCGCTGGCAGCCCTCTGCTCAGTGCAGCATCATTCTCTGGCTGGACAGGCTTTGATGTAGTAAGCTTCATCGGTGCATTCGATGGCAGCAACAACTGGCTGAACGGCTGGACCAACTTCGACCCTCAGAACGCAAGATACTAACTAATCGATTCTTTTTTGACTATAAGGTGTTCTATGTATCGGGCATGGCGCAAGCGATTTGCGCCATGCCTTTTTTGGAACTGTAACTCGAAGATGATTGTATTAACCATAGTGGCAACAAAGTTATGGATGTCCAACACAACAACTTAGTGACGGGAAAAAATAACTTGATACGATTTGAGTGAAATTAGTCGAATATTGCAGATACAGAATATAAAGGATAATTAGCAAGCCAATCCTGCTCTCTATAAGGTGACATGGATAGGCGCATACCTTTCAATCCTTGATTGCGCTCCACAAACACCCTCAGACTCTTAGCCTGCAAATTCTCCTCAGCCTTTACTTCTATCGGAATGATTCTTTCCTCATCCTGCACCAGGAAATCTATTTCACCACGTGAATTTTCTGCCGACCAATAAAAGTCGTCCTTAAAAGTGTGGAAAATCGCAAAAAGTCGTCCTTAAAAGTGTGGAAAATCACAAAAAGTCGTCCTTAAAAATGTATTTACAGCAGCCATTTCCAGACAGATCCAAACCCAAAATGAAGGGTGAAGAGAATAGTATCTCTGAGTATTATGATCTGTTCTCCAGTGACTATAGCATAGACGATTTCTTTGTGGTAAAATTCAAGTCTGTAGGAAAAGGCAGACAAATGACCAGTGCTGTTGTTCATTCCAACAGAATTGAAGGTGCCAAGGAAGATAAATCTGTAGAATTAGAAGTGAAAAAGTTTCTGATAACGTTTAATATAACCTAAATTAATTTGGGGACGCGGCGTTTTCTTCGTATCTTTGCCGCAAAATATGCGGCGTTTTTGGATAAATAATGCCGCAAGAGTATAAAAACTTCGTTATTAAGATTATTGCATGAAAAAACGACATAACAGAAAAAAACGCATGGCACAATATGCCATGTATGCATACTGTTTTTTTGCGATTCTTTCACTCGTAAACACGGTTTGTGGAAGTCTTGGTGTTGCAGTCAACATTCCATCCATCTTACTCACCATCAAACAATGGGTATTAATGCTTGCCCCCATAGCATTATGGGGAATATTCCGATTAATACAACCAAGAAACGAAAAGTTGCTGCGACGTTGCTGCGAGGTGATGGTATTTTACTATGTGTTTTCATTCGTCCTGTCAATATGTTTTAAGTTCAACCTAATACCCATGACACAAAATGGCTTGATAACCAGGACTGCAACTATCCTCACTTGGACAGAAAGCAGCATCGGCTTGCTCTCTGTCATCGCATCACTGATTGCCGGTTGCCATTTAGGAAGAAAACATAAAGGAAGCATGCAACAACTGGGCACAGCACTTATCCTGGTTTTCATCGTATGGCTGATATGTGTAAACATCCTCCCAACCACTATATTTTATCTATTGGGAATCAGTCATCCAACAGCCTTCACCTGTGTCAATATGTTCTCTGCTTTTTCCAACACACTCGTTTATATATACGCATACTATAGAATGTATCGCACTATAAACAACTGATTACGATTTAAGAAGTAGGATTTATTCAGCCTTCTATTAAGCCACAGGTTGGTCATCTGTCATGACCCCAAAAGGAAATAAGAAGTGAAAAGAATAGCAAAAATCTATAAAATATCAGTTTCTTTTGGTAGAGTCTTTAAATAGCCGTATCTTTGCACCATAAAAACAGCAACAAGATGGCAAAGATATTGATTATAGAAGACGATTTGGCATTTGGAACCATGATTCAGACATGGCTCAGAAAGAAAGGTTTCGAAGTAGAGAAAGCCACATCGGTTGGTGCTGCCTTGAGGTTGTTGCAGGAAGACAGCCAGCGCGATCTGATTCTCTCAGACCTCAGACTTCCCGACCACGACGGACTCACCATACTGAGATGGCTCCACAAACAGGGCCTTCACATTCCCTTTATCGTCATGACAAGCTATGCAGAGGTGCAGAACGCTGTACTCGCCATGAAATCGGGAGCCAACGACTATGTGGCCAAACCGTTTCATCCCGACATTCTGTTAGAGAAAATCAACGAGGCTATCAAGCAAGCCTCGTCGGCACCTGCTCCGGCAAACTCTCCTGCCACGCCGACTCAACAAGAAACACCTCAGCAAACTACCACACAGCCCGACGAAGACGAGGCACCCAAATACATAGAGGGCAAGAGCGAAGCCTCGCAACAGCTATATAGATATGTGTCACTCGTAGCCCCTACACCTATGTCGGTGCTGATACTCGGAGCAAGCGGCACAGGCAAGGAATATGTGGCGCATCGCATACACGAATTGAGCAGCCGTTCCGACAAGCCCTTCTTCGCCATTGACTGTGGAGCCATACCAAGAGATGTGGCTGCATCCGAATTCTTCGGTCATGTGAAAGGTGCCTTTACAGGAGCCGAACAAGACAAGAAGGGAGCTTTCGAAGTGGCCAACGGAGGAACACTCTTCCTCGACGAGATGGGAAACCTGAGCTATGACGTGCAGGTGCAACTGCTTCGTGCCCTGCAGGAGAGAAAGATAAGACCCGTGGGAGGAACAAAGGAAATCGATATCGATATCCGACTGGTTTGCGCCACCAACGAAAACCTGGCACAGAGAGTGGCTGAGGGACAGTTCCGCGAAGACCTCTTCCACCGCATCAACGAGTTCACCATCTATATGCCCGAACTGAAAGACCGCGGCACAGATCTCTTCCTCTTCGCCAACCTCTTCGTCAAGCATGCCAACAAGGAGTTGGGACGGCACGTGCTCGGGTTCGATGACAAGGCTTCAGAGATGATTGCCTCGTACAGCTGGCCCGGCAACCTGCGCGAACTCAACAACGTGATGAAGCGTGCCACCCTGCTGACTAAGGGAAACTATATCGGCAGGACTGAACTCCAGCAGAGCATGAGTCATCTGCAACAACCCACAGAGACACTAACTTTGCGGGATGAGCAAACCGAGTTGCAACGCATAGAAGCTGCTCTGAAAACCGCCAATGGCAACAAGAGCAAGGCTGCCCAACTGTTGGGAGTGGACAGAAAAACCCTCTACAACAAAATCAAGAAATATAATCTGTAGACCTCTGCAACTTCCTATAACACATAGCAAGGACGGACTGTAAACCCAATGGGGTTCATAGTCCGTCCTTGCTGTATGATAGCTTTTCTATCATGTCCCGACATCCTATGCCAATTCCCCATTCCACAACAGACTTCCACAACTTTTTGGGGAAATATTCCACACTCTTTCCACACTTTCCACACTTCCCCACTTTTTGGCACAACCATTCCAACCTCTGATTATCAAGAGCTTAGCAAACTTTCTTCATTTTTGGCACGCTGATTGTGATATTAGATAGTGAACTCGCAAACGAACTGAATGTTCAACAAGAGTTTCAACAGAGAATATAAACAAAAATAGAATATTAACAATTTAAAACATTACAATTATGAAGAAGTTATTTTTCGCAGTTATCGCAGCAGCATTCGTTTTCGTATCAGCAAACAACGTATTTGCAAGTAACAAAATGATCAGCACATCAGCTTACGAGCCAACTGATACAGTAGCTCCAGCCGACACTACAGAGACTACAACAGAGAAGCCTGCGGAAGCATCTTTGGTAATGTCACTCAGCGACATCGAGCCAACTGACACAGTAGCACCAGCCGAGACTCCTGCTCCAACAGAGACTCCTGCTCCTGCTGACACAACAAATACTCCAGCCGACTCAACAGCAGAACAGGCTCAGTAAACCGCTCCACCTTCAAAAAACAGTATACATGCAGCTTTTAAAATGAAAATATCTTGCCTTGTCTTCCGAAGGCAAGATATTTTTTTGTATTTTTGCACCATGATAAAAAACAATATTCCTCTCAAAGTAGCCTTAGGATATGCTGCCGTAGCCGTGGTGATGGCCCTGGCAGTAGCGCTCGTATACAGCAACACGCAGTCTATCCTGAACATCGACAAGGCTTCACGTGACTATACCCACAAGCGCAATATGGCCGACAGCCTGGTGTACAGCCTGCTCGATGTGAGCAACAACGAACGTTCCATCTATATGGAGACATCGGGAAACTGGGAGGAACTCAACCACTCCATCTCAGAAGCCAAGGTGCAGGCACTCAAACTCAAGGCTCTGGAAAAGGACTCCCTGCAGAAAGCACGCATGGACACCCTCGTCAGTCTGCTCAACCTGAAACAAGTCAACCTGAAGCAACTCCGGAGAGTGTTGATAGCCAACAATCATGAGAGCTTTCTTCACGAAAAGGTGAGCAATCTGAGCAGCGGAAAAGACTCGGTAGTGGTGCACCCCAAGACTGCACAAACCCATGAGAACAAAAGGACAACCGTTGAGGTGGTGAAGACCCGAAAAGGCTTCTTCCGCCGACTCGCCGACGCCTTCAAGAAAGGCGCCACCGACACCATAGCCATACACAATGATGTCAACCAAACTACAACCGACTCGATTTCCACACCTGTCGACATCGCAGGAGAGGTGGCACAGGTGCTGTCGCAGATAGGACAGGAAGACAAACAGAACACACAGAAGAAGGAGAAAGCAGTAAACAAAGAGGTGAGCGACCTGCAGAAAGTGAACGCCCAGCTTGCCGAACGTACTTCCCACTTGCTCAACACCATCCGCCAAAGCGAGATGCAGTCCATGCAGCAGGCTTTAGGCAAGGCCCTGAATGCCCGCCGGTCACTCCTGTGGCAGATTACCCTTATGGCTTTGCTTGCCATGACCGCCGCCGTAGTCTTGCTGTGCTACATCTTCAAAGACACCAAAAAGGAACGCATCTATCGTGAGAACTTGGAAGAGGCCAACACCGAGATTCAGCGCATCATGAACCAACGCGAAAGACTCCTTCTTACCATCACCCACGACATCAAGGCTCCCGTAGCTTCCATTTCGGGCTTCATCGACCTGATGAGAGAACATGTGAGCGACGAGAAAGGCATGAACTATATCGACAACATAGCCAGCTCTGCCAGCCATCTGTCAAGATTGGTGGCCTCGCTCCTCGACTATCACAAATTGGAGAACGGACTGCTGGAACTCCATCCCTCCAGTTTCTCGCCAGCCTCGCTCATTCAGCAATGCACCGAAGGCATGAGGATGCAGGCAGAGAAGAAGAACCTGGTGTTAAGTTCCTCTTATCAGGATAAGGCTGCCAAGCTGCAAGGATTAGCAGCCGATGCCGCAATCACCTATCAGGCAGATGCTTTCCGCATCCGTCAGGTGTTGGACAATCTCATCAGCAACGCCATCAAGTACACCGCGAAAGGAAAGGTTACTGTCACTGCCCTCGTCAAGCCAGCCCCATCGGCAGGCATCTGCCACCTTATTATAAAGGTAAAGGATACGGGCATGGGCATGACTTCCGAGGAATGCCAAAAAGTGTTCCAGGCTTTCACACGTCTCAAGGACGCACAGGGCATAGAAGGCACAGGCTTGGGACTGTCCATCACCCATGAACTCGTCACTCTCTTGGGCGGACAGATCAGTCTGCAATCAGAGAAGGGCACCGGCTCCACCTTTGCCATCACCCTTCCTATCAGGCAGAATCCTCCTTCCGTTCGGGAAGCCTCGATGGGCGAAGCTGCCGAAAAGCAGCCGGCAAGTATCAGCGCCGCGGGCACAGAACTGTCATCAGCGAACCAGCAGCCCCTTGCCAACCATAAGATTCTGATCCTCGACGACGACCGTCTGCAGCTGCAACTGCTTCAGGAGATGCTGCACCGCAAGGCCAATGACGACTGGCAGATATTTGCCTGTCAGCATGTTACCGAGGCTCTTACCATTCTGCACAACGAGCAGCCCGCCCTGATGCTGATGGATATAGAAATGCCAGAGATGAACGGAACGGAGATTATCCGCATGATCAATCACAGACACATGAAGGTGATTGCCATGACAGCCCACAACATCAGCATCAAGGAAGAACTGACGGAGGCAGGCTTCGACGACTGCCTGTTCAAGCCCTTCCGTCCTGAAGCCTTAGAGAGTTTGTTGGCTCCTGCTGCCCGAGAAGCAGCTACAGAAGAGCCTGCCGCTGAAGAAACAACTGCAGAAGATCCTGCCGCCGATGTATCTGTCCGTGAAAGGCTGTCTTCACTTTTGATCTTTGCCGGAGGCGACAAGGAAGCGGAGATGGAGATTGTGAAAACCGTGACGGCAGAAATGGAAACTTACCGGGAATCGTTGAACAAGTATCTGCCTGCTGCCGAAAAGGGGAAAAAAGCACAGGAGGAAAATACACAGGAGGCACAAGTGGAACTCAGCCAGGAGGACAAGCAGAATGTGGTAAGAATCGCCCACAAACTGCAACCCATAGCCCAGATGATGCAGGCGGAATGTCAACAGCAGCTGCAGGCTCTCTCGCCCGAGCACATCGGCGAACAGGAAGACAAAAAAATCCGAGCATACATCCAGGCCGTCTTCGACGACTTAGGAAATATGCTCGGAGAGTTGAGAAATATTCTTTCTGAGTAATCGTTCTTACAGTTCCACATTGTCTATGTGGAATTTCATCAGTCCGGCAGGCACCTTCACCATGACCTCATCGCCGGCTTTCTTGCCCAAGAGAGCCTGTGCGATGGGCGACTTGATAGAGATTTTTCCACTATGAAGGTCTGCCTCGTGAGGATTCACTATGGTGTAGGTCATGCTGCACTTATTGGCCACATTGGTAATCTTCACCTTGCTCAACAGTCCCACCTTGTCGCTTTGCAGTCGCGACTTGTCTATTACGCGGGCATTCTCCAGAATCTTCTGCTTGAAACTGATTCTGCTCAACAGCTTGCCCTGCTCTCGCTTGGCAGCATGATACTCAAAGTTCTCGCTGAGGTCGCCCTTGTCGCGTGCCTCGGCTATGGCGTCACGCACAGCAGGCAGTTCCACCTTTACCATGTGTTGAAGTTCAGCCACGAGCTCATCGTAGCCTTCCTGAGACATATATTCCATAATGTTTTTTCGTTTTGTTTTATTCTTCGGCGTGCAAAGGTACGGAGAAATCATGAAAAAGCCAAGACTTTGCCCGAGTTTTACGCAAAAAGAAAGCCGTGCATAAATATTCACAAGCATACTGCACTTAACTGCGAAAAAAAAATCGACCTGTACGGATGGAATTACACAGCACGCCCTGAACCAACGGTCACCGGCGCGTAGCGGAAAGGTAAAGGGCGTTCCAACCATACAACAGGTCGAAAATTTTGCTATACAGGATGGCAGTTTTTTTCATATTATTTGTAGGGCTTAACTTTTTTGATTATTTTTGTACCAAAATATGCCCCTTTTTAAAGTGGGCTCAATTATAAATAGAAGCAACTCATAACAAAAAAAATTCCAACCAAAGATGAAGACTATTCAAAAATACCTCCGCAGCATCTATAAGACACTCCTCCTTCTGTGCATCATGCTCTCTTCGCTGTTCTGTATGCCCTTGAAAGCACAGAACCCAGGCGAGATTGTCACAGAGCAAAGCATCAGCAAAAAGGGAGAAAAACATTACTTTTATGCCGTGCCCATTCCCGACAACATCTTCAGCATGATGAAGGGAAAAACATACAAGAAGAATTGTACTGTGCCAAGAAGCGAGCTGCGCTATCTGCGCTGCCTGCACACCGACAAGGAAGGCAGAAGCATCGTGGGAGAAATGGTGGTCAACAAAGCCATAGCTAACGATGTGCTCGACATTCTGTACAAACTCTACCGGGCAAAATATCCGATAGAACGAATGCGGCTCATCGACTATTGGAACGCAGACGACGAACGGGCCATGAGAGCCAACAACTCCTCGTGCTTTAACTTCAGGTTTATCTCGCATACCCACACCGTATCAAAGCACGGCAGAGGAATGGCTGTAGACATCAACACCCTCTACAACCCCTACCACAAAAGGCTCAAGAACGGAAAGACCGTAACAGAACCAGCCACAGCCCGTCCTTATCTCGACCGCAGTAAGAAACACGCATACATGATTCAAAGGGGCGACTTATGCTATCGCCTTTTCAAGGAAAAAGGATTCAGATGGGGTGGCGACTGGAAGCACAGCAAAGACTATCAGCACTTCGAGAAATGACAAAAATTTACCCACGTACTCTGAATCAGAAATTCAACAGCACGTGGGTAAAAGCTTCAAACAAGATGCTTAGTTGTACCAAATAGAGTTATATTCTCTACGATCATCTTCTTCGTTGTAGATGTTCTCATACTCCAGGTTCTTTGCCTCGAATGCTTCTAATGACTTTTTCATGATCCGCCCTCCTATATGTTAAAGTTAATAATCTGCTTTGTGATTGCAAATATAGAAAAAAAACAGAGTCACCTTGTCAATAATTCAGAAAAATTGTGTATTTTTGCAGCATTGTAAAATGTATGAAAATTCTCATTATCAAACCACGCATGAAACTATCAAATACTTTCAACCGACGAAGATGGCGACACAGGTTGCTCCTGTCGTTGCTCGTCCTCATTCTCGTCATTAAGTGGCACCCATACTTAGGCTACATTTACACCTTATATATATACAGCACCATCGGGAGAATACTATCTTCCTTTTCGGGCATCTTCCCGTTTGCCATAGGCGACATCTTCATCGCCCTCAGCATCGCATGGGTCATTCTTTATCCTCTCTACGAGATTGTCCTTCGCAAACGACTTGCCCGCCGTTATGCCTTCCTGGCAGCTAAAGGGAACTGTTATCCCAAGACAAAGACGGTGTGGGGAAGAGTGGCAGAATATCTGCTGTGGATCTACGTATGGTTCTACATGGCCTGGGGACTCAACTACTCGCAGCCCAACATCTATCAGCGCACAGGCATGAAACCAGCAGAAGTAGATAAGGATAAGCTACGCGAGTTTGCCTATCGCTACGCTGACAGCCTCAACTTATTGAGTGAAGAACAAAGAGTGAAGAGTGAAGAACAGGAAAGTGAAGAGTGGAAACGAAGAGTGAGTGATGCGATTCTGAATGTATATGAGAAGATGGGACGCAAAGAAGGCATCAATGCTCCCTTCAATCCTCATCCCCATGTCAAGACGATGGTGTTCACACCCATCAGTTCGATGGTTGGTGTAACAGGTAGCATGGCACCCTTCTTCTGCGAGTTTACCCTCAACGGCGAAATCCGCCCCCACGACTATCCCGCCATCTATGCGCACGAATATGCACATTTCTTAGGAATAGCCCATGAGGGCGAAGCCAACTTCTACAGCTACTTGGCATGCACATCGTCGACAGACAAGGCTGTGAAGTTTAGTGGTTATTACCACTTTCTTCCACATGTTCTCAAAAGTGTCTTCGACCTATTAGGAGAAAAGGAGGGCGAACAATTGATAAACTATATTCGCCCAGAGATCATAAAGCTGGCCAAGAACGACCGCCACTACTGGCTCTGCAAGCGAAGCAAAGCTCTCAGTAGTATGCAGGACTATGTCTTCGACCTTTATCTCAAGGTCAACCACGTATCAGAAGGTAGGAAAAGCTACTCGGATATCGTCGCCCTGATAATGGCAAGGGAAACCGTCGCCCTGATAATGGCATGCGAAACCACCAGTCGGCGTATGTGCCAATAGACTGCCTCCTGATATTTGGTCATCAGCATGCGAAATCCTTTCTCTGGATTTACCTGTAGCTTTTCTATTAACTCTTTATCGTCTATATTCATAGATATGTCATTTCTTACCTGTTACATCTATTAGACCTCTTCTGAGAAGAAAAGTAAAAAACAGCCTCTACTTTTTTTCCTAATCTATGATTATTGGAACTTTCGCTGGGGCAGAAGTTTTCGTTCAGGGTTTTATCGCTCCCATAGGTTGCTAAAGTTATAGCGAAAAGCATTTTTTTGTCTTTTTGCATGGACAAGAGGCTGATGATTGCTGATTTTTTGTTACTTTTGCACTACGTTACACAACCAACAAAGTATGATAGACCGCTGTTACATAGAAATTATCAATACGTGCAACCTGAATTGCCACTTCTGTCCGAAGCACAACAGAACGAAGAGACAGCTCACGGCAGAAGAGTTCGACTTGCTAACCAGTAAGTTGAAAGGCAAGGTTTGTTTCCTCTACTTCCATCTCATGGGAGAGCCCCTGCTCCACCCTCTGCTGCCACAATTCATCACTCTGGCAAGAGAGCGTGGTTTCAAAACCGTGCTTACCTCCAATGGCACCCTCCTGCATCGGGCCATGGAACTCTTAGACACGCTGCCTCATAAGATTCAGCTCTCTGTTCACTCGCACGAGAGCAATGCACGCGGCAGGCTGTCCGACTATATGGACGAGGTGATGCGCTTCTCCACTCAGGCAGCAGCCAAAGGCACCTGTATGGTGTTGCGCCTATGGAACCAAGGAGGCATGGACCAAGAGAACGAGGAGGTGATGAGCCTCATCGAGAAGTACGTGCCTAAGCCCTGGAAAGAGCGTCCCGACGGATTCCGCCTCAGCGACAATCTCTACTTGGAGTTTGACAGAAAGTTCGAGTGGCCCAACTTCGACAACAAAGAAGAAGGACAGGAAACAGGCAACAGCGAGGAAGACAAGAGTAACATCAAGGGAAGAGAGGTTTTCTGCAAGGCTCTGATCAAACAGATAGGTGTGCTGGCAGACGGAAGCCTCGTGCCCTGCTGCCTCGACCATAACGGCGATGTCGTGCTGGGCAACCTCTTCGACCAGCCGCTCGAGGAGATTCTCTCCTCGCCAAGAGCCCAGGCCATGATAGAAGGTTTCAAGCACCATTATGCCTCAGAAAGTCTTTGCCGCGACTGCGAGTCGGCACTGGCACGAAACAGTTTCCGAGGCAAAGCAAGAAAACAGATATAAGACAAGAAACAGACATGAAAGAAGTATTAATCGTAAGCATAGGCAGCTTCTTTGGAGGCGGCCTGAGATATTGGATTTCCAAGATGGTGCAGTCGTGCAGCCTCATAGCTTTCCCCTTCGGCACCATGACAGTAAACGTGTTGGGCTGCTTCATCATCGGATTTCTCTCCGGCATTTCGTGGAATGGCGGCGGATGGATGAATCCCTCCACCAAGTTGCTGCTCACCACAGGCTTCTGCGGTGGCTTCACCACCTTCTCCACCTTCATGAACGAAGGTTCATCGCTGATGAAGGATGAGCAATATCTCTACATGATGCTCTATCTCTTCGGCAGCCTCATCCTTGGCCTCATCGCCGTGATGGCTGGACATCAGTTGGCAAAGTTTTTCTGAAAAAATGATTCTCTGCTTAATTTTTCCCCTACATTTGTCTTATAACTCAGTACCCCTATTGAAAACTTTGAATAGAAAAGGCTCGAAATATGAAAGCGGCTTCGTAAGCAGTTGAAGCCTATTGCATTATTCTGATAGAAACTATAAAAATATAGTTGACCACTTTAAGCTTTATTAATAATACACGTTGACTCACATTAACGTAACAACTCATGACAATATGGGTGGACTGAGTAGTTACAACTATTATAGTCGATGTAGCGAATGGTGACGATGAAAGAATGGTGAATGCGCTTGCACTTATCATCGTGGCATATAGCCCCTTGTCGTTTTTTATTCATTCTATCCATCGTATTGAATAAAATCAGCACTTTTTTATTCAATACGATGGATAGAATGAATATTTTTTGTATCTTTGTCTCGGTTTAATCAATTCATCTGAAGAGAAATGAGAACAATTATCAGTAACCAGAAAAAGGAACGGGATATTCTGCTTTCCCGTCCTTACCTTACACGTCATACCAAATATGATGAGGATGAACTGTTGGCAAGCAAGCAAATCAAGTTGATAACGGGTCCCAGAAGAACTGGCAAATCGACAGAGGCTTTGCTGATGCTGAAAGGCAGGAACTTTGCCTATCTGAATTTTGATGACGGCAAACTCCTGAGTGCATGGGACGATGATTTGGTTTGGGAAACATTACATGCCGTTTATCCCGACTTCGAGTATCTTCTGCTTGATGAGGTTCAAAATCTGGATGGTTGGCATTTATGGGTTTCCAAACTTTACCGCATGGGAATCAACATGGTTATTACGGGAAGCAACGCCAAATTGCTGAGTAGCGAAATGGCAACATTGCTCACAGGCAGATATATCCAAATAGAGATGCTACCTTTCAGTCTTTCTGAATTCTTTATCTGGAACCACAGAAATCTTTCGGAAGTATCAGAGATGAAAGACAGCGCATCAGACCTCTCGCTTATTGCAGACTATCTGCACCATGGTGGCTATCCAGAGACTGTAGCAGCAAGAAGCCTGACCCAAAACTATCTCTCCACACTCTTTGATTCCATCATTTGGAAAGACATTGCCAAGCGTCATAAAGTACGCAATGTAGAGGATTTGAACAACCTGGCCATGTATCTGGTTTCTAACTTCTGCAATCCATTCAGTGCCAACGAACTGGCAGAAACGCTGGGATTTTCAAGCGTAGCAACCACCAAGAAGTTTATGGGATATTTAAGTGAGCCCTATCTCTTGTATTATCTGCCACGTTACAACAACAAGTTGAAAGTAATGAAGAAAGCTCCACAAAAAGTATATGTGGTTGACAATGGTTTTGTAGAAGCCAAGGCTTTTAGTGTGAGTGAGAACTTAGGCAGGTTATTGGAGAATCAGGTTTTTATAGAGTTGATTCGTAGGGGGTATCATGCAGAAACATCACTTTTCTATTATCGCTCCCGTAATGACAAGGAGACTGATTTTGTTACAAGGCAGGGTGCTCATGTAGAAAGTCTTATACAAGTATGTTATGACCTCTCATCCGAACGAACGCTCAAGCGGGAAGTAGATAGCATCATTGAATGTGCGGGGGAACTCAAATGCTCCAATCTGATCATTGTCACGATGAATGAGGAAAGAATAATTGAGAAAAATGGTTATAAGGTCAAGATTTTGCCTATATATAAGTTTTAATGAGCTGCAACACTGTGGATACCGATTTGCTAACAAGGATTTTCTACCGATATGTTCTTAGTTCTTCTATCGGATAGCCACGCTTTTTTCTCCTAAAACACTTGCGAAACTTGAATCTTATAATATTTAAATAGGAGAAAAATTGGGCGAAGAAGCCCTTTTCTCCTCAAAAAACTATATATTTGCAAACAATTAAAACAATATCGCAAATGATATGAGAACAGAGGAGTCTGCATCCCGAGAAGCAGTTCCTGATAACACCCATCGGTTGCGGCATTGCCGGCTTTGACTCATAGGACATCGCCCCACTGTTCAAGGAGGCAAAGGAGATAAAGAACATCACCTCCCCGAGAGTTTCTGGGAGGTGATGGAGTAAATGTCAAAAAGTACATATCGATGTAGCGAATGTTTCGCAAGTTGAGTCAATTATTTCACGTACTTCTTTCCATCCTTGATATAGATGCCGCTTTCTGGCTCCTGACTCAACTTGCGACCTTGCAAGTCGTAGATGCCATGCAGAATATGTTCCTCTGCGGTATTCACATTCTCTATGCCAGTAGCATAACCTTCACCCATCACATAAATAGGCATAGTCTTAGCGTCGGAAGACAAAGGTTCATCTGCACCTCCGAAAGGATTCTCGCGTATAGTTACATTCATGTACCAACTTTGTGGCGCAGGCACATCATCGTCAGTTCGCAAGACCAGTCCACCATCTTTTATGATGTAATTGATAGCATCCTCCGAGTTAGACGCAAGGTTTTTATTGGCTTGATAAACACCATTAAAAACATATTTTCTTGTCATACTCATACAGTCGATAAATTTTTCCTTCGCTGCAGAAAACATGACATCTGCCAACTCGATGGTCTTTTCTCCATCACTCTCACACATGATCAAGCTTGGATAGTTTGCTTTCGAGAAACCAGACTTCAACTTCTTTACGTTCAGTCGTGTAACAGTCTTATTGACCACTTCGATGTCCACTGGGGTTGCCACGTTTAAACCATTGCTTGTCAACTGTTCAAGACTCATCCTAAATGGCACATAGAGCGATTGCCACTTGTAGGCATCGAATGTACGAATGTACTTGAAGTCAGCCACCTCTATATCTACTGGGCTATTATAAGCCTCGCCATCTGTGAGCGTCACTGCCTCAGCAGTGTACTTACCATCAGCGTAGGTCAGTTTCAGGTTGTTGCCAAGAATGCCACAGAAGTGCTGAATGTATTTTACACTTTCTTCTGGAGAGTTACATTCTACGCATACACCCCCATAGAGTCCATTGGCATCTGCTACAGTTGCCATCTGATAGTTGTGAGACAACTGGTCGCCATTCGGATTGTTTGCATATTCACCAATTTGGGTTGTCCCGTCGCAAGAGATGAGGGGTGCTTGATATACAGTATTGTCGCCAGTGGATTTCAAGACTGGGTAAGCGTCAGCATTGTCGCCCAACTTCTGATACCATACCAAGGTGCTTCCTTCGGTAGGAACAGATGTGGAACCGTTAAGAAGCCATGCCACCTCGCCACTTTTAAACTGCTCTATGGACTTTCCCTCTGCCTTGCCACTCACATCTTTTCCGTTTATACCGCCTGTGGCTGTGTCACTAAGATAATAGCAATTTGTTAATGTACCATCATAGTAATAGTCATATCCGCACACGCCGCCGACGTGACTTTGTCCGCTGACAGTGCCTTCATTAAAGCAATTTGTTGTTGTAACACCACAGCCATTTCCGCACACGCCGCCGACAAAATTTTGTCCGCTGACAGTGCCTTCATTAAAGCAATTTGTTGTTGTACCAACCGAGTTAAAGCCGCACACGCCGCCGACAGATTCTTGTCCGCTTACAGAAGCTGTGTTATAGCAGCTTTTGATTGTGCCATTGTTATAGCCGCTCACGCCGCCGACTTGTTGAGCATTATCACCTGTTCCGCTGACAGTGCCTTCATTAAAGCTGTTTTCTATTATTCCGCCTTTTTCATTTAATCCGCACACGCCGCCTATTGTTGAAAATCCTCTAACAGAACCTGTATTTTTGCAATCTCTGACAGTGCCATAATTCACTCCGCATACACCTCCCCCAAGCGCACTGAACTGAAAATATGAATCCAAAACTCCTACGTTGGAAATCTTGCCGTTGGCTCCTATGCAGCCAAACAAGCCAACATAAGATGAGTGAGGATTATTGAAATACAATCCGCTGATGGTGTATCCCTGGCCATCAAAGGTGCCAGTATATGGAGACCAACGAGCACCAATAGGTTCCCATTCTGTAAGGTCGCTTTTGCTTACCAGATTTTTATTTGCGTCAAGAACGCCTGTGTTCACGGTAATGTTTGCCGTGAGGATTGCATTGGCAGATAAATTCTTCCCCCCGTCTGGAAGCGTACCATTCACCAGACCTGCAAACCAATAAAGTTCTTCAGCAGTACCAATTTGATATGGTTCTGTTTTGCCATCACCATTCGGTTTGGTTGGAGTAATACTTTTCGCCAACATCATGGTTGGCATAATCATGGTTGTCACGAACAAGAGCATCGTGAAAAACCATCTCAATCTTACAAAATTCTTTTTCATATTTTTTGTTTTTGAATTAATAATTTATTGTAAAAATAAATACTTTTGTGCATTCTGCCAAATCTTGCCACTATGCAGCGGCATTATCCACCGAAGACACCTATTCTCTCATTGCCATTATATATACTGTAAATCCCAGGATGATGACGAAAGTCAGTCCGAGAAACAGATAGATATAGAATCTTTCTCTCTTGATGAAATCACAGAAGCTGTAGCGAGCCTTGTAGTTCTCATCAAGATATATCCTGTAGTCTTGAACCATGGCATAGCTCATGACTATGGCGAACAACAGAAGAAACAATGCCACAATGAAAATAGCCTGTTCCTCTTTCGTGAGAGTCTCTATCATATTTCCCATGGCGCAAAAATAGTGTTTTTCTTCGGAAAAAGGTGTCCACTTCCCCCACTTAGGTGTCTACTTCCTACAAAATAGGTGTCTACTTGGTGGGGGAAGTAGACACCTAAGGCGTGATTTTATTGTATTTTCGCTCTCCAGACAGTTGGGGAGCAACCTTCTTTCTCTTTGAATATGCGATAGAGATAGGAGCGTGAAGAGAAGCCACATTCGGCAGAAATGATGTCGTTGTTGTAGTCGGGATAGTCGAGCATCATCTTCTTTGCCGCCTCGAAACATACCTCGGCAAGCCAGATGCGGAAGGTGGAATTAAGGCATGATGTGAAGTAGCGTGATAACTCGTTCTTAGAAATGTTCAGCGAGCGTGACAGGGTGAACATGTTTACTGTGGTGTCTTTATAGCCCAACTCTTCGCACCACTTGTCGAGCTTCTCCTTGATGGCTGCCTGACGCTCCTGAGAAAACGATGGCAATGTTTCTTTACTATCGGCAGACTCTGCATCCTGCCCATCGGAGCTTTCTGTTATTTCATCTGCGAGGGCTGCGCTTTCTTCTTCCTCCTTGTCCAAGAGTTCCTCGGTAGGAACGTAATTGTAGCCCATAGCCACGAAACTCAGGTTGAAGAAAAGGATAGAGAGCAAAGCCAACGGACCTATTATATATAATAAGGTGGTGGAGAGGATGGCGAAAGGCATGGTAAGGGTAGAGAAGAACAGGGCGAAAATGCTGGCTCGGGCATATCGCACATAGGGCAGCATGTCGTCACCAGTCATCAGCTCCAACATTTTCTTGCGTTTCCGCATCTCAATCATAATCATATAGATGCAATACGCTACGTTTGCACCGAACAATACGAGCATCGCATAGAGCCAATTGCCGATGTTAAGACTTCCGCTATTGCTGTAACCTATGCAGAAAACTGCTATGATGGCGGCATAAATGCAAGTGCATACGATGTTCATCTTTCGGCGGTTGGCATGGGTCGCCTCAATGTTGTATATGCCCATGGAGATAGTGGTGAAGCATGGGGTATAGACCAAGATATTGAAGACAGCTCCCAAGTCATCGCTTTTCGCACGAAAACCCAAGAGCATCTGCAAGAGATATTGTATGGCAAGTCCCGTCATACCTGCAAGTATCAGCCAGCGTGACCACTCATAGCGTCGGTTGACCCACTTCATGTGCAGGTGGGTGATGCCGAGGATTAGGGCATTGATGAGCATGAAGATGAAACATGCAAACTGGAGGAAATATAAAAAGTCCATCATTCTTACTATTTTGTTGTTACTTTCTTGTATTTTTGATTGCTTGCCGTAGGATTTTCTGGGTTGGTCATCTGCAAATATCCTGCTGCAACAAGGGAGGTGATGTAACGCTCTCGGTTCTTGGAATGCATGCTGACTCCAATTCTGTCAAGTATCTCTTTGGTGGTTCGAGGAACAGAACAGAAATTGACTATGTCCCTTTGCTTGTTAGACAATGACACTTTTGGAGTGTCAGAGTGTCTAAGTCGAGTGTCTAAGTCGTTCTCAGAAGTGTCTAAGTCGGTACCAGAGTGTCTAAGTCGAGTGTCTAAGTCGTTCTCAGAAGTGTCTAAGTCGGTGCCAGAGTGTCTAAGTCGAGTGTCATGGTCGGTGTCAGAGTGTCTAAGTCCAGTGTTATGGTCTTCGACTTGGTTACTTTTTTCCTCGACTTGGTTACTTTTTTGTTCGACTTGGTTACCGACTTGGTTACTTTCCCCCTCGACTTGGTTACCTTCTCCTCTCCAAACCGTGATGACAAATTCCTGTGCCTTGTCATTATTCATAAATGTGACATTAACATCTTCATCAAGAGCACGAGTGATACCGCTACCCACACCAGTGTATGGCAGCAAGTATATAGCATTGTTAAAAAGGAACATATTGCGAGGCATAGAGGTTCCTGCCTTGATGTCATCAATAGTGAGTCCGTTAGGCAATGCACCAGGACTGTGAATCTCAACACGATTGTCGAAAATGAAAATGCGAACAGGGGCTTTCATGTTCAACGAGCGATGTACAAGGCTGTTTACCGTGAACTCAACCAAGCTTGTGTAAGGTATTTCCAACTTTCCCATGCTGTTGAATTCAGCTCCCACCTGCACATTATGCAGATTACGAGTGAAGAAATCCATGATAGTGTCATACTGGTGAAGCAGATTTCCCTCCATATCTGCATCATTCACCTTGTCACGAAAAACCTTGCTGCCGACGCTATTGCCTGCAAAACAGATACACTTGGCTGTCATCATTGGCAACCAACGTTGGGTGTATTTGCCAAACAGAAGCATGGCAGCAACGGTCAGTGAACCATCAGGACGGATAAATCGCAGATTGCGAAGTATCTTCTCACAGTCATGCCCCTTAGCTATGGCAGAGCATATCATATCAAGTGATGCTTCATTAAAAGCGTCACCTGTCAAGCCTTTCTTTTCCAACACTCTATCAAAACGGTTGCTAAGAAACTGCTTGATGGTCGCTGCATCAAGGTCGTTGACAGTTGCATCCCTAACACCAGCCTCGTCTGGTGCAAAACTACCGCAGTCGGTCATCATTTCTGCAAGTTCAGCATTATCGAACACTTTACGCTTGTCGGCACCATTCTTCACCCATACGATTCCCTTGTTGTCATGATAAGGCTTGTTGAGTCCTTCCTTCACAATAGCAACAACCAAGTTGCCATCCTCAACTTCAACAGTATGTATCTTTATCAGAATGGATGGCACTACGTTTTCTGAAGCAATGTCACTCAACAAGTTGGTTGTTTCTTGTACCTCAGAATACGACAAGGCATTGGTTTCTCCGGTCTTATCCTTTATGCCAACTACCAACTTGCCACCATGTGAATTACTGAACGCCACTAACTCACAGGCAATATCATATTTGTCGAGAATGCGTTCCTTGAACTGCACCCCCGACACCTCGCCTGCCTTTATCTGTTTCGATATATCGTCCGTCATTCTTTGATACATTCTTTATTCAACAAATCGTTTACATCCACTTTCAGCAAATCAGAAATCCGTATTAAGGTTTCCAAGTCTGGTTGGCAAGTATTGGTGCACCATTTAGAAATGGTTGCTTGGTCTTTACCCAACATTTCTGCCAACCACTTGTTTGAGCGCTTGGTTACTGCCAACATTATCTTCAATCTGTTTACATCTTTCTTTGCCATACATTATTATATAATAGGTGAATACGCTTGCAAAAGTACG
The DNA here is from genome assembly GCF_009495355.1 of Segatella copri. GTDB lineage: Bacteria > Bacteroidota > Bacteroidia > Bacteroidales > Bacteroidaceae > Prevotella. The sequence continues at coordinate 161,893 of NZ_VZAD01000013.1, forward strand.
AGAATAATTTCAGAAAAAGGAAAAATATTCTCAAAATGTTTACGGAACATACAAACAGTTGAGCATTTCGCAATATTATTCCTTTCATTGATAATCATAAAATACGAGCGAAAAAGGTTTTTTGGAGCTTTTTGAGTTACCACTAACACAGAGATAACATAAATATCATTTCATAGCCCCGAACAATCAAAAGACAAAATCGGAAAATAATTGCTTGCGCATAAATGTATTTTTCTGGAAAATGTATCATAGTATCATTATTTAGTACGATATCCTTATAAACATCTGATATACTGTACAATACAAGAATGATACTTTTTCGTTTATTTTACAAGAAGTATCATAGAAGTATCATAAATCACAAGAAACATCATTAAATTCGGCTTTGAGTCGATTTAAAAGACTAAAAAAGAAGTGTCTTCTATTCCAGTTTTGAGCCCACTTGAAAAAGTCAATTTTACGAAAACCTACTCTTGATTATCAATAAGTTGCAAAGACAAAAAATACGTTTTTCGACTTTTTCAAGTGGACTCTTGACTGAAGTTTCTGTAATACGTAACTTTGCACCACCAAAATTTCGTAAGTTTTGCCCCACACGCTTGAAGGGGCAGAAGCTCTTAGCCCAGGGCAACGGGTACAATCAGCACGCCCTGAAGGGGCAGAAGCTCTTAGCCCAGGGCAACGGGTACAATCAGCACGCCCTGTTTTACTCTAATTGAGCAAGCTTTGAGCGTATTTTTTAACGTTAATTA
>NZ_VZAD01000036.1 GCF_009495355.1 Segatella copri
ATATTTGTGAGACTACCAACTTTTTTATGAACTATTCTTATCCCGAACTGGGGTAAGGATTCCAAGCGCCGTGGCTGGTACCCTTCGCTACATCGTACTCATAATGGGCAGGCTTCAGAACAATCTGCACGCCTCCGCTGCGCTCGCGGTTGTAGCCGTTGATGGCACGGAACTTCAACTGCTCGGGAATGCTTTCGGTCGAGGTCTTCTCCATGTCGAAGGCATAGTGCACAATCTTCTCTTTCTTCAGACGGTTGACTACCACCTGCTTTACGGCAGCATAGTCGAGACCAGCCTCCTCGATGGTGGCGGTGTTGAAGAACACCTGATAGTTCATGATTGTCATCACGAGGTCTTTGTCGGTGTTGAACTTAGCCTTGAGCTCTTGGTTAAGTTCCTTGACCATAGATTTTCCGTTCCAGATGCCGGCAGGTATGCGCTGGTCTTGCAGGAAGGCGGCATTGTTGACAGCACCATGGTCGGCAGTGAGGAAGGTGAGATAGTTGCCCTTGCCGATGGTCTTGTCGAGATAGGCGAAGAAGTCGGCAAGTGCCTGGTCGAGGCGCAGATAGCAGTCTTCGGTCTCAACGGCGTTGACTCCCACCTGATGGCCGATGTAGTCGGTGCTCGAGCAGCTGATGGTGAGCAGGTCGGTGTCGGTGTTTTTGCCTAAGTTCTCGCCCTCGATGGCAGCCTTGGCAATATCGAAGGTGAGGTTGCAGCCGAAGGGCGTGTTGCGGATGATCTTGTAGCCATGCTTCTTGTAGAGAGCAGCGAGGTCGAGAGGCAACTGTGCCTTCTCGCCGTCGACGATGCCGTTCTCGTAGTTGTTGGCGTCGGCTGTGCTCTGCTGATAGGTGTCGATAGGGTAGAGGGTTTCCCACTTCTGCGAGAGATATTTCTCTGCCAGCTTACGCTTGTTGAACTTGTTGACCCACTCGGGCAGTTTGTCCATATAGAAGGTGCTGGTGATGAATCGTCCTGCCTTGTCGTCGAACCAATAGGCACCGTTGGCATGATGTCCGGCAGGAAGGATGGCGGCGCGGTCTTTCAGCGCCACGCCAACGACCTTGGAGCGGTTGTTGGTGGCAAGGCGCAGCTCGTCGCCGATGGTTGTCACCCACAGATTGCGTGGCGACATGTAGCCTGCCTTTCCATCGGAGCCTACGGGTTTCACGGTGTTGTCGCCCACGCAGTTGACAATCTTTCCGTCTTTCACAAAGGCGTTGCCGGCAATGCCGTGTATTGAGGGCACGGAGCCTGTCCAGACGCAAGAGTGTCCGATGGCAGTAACGGATGGGATGTAAGGTATCTGGCAGTTTTCTACGCTGAAGCCTTCGCCGAGCATTCGCTTGAATCCGCCCTCACCATAGCGCGCATAATAACGATAGAGATAGTCCCATCTCATCTGGTCGATCACAATGCCCACCACGAGCTTGGGGCGTTCGGGTTGTGCCTGAGCTATTCCGCAGAAGGCACAGAGAATGAAAATCAGTCGATAAATTCTGTTCATGTTTTATAGGGTTACTGGTTAATCTTCTGCAAAGATTGTACAAACGAGCGCAATGAAAACTTGTTTTCAAATTGCCGAGTGCAGTCAATCTTCTGCAAAGATTGTACAAACGAGCGTAATGAAAACTTGTTTTCAAATTGCCGAGTGCAGTCAATCTTCTGCAAAGTTACATAAAAAAACTGATTAAGCGAAGAGAATGATTTTTTATTTCTAAAATCGAAGGCTATCCCAAAGAAAATGCGTAATTTTGTTGCCGAAACTAATTTAACTCCAGAAACAGCGGATAAATCCTCAATCTTCTCCCCGGTAAACTCTTTCGTAAGCCTCTTGCATCTGTTGCAGCGAAAAGTGGCTCATGGCATACTGTCGGGCTTGTTCTGCCCAAAGAGCTCTCTCGCCTTGAGGAATGGTATGGGTGAAGAGGCGCATGTAGGCATCGATGTCGTTGTGCTCCACCTTGAGCGGCCAGTCGGTGGGCAGCGTGTCGGAGAGCCCCTTGGCATCATTGATGATGACGGGCGTGCCCTCCATGCTTGCCTCGATGGACAGCAGCGCCAGACCCTCGTGCTCTGAAGGCATGAGCAGATAGTCGAACGAACCGAGATAAGCCGACAGGCCGAAGAGTGGCGGATGGATGCTGGCATTGGGCGCATCGCCTATTCTGTGGATGAGCATGTCCTTGAGTCTGCCGTTGCCGAAGATGTGGAAGAAGTAGCGGTCGTTGCAGCTCAGCCTCTCCACGATGTCGGCCAGATGGCTGATGCCTTTCTGCTCCTCCATGCGTCCGGCAAAGAGGATGTTGACTTTTCCCTCCATAAGCCCGGGATACGTCTTCCGCTCCTGGCAGGGCGCAATGCCATTATATATAATAGGTGGCAGGGCGTGGTAAGCTTTCTGATAAGTATCGAGCACCGAGGTGGAGATGGCGATGTTGGCATTCTTCGACTGCAGCCAAGCTTCCACCTTGCTGCCCGTCTTCTGCATGCCGTGCCACAGAGACGTGTTGTGAATGGTGCGCACCACGCGGCAATGGCGGGCGAGACGGGGAAAGAGATGGAAAAACCGATAGACCGCCCATTCGGGAATCTCGCTGTGGCAGTGGACGACTGTAGGACGATACTTCAGGAAGAGGAATACAAACCACAACGGAAACAGCAGCGCTGCCGTCTTCTCGAAGAGGTAGTGAAACGGCACTGCGGGAACGGGTGAGCGGTGGAAGGCGATGTGAACCGCTTTCATCTCGCCGATAAACTGCCGTGTGAAGGGCGAACGGCCTCTCACGACCTCGACAATATGATACTCGAAGTCGGGATTCTCGGACAGAGCAATGTTGAGTGCCACGCGCTCGGCTCCGCCCATGTCGAAGTGGGATATGATATGGAATATTCGTTTCATACGACAAAAATAAGCAAAATGTTTTGAACTTCAAACAAATAGTGCTAATTTTGCAGAAAATATAATAGAAAAATGGCAGAAACATTAAAGGAGAAAACGGCTAAAGGATTGTTTTGGGGAGCTATGAACAGTGGCTCCACACAGGTGCTCAACATCTTGTTCGGCATCTTCCTGGCACGCTTGCTCTCGCCTGCCGACTATGGAATCATCGGCATACTCACCATCTTTACACTCATTGCTGGCAACCTGCAGAGCAGCGGATTCACGCAGGCTTTGGTCAACCTGAAACATCCCACCGACCGCGACTACAACTCGGTGTTCTGGTTCAATGTCATCGTGAGTTTTGCGCTCTATGTGGTGCTCTTCTTCAGCGCTCCGCTGATAGCGGCTTTTTTCCATCAGCCCTGCCTTGTATGGCTGTCGCGCTTCGTGTTTCTGGCTTTTTTCATCTCCTCGTTTGGCATCGTGCAGAATGCCTACATGACCAAGAATATGATGAACAAGGAGATAGCCATCGTGAGCTTCGTGGCGCTCATATCATCGAATGTGGTGGGCGTGTGCCTCGCCTTCAGCGGCATGGCCTACTGGAGCCTCGCATGGCAGCAGGTAATTTTTATTACGGTGCTCAACTTTGGCAGATTCTATTACACAGGCTGGCGGCCACAGCTGCATATCGACTTCGGACCGGTGAGGCAGATGTTCGCCTTCAGCGTGAAGCTGCTCATCACCAATATCATCAACACTGTGAGCAACAATGTGCTGACCTTTATCTTCGGTCGTTTCTATCCTATTGACGATGTGGGCAACTACTCGCAGGCTTACAACTGGAACACCAAGGCCAATTCGTTTATCTCCAACACGGTGGGGCAGATAGCGCAGCCCGTGCTCTCGTCGGTGAAAGACGACCGGGGCAAGGAACAGCAGGTGTTTCGCAAGATGTTCCGCTTCACCTCCTTTCTCTCCTTCCCGCTGATGTTCGGACTGGCACTGGTCTCGCACGAGTTCATCCTCATCACCATCAGCGACAAGTGGATAGCGAGTGTGCCCCTGCTGCAGATTCTCAGCGTGAGCGGAGCCTTCGTTCCGCTGTACACACTCTATCAGAACCTCGCCATCAGCAACGGACGCTCGGATGTTTACATGTGGTGCAATCTGGGGCAGGTGGTAGGATTGCTGGCGTTGGTGCTTTGCTGTCACAGCTACGGCATCTACTGGATGGTTGTGGCTTACACAGCCTTTATGATATTGTGGCTGTTGGTGTGGCAGGGCGCCATCAGACACATCACAGGCTTGCGCTTCAGGGATGTCTGTCTCGACACACTTCCCTTCCTGTTCTGTGCGGCAGGCTGTATGGTGGCAACTTATTATCTCACCTGCTGGCTGTCGAACATCTACCTGCTCTTGCTGGTAAGAATCATCCTGGCTTCTTCGTTCTATTTTGCAGTCATGAAGCTTCTTCGCGTCAAGATACTCGAAGAATGTCTCACATTCATGAAGAAAAAGAAAAAATAGTGTGCAGAAATCTCCGTTCCGTAGTTCGGAATGTCCGTTCCGTGATTCGGAATGGCCGTTCCGTGATTTGGAATGTCCGTTCCGTGATTTGGAACGGAGAATTTGATAAGTGAGAAGAAACAATTCACTCACTTCCTCCCAACATTCCCTTAACTTTCTCCCAAACTTTTCTTAACTTTCTCCCAAACTTTTCTTAACTTCTCTACCTTCTGAATATCTGTAAATTATAAATTCTTCTGAACAACAGATACAAGAGATTGACGTGTTTCACCTTCCAGCCACGGCGCAGCAGGGCGATACAGAGGCGGCAGACGGGATGGGTGACGCGATAGGTGCAGATGCTGTCTACCTTTTCGAGAGGCAGATGCTGTTCGGCTGCTACGCGATAGGCATTCACCATGCCGATGTCGGTGGCTGTGCGGTAAATACCCTTGTTGTCATGCTGCTCGATGAACGATGCCACAAGCTGGCAGGCCTTGAAGTGCGAGGTGAGGTTTTTCTCCGAGATGTCGTGGGTGTAGGAGGTGATGTTGTCTTTGCGATAATAGTACACCACATCGTCGATGAAATAGCGCTTGGCAAAGTACATGACTCGTGCCACCACGGCGTAGTCCTCGCTGTAGTCTATGCCCTCGACGCTGTATATGCCGTGGTTTTCGAGCAGATCCCTGCGATAGATTCTTCCCCAGATGCGGTTGGAGGTGATGTTCTGGCAGAGCAGTTTGCGCTGATAGGTGCGATGGCTGTCATGGGCGGCAGGATGAAACAGAGTGGCTTGTCCGTTCTCCCAGTCGGCAAAGCCTCCGTCTACGATGTCGGCACCGCTCTTCTCGGCAGCTTTTACCAGCTTTTCCACTGCATCGAGTGGCAGAAGATCGTCGCTGTCCACATGCATGATGTATCGGCCTCGCGAGGCAGCGAAAGCTGTATGGCGTGCGCCTCCCAAACCCTTGTTGTGCTCGTGCTGAATCAGTTTCACCTGTGACTTTCGCTCAGGAAACCGGTCGATAGTCTGTTGCAGTATTTCCACACTTCTGTCCTTGGTACAGTCGTTTACAAATACATACTCTATGTCGGCAAAAGACTGCTGGAACAGAGTCTCGGCACATTGTTCTATGTATTTCTCTACACCGTAGATGGGGACGAGGATGGATACTGTGGGCATGATGGTGAAAGGTTTGGATGGGTGAAGTAATTTACAATAGATACTGGGCAATGAGCAGCCCGTTGTAGAAGAATAGGAATACAGCAAGCACCATGACGATGAGGCGCAGATGTGACTGGTTCCTGGCGCTGAGACCTTTGAGCAGATAGCCTATGGCGATGGGGATGATGAAAGCCCAGTGGGCTGTCATGATGTACACCTCGTTGAGGCCGAAGCCCAATCCTAAGTGTATGAATGCGTCGAACGCCACCCATGCACCTATCATCCACAGGAACTTCGACCTGCGTCCCATCCACAGACCTGCGGCAAAGAGCACCACGAGGATGGCTTCGAGAACATAGGGCAGAGGCGTGCGGTAACGTACAAAAATGGGGCGGCGGGTGCCGACGTCCTGCAGCAGATGATCTTTGTGAAGGATGAGCGATTCGCCAAAGACATTCTCTACCAGCGACTGTGGACGCGACACGCTAAGGTCGGCCCAAGAGAGGATGCCTTTCTCCTTGATGGCGGTTCCGTGAATCTCTCGCTTGCGCTTCTGGTCGGCTTCCACCTGTGCCTTGAACACGCTGTCGCGCTGTTCGCGTGCATGCAGAATGCGGAGTCCTTCCTGGCGGTGAGGAATGATGAAAGCCTCGTTCTGCCAGATGGCAGCTGCGATGATGAACAGCGAGGGAATGACGATGCCCATCAGCAGGTGGCGCCATCTGAAGATGTCCTTGCCGTTGGCAAAGAGGGCAGAGAGGAACACCTTGGCTCCGTTGGTGATGGTAATGCCTGCCGTGAAGACGAAGAGCGTGGCTGTCTGCCAGGCCGGCATCTTCTCACGGTTCACGATGTGCTTGCCTGCCACATAGAACGTGAGGGTGAGCATGAACATCGACAGACCGAAATGGTCGGGCACGAAGCTGGAGAGCATGATGTAGGCAAAGGAGAAGAAAAGGGCCGACAGCAGGTTGGAGTCGAGTTTGTCAAGCTGCAGTATCTCACGGAAGGTGCGGCGGATGAAGACAAACGAGTAGGTGGAGAGAATCGTCATCACCACAGCCACGAGGATGATGGCAATGTTCTTGCCCGTGAGCTGCATCTGCCAGTAGTTGAGCAGATAGAACGGATACCAGAGGAATGGCAGCAACGGATGACGGAACTCGGTGTAGTAGGCGTTCCACTTCGACACGGTGAGATAGGTGAACACGTCGAAGCCCGACAGCTGATAGTATCGGGTGAAGAGACTCCAGTAGCCTATGTGGTTTCCGCCCTTGGTAAAGGGTGTGAAGTGATAGCACACCATGAGTGTGTTGAGTGCTGCGAATACAAGGAGCGCCACGATGACTGCCCACTTCTCTTCTTTTCTTATCTTGAAAATATGGTTCATATTTGTTGCTTAATATATTGTTTCTCTTTTACGTCATGGAGGAGTTTCGCTGGGGAGTTAAAGGAGTTAAGAAGTTATCGCTTCCTTCGGTCGCTGAGGAGTTAAGACAACATCCTTGGAGGAAATGTTTAGTGTTTAATTTCAAGTCCACAAAAGCTATTGTCTTAACTCCTTAACTCCTTAACTTCTTAATACCTTAACTCAGCATATAGCGGAAGAGCAGCGCTCCGTTGTAAGTGATGAGATAGAAGGTGAGTCCTATCAGGACAGAACGGCAGAGCGAGAGGCTCTTTCCTCGCAGGTGGCGCAAGAGGAAGGCGATGGCGATGGGCACAAAGAACATGTAGTGTGCCGTCATGATGTAAATCTCGTTGATGCCGAATCCCAAACCGATGTGCAGGGCAATGTCGAAGAGGAAGAAAAGCATCGACAGACAGAAGAACTTAGAGCGCACGCCGAAGAAAATGCCCAAAGCGAAGAGCAGCAGAATGATGCCCTCTACGATGTAGTTGATGGCCGAGTCGTAGCCCACGATGACAGGACGGCTTCGCAGCACGTCCTCCAACAGGTGCTGGCGATGCAGCTGGATGGCTTCGCCAAAGAGGTTTTCCAAAGCCGTCTCTGTGCGCGAGGTCGTGATGTCGGTCCAGCCCATAAACTCGCCTTTGGCAATGGGCTTGCCCGTGTTTCTGTTCCATATCTGCTTATGGTCTCTCACGTACTTCGCCTGTGCCTTCTTCTGTATGATGGCTTTCACGGCAGCCTCTACCTGTGCCGAGTCTTTCACCTGTGCCGTATCGCGATACTGCTTGTAAATCAGCTTTTTGGCCTCTTCGCTCTTCTTCATTCTCATCTCGTGGCGTGCCATCTCCTTGGGCCATACAAAGGTGCGGTATTCCACACGTGCCACAGCCCACATCAGGGCGGCTGGCAGGATGATGCCCAAGAGCAGATACTTGGGACGGAAGAATTTCCGGCCGTTGGTAAACAGGGCTGCGAGGAATGTCTTCAGTCCGTTGTTGAGCGATACGCCTGCTGTAAGCACAAAGAGCACTACGGTCTGCCAGGTGGTGAGCCGGCGTCCTTTCTGCATGCAGATGCCGCTGATGTAGAGTGTCATGAGCAGCAGCATCATCGACATGATGAAATGGTCGGGCACCATGGCTGAAACCATCACATAGGCAAAGGAGAAGTAGAAAGCCGACAGCAGGGTGGCATCGCAGTTCTTCAAGCCTATCACTTCGCGGAAGATACGGTAGAGGAAGATGAACGAATAGAAGGAGCAGAACACGAGGATAATGGCCACGATGTACTGCACGCAGTTGATGCCTGTAAGGGCAATGAGTGCCTGGTTGATCAGGTTGGGAATGTACATAAAGAAAGCCAGCAGAGGATGGCGATACACGTTGTACTCTGTGTCCCAACAGGAAACGACAGCATAGGTAAGCGGGTCGAAACCTGCCACATGGAAGGTTTTGACAAAGAGTTTGTGATAGTTGTCGCTGAGCTGTGTGAACTGGCTATTGTACTTGATGATGGTCAGCGCATTGAGCACGATGAACAGGAGCAGTGCCACGAGAGCCTGCCATCTCTCCTCGCGCTTGATCTTGAATATCTCGAAAGCTTTTTTTATCATGATGTTTGCTTTTGATTTTCTTGCTTGTTTGGGAAGACAGATCTTCATCCTTCACTTCTTCAGGAAGAATCTTACTAAGAGGAAGTTGACGGGAATGCAGACACAGAGTGTGGGCAACATGGCTATCTGCTTGGTCAGTCCCATGCCCACGAAGAGATTCAGACAGACCGTCTGCAGGGTATAGTTGATGATGTGAGAGAACGTAAAGCCGGCTCCTCGCTTGGCATTGGCCTTGACACGGAAGGTGTAGCGTGTGCTGGCAATGAAATTGAACACGAAACTGGCGATATAGGCAATGGTGTTGGCCGTGGTGGCCAGTACATGGTCGTTGGCGCCTAACTGGGGAAGACCCCAGGCAAGGCAGGGAATCATGACGAGATAGATGACGTACTGCAGGATGGTGGCTGCCACACCTACGATGCCAAACCTCACCACCTCGCCCAACTTCTCGCGTTTCGAGTCGTCCATCTGCTGTATTCTTTGCTTGATGTTCATGTCTTTGTTAATGATTAGCATGCAAAATTAATCATTTTCCCTTTATCCCGCAAATCTTTCTGCAACTATTCGCTTTTATGGCTGTTTACCAAATGCCCTTCGTCGGCAAAGGCAAGCATTTCCTTGTCGCCACGACTGTCGCCGTAGGCGGTAATGTGGTAACGGCTTCGGTCGAAGGAGAGAGCCGGCTTTTTTGCTTCGCCTGATGGCTTTTCTTCATCTGATTTCGACGAGAGAGCCTTGCTGATACGTCTTACTTTCTCTACGCCATAACAGTTGGCTGTGCTGAAGCACCCGGTCAGACAGCCGTCTTTCTCTTCTACTTTTGTTCCCAACACCTCGACTTCCCCAATGCCCTGTGTGGCGAAGAAGGGGCGAACCCAGTTGTCGATGCTGGCACTCACTATGAAGACTTTCTTTTTGTCCTCGACGGCCCGGCCGACAAGGGCAATCATATCAGGACGAAGAAGGTTGCTGCGTTCTTTGGCGAAGTCCTGGCACAGCAGATTGAAGGCGCGTGTGCTCATGCCGCCGAAGAAATGGGTGAAGATGAGCTGCTTCGCTTTCCAGTTGGGATAGAGGTGAAGTTTCATCAACACCAGGATGGGGCTGTAGAGCAGAAAGCCCCACAGCAGGCGCCATGTGCCAGCTTTGTAACGGATAATCTCCAGGAGCGTGTCCTTGGTGGTGAGTGTTCCGTCGAAGTCGAAACAATATATTCTTTCTTTTTCCTCCATCTTATATAATGTATATAATAATCAGGAATGAGAGGAGCCAGGCCAGGATGATGAACTGTGTGATGTGGTCGTGGAGCATGATACGGGTTGGGTCGCCGCTCTGTTGGTCTACCACAGCTATCTGTATGTAGCGCAGCAATCCTACCAGCACGAAGACACTTGTGAGATAGAGATGCTCGGTGTTGAAATGCTCTATCACCTCCGGACTTACCGTGTACATGATGTAGCACACAAGCGTTACCGAGGCAGTGATGGTGATGGCCTGGTTGATGAAGGTAAGGTTGTAGCGGCTCGTATTCTTGCGTGGCGCCTCGCCCGTCTTCTCCATTCTCAGCACATCGTCGCGTCGCTTGGCAAAACTCATGAAGAGCGTGATGAGGAAAGTCATCAGCACAATCCACTTGCTCAGAGCAATATCGGTGGCCACACCGCCTGCCAACAGGCGAAGCACAAAGCCGAAGGCAACGATGCAGACGTCGATGATGGCGTATTGCTTTAGTTTGGCGCAATAGCAGAGATTGAGCAGCCAATAGAAAAGGATGATTCCCATGGCCTTCCATGAATCGAGTGCAGCGCTGATGACGATAGAAAGGATGAGCATCAGAATCATCAGACAATACGCCGCCTTGACAGAAACGGCTCCCGAGGCAATGGGTCGGTGGCACTTTACGGGATGGCGCCTGTCGGCTTCTGCATCGAAAATGTCGTTGAAGCAATAGATACTCGATGCGGCAAAGCTATAGGCAAAGAAAGTGATGACACCAGCCAGAAGAGCGTCGGTGTGAAACAAAGCTCCGCCAAAGAACAGCGGTACAAAGACGAATCCGTTCTTGATCCATTGTTTGGGGCGTATGAGTCGCATCAGCGCAGAGAAGCCCCGGCTTTCGTTCATTCTATAATCTATTTTTTTCATGATTCTCTGTTTTCTTTAATATTCTCTTGAACTCCCTCCCCCTGCGAAAGTTGAGTATTCTCAATATTCTCAGTATTTGATGATTTTGGATATTTGTCGGCTGATCCATCCTGCTGTCTTGCTGAGAAGCCAGGCTGCAGGAAGCGTGATGGCTATGCAGACGAGGAAGGTGGGCCAGTAGCCCCAGTGATATTTCTCTATGTAGTGGAGCACGAAGTGAATGTGGATGAGGTAAGCCTCTAAGCTCAGCGCTCCTACAAAGATGAAGCCTCGGTTGAACCATTGGGGAGTGCGGCGGAAGATACGGTTGAGCAGCAGAATGCTCGTAATGGTAAGGGGAATATAGAGCATGCGCTCTAAGAAGAGAGGAAACATGCCGTGGCGTTCCTGTTCGAGGAAGATGCTCGAGGTGAGCGTCATCAGAAACATGATCCATATCATCCAGATGCTGGTGCCGTCGAGGCTTTGCCGTTGTCTTACCATCTCGCCCATGTTGATGCCGATGAAGAAGATTGGCACGCGGCTCCAGAAAATCTCCAGATGGCCTACGGCATGGTGGATGGGAGTGACATACTGTACAAGGATGCACCACATGATCATGACCACAGGCAACCAGCGATAGATGGGGTGGCGCTTGATAAGCTCCATGTAGCCTGGTGCAAAGAGATAGAGCATCATGGTGGCGGGAATGTACCAGAAGTTCAACTCGTCGTGAAGCCAGAAATCCCAGTTGATGCTGATGTCGCCCACGAGGTCGACCCATGCCCAGAGGTCTCCTCCCTCAAAACGCGGAATGTAGAACAGGCAGGCTATGATGAGCCAGGCGGGATAGATGCGCAGATAACGGCGCATGAAGAAGTGGCGCACGTCAGGATTCTTAGTCCACGAGAACCACAGACCTATACCGCTGAGGAAGAGAAACATGTCTACTCCCACATTGCCCATGCGACGAAGTCCGAAGAAAGCATCCTCGCGTGGCAGCGCCACATGAAAGAGGATGATGAAAAGCATGGCAGCTCCCATCAGTTCGCCTCTGAATCGGCTTATATTGGCAAGTTCTATATCTTTGATTTTTATCATAATGAAAGGGGTTGAATTGTCTTCACTTTCGAAACTCACACTCTTTACTTCATCTTACTTCATCTTTGGACTCGGAATCTTCTTCATCAGTTCAGAGAAGAGCCATGCTAAGCAGATGCTCGATATGATGTAGAGCAGCAGTCCGGCGTACATGTCGCCCCAACGGCTGATGGGGATGAATATTTTGCGGGTGATAGGATGGCAGACGAAGAGTGCTGCCGATATTCCGCCCATCCAGTCGAGAAATCTGTATGCTCCCTGCAGCCATTTCACTCCGCTCAGCACCTTTGCTACCAGGACGCAGAACAGACAGACGAAGAGAGGCACGAAGGTCCAGCCCAACATGCTTCCGCTGAGACTGTAGATGATGGCTCCGCAGAAGATAATGCCAAAGGCGTTGGTTGTGTTGTGATGGAAAGTCATGAGAATCTTCTCGCCATAGCGGGCATAAAGAATGCCGATGCCGAATGGCAACATGCCGCCCATGAAGTTGTAGCGATAGCGGTTCATCGCCTCACCGTCGGGCGAGAGACACAGTTGAAGCGCCAGGCAGACCACCATCAGCACTATGGTGAAAGCCCAGTGGCGACGGTAGATGAAGAGGCGGTAAATGATGTAGAGCTGCATCATCAGACCGAAGAACCAGAATGGACCGGGCCAGATGATGCGGTCGGGATTGGGCAATACGTTGTTGAACATGCCCAGCATGGCGATGATGTCGAGCGACTGATAGTGATGAGGCCCGGGAGTGAGGTAGTCGAGCATGGTAAATGCGACGAACCCCACAATCATCATCTTGAAGAGCTTGAGGTAGTGATAGCGTACGAATCGCAGTCCTTCACCCAGATTGGGCAGGTGACGGCCTGTGATGCTGAATCGCTCTGCGCCCTGTGTGAGGCGTGGACCAGACTCGTATTTCAGCACCAGTCCGTAGGCGCTGAGGAAGAGAAATACGGGCACTCCATAATGTCCGAAGAATGACAGCAGATGCATGGGCAGCCAGCCGTCGGGCGACGCCATTACCTGGTGCAGCCAGTCTACGTTGCGCTGTATGTACTGGTATTCGTTCTCCTTGACGATGGGGCCCAGCCAGTGGCAGTAGTTGTGCAGAAAGATGCCGATGATGGCAAGTCCTCTCAGGGCGTTGCACTCTGTTCGGTTTAGTGTGGGTGTACTCATAATCTTATTTTCCTTTCTTCTTCTCGTTAGCTTTCTTCTCTTTTGCTATATGTTCATCTCTCAGCTTGTCGTAGTCGGCAGAGTTTTTCAGGATGCGTGGCCGCATCTCGTCGTACTCAGGGCTGAGGATGTTGTATTTGGCCTGGTAGGTTGGCGTTTCGATGCCAGCCAGATAGAGCAGCAGATGGGGCAGGGCGTCGGTCATGTAGCGTCGGTCCTTGGCCTTGCGTATCTGCTTGTAGATGTCGCGATGCTTGCGTATGTATTTGCGCGAGCAGTAAATCCAGAAGGGAATCTCGAACTCGTAGTGGGCAAGGGGCCAGTCGATGGCTGCCGAATGGTTGCGGCAGATAAAGCCTCGGTTCTCCTCGTAGCATTCTTCTCCGTGGTCGGGCATGTAGATGATGATGGCGTCTTCCTTCTCGAATCGCTTCACTATCTGTGCCACGATGGAGTCGTTGTAGAGGGTGGCATTGTCGTAGTGGCTCAACATCTTGCGCTGCTTGGCGTTCAGCTCGGGGCGCTTGTCCTCGTAGTTGCCTGCCCAGAACTCGGTTTGCTCCTTGCGGTAGCGCGACTTGTAGTCTACGTGCTGACCCATGAGGTGGAAGATGATGAGGTTGTGCTCGCCCTGCTTTTGTTTCAGGTGGTTGTCGTAGTCGTCGAGCAGTCCGTCGTCGAGCGGATGAAGCTCGGTGTTGCGGTTGTCAAACTGCAGCTTGCTGAGCTCTGGGTTGTTGAGGAAGAAGCCTCCGCTGAAGTCGTAGACTGCTTCCTTGGCTTGTGGCAGGAACTCGTTGGTGATGAAGGTGACTTGATAGCCTGCCTTGCGGAAGAGCTCGGGGAAGAGCGGATAGTCGCACCAGTCGCCTTTCTCGCCCACAACGTGTGTCGAGAAGACGTTCTTGAAGACGAAGCTGGTGAGGTTCCAACAAGTCACGACATCGGTAAACTTGGTGAGCTTGCGCGACTTTTCGAGCGCTGCCTGGCGTGGTGTCGTCTTCATGAAGTAGCCATACTGCTGGGAGTGATGTCGGCCGTAGCTCTCGCCTATGATGAGCACGATGTTCGACGAGCGGTAGCTGCAACTGTCTACCCGTACGTCTTTGGCGGCATGTATGAGCTGTGTGATCTGTTTGGCGGCCAGCTTGTTGGCGTAGATGCTGAAAGCCAGTCGGTTGATAGGAATATAGAGTTCGGCGTGTCCCTTATTGGTGAGCTCGTGCTCCACTTCGCCTATGTTCTTGCCTCCGAAGAGCTTGAATGTCGCCATCTTGTTGTGCCAAGAGGTGCAGGCTCCTGTGATGAAGATGATGATGCCTATCACGGTCAGGGCGTAGGGTGTGGCACGGGTAACGCGCGTCACCCAGTTCCATCTCTTCTTGAGCGACAGCAGCTCGATGAAGGTAACGGCAAAGCCCAGACTCTTGATGATGGGCTTGCGGAAGGCTGCCACAAAGGCCTGTACGAGGATGAGCAGCAGAATCCATCCCACGGCGCTGAAGATGACGGTAGGCGAGAGGCAGGCTGATATGAAGTTGCTTGCCTCGTCGGGATTGGTCTCACCCACGAGCATCAGCATCGAGGGGTTGAGCGTGGAGTCGAAGTTGACGAAGCAGTAGGTGTCGGCAAGTGCTGTGACATATAATATAATGTACAGCAGGCTCCTTACGCAGAAGCGTATCTTCCGCTTCTTGGGCACGAGCATCAGCAGGGCGCAAACCACGTAGACGTCGACAAACAGTTCCAGCGCCAGGTTGTCGTACACGACTCCCCAGCGTGGAGTTGTCACTACGGCACAGATAATGCCGAGCAGATACATAAAGATGAAGAAGTTGGCGTTGCCGCGGATGGGGGCGAAGGCTAACTTCAGAAAACTCTTGGTCTTTGTTTTCCAGTTCATTTGTTGTTGCTCTTGTTAGGGGTGTTGGTTGGAGTAGTATTGCATGACCAGTGGCTCTATGCAGTCGGGCACCATGCCGTGTATGCTTTTGCCTTCCTTGATGCGTTGACGGATCTCGGTGCTGCTGATGTTGAGCAGAGGCGTTTCCACTATGGTTACGCCCGATGGCACTTTTCCTATGTCGCACCCTTTTCGCGGATAGACGACGATGGGGTAGTGGCTCAGGATGTCTTCGTGGTGAAACCATTTGTCGAAGGAAGCCCAGTTGTCGCCTCCTATGAGGAGGGTGAAGCTGACGTGGGGGAAGTCTTGGCTCAGCGCCTGCAGCGTGTGCCAGGTGTAGGAAGGCTTGGGCATGTGGAACTCATAGTCGCATGCCTTGAGTTTTGGCTCGTCGGCAATGGCTTGTTCTGCCATCTCGAGCCGCAGTTTGTCTGTCAGTAGGTCGGTGGCTTCTTTCTTGAATGGGTTCATGGGCGAAACCATCAGCCACACTTCATCCAGCCCTGCCTGCTGGCAGAGGCTCTTGGCAAGGGCGATGTGCCCTGTGTGTATGGGGTTGAAACTCCCGCCGAATATGCCCACTTTCTTCTTTTGCATCTTTCGCTCTTGTTTTATGTTTGACTTGAGGCATCTGTGACGGCTTTGTTCGGTTGTCTATTGTGACCAAGCCCGGTCGTCTATTGTGACCAAGTCCGGTCGTCTATTATGACCAAGTCCGGTCGTCTATTGTGACTAACTCTACTTTCGCCAGTATGTTCCACACGCCCTGAAGGGGCAGAAGCTCTTAGCCCAGGGCAACGCCCTGGGTTATTTTGGACGCAAACCTGTCGCCCTGTAAGGGCAAAAGCTTTAAAACTCCTGGCAATTTATAAAGCTGTTGCCCCTACAGGGCGCCTTGCTGATTGCCATTATACCCAGGGCGTTGCCCTGGGCTAAGAGCTTCTGCCCTTTCAGGGCGTGCTGCTTATAGGAGCTTCTGGGCCTTCAGCCCGTACTTGAACCACTTGTGAAACTTCAATGACTAATTCCTGCCTTATCCGACGACTCGACCCGGACTTTTCCTTGAAACCTCAGCCCGGCTTGTCTTACTCTTGATTCAGAAAGTCGGAAACGAGCTTGTAAACTTCCTGTTCAGCCTTCTCCAGCTTGTCGTTCACCACGATGTGGTCGAACTGTGGAGCGAAGGTCAGCTCGTAGTTAGCCTTTGCCAGTCGCTGTTCGATAACTTCGGGAGCATCGGTGCCACGACCGTTCAGACGGCGGCGAAGCTCTTCTACCGATGGCGGCTGTACGAAGATGCTGAGGGCGCGCCCGCCATAGAACTTCTTGATGTTGACGCCTCCTTTCACGTCTACATCGAAGACTACAGAGTCGCCAGCCTCAAGCTGGTTTTCCACTTGCGATTTCAGCGTGCCGTAGAATCGGTCTTGGTACACTTCCTCGTATTCCAGGAATTCGTCGGCTTCTATCTTGGCTTTGAATTCCTCGGGTGTGAGGAAGAAGTATTCCACTCCGTTCTGTTCGGTTCCACGTGGTGCACGCGATGTGCAGCTGATGGAGAAAGCCAGTTTCAGTTCGGGGTGTTCCTTCATCAGCCAGTTTACGATGGTGCTTTTTCCGCTGCCCGATGGGGCGCTGAATATTAACAGTCCATTCTTCATTTTGCTTTGAATATTATACATTGAATTGAACTTTCGCAAGACGCCCTGAAAGGGCAGAAGCTCTTAGCCCAGGGCAGCGCCCTGGGTAATCAAGGACGCAAGTTTGTCGCCCTGTAAGGGCAAAAGCCTCAAAAGAATCAGGCAATTTACAAAGCTTTTGCCCTTACAGGGCGCCTTGTTGACTGCCATTATACCCAGGGCGCTGCCCTGGGCTATGAGCTTCTGCCCTTTCAGGGCGTGTGGAGCTTACATGCGAAACTTCAGCATTGAACTTTATGATTAGTAAAGCCGTTGAATTCTTCGTTCTTCACTCTATTACAGAGCATTGAGCACTTGTTCCTTGATCTGCTCCAGCTCGTCCTTCATCTTCACCACGATGTTCTGCATCTCAGCCTGGTTGCTCTTCGAGCCAGTGGTGTTGATTTCGCGTCCCATTTCCTGTGCGATGAAGCCCAGCTTTTTGCCCACGCCGTGTCCTTCCTCGTTCATTGTCTCGCGGAAGTACTTCAGGTGATTGCTGAGTCGCTGCTTCTCCTCGCTGATGTCGAGTTTCTCGATGTAGTAGATCAGTTCCTGCTCCAGTCTGTTCTTGTCGTATTCGACATTAGGAATCTGCTGCAGTCCGTTCACGATGTTGGTCTTGATCTTCTCCACGCGCGATTTCTCGTAAGGCTCTATGCTGGCGAGCAATGCCTGGATGTTGTCCACTTTCTCGGTGAACTTCTTCTGCAGTGCAGCTCCCTCCTGGCGGCGGAACTCGATGAGGTGGTTCACAGCCTCGTCGATGGCTTGCTGTGCAGCCTTCCATTCCTCGTCGGTCAGTTCTTCCACATCGGTCTTGGTCGTCACGTCGGGCAGGCGCAACAGCGTAGCATACCAGTCGGCAGGCTCAGGAATGCCTGTCTGTGCCGAAATCTTCTTGATTTGCTGGTAATAGTTCTCCACCAGCGCCATGTTGATGGGCGTGGCGTCAGCCACAACGTCCTTTTCTATCCAGATAGAGAAATCAATCTTGCCTCTTTCCAGATTCTTGGCGATGAACTGACGTATCTCCATTTCCTTCTCTCTATACAGAGGAGTAATACGTGTGGAGAGGTCGAGAGCCTTGCTGTTCAGCGACTTAACCTCTACGTTGATCTTCTTTTCTTTGTAGGCTACGGTAGCTTTTCCGAAGCCTGTCATTGACTGTATCATATATTCTTCACGTTAAATTTCTGCAAAAGTACAAAAAAATGCGAGAAAAAGCGTAAATTTGCACCTTATTTAAGAATATATTTATTTTTATGGCTTGTATTTTAAGTATTGAGACGAGTACCGACGTGTGCTCGGTGGCAGTTAGTGATAATGGAGCCGTGATTTTCAACAAGGAAGATCACAGCGGTCCCAACCATGCAGTTAAGTTGGGCGTGTTCGTCGATGAGGCTATCAGTTACATTGATTCCCGCAATATTCCGCTCGAGGCTGTGGCAGTAAGTTGCGGTCCTGGTTCTTATACGGGTCTTCGCATAGGAGTGAGTATGGCCAAGGGCCTTTGCTATGGCCGTGGCGCAAAGCTCATCGCCGTGCCTACACTCGAGTTGCTGGCTGTGCCCGTGCTCCTTGGCGAGCATCCTGCCGAGGAAGATGCGCTCATTGTGCCTATGCTCGACGCCCGCCGAATGGAAGTGTATGCGCAGGTCTTCGACCGCGCCCTCCGCGAGGTGCGCCCTATACAGGCCGACATTGTGGACGCAGAAACCTACAAGGAGTATCTCGACCGTGGTGCTGTCTATTTCTTCGGAAACGGAGCAGCCAAGTGTATGGAAGTCATCAATCATCCCAACGCCCATCTCGTGAAGAACATCGAGCCGCTGGCAAAGAATATGGCGCCATTGGCCGAGAAGCGCTTCGTGGAAGGCAAGTTTGAGGATGTGGCTTACTTCGTGCCTTTCTATCTGAAGGACTTCGTGGCCAAGATGCCTAAGAAACTTATTTGATATTTACACCTATTATTATATATATATTAATGAACATAGACGGATTAGACTATAACACCCAGCGAGAGCAGATCGTGCTGCCTGAGTATGGACGAGAGATACAGCAGATGGTTGACTATGCAGTCGGCCTGCCCGACCGTGAGGAGCGTCAGCGATGCGCCAGGGCCATCATTGCCATCATGGACCGAATGTTCCCCGAGAGCAAGAATGTGGAGGGACATGAGCGCAAGCTCTGGGATCAGCTCGCCATCATGAGCCGTTTCCAGCTCGACATCGACTATCCTTTCGATGTGACAAGTGCCTCGCAGATAGCACAGAAGCCCGAGCCCATGCCTTATCCGATGAAGAAGATTCCCGTGCGCCACTATGGTGCCATGCTCTTCGAGGCTTTCGAGATTCTGAAGACCATGGAGCCTGGCAGGGAGCGCGACGAACTGGTGAAACTCACTGCCAACCAGATGCATCGCAACCTGATGCAGTGGAGCCATGGTTCGAGCGACGGCGAGAAGGTGGCTTCCGACCTGGCCCGCTTTACCGACGGAAAGATTCAGCTCGACTTGAACACTTTCAAGTTCGAGAGAATTGTAGACCGTGAGCAGTCGCAAGGACGCAATGGCAAGAAAAAGAACAAGTAACTTATATTCCCCTTATCATTCATAAACCCCAAAGAATAGTCTATGGAGTCATTTATCATAGAAGGCGGTCATCCGCTCACAGGAACCATCATTCCGCAGGGTGCCAAGAACGAGGCACTCGAAGTGATTTGCACTACTATCCTTACCGACGAGCCTGTGCGCATCAAGAATGTGCCAGACATCCTCGACGTGAACAACCTCATCAAGTTGCTCAGGGAGATAGGCGTGAAGGTAACTCAGAACAGTCGCAACGACTATACATTCCAGAGCGACGAGCTGAAGCTCGACTATCTCGACAGCCTGGAGTTTGTGGCTAAGTGCTCCTCGCTGCGTGGAAGCGTGCTGATGATTGGTCCGCTGTTGGGACGCTGTGGCAAGGCAACCATCGCCAAGCCGGGTGGCGACAAGATAGGCCGCCGTCGTCTCGACACCCACTTCCTGGGATTCAAGTATCTGGGTGCCAAGTTCGTGCACGACGACGAGCGCAATGTCTATCAGATAGAAGCCAGAAAACTGAAGGGCTGCTATATGTTGCTCGATGAGGCTTCGGTTACGGGTACTGCCAACATCATCATGGCTTCGGTGCTTGCCGAGGGAACCACCACCATCTATAATGCAGCCTGCGAGCCTTATATCCAGCAGCTCTGCCATCTGCTCAACGCCATGGGCGCTCAGATCAGCGGCATAGGCAGCAACCTTCTTACTATCGTGGGCGTGAAGTCGCTTCACGGAGCCGAGCATCGCATCCTGCCCGATATGATCGAGGTGGGCTCGTTCATCGGTATGGCTGCCATGTGTGGAGCCGGTGTACGCATCAAGGACGTGTCGGTCCGCAACCTGGGAATCATTCCCGAGGCTTTCCGCCGACTGGGTGTGAAGATAAAGATTGAGGGCGACGACCTCTTTATTCCTGAACAGAAGCACTACGTCATAGATTCCTTTATCGATGGAACCATCATGACGCTTGCCGATGCCCCATGGCCAGGACTTACCCCCGACCTCCTGTCGGTTCTCCTCGTTGTGGCGACACAGGCACGTGGCAGCGTGCTCTTCCATCAGAAGATGTTCGAGAGCCGACTGTTCTTCGTCGACAAGCTCATCGATATGGGTGCACAGATTATTCTCTGCGACCCGCACCGTGCTGTGGTGGTGGGCCACGACCATAAGATCCGACTCCGTGCCGGCAGAATGACAAGTCCTGATATCCGTGCCGGTATTGCCCTGCTCATTGCAGCGATGAGTGCCAACGGTACAAGCCGTATAGAGAATATCGCACAGATCGACCGTGGCTACGAGGACATAGAGTTCCGACTCAATCAGCTCGGAGCCAAGATTACGCGTGTCACGGATTGAGTAAGCGAAGAGTGAAGAGTGAAGAATTCAATGGCTTTACTGATCATGATTTTCAAAGATTCTATGCGATATGATAAGACGAGACGACGTTTATAAGATAGGCAAGTTGGGAAAGCCCCACGGCGTGAAGGGAGAAATCACCTTTGCCATTACCGACGATGTGTTCGACCGTGTGGATGCCGATTATCTCATTCTCGACATTGACGGCATCCTGGTGCCTTTCTATATAGAGGAATACCGGTTTAAGAACGACGAGAATGTGC
This sequence comes from Segatella copri, assembly GCF_009495355.1. GTDB lineage: Bacteria > Bacteroidota > Bacteroidia > Bacteroidales > Bacteroidaceae > Prevotella. Next base: position 20,792 of record NZ_VZAD01000036.1, read on the forward strand.
TGGTGAAGTTCGAGGACATCGATACGCAGGAACAGGTGCGTGCCTATACGGGCTGCGAGGTGTTCTTTCCCCGTCATCTCTCCGACAGCGATGAGGAGAATATGTCGTGGGCAGAAATTATCGGCTTCCAGCTTGTTGATGCCACTACCGGTCTGGTGATAGGCACGATCGACCATGTGGACGACAGCACCATCAACTTGCTCTTCGAGATAACGACACCTGCGGGAAAGGAACTGCTGATTCCTGCCAGCAACGACTTCATTCACGAGGTGGATGCCGGGCAGCGTGTCATCAAGATGCAGTTGCCCGAGGGAATCCTCGAGTTGGATTAAATGGCGGCGAAAAGTTGCGAAGGCTTGCAAATTAGAATAAGATAAGAGAAAATGAAGAAACAACAAATATGTATCCTTGGCTCCACGGGAAGCATCGGCACACAGGCGCTCGACGTGATAGAGCAGCACAGCGACTTGTATGAGGTGTACTGTCTTACAGCCAACAACCGTGTAAAGGAGCTGGCACAGCAGGCTCGTAAGTTCAAGCCTGCTGCCGTGGTGATAGCCAACGAGGCACATTATGACGAGTTGAAAAACCTGTTGAGCGATGAGCCAGACATCAAAGTCTATGCCGGTGCTCAGGCGCTTTGCGACATCGTGGAGGCCGACCCTATCGACATGGTGCTTGCCTCTATGGTGGGCTTCTCAGGACTTGAGCCGACAATCCATGCCATCAAGGCCCGCAAGAAGATCTGTCTTGCCAACAAGGAGACCCTCGTCGTGGCTGGCGAACTGATATGCGGTTTGGCCCAGCAGTATCATGCGCCCATCCTGCCGGTCGACAGCGAGCACAGTGCCATCTTCCAGAGTCTGGTGGGCGAGGACGACAACGAGATAGACAAGATATTACTCACCTGCTCGGGCGGACCTTTCCGCCATCACACCATGGAGCAGTTGGCTAAGGTGACTGCTGCTGATGCGCTCCGCCATCCTACATGGGACATGGGAGCCAAGATCACCATCGACTCGGCTTCGCTCATGAACAAGGGTTTCGAGGTGACTGAGGCCAAATGGCTCTTCGGCGTTCCTGCCGACAAGATAGAGGTGCTCATCCATCCGCAGAGTGTCGTGCACAGCGCAGTGCAGTTTGTCGATGGAGCAGTGAAGGCTCAGTTGGGTGTGCCCGATATGCGTCTGCCCATACAGTATGCCTTCTCCTTCCCCAAGCGCCTGCCTCTGCAGGGCGACCGTCTCGACTTGTTCAAGACCAAGGACTTGCAGTTCTTTGAGCCCGACTACGAGAAGTTCAAATGTCTGCGCTTGGCTTTCGAGGCTATCAGGAAAGGTGGCAACATGTCGTGCATCGTCAATGCAGCCAACGAGGTGGTCAATGCCGGCTTCCGCCGTGGCGAGTGTGGATTCTTGCAGATGGGCGACATCATAGAGCAGGTAATGGCGAAAGCCACCTTCGACAGTCAGCCCGATCTCGACGTCTATCTGCAGACCGATGCCGAGGCCCGACGCATCGCTGCAGAACTGATGAAGAGTGCGTCATAATATAATGAAGGTGTGAGAGACGCTATATATATAATAAGGTGTGCACACTGTCAATCACGAATTATCAATAAAGTTTATCAATCATAATCATGGTGAACGGCGGGAGGAGCCTCACAAAAGTCTCAGTTTTCTGCCTTCACAGTTCAAAGTAAAACAATGGAAATATTCTTGATCAAGGCGCTTCAGCTCATGTTGGCGCTTTCCATATTGGTGTTGCTCCACGAGGGCGGTCACTTTTTCTTCTCCAAGCTCTTCGGAGTTAGGGTAGAGAAGTTCTATCTCTTCTTCGACCCTTGGTTCCATCTCTTCGAGTTCAAGCCCAAGAATTCGGACACTACCTACGGAATGGGTTGGTTGCCATTAGGCGGTTACTGCAAGATTTCGGGTATGATCGACGAGAGTTTCGATACCGAGCAGATGAAACAGCCCGAGCAACCCTGGGAGTTCCGTTCCAAGCCTGCCTGGCAGCGACTGCTCATCATGATAGGTGGTGTGCTGGTCAACTTCGTGCTGGCGCTCTTCATCTACTCGATGATTCTCTTCCACTGGGGCGACGACTACGTGGCTACCAAGGACATGAAGCAGGGCATGGCGTTCAACAGCGAGGCCAAGGCCTTGGGTTTCCAGGATCATGACATCCTTGTAGGTACTGAGGAAGGTGCTTTCAAGACCTACGATGGCGATATGTTCCGTGCGCTCTCTACTGCCCACAGAGTCGACATTATCCGTAATGGCAAGCCTATGAGCCTGCAGTTGCCCGGCGACATCAACATGCTGAGCATGTTCAAGGCTACTCCCCGTTTTGTGGAAATCTATCAGCCTCTTCGTATCGACAGTGTGGCAAAGGGCACACCTGCCGCCAAGATTGGTCTTACTCCTGCCGATAAGATTCTGAGCATCAACGGTCAGAAGGTGGAGACTTTCAATGCCTTCACCAACGAGATGGGCCGCATCGACGACCAGCTGGCTGCTGCCACTACTGCCAAGGACAGCGCAGCCATCCTCAATGCCCAGTTGACGGTGCTGAAAGCCAATGGCGACACGCTTACCACATCTGTTCAGCTCGATGCCTCAGCGGGATACACCCGCATGGGATTCGTCAACTACAATATTGTACGCGACTATAAGGTGACTCACATCCGTTACGGATTCTTCGAGAGCTTCCCTGCCGGCATCAAGTATGGCTGGAATGTCTTGTCGGGCTATGTGGGCGACATGAAATACGTCTTCTCCAAGGAGGGAGCCAAGAGTCTGGGTGGCTTTGGCGCACTGGGAAGCCTCTTCCCACCCATGTGGGACTGGCACGCTTTCTGGTTGATGACAGCCTTCCTGAGCATCATCCTTGCCTTCATGAACATCCTGCCCATCCCCGCACTCGATGGCGGACACGTGTTCTTCCTCCTCTACGAGATGATAACAGGACGCAAGCCTGGCGACAAGTTCCTTACTTATGCTGAGTATGCGGGCTTCACCATCCTCTTGCTCCTTCTCATCGTTGCCAACCTCAACGACGTGTTGCGTCTCTTCGGCATCATTTAAGGAATAATCCGTAAATTAGCTGAGTCCACTTAAAAAAATACCCTTATGTTTTGATGGTTCTTTTTTAAGTGGACTCTTAAATTATAGTGTTGCGGAATTAAGGTTAAACAATTTCAAAATACTCCTTACTACAAGAATCAGCGCTGTTTTCAAATAAAATCAATTATTTTTGTTCCAGCAATGTCACCTTTCGCCCGTGCCGCTTGTTATATAAATGAACTGGTTCTGCAAGAAGCAACAAACGCACCGCTTCTGCACACAACGATGTGACAAACAACAAGTATAACAATTTAAAAACGAAAGAAAAATATGGATAATTTAGTAGAAATCTTGGTTCCGTTAGGAGTGGCAGTAGTGCTCCCTATCACTATTGTAGCAATCGTGTTCAAGAGTGCTTTGGCATCTGAGCGCAACCGCAAGGAGATAATCCTCGCTGCGTTAGAGAAGAACCCCAACCTCGACGTCGAAGACCTCGTGAAGCGCATGAAGAAGTCGGAGAAGCTTATCAAGGAGAAGCTGCTCGCCAGACTTGAGCGCGGCTGCCTCTGCTGTCTTATGGGCGTGGCGTTCATATTGCTCTACTTCTTCTGCGAAGTGATCAGAACAGATATGCTCCTTATCGTAGGTGTAGCGCTGATACCTATCGGCATCGCCTTCCTCATAAGCTACTTCGTAGGTCGCCGTATGCTCGCCAAGGAGATGGAGGCAGAGCAGCAGAACATGAACAAAGAGTAAAAACAGCGTATGACGAGAGAACAATTCATAGCACTTGTGAAGAGCGAGCAGGAGGCATTGCGAGGCTTTCTGCTCGCCCTCTGCTGCGGTAAGCGCGACGATGCCGACGACATAGCTCAGGAGACGCTGGTGAAGGCTTACCTCTCTTCGTCGGCCTATCGAGACAAGGGCAAGTTTCGCGCGTGGCTGTTCACGATAGCACGCAACACCTTCCTCAACCACAAGGCAAGCAAGCGCACGTTCGACGACATCTCTGCAGCGCGCAGCGTGGCGTCAGCAACGTCAGCCGACTCCGCCTTCCGCCATCAGGAGCTGTACATGGCGCTCGCCACACTCTCGCCCAAGGAGCGCTCTGCAGTGGTGATGTTCTACATGAGCGGCTACTCGGTGAAGGAGATAGCCGACATCACCGACTGCACCATAGACGCCGTGAAGAAGCAACTCTCGCGCGGCAGAGACAACCTTAAAACAATATTGAACGTATGAAGAAAGATAAAGCACTTGAGGAACTCTTCCTCGCAGCCCGACCCACCTTTGACGATGGCGACGCATTCATTGCCAGACTCGAGAAACGCCTCGACGCCGTTGAGTATCTGAAGCAGCACGAAGAAGCCTGCCTCAGACGCTACCGCTATGCCATGCTCGCAGCCTTCGTGCTTGGAGTTATCTTGGGAGGAGGCGTCATAGCCGTTATGCTCGCCATGCCAGCCGAACAGCCACTCTTTTCGTTCGGCGTGGAGAACGCCCTGCTCGTAACGCTCGGACGGTATTCGCGATATGCAGTGCTCGTGCTCGTCTCGGGCCTTGTATGCTTCACAATAGTTAGTATAGTGAACATCGTAGTAGATTTGTTGAGTCTGCGCGACCAAACACGGGGTAATTACTCAGCACCCTATTGTCATGAGTTGTTACGTTAATGTGAGTCAACGTGTATTATCAATAAAACTTAAAGTGGTCAACTAAAATCGTTAAACCACAATTATGCACTTTGCCCAATACGATGGGCAAGTTTACCCACAGCATTGGGCAAGTTTGCCCATCCTTATGGGCAAAGTTGCCCAACGCCTTGGGCAGATGTTAACAACGCCCTTTGTTGACTTTTCTTGATGGTAAGCTTTAACTGCTTACGAAGCCGCTTTCATTGCTCTACGAAATAGGCTTCATTGACTATCGAAGCCGCTTTCATATTTCGACTTTTCTATTCAAGGGATGCTGAGTTGTTACTTCTATATGGATGCTGAGTAGTTACGTTTTTAGTTAATTTGAAAAAACGATCAGGACTTGAAACACGCTCTCATTTTTATACTATAAAAGAATATATGTAACTCCATTCAGTAATATGTGTGCGAATATACTTGCGTAAATTCCCAAGTTCAACCTGAAATAAGTAAACAATATTCCAGCACTAAATTGTGGCAAACAAGCAATGATGAGATAAGGTAAGTAATACATTTCTACATTGTAATTATTTATATGCATTAGGGAAAACCATAAGATAGAAAACCAGATGAATGATCTATATAGATATTTATTACTTTTGATACTATCATACCTTGCTTGCGGTATCTTGTAAAAAAGATATCCCATCACAAATGCAATTGCTAACTTTGTAAGAATTCTAATATATTTGTCGTCTATGTGATATAATTCTCCTAAAATGAAAAAAGAGATACAAGTTACACTGATAATGATTTCTGTCTTGTGGAATGACAACCATAGTCTGTGTATTGTTTCTTCTATGATCGGCCCAATTACTATTAACATTAGTATTGTGTCTTTTGTCATATTTTCTTTTGGCTTAAGTTCATGAGGCCATCCTATATGATGTGCATAGCTGATAACAAGAATAGAGACTATTAATAAAATAAGATAAATAACAGCCCCCTTTATAAGTATCACTATCGGTTTCTCTCCTTTATTCTTATCAGAAAGATAATGATTAATATCTAAATTTAATTTCATCTGAATATTCATGTTTTTACAAATCAATTTCATCAAATTGTTCTTTCCATAGTCTATGGTAGATTCCATTTTTAGATAGAAGGGACTGATGATTGCCTGATTCTGCCACTTTGCCTTGGTCTAAAACCACAATGTTGTCCGCCGTTTTTACCGTACTGAGACGATGGGCGATAACAATGATGGTTTTGCCTTGCTTTGAAAGAGAATCAAGCGCCTTTTTAACATATCGCTCGGAGATAGAGTCGAGCGAAGAGGTAGCTTCGTCAAAGATAAGAATCATCGGGTCTTTGTACATCATTCTTGCAATGGCAATACGTTGACGCTCTCCACCCGAAAGACTGGTGCCATGCTCACCAATTATAGTATTGTATCCATTAGGCAACCTATCGATGAACTCTTTTAGTCCTAATTGCTCTATGATGTTTGTTATCTTTTGCATATCTGGATTAAAGTCTCCCAAAGCAATATTCTCTATGATTGTACCGGCAAACAGTTCTATCTGTTGTGGAACAGAACCTACATAACGGCGCAAGCTTCTATTACTCAGATTCTTTATCTGATAACTGCCTATACGTATTTCTCCATCTTGTATTGGATAGATATGCTGCAGCAGGGATACCAATGTTGTTTTGCCCGACCCACTTTCTCCCACAATAGCTGTTGTTTTTCCTGTCTCTATTTTCAAGTTAAGTTTCTCAAAGACTTGCTTTCTCGAACCATATCTGAAATATACATTTTCAAAGACAATACCATTTATCATATCAGGCTCAAGGTCGAAGCACAACATACTCTCTTCCTCTACCTCCAAATCCATGATTTGGAATAGGCGGTCGGCAGCTATAAGTGCATCTTGTATGGTCTGGTTTGAGGTTATTATCGAACCGATAGGAGAAATGACATATCCTACCAACGAGTAGAACAGCATCAGAGTACCAGGTGTAATGGATTTGTCGATGACCAAGGTACTACCAACCCATAATACCACAATGGTTATACCTGTAGATATGAATTGCACTCCGTTATTTGCCAAGATAGATCCATAGATGCTGCGAAAAGTATTCTTCAATAATACCACAAATCGATTTTCTGTTTTCAGATTGGCAAAATCTTCCACACCAAATCTCTTGATGGTGGCAATAGAGTTAAGAGACTCTACAAGCTGCGACTCCAAGTCGGCACTGCTCTCCATGATTTTTCGTTGATACTTACGATTCAGTTTATTGAATCCCCAGAATACCAACAAGAACAATGGAGCCGAAGCAAGCGTTATCAGAGCTAACTCCCAAGAGTAAACAAACATAAGGAACACGGAGAATATCAATATCATCATGTTTACTATCAAGTCGAGAGAAACATTATTGATAAAGTTTCTTATCTTGACAGCATCATTGACACGAGAGATAATCTCACCCACACGCATGGTATCAAAGAATTGTTGTGGCAAATGCAGCAAATGTTTGTAATAACCAAGGATAAGGGCTGCGTCAATACGTTGGCCTGTTTTTAGGGCAAGAATACTCTTCATCGAACCGATGAAAGTGCGCAATACGAGTAACACAATCATTATGACACTCATCAGATTGAGTAAGTTGAGATTTTCATCGACCAACACATAGTCGGTTATCTTGCCTACATATACTGATACAGAAAGTCCTAATACACTATATATCAAAGCCCCAAACAAAGCCTGCGTCATCATGCTTTTATGTGGAGCAAGTAGTTGTAAGAACTTCATGGTCATACTAACTTTTTCGTTGCCTTTCTCGAAAGTTTCGTTTGGCTCCAATATAACCAGAATCCCAGTCCACATTTTCTCAAATTCTTGCCTTGTTGCCTTATGCATTTCTCCATCAGCAGGATCCATGTAGACAACCCCCTTCTTACTTATCTTGTAGAGCACGACAAAATGGTGAAGTACTTCTTTTATCACCACATGAGCAATAGCTGGGATAGGTATCATGCAGAGTGCGTCATACACGCCTCTTACACCTTTGGCAGAAAAGCCTAATTTCTGTGCAGCCTCCACCATGCCCAGAATGTTGGTACCCTTCTGGTCGGTATAGGCATATTGGCGTATTCTGGCCACAGGCACTTTAAGCCCGTAGTGTGCGCATACCGAGGCGAGACATGCAGCCCCGCAATCTGTCACATCGTGTTGTTTTATCTTAATGCTTCTTTTCATCATCATTACTGTTTATTCGGTAATATATTGGGTAGGATTAATCCATTCGTCTATATTTTGATATAGAATGTCAAACAGTGAGCGCTTGGTTATCATAAATCTCACATTTGCCACCATTCCTTTTTTGAGGTATCCTTTCATGCCAGTTTTCTTCATGACGAGAAACTTTTGTTGCAATTTGCATTTTACTTTAAAGTAAGTATTTCCTTTTTCATCCGACATATAATCGGACGACACATAAATGACAGAACCCATGACCGTGCCCCACTCATTATAATTGAATGAGGTGATTTGGACCTTGACAGGCATACCTACAGAGATATAGCCAATATCATTGGGCGACACGTATGCCTCTACATATATAGTGGAATCAGGACTGACGCCACAGATAGATTGCCCTGTCTGTACGCTGCTTCCACGATAGATTCCTGAAAATTGCTCTATGGTGCCATCTACCGGGCTACGCAATTCATACATATTTTTAACCTCAGCCTTTTCTTGATTTTGGGCGGATTGCATTTCCTTAAATTGGTTTTGATAATTGTTCAGTTCCGTTTGCCAAGTGCTTAACTGAGACTCTATAAGAGATGACAATTCCTCCTTTTTGCTTTGATAAGTAAAGAGATACTTTTCATATTCTTCCTCGGAGACAAGAAACTTGTCGAAGAGTATCTTTTCTCTGTTATATTCTCTTTTGGCTTGTTCTATAGCTACCTGTAATTCTTGTTTTTTGCTAACATACAGTTGGTATTCCTGTAGGCGAGTTGGTGATCGAAAAACAGAAGGCTTACCACCAATAGATAAGGTCTTCAAGTCAGATATATGGTCTTCAAAATCTTTTAACCGATTGTCTTGATAGGCTATTTTTTCATGAGAAGAAGAGGCTCGAAAGCGAAGAAGGATATCTCCTTTCTTCACTTTCTGCCCTTCATAAACATATACATCATTTATTATTCCAGAGATCGTTGCTTTGATGTCAGTTTTCTCAATGGCTGGTCTTACCACACCATTACTTAGGATGGAAATATCAACATATACGAATGGCAACAGTACGAATGCCAGAACTATGGTTGCCAATACCACCCAATAAATGACTTGAGACTTTGTCGTGTGCTGATAGATGTAGGTCTCAATACTATTCTCTATCCAAGCAGGAGGTAAAATCATTGAAGATGACTTGTTTTTTACAAGGTCAAGATTAGTTGATAATCTTGACCTTGCTGTAAATTAATGCAAAGACATAACTAAGGCGTCACCGAAACCGGGATTGTGCTGATGTGTATACACTAATTCACCAGCAATTCTTCCTAACCAATAAAGCAATGAGCCTTTTTCACCTGCGTTGATAGACTTGAGCTCTTGCTCATCTAACTCTTTTAAATAATTGTTACATTTCATAGTTATTTTCTTTTTAATCCGTCATTATAACCTTGCTTAAGATCGTCAGGAGTACCAACTAAATAATCTGCAAGCAAACCAAAGAGATATTTAACAATTTTATCTTTCATTCCTCCTCCATTAATTTCCATTAGTTGAGAAGCTGACAATTCTATGATCTTTTCCATATTTATTTCTTTTGAATATAACACATATTTTTTTTATTGTAAGTGATAGTACGACAATACATATTATGACTAAAAGTATATGAATAATCAATAATTGTTCTTTTGTCATCCCATATGTGATTGTTGAAAGAGATGTAAAACTCCATACACAACATGATAGATTGTTCGTAGTATGGATGATGATAGAAGGCCATAGACTTCTTGTTTTATAGAATAACCATCCCGCAATCATACTAAATATAGCAGCACCTATCATTTGGGTGAGATTTAAGTGAATAATGCTAAATATAAAAGTCGAGATTCCTATTGCAATCCATGGATTAGTCTTCCCTTTTAACAAACATCCTAAAACAACGCCCCTAAACAACATTTCTTCTGCCACAGGTTGTAGCAAACCTATAGTTATTGTACACAGCAGAGTATTTTGCGTAATGGAGGTTAATGCATTCTCAAACAAATTTGGTATATATATATATGTACCAAAAACAGAGAGCAATACCAAATTCGAAATAGCGATAATAGGACAATATAAAGCAATTTTTATTGGACATTTCTTTAGATAGTTCTTTATGGAATATCTATATAAAATCCATGTGATAATTGCAATGACAAAAACAGAATGAGAAAGCACGTAATTGTTTCTATTTGCAAAATTACCAATGGCTGAGAATAATTGGAATATACAAACTACAGCCATAGCAACCATCAAAGTAGTTACCAGTCCTTTCGTTCCTGCTAATAGTTCTTTCTTCATATTACTTGTGATTATATTGTTTCTAACCTTCTAATTTTGTGATGTTCTCTGTAAGTGAGCCAGGGCCATCCCTTATATATGCCGATTTCCTCTTCTGTAAGAGTGGCAAGATAAGCCTTAAGTTTATCTTGTAATCATATTTGTTGGATGATTTACAAGTTGGCTTACAGCCGTTGGTTGTAAACTTGTTCATACTTGCTTATTAAAAACTTTATGTGAACCTCTAATATTTAATAAGTTACTCATGTCAAAATACCTGAGTAACATGAAAGGTTAATCACTAAGTTTCTAATTTAAATTCATCGTTTTAACGACAAAATATTTTTCTAAACTTTTTCATTTTTCAAATAATTTAAAATATAAACAATATAAGAAAAAACAAATTAACCCTCCTATTAGAATCATTGCTATGAAACTAATTGCAGAGGTTAAAAACTGCAAGGCGAATAATGATACAAAAGTATCGATGATAAGCAATGCTGTAATTAACCACCATTTCGGAGTTGTTGATTTCAAAGGTGCCCAAAAAGATGCCATAATTAAATATTATATTTTGTATTTAGAATCTCCATAAGTGGTAGATTAAACCACATAAAAAGAAGTCTTTTTCAGAATTTCTTTATTTTAATGTATGCCGCTAATATTTGTTCCCATTCTAAAAGATGAATTTTGCAATGCATCATAAATGAAGGAGCATTATGAATGCGTTCTGTTTGACAACCGCCACCACAAAGATAACGAGCCCAGCATTGCTGGCATTTTTCTAAGTTCAAAATGAACTGGGACTTGTAGATGTCTTGCTTTGATAATAAGATACCTCTTTCGATATCTCCTATGGTAATTTGGTATGGCAACATATTTTGACATGCGAAATATCGTCCTTGCTCATCTACAAGAAAGTTTGCTCTGCCAGCTTCACATCCATGCATCCTTATCGTCTTTTGAGACAGGGTAGATAGCTTCTGCTTGAAGTCCATACAGAACACTTCCTCCTTACGAAGAAGTTTATCTGTTAGGAAATTGAATACTTGCAGATAATCCACTTGCATTCTTTCCCAAGTTCTTTTGTCTATCTTTGTTTCTGACTCATCCTTTTCATTAGCACTTATGGTAAAGGCGTAGGCATAAGGAATTGCGAGGTTTTCAAAGAACTGAAACGTACCAAGTAAGTTCTGGTTTCTTGGGCTTATTGTAGCTCTGAGATTAAACTTAATGTTTGCCTGTCTCAATAGTTCTATGTTTGCCATTATTCGTTTAAATGAGCCTTGACCAGAAACCAACAAACGATTTTGGTCATTTACTTCTTGTGGCCCATCAAGACTTATAGTAATGGTAAAGTCTTTTTCCTTGAAAAGCGCTAACAAGTCTTTGTCATTGAGTAGTAATCCATTTGTATTGAGCAGAAACGCAAAATCTTTGCCTGGATACTCCTTAAACCTTTCCTCTATTCTTCTTACAGTTTCTCTTATGAAGTCCTTACATAATAAGGGCTCTCCACCAAAGAAATAGAAGAGATAACGTTTGGTATTTGGAAAATCCTTCAACAAGTTTTTTGTCGCCTTTTCTGCAACGTGGATAGACATCGGCTCAATATGCTTTTCCTTCGTAAAAGCAAAACAATATCGACAAGCCATGTTGCAAGCATGAGTCGTATTGAATGTCAACATCACCTGTTGTGGAACAGTTTCGGTTTCTTCTCGAATATGCACATTATCTCTCATTGCGATAAGAGCAGAGGTAAGCTTATCGAACTTCTCCTCATGTGTGGCATTCTCATTCCAACTACAAGTCGAGTCAAAGTATTCTTCCAATAAAGGATTTTGGATTTCCAACACTTCTTGACTTCCTGTTAGGAATACGTATTGTTTATCCTTAACTTTGACCAACTTGTAGTCTTTTGTTTCCAACTTTTTCATTAATAGATTAGCCAATACCAAATATTCCATCCCCAGGTAATTTCACAGGAGGAATATTGATGCAACATACGATGACATCGTCAGCCGTAATACCCTTGAAGACAGGCTTGTCATTGCCACCATCGTGTTCAACACACTCTTTCTTGTTTAAAGGGACAAGTCCCATTTCTTCCAACTTCTTCATAATTTTAAGTTTTTAATTTAATTATTACATTAATAGTATACATTTAATCATGGTAATAAAATGGATAAAGTTTTCCATTTATTAACTTATAGTATACTTTTCTCTCACCACCAGCACCACCAAGTGAAGATAAACACTCTTCTATGGTCAAATTTCTTATTTCTGTTCTCATTATTTTTGTTGTTTGTTATTTTCGATTGCAAATGTATAAAGTTTTAAAAATATTAAATGTTAGATGTTTCTTAGGTTTATGTTAGATTTTATTTGTATTTTTGCAAAAAATGAAAGTTGACGGCTATAAAAATATTACTATTGCCACTATATTTGCTGTGTTTTTATTGCAAACGATATGGTTGTATAATTCTTTCAGTGTGGCTGTAAATAAGTTGACAGCGGATGTAAACGCTTTTTTTATTCAATGTCTCTTTAAGGAGTTAGACGGCAGATTTGCAAATATCCCACCAGATGCTCAAATTCAAGGTTCTAATAACCCGAATCCGAAATACGATAATTATGAATACATCAATAATGGCATATTCAACTTGTGCCATAAAGATGTCAATTTTCATCAATTAACAAAGATACTCAGTCGAAATATCAAGCAAACTAACATGCCTAATACTTATATACTATATAAAGTAACTAATAAGAAAAAGTCAATAGTATATAAAAATAATAGCTTTTATACAACTAAGATTGGAGCTATAAAATCAGAAATTATCCCGACAAGGATAGATGGTTCACAAGGCATTCAAATAGAATTTGCAAATCCTATTTCCTTATACTTTCATGAACTTGGACTTCTAATTTTTATAAGCTTCATTCTCTGCATTTTAGCATTTACATGTATTATGAAGCAAGTTGCAATTATTCGAACCCAACAAAAAAATGCAAGAATACAAAAGGATTTTAGTTATGCTATGATACATGATATGAAAACTCCATTGTCAACTATTAGTATGGGGATTAATACTCTTACTGTTCCTTCTGTTGGAGAAAATAAAAAGTTGAGAACAAAATATCTAACAGTTATAAGAAATGAGAATAAACATTTGTATCAATTAATAAATAGAATCCTTACTATTTCTAAGTTTGAATCAGGAAAACTTATATTAAATAAGACTATTATAAACTTAGAACAACTATTAAATAATATAGAAGGAAATTTTGAAGTAAACTCACAGAAAAATATTACATTCAAAAATATTATAAATGAATCACTGGTGTTTGCAGACGAAGAATATTTAAATGAAGTCTTTTATAACCTAATAGACAACTCTATAAAATATTCTAAAAGCACAGTTTATATAGAAATTACTTCTTATAGAGTAGAAAATGGTGTAAATATCCGGGTGAAGGATAATGGCATGGGCATATCCAGAGAAGACCAACAAATTATCTTTGATAAATTTGAACGAGCTTCCGCTTCTAAACGCACATTTACTAAAGGTGGTGCTTCTGGATTTGGGTTAGGTCTAAACTATGTTCTTCATGTATTAGAGGCACATCACGGTATGGTAACTGTAGATAGTGAACTCGGAAAATATACCGAGTTCACCATATTCTTGCCAGATCAAGATGCAAGCAATGGGGGGGGTGAAGAAGAAGGATTAGATGGACTCTATCAATGAAAAGCCTACACCACGTGTGGTCTCTATTTGCACAAACGGGTCTATTTGAAGATCTTTTCGAAGGTTTGTTATGACAACATCAAGTCGTCGGGCAAGATAGAATTCTTTCTCGTCACTTCCCCAAAGGATATTCTGTATGGTCTCCCGCTTGATGATTGCATTTTTGTTCTTGGCAAGAAGTTCTAATGTCTTTGATTCTTGTCGTCCCAATTTCAAGCAGATTTTTCCATCTTCATCCTTTAAACATGTGTGTTCTGGATCCAATATGTGTTTGCCAATCTTGACGCAATTCGAGACGTTGCGCCTTTCTATTCCTCCTTTGAGTTTTAGCAATGCCTTGACATGACAATCAAGTTCCTCTGGCACAAAAGGTTTCTTGATATATTCATCAACACCAACATTATACCCTTCTTTCAGTTTGGACGGCGAAGTGAGGTTGGTGGTAAACATAATGATGGTCTCGCCATCTAATTCACGGATATGCTTTACCATGTCAATGCCGTTCATGATAGGCATGTCAATATCTGAGATGATAACATCAGGCTTGAATGTTTCCCAAGCCTTGATACCATCTTTACCGTTGCAGGCAGTTATAATCTCGTAACCACCAACGACATCTTCCAACGTATTTTTCTCGACAAATGCGAGATTCCCGTCATCTTCCACCAGAAGTAATTTTATGTCTGCCATTTGTTAGTCTTTCTATTTGATTGATGATGCCAAAGATACGAAAATAAATCCTGATAGCGGCATCAATCAGAGATTATTTTCGTGAAATATAAGCATTTAAAAACAGACCTTACTTTAAAGTAGACTCTGTTTACGAACTATTGTCTAATCGTTGATAGTTTCTATTTCTTACAATTTGGCTGGGTCATAAAACTGTAGTTTCTTCATTTCTGCTTGTTCTTCGGACGGCAGGAGTGGCAATCCATGGACTGATATATAGTTTTCTATCGCTTGAGTAGCTTCTTGCGGTTGCAGATTAATGCCTGATTCTTTCTTCTTTTCATCTACATATTCTTGTTCCGTAATAAACAATTCTGTAACAACGTGAATTAACTGTTTATGAGAATCCTTTTTATGCCAATAATTGTAACTTTGATCAGTTTTCTGAAAGATCAAGTTTTTAAAGGAATAATAATCCTCATCACTTAATCGGTATGCCTCCGTGAATTTGTCACTTACTATTTCCTGCGAATAACCAAATATATTTTGAGAAAGCTTGTCATATGTAGGCACCATATCCATTTCTATCGTACAGCATTTACGGATAGAATCAGTTGTTATTCTTCCTATAGTTTGGCTCTTCTTTTTAATATATCCAACATTAGCAGAATCTTGAATAGTATACTTTTTACGACATTCCTCTATAAAAGTTGTTCCTTCTGGCCACGGACGAAATGTTGCTTGATCGCTAAGCATAAAGGCCCTTTTCTTATCTTTACTAATAAGCTCTTCATTTCTTAGATAACGACAGCCATATTTTCTTAAATATACTTTTTCATTTTTTAGATTGATATAGTATTCCACGATACCATCCACGTAATACTTAAGCAAAGAATCATTGTGTTGATAACTACGATAATATCCCTTTAATCTTACAAACTTAGGTTGTTTACCACTTATTGTGACATCTTGTAATTTTACCTGCCCTAATACCTTTAGCGGTAGAAGCAATAAAACTAAATACAAATATTTCATAATTTAATAATTGTTGAATTCCGTTGTCGCCTGCAAAGTTACAATAATTTGCGAATACCTTTTGTTAGCTAATTGTTAGATTTATGTTAATTGTGCACACTTTAAAAAGTCAGAACACAATCAATCTGAAGTTCAGAAGTTATAGAATTTAAAGAAGTTATCACTCCCTTCGGTCGTCGGTAAAAGTTATAGCCAATAGCCTTGGAGTGGGAATGTTTAGTGTACGAAAAAGCAGGAATTCCTATTGGGGAACTCCTGCTTTTGTATTTATTGTATGAAAGTTTATTTTGCTATGTTATGCCGGGCAGTCTGTCGGATGATGACAGAATTATGAATATCTGATAATCTGTCCAGGAGTAAGCTTCTTGTCCTTCTTGTAACCATTGAGGCGGCAGATCTTCTCAACACTTACGCCACGCTTCTCGGCAATAGAGTTGAGAGTCTCGCCGTACTTAACCTTGTGGTAAAGCTTCTCGCCACTTGCGCTGGCTTCGTATCTGCCCACAGAGCCTCCGTTGACTTGCTCGCGTGTGTAGCCACCGTTGCCCACTTTTCCACGAACCGAGTTGGCTGCAATGCCCTCGTGCTCGTATGTGTTACGGTTGAAGTCATAGTAGTCGCCCACTACGTCCTGGTTGCGGAAGTCGAACATCAAGGCAGGGTTCAGTGCTACGCCGCAAAGGCGAGTCTCAAAGTGGAGGTGCGAACCTGTGCTTCGACCGGTATTTCCACCGAGTCCTATCACTTCGCCGGCTCTTACGTCCTGATTCTCTTCTACGAGCTGTGCAGAAAGGTGACCGTAGATAGTCTCCAGTCCGTTGTTGTGACGAATAACGATGTATTTGCCGTATCCGCCTCTCTCATATCTTACGATACGTACTTTTCCTGAGAAGGCAGCACGTATGGTGTCGCCGATATATACTTTGATGTCCATACCCTTGTGGCTACGGCCAAATTGCGCACGATAACCGAAGTTGCTGGTTACCACGCGGCTCTGGGTAGGCATACAGAAATGACGAAGGTCTATACGGAAATGCTCAGGCAGCGATGTGGCTTTGTGAGCGTATTTATTGGAGAAATCTTCATAGAGTTCGCTGGCTGGGTTCTCACGCTCTTCCATCTGGCGATAATGAGAGATGGCTAAAGTGTCGAGCGACTTCATTCGATGATCTACCGGTGCCTGACGTGCCAGAAGGTCTTGAGCCTGAGTGGGCACGGCAGCGAGGGACAATAATACTCCTACAAAGATTTTACTTATCTTGCTTTTTAAACTCATAATTCTAAATTAATACTCTTTTAGGTTGGTCGTTTAGCATACAGAACAATAAGAATTCTGTACGGAAAATCGCAATGCAAAGTGCTCTAAGATGCGATTTTGTTATATAGACGTTGCAAATATAACAAAAATAATTCAAATAACCTAATGGATTAACATAAATTATTCGGTCTTTAACATGCTCGTTTTCACTCGGATAGCTTTCGAATGCAGTTTATATATAGGCGAATTGGCATAATTATTGCATGAAAAGTCGAAAGCAGAATTTAACATTTTTTCGGTTTCTCGTTTTTCCTTTTTTTTACTCTTGTTGGATATCGCTGTTCTTTTGTAATTTATCCATTTTTCAGATATCTGAGCAGAGCTACGGCAGGTGAATGTCCCATGAAGATGTACTTCTTTACCTCCGGACTTGTGAAGTGGTTGCACTGTGTATAGGCTTTATAGAGTTCATCGAGATTGATGGTAAATTCCTTGCCCGAGCTTTCTCTTATACCGATGATCATCTTGGCGGTGACGTGCAGTCGGATGTATCTGATGCCTGTTACGCTTTCTATCTCTTTGATGCCTATGAGCTTTTCTCTCATTTCCTCCTTGGTCAGGTCGGGCCGTGGCTCTGGCTCGCGAACCAGTGGTTTGCGACCACACTTCTTGGGTGTGGAGACAGGCACAGTGGCTGGCGTGGTGGGCATGTCGGGGAAGAGGTTTCCTTCAGATGTTTGTTCTTTTATTGCCATTTTTGCTTCTGTTTTACTTGATGTTGATAGCCTGTGTTGTCTGGTTGAGGGGGCTGCCGCTAACTGATGGCAGCCCAGTTGATGTTGGTTTTCTTCAGCTCTCTGAGCCTCGACCATAGTGGTGCGTACTGGGGAAGACTGCATTGCGGATCGGCCTCGATAACAGCTTGCGCCTCCTGTCTTGCCAGTTGCACAAGTTGACCATCGCGTGCTATGTTGGCTATCTTCAGGTCGAAGGCTATTCCGCTTTGCTGCGTTCCCTCCAGGTCGCCAGGGCCTCGAAGCTTCAGGTCGGCTTCAGCTATTCGGAATCCATCATTGGTGTCGCACATGATGTCGATTCGCTTTCTTGTATCCTCGCTCAACTTGTAGTTGGTTACCAGGATGCAGTAGCTTTGGTCGCTTCCTCGTCCTACTCGTCCTCTGAGCTGGTGTAGCTGAGAGAGTCCGAATCGCTGCGCATCCAGAATCACCATGACCGAGGCGTTGGGCACATTGACGCCTACCTCGATGACGGTTGTGGCAACGAGTATCTGGGTTTCGCCCTTCACAAACTTCTCCATCTCAGTTTCCTTCTCTGCAGGTTTCATCTTGCCGTGCACTTTGCTGAGGTTGTAGTCGGGGAAGGCTTCCTTGAGAGTCTCGAAGCCTTCTTCCAGGTTTTTCAGATCGCTCTTCTCGCTCTCTTTGATGAGCGGAAATACGATGTAGACCTGTCGCCCCATGTTGATCTGGCGTCTGATGCTCTGATAGAGAGAGGTCAGTTGGGTGTCGAACTTATGCAGCGTCTGTATGGGTTTTCTGCCAGGCGGCAGTTCGTCGATGACACTTACATCCAGGTCGCCGTATATAGTCATGGCAAGGGTGCGTGGTATAGGGGTTGCCGTCATGACCAATACATGCGGCGGATTCAGGCTCTTGCTCCATAGCTTGGCTCTTTGTGCCACACCGAAGCGATGCTGTTCGTCGATGACAGCCAGTCCTAAGTGTGCAAACTGCACGGTTTCTTCTATGATGGCATGAGTTCCCACCAATATCTGCACCTCTCCGCAAGCCAATGCGTCGAGTATGGCCTGTCGCTTTTTGCCTTTTACGATGCCCGTCAGCAGTTCCACCCTGATGTCCATCCCCTTCAGAAACTCCCTGATGGTTTGCAGATGCTGTTCTGCCAAGATTTCGGTAGGAGCCATCATGCAGGCCTGGAATCCATTGTCGAGTGCGATGAGCATGGTCATCAGTGCCACGAGTGTCTTGCCCGATCCTACATCTCCCTGCAGAAGTCTGTTCATCTGTTTGCCGCTGCACATGTCGGCGCGTATCTCATGCATCACCCGCTTTTGTGCTCCGGTAAGACTGAAAGGCAGGTTGTTCGCATAGAAACTGTTGAATATCTCTCCCACACGGTTGAACACGTATCCCCGGTATTTGCGTCGCTGGTCGCTCGCGTACCTTAATATATTGAGTTGCACGTAGAACAGCTCCTCAAACTTCAGCCGCACCTGTGCCTTCTGCAGTTCCTGATGAGAGTGTGGATAATGTATGTTGCGGAAGGCCTCGTCGCGTGAGACAAGGTGCAGACGATGGGTGATAAAGTCGGGCAGGGTTTCTGGCAGGGCAGGAAGCTTCTCTATCAGCGCCTTGGCTATCTTCTCTATGGCGCGCGATGTAAGCCCCATCTTTTTCATCTTTTCGGTGGTGCCATAGTAGGGCTGCATGCCCATGTCGGAGAGTTGCAGCGACTGTGCGTCGTCGATATCGGGGTGAGCAAACTGGAAACGTCCGCCATAAAGCGTTGGCTTGCCGAAAACAATGTATTCGGTATCGGTCTTGTAAGTCTTGTAGATGTATTGTGCGCCGCGAAACCAAACTAAGTCAGCTACTCCGAATCCGTCGGAGAAGTGGGCTACTACCCGTTTGTTGCGTTTTCCCATGTCGAATTCCTCGAAACAGAGAATCCTTCCCTTTATCTGTACAAAGGGCATTTCCGGTGTCAGCTCGCTGATGTGGAACACCTTGGTGCGGTCTACATATTTATAAGGATAGTATTCCAGCAAGTCACCATACGAGCAGATGCCGAGCTCCTTGCTCAGAATCTCTTTCTTCTTAGGACCTACGCCAGGCAGGTACATGATGTCTTGGTCTAAAATACTACTCATTTTTTTAAGTGAAGAGTGAAGAATGAAGAGTGAAGAATGAAGAGTGAAGAATGAAGAGTGAAGAATTCCCTTGTTCTTATTCTGCTAATAGGGCTTCTGCCACCTTGATGTCGAAGGGGGTTGTAATCTTGATATTTTCGCGGTTGCCTTCCACCATAGCTACCTGGCAACCTAAACTTTCCACCACCGAGGCATCGTCGGTAAACTGGGCCTTGTAACCCTGATTGAAGGCTTGCTTGGCAAGAGCAATGTCGAAAGTCTGAGGAGTCTGTACCACACGATAGTCGTCGCGCATCACGTTTTTGCCTCCTCCACGCTGGTCTATATAGCGCAGTGTGTCGGTCACAGCATATACGGGTATGGCGGCATATTCCTCGCGGGCGGTCTCGTAGCATTCGTCTATGACTGAGGTTGATACGAATGGGCGCACACCGTCGTGTATTCCCACCACTCCGTCGGCATCATCGGGAATAAGCGCCAGTCCGTTCTTTGATGACTGGAAGCGGGTGTCGCCACCATTGGCTATCTGGTGCTTGATGTCGAAATGATGCTCTTCGCAAAGCTGGTGCCAGTATTCCTGCTGGCTCTCGGGCAACACAAGGATGATGTTGATGTCGGGGTTGTATTCGTAGAAGCGCTCTATAGTGCGCATCAGTATGGGCTTGCCGGCTACTGGCAGAAACTGCTTGGGCGTCTCTGTTCCCATGCGCAGTCCTTTGCCTCCGGCAACAATGATTACGTAATCCATAATTTAAGTGAAGAGTTTTGAATTATTTGTTGCTCATCAAGTGTGTGTACCTCATGCCTTTCTGCAGTTCTGCCACAGCCTCGTCGCCTACGAAGTAGCTCAATATCTTGTAGGCATAGGGCAGGGTAGCAGCCGGACCTTCACCTGTTATCACGTTGCCGTCCTCCTCATACAGATGGCCAGTATACTCGGTGTCGGCAGCAAAGTATTGTTCAAAACCAGGATAGCAGGTAGCCTTCTTGCCGTTGAGGATGCCCGTGCTTGCCAATACCATAGGGGCAGCACAGATGGCACCTATGCGCTTGCCGGCCTTGTGATGAGCGATGAGCGCCTGTCTCACGCCCTCGTGCTCGTTGAGATGAGTGCTGCCTGGCATTCCTCCTGGCAGCAAGAGCATGTCGGCATCGCCGAAGTCCTTCACGTCCTCAAAGCGCATGTCGGCTTTCAGTGTTACGCCATGAGAAGTTTCTACCCATTCGCTGCCCGTAATGCTTACGGTCTTGATGTCTACACCACCTCTGCGAAGTATGTCTACCGGAGCCAAACCTTCGATTTCCTCGAAGCCATTGGCAAGAAATTCGTATACCTTTGCCATAATTTTATGTTCTTTTTGTCTGATTATTCGATTTATATTATTACCTTTGCAAAAGTAAGAATAATAATTGAAACAGCAAAATAAATGACACGACAACCATTGAAATTTGCGATATTTGGCAATGAGTACCAGGCCAAGAAGTCTACTTCGATAGAGAAGATCCTGGACTATTTAGCGCAGAAAGGCGCCGAAATCTATGTGGAGAATGCCTATTACGAGTTTCTCACCCGCAGTCAGCACATCGATGTGAAGGCGGCAGGAGTGTTCGAGGATTATAACTTCGATGTGGATTATGTCATCTCCATGGGAGGCGACGGCACCTTCCTCAAGGCTGCCAGCAGAGTGGGAGCCAAGGGAACACCCATCATCGGTGTCAATATGGGGCGACTGGGCTTCCTGGCAGATGTGTTGCCTGGCGAGGTGGAGGCAGCCTTGGACAGCTTGTATGCCGGTGAGTGCCAGATAGAGGAACATGTCGTCATTCAGGTAGAGGCAGAGGGAGGTGTCTTGGCAGGCAATCCTTTTGCCCTTAACGATATTGCCGTGCTGAAGCGTGACGATGCGTCCATGATTTCTATTCGCACGCAGGTGGATGGAGAGTTTCTGGTTAACTACCAGGCTGACGGACTGATCGTGACCACTTCTACGGGCTCTACAGCCTACAACCTGTCGAATGGCGGACCTATCATCATTCCCCAGAGCAGCAGCCTGTGTCTCACGCCCGTGGCTCCTCATAGTTTAAATATTCGTCCCGTCGTCATTAATGACACGGCAGAGATAACACTCGATGTGGAGAGCCGTAGCCACAACTACCTTGTTGCCATCGACGGACGCAGTGAGCGAATGACTGAAGGCACACGTCTCGTTATCCGCAAGGCTGCCCATACCATTAAAATAGTAAAACAGCGCAACCAGCGATACTTCTCCACTCTGAGAGAGAAGTTGATGTGGGGTGCCGATCAGAGAGGAAGATGAATTTAAGTGAAGAGTGAAGAACGAAGCGTGAAAAAATCAAATGAAGAGATGGATGAAGATAATCAAGGTTCCCAAGTTCAAGTATGATGCCAAGACCCTGCTCAAGTGGCTTTGGCGTTCCTGGCGTGGCAACCGTCTGCAGGCTACGCTCAATGCTGTTGTCGGCTTGCTGTCTGTTGCTGTCAGTTTAGGACAGGTGTGGGCGGTGAAGCATGCCATCGATGTGGCTTCGCATGCCGTGCAGGGCAATATCTATTGGGCTGTGGCATTGATGGGTGGACTGATATTATGCGATTTCGCACTCAACATCTCTGGCATCTGGATAAGAAACCTCCTGGGCATCAAGGCGCAGAACCGTATGCAGCAACGTATGCTCGACCGCATCCTTCGCTCGGAGTGGCAGGGCAGGGAGCGCCTTCATTCGGGTGATGTGCTCAACAGGCTTGAGGGGGATGTGTCGCAAGTGGTAGGCTTCCTTACCGAGACTATTCCAAGTACCTTGAGCGTCCTGGCGCTTTTCCTCAGCGCCTTCTTCTATCTCTTCTCCATGGATAAGCTCTTGTCGGTAGTCATCGTCGTTATGATTCCCATCTTCCTGGCTTTCAGCAAGGTGTATATGGGCAAGATGCGATTCCTGACCCGTCAGGTGCGCGATACCGACAGTAAGGTTCAGAGTGTGCTGCAGGAAACCATCCAGCACCGCATGCTTATCAAGACCTTGGAGAGTAACAGCGTCATGGTGGAACGGTTGGAGAACACCCAGTGCGAGCTTCGCTCCAAAGTGGTGCGTAAGACCATATTCAGCGTGTTCAGCAACTTGGTTCTTAACTTTGGCTTTGCCTTGGGCTATCTGGTGGCATTCCTTTGGGCTGCCGTGCGCATGAGTGCAGGCTCGCTTACCTTTGGCGGCATGACTGCCTTTCTGCAGCTTGTCAACAAAATACAGGGTCCGGCACGCAACCTTGCCAAGCTGGTTCCTGCCTTTGTGGGGGTGTTTACTGCTGCCGAACGACTCATGGAGTTGGAGGAAAATCCATTGGAGGAACAGGGTGAGCCAATAGAGATAGACTCGCCTTGCGGCATTCGCCTTGAGGGAGTGAGTTATGCCTATAAGGAAGAGCAGTCTGAGGACGATTCAGCTTCCGATGCCCGCAATGTCATTCATCAGCTCGATTTCGATTTCACACCAGGCAGCTGTACTGCTATCTTGGGTGAGACAGGTGCCGGCAAGACAACTCTTGTTCGCCTTATCCTGGCTCTGCTTCGTCCGCAGCAAGGTCAGCTCTCTATATATAATAAGGTGAAGAGTCAGACGCTCACTCCGCTTCATCGATGCAACTTTGTTTATGTGCCTCAGGGCAACACGCTGATGAGCGGAACTATCCGCGACAATCTGCGGTTGGGTAAGCTCGATGCTACTGATGAGGAGATGGTGGAGGCTCTGCATAAGAGTTGCGCCGACTTTGTGATGGAGTTGCCTGCAGGGTTGGATACTCTTTGCAGCGAACAGGGAGGAGGACTGAGTGAAGGACAGGCGCAGCGTATTGCCATAGCCCGCAGTCTGTTGCGCAATCGCAGCATCATGCTCTTCGATGAGGCTACGAGTGCCCTTGACCCAGAAACCGAGCGCCAGCTGTTGCAGAACATCCTGTCTTCTCACGACAAGACCATTATCTTCATTACCCATCGTCCTGCTGTGGTCGACTATTGCGACCAGGTGCTCAGAATAGAGCGCACCAACAACAGTTGAATATTTCCTCTTCAAGAGTGAGGGTGACATAACCGAATGTCTTCTATGCTCAGTCCTGTGGCTTGGGAAATAATTTCCAAAGGAATGTTCTGTGAAAGCAGGTTGCGGGCTATTGCTTTTTTCTCTTCAGCTCTTCCCTCAGCTCTTCCTTCAACTCTTCCTTCAGCTCTTCCTTCAGCTCTTCCTTCAGCTCTTCCTTCAGCTCTTCCCTCAGCCAATCCTTCTAATTTAGCATTGCCAAGTACGTCATTCTGAATCATGATGGCATTGATATGCTCGTCGTATGCGTGACGTTCTGCATCCGACATCTCGTAGTATTTTAGCTTCTCGCGAGCCTCTTGCAGACCTGGAGCTTTAGTGTCTGGAGAGATAACGCCATTCTTCAGATAGTTTACCCATTCTTCCAATGGTGATTTTGCCACTTTATTGAACTCGTTGACACGCACAAGGATATAGGTAGGGAAAATCTCAGAAGGTGATTTTCTTACGATATTGTTCTTTTCCTTGGCACTTATCACGAGCTGGTCTTTCGTGTGCAGACCTGTAAAATTGTTCTGTCCGATATAGATGTAGTCAGAACCTTTTCCGAGATCGAAGTACAAGATGCTGATAGAATATACCTTTTTCACCTCTTTATAGCTGTTGCCGAGGTTGATATGCTCAGTAATAGCTTTTGCTACTCCATAAAGAACTCGCTCTAAGTAGTACAGCTCACTTGTGTTTTGTATTTCCACAATGATAATTTCTCCCTTGCTGTTTCTGGCTTTTATATCAACGCGGTTGAACTTATCATCTTCTTTCTGCTGATTACTTTCACTTTCCAGTATTTCTATGATTTTTACTTCTTCATTCAGAAATACGGTAAGGAATCCTTCCAAAACGTCAAAATTAGCTTTCTGACGGAGTAATCTTTTGATTGCCCAGTCGAAACGGATGTATCTATCTCTCAGTTCTGCCATAATAAAACCTCCTTTTTGTTTAAATGATAATTGCCGAGTGCAGGATATCTTATGCAAAGATAGCACCAACGAGCGCATTGAAAACTTGTTTTCAGATTGCCGAGTGCAGGATATCTTATGCAAAGATACATTTTTTCTCTTTTGCTTCCAAATGTTTTACCGAAAAAATGATATTTCTTCTTTTTCGGCTATTTTACTCTATACGAAAAACTGGCGACCCTCGCATAACGTGAGCCGCCAGTTGAATAGATGAATTATATGTTAGGTTTTTTTATTTACTTGATAACTACCTTTTTGCCATGGTGGATATAGATGCCAGCCTGGTTAGGTTTCTGGTTCATTTTCATACCGCTGAGAGTGTACCAAGCATTATTGACGTTTTTGCCTGTATTCTCGGTTATAGGCAAGTCGATACCTGTATCTATGTCTTTAGTAACATCCGTAACGATATACTGACCTTTACTATTCTTGTTAGGACCCACTTTGACAAAAATAGTTGAGTTGACTCCAATAAAGTCGACTGACTGAGTTTTCGCAGCCGTTCCTGCAGCATTAGGCTCGCAGAATACAAAGTTTATCAATCCGCCTTTCTGGGTGATGGTAAATTCTTTATAGTACCAATTCTTGTTGTCGATCGTCTTGGTCTGTGTGATGTTTACACCAGGCCACTCTGTACCCTCTGTAAAGTCTGTCATGCTGCTCCAGATGTGGAAGTTTACCTTTTTCCAGTTGGTGTCATCCGTATTAACATATACGGTAATGTTGTAAGGCTCGAAAGACTTGATGCTATAGTTGTAAGTGCGAATACCGCTTACAGTACCATTGATGAGCAGACCCACCTTCAGTGTGCAAGAACTGTTGATGTTGATAGATGTACCGCTTGCTACCTGTGCGCTTTTAGCTGTAGGGTCGATGCCATTGGTGGTGTAAACCAACTTAGCTGCGCTGTTCTGGCTTACTGCAGTGAGAGTCACTTTGAAGCCCTCCTCATATTCGCCTGAAGCCTTGTCTGCCCATGCTGTCTCTGAGTTGTTTGACAGATAGTACATGTAGTTTTTGCCAGAAAGGATGCGGGTGTATTCTGTTTTTGATGGTGTTGCCATCATGCTTGGAATACCTACAACAACCAACAATTTGCGACCATTAGTACCAGATACTGCATTAGCAAAATACTGTGCGTTGTTAGTATAATTGTTATAAGAACTTGTGTTGGTGATGCCTACTAATTTGCGGGCTTCTATCATGCTCTTCAGTTCATGCTCGTATGCTCTCCAGTGAGGCTGGAAGATACAAGGCGTACCAGGCATGGCAATAAGGAATGCGTTGGCAGCAGGAATATATGCTGTAGGGATAGGGTCTGGATTGTTGCTCTTGTCTTCACGTACCTGGATATCGTGGTTTTCTACGAAGGTAACAGCATACTGACGATAAGAAGGATCAGACATCAGACTGCTGTTGTTCAGTTTTCTCCAGTCGTTGTATTTGATAGCATCGGTCATGTTGTAATGGAATTGGAAGTCGAAGGCACCGCTCTTCTTGCCTGTTTTGTTGATCCAGTTCTTGATATTGCCTACACCATCCCAATACTCGCCTACGGAGTACTGAATACCTGTTGCTGTGTTGTAGTCGCCCACATGGCTTGCGTTGAAACCTTTTACCATGTCGTAGCGGAAGCCGATGTAGCCCAAGTCTTCTTTCAAGAATTTCAGATAAGCCTTAACTACTTTCTGTACGTTTGCGCTCTTGTGGTCCAAGTCACGGCAGTCTCCGAAGTCAGAGCCTTCATCGTTGTTGTTGCTGAGGCTGACACCTTCTTTTTGAGCTTGTGTTGCCGTTTTGCCACCATCGTCGTTTTTGCAGATGTCGGTAGGCAGCATCTGGTAGGTCACACCCTTGTATGTTTCAGCAGGGAAAGTGAACCAACCCTCTGTATTCCGGTGGTTGACAACCACGTCGGCAATGGTTCCGATACCATTATCCTTAAATGTCTTGATCATGGAACGCAACTCGTCTTCTGTTCCGAAACTGGAGTTGTGATTGAAATAGTAATAAGGCTTATAGCCCATTACCTGTACGGTTTCAGCACATTTTCCGCTCTGAGGAACCCATACGAGGTCGATGAATCCTTTCAACTCTGAAGTTTGAGCTTCAAGGGTCTTCCATTGTGCATAGTCGTATGCATTCCAAGAGAATCCCTGTAGCATCACTCCTTTGTAGTTTGCCGGCCATCCCTGTGCCGAAGCACTGATTACTGCCAATAGTGCAATAAGTGTCAAGTAAACTTTCTTCATATTCTTCTTGTTTTTTTGTTTTCGGTGGTAAAGTTATGATTTTCTTTTGTAGTGGCAATCTTTTCTTGACCTAAATCAAGCAAACGACTTGCGCAAACGTTTGCATTTTCTGTGCAAATTCATAGTATCTGTCATGACCTCAGTTCAGAATTATGTTGTTTCAGGAGGCGAAAAGCGATAAGCTCCTATTATTGGCGTATTGCTTTTTTACTTAAATTTTGCCCCACACACCCTACCCTTCAGGGCGTGCCAACCGTACAGGTCGAAAGAATGCAGGGCATACAAAAAAGCGGTCTCTGAATAGAAACCGCCTTTTCCTCGTAACCACCAAATGATGGTGCAGAATATGAACAATTAACAGCCAAATCGAGCGTTTTTCCTCCGATTTGGCTAAAGAATCGCTTGCGTTCTCAAATATTTTCCTTAAATTTGCAACACAATAAACAGCTAAAGAATATCAGTTATGGAGCAAATAGTAGGCAGAAAGACAGAAATCACACAGTTGACAGAATATTTTAATTCTGGCAAAGCAGAGTTTGTAGCAGTATATGGAAGAAGACGTGATTTTGTAGAAGAGACTGGTGTTCGGCATGGCATCTTGCCTACACTAATAACTACATTCGGCATCCGCCCCAATGCCCATTCAGCAATTGCACAAGTGCAACTGACAATGGATGACTTGTTTGATGATATGGGATAATTGTTAAAAAACTTGAAAACATTTGGTTGTCTCGATAATTATTGCGTAATTTGCGCAACGTAAAAAGCGCAATAAGATTATGGCAACAATTAACAACCCTTTCGTGATGTATGGATACAAAGGAGCAGAGTACTTTTGTGACCGTGAGAAAGAAACTGAGAAGATGATGACTTCGCTCCATAACGAGCGAAATATCACGCTTGTCGCACCTCGCCGTATGGGCAAAACTGGATTAATCCATCATGTCTTCCAACAGTTGGAAAAGCAATATGATGATGTGAAATGCTTCTACTTAGACATATTTGCCACCAAGAACTTGGAGCAGATGGTGCAACTCATGGCTTCGGAAATCATTGGGAAATTAGATACAATCTCTCAATCCGCCTTGCGTAAAGTACAGGAGTTCTTCAGCAGTTGGCGACCAACGCTAACAATTGACGAACTGACAGGCATTCCAACATTTTCTTTGGATTTGAAACCAAACGAGGGACGAGAAAGCTTGAAGCGAATCTTCGAGTACATGAAGCAATCTGGAAAGCGATGCTACGTGGCAATAGATGAGTTTCAACAAATCATGAACTATCCAGAGGATGGAGTGGAAGCATTGATACGTTCCTACATCCAATTCCTGCCCAATGTATATTTCGTATTTTCTGGCAGTCAACTGCACATGATGGAAGAGATGTTTTTGTCGGCGAATCGCCCATTCTTCCAGAGTTCTCTTGTCATGTCACTACCATGTATCGCCGAGTCAAGATATCTATCATTTGCCAATCGTCTTTTGTCATCACAAAAACGAGAGGTAGATGTAGACACATTCACCTATATCTACTCGCAAGCCGACAGCGTAACTTGGTATGTACAAGCCATCCTACATGGTATTTACGAACATCGTGATGAGCAGATCAATAAGGACTTAGTGGATGAAGTGATTCAAGAGTTGATAGAGGAGCAAGCCATGGCATACCAAAACTATTGTGCATGGCTGACCGAAAACCAGCAGTTACTCTTGTTAGCAATTGCTAAGGAGCAAATAGTTTCCTCCCCACTTAGCCAACAGTTCATCATCACCCACCACCTACCTGCCACCAGCAGCGTAAAGACTGCCCTGAAGGCTCTTGTGGACAAGCAACTGATCAGCAAGACCCCAAAAGGCTTCTTTGTCAGCGACCGCTTCTTTGCGAAATGGCTGGCAAAAGGATAATAAAGCAAAAAATGAGGGTTTCCACAGAACATATAGTTCTTTCTGCCGATGGTTTACGATGAAATACTGGAGGAGAAAACGAAAATAGGCGGCTCCCGATATGTTCGAGAACCGTCTATTGGATGTTATTCTTGATTCCATTCGTTGAGTCCCTTTTCGATTTCTTCAATGGAAGGAAGGTTGCTGCGAAAATCTTTCGGCAGAGCTTGACCTAATTCATAGTCGGATACACCAATTGGCTTATGTATATCACGAAGTGCATATTCTGCTTTTATTCTGTCTTTGGTCTTGCAGAGAAGCAGGCCGATAGTTTTGTTGTCGCCTTCTCTGCAAAGCGTGTCATCTATGGCAGAGCAATAGAAATTGAGCTTACCGATGTATTCGGGCATGAAGTCAGTGGCTTTCAATTCTATAACTAAATACCTGTGCATAAAGGTGTTATACATCAGCATATCGATATAATAGTCATCACCTGAGACCTCAATGTGATATTGTCTTCCCATAAAAGCGAAGCCAGCTCCCATTTCGACCAAGAATTTTTCGATATGTTTGATGAGCCCAATTTCGATGTCTCTTTCGTCATATTGGTCGGTGAAAGTGAGCATGTCGAAAATATAAGGGTCTTTCAACAATGATTTTACCTCTATTGCTTCTGTAGCAGGGAGCGTTGTGTCGAAGTTATTGGCGAGAGCGCCATGCTTGCCATAATAATCGAGCTTGATGGCCTCAGCAAGATAGTCTTTGCTCCAATGCCCTGTAATGCATTGTACCATATACCAATAGCGAGCTTTGAGGTCTTTAACTCGTTGGAGTAAAATTATGTTATGAGTCCAATTTAAGTGCTTGATGGGTAATGTGTTTACATTATTTTTCAATTGCGCAACCGCTGGTTGCGCAATTGAAAAATATCCAACTTTAACCATGGTCAACTCCTTGTTGTACTCATTGTAAAACTGCATCATGCACTGCATGTTTCTTATGGAGAATCCTTTCCTCTCAGGATACTCATTCTTTAGATCTATAGATAGGCGCTGTAGAGTCTTCTTGCCCCAACCATCAGTCTCTTGGCTTTTGGTAAGCATTTCACCGATGTCCCAATTCATACGGAGCAACTCCTCGTTTGCTGCGTACATGGCTTTCTGTTGGGCAAAAGAAACACGATGCTTGATTTGTCTCAACAAAGATGGATAACCTTGGAAGTTTCCCATGCCTAATTCTTTTTGTTCAATTTCTTGTTTCATATAGAAGATTGTTTGTTCCAATCTGCAAAGAAAATGCAAACGAGCGCAAAGAAAGCTTGCTTTCAATTTGCCGAGTGCAGCTTTTCTTCTGCAAAGATATGATTTTTCCTCGTAACTTCCATGGTTTTTGGGGAAAATGTAGAGATGATGATAAAGAAAAATAGGCGGCTCCCAATATGTTTGAGAACCGCTTAGTAATCTCTTCTTATTCCTTCATTTTCTGAATTTCCTCCAGTGGAAGCTCTGTGGCCGTTGCCACTTGCATATATATCACGCATATTCTTGATGTCCTCGTCATAAAGCTCAAGTTCCTCTCGGGAAAGCTTGCGGAGGTCGCCTATCTCTGCCAATTTGCGGAAGACTGGATACTTCTCGCTGAATGGCATCTGCTCAAACATGTTCATATTCATTTCCTCCTTTTTATTTGTTTTATTCTTTAGATTCTCTTGTGGTTTCTATAGAAAATTTCAGAACTCCTAAATTAACCCCAAAAGTCAATTTGCGCATTTTTAATGGCAGATTGTCTACGAAGACTTCGTTCATCGCAGCTTGTATTTTTCCTTCTGTTTCTTTGTTTGGTAAAATACCATGCTCCTCTGCATCCGCATTCACTTTATCTATCGTTCTTGCCAATTTGCGAAGCTTAGTGAAAGTATCAATGATGGCAATGGTGGTGCTGATGGCTAAATCACCTTTCAGAATGGTGGCAAGCATATAAAGTCCTTGCTCGGTAAAAGCATGTGGAGCAACAGTGGAATGCTTGATTTTATTGAACCGATCAAAATTTTTGATCAGTTCATCTTTCTCTCTGTTATTCAACTCAATAACATAGCCTGGAGGAAACTTTTTAGGGTTGTTCCTTAGTGCTTGGTTGATTTCTCTTGTTTCTACTCCATACAATTCAGCAACATCTCTGTCAAGGATGACTTGCGTATCCCTGATGACAATGATTTTACTTTCAGTTTTTACAATATCTTCTTGATGTCCCATAATTCCTTTTTTAGAGCTATTTATGGGCAAAGATACGACTTTTCCTTGTAACTTCCAAAGTTTTAGAGAAAAATGTAGGGATGGGGATAAAGAAAAAAATGAGGGTGCGTCACAGACTTATGACACACCCTCATTGATATTTAGTTTATTTGATGAAGCAAATGTTTACTTCTTTGTCATCTCACACTTTGCTGTTCCTTCTGCCCAATTAACCTCAAGCTTAATGTCATAAGTACCAGCTGCTACAGCGATGTTATCTCCATCATGAACCAAGGCGTCAAGTGGACCACCCCAGTTGAGATTCCAATCGTTTGTGTGACGGAACTTCATTTCGCCATCAGTCAATTCGACGTTCTTAAGTTCCCAACAGCGCTCTTCCGGATTGTATGTCATATCAGTATCGCTATCCCAACCAGAAGGAGTTGCGTTACCAATGATACCAATGCTAAAAGGAGTCAGTGTGTAAGTCTTCGCAGACAAGTCAACATCCACCTGATAGAAACCTGCTTCTTGTGTCATCATGATGTTGTCTTCTGACTCACCGAAGAATGCTCCACCATAGTTGGTACCATCCCAGTCTTTCTGAGTGCAGAACTTGAAACCATTCTGGTTCAGGTACATGTAACCTGTGAAGTGAACACCATCCTCACTTGAGAGGTAGTCAATCTGTTTCCAGCCATTAGCATCGCCAGCCATATAGAGGACAGGCTTGCCTACTGAGTAGGTCAAGTTGTTCATATCGAGAGTTACAATCCATGTACCAGCACCAGGGATAACCAATGTTTGGAGTTCACCCCATTTATCACCAGTATAATAGATGTAGCCAGAAGCATCTTCACAACCATTATCCTTACATCCTAAGGCACCACTATTAATGGCATCCCAATCACCGCTAACAAACTTGCTGCCTTCGTAGAACTTGAACCAATTCTTATCTTTCTCTGTAGTGACTTTGAGCTGGTAAACACCATCAGACACTTTGGTCATCCATTCAGGATTAGTGTTGTCCCATCCATTTCCGTTTATCTCGCCGAGCAAGTAGCCATTCGGGTCGATAGCAGGAGTTGGTGTTGGCTTAAGTTTTGCTGTAGTCGTACCTACGGTGTTGATAGCGACAGCATCGCCTGATGCCAGATTGACAGAAACCTTGGACTCAACGTTGATGTCACGAGCTACGCTTGCGCGTGAATTGTTCTGTTTGCAGAGAATCTTCTCCAATTCGACTGCATTTACCTGAATGTTGTTGCCGACGGCTTCGCCTTTGATAGCCTCACCATTCACTTTCAAGTCTTTCAGTGTATAGCCTTCAACATTGGCATCTGTCGAGTTGACTGTGACGAGATTGATGACTCCATCTTCGTCAGGCATATTACATTCTGCTTCAGGACCCGCTGTAAAGGTGATACCATATTTGGCAGCTGAGGCTTCCTGTGGATTGTGCTGTGGTTGAGCCCAATCATCGTAGTCGCCGTTGCAGCTGGCAAGTGATACACTTGCCAAGACTGCTAAGCTATATAAAAATGTCTTTTTCATTTTGCTTTCATCTTAAATTATCTAACTTCTGCTTTATTTGTATCAAAGTTGACATACAACTTCGTGCCAACGGCAGGCTTAACAGAGTAAGCTTCACCCATGGTCTCAGCCCAGTTGTTTGGCATATTATATTTACGCCAGAACACTTCGCCATTGTAAACAGTGAACTCTGTGCGATACCAGTCGATGTCACCGACCTTGACTGCAACACGAAGTTCTTCGCTGGCAGTGAATGCAGGAGAAACCCATTCGCCACTTGGATCGTCTGGAGCTGTCAGAGCAGTATCGTCAGCAAAGCCCCAAGCGGTTTGACCAATACAAGTACCAATCAGGCAAACCTGAGTCTTGTAAACAGTCAGTGTCCAGTCGATGTTCTTCTTGTCTTCGGTAATCTTACCCTTGAAGTGGAGAGTGTACCAGCCAGCGTTGGCTACCTTGATGGTTTGATTCTCACCTGCAGAGATACCTGCACCATCTACATCGTTGATTTCCTTAAGACGGTTGATGCCGCGGTAGTCATTGTTCTCGGTACCCCACTTGAATTCGCCACCTGCTGGCACGTAGATGATACCATAGTAATTGCCATCCAAGCCTTGTACCTGTGGAATAGGCTTCCAACTCTGCCATGGAGTCTGGATAGAGCTTCCAATCAAGAAGAGGTTGTCGGTGAACTTAGCGTCAGGAGCCTCGTAGGTAGCCTTCACAGAAGGCAAGGTGATAACATTTGAATAGGTCTCGCCCAAGGTTTGATTCAAAGTACCGCCAATGACTGCACGAAGGCGGATATAAATAGGCATCTCCTCTGGAACACTTGTATCAGGATTGGCTGCCTGGAAGAGAGATACCACAGCATCGTTTACTTCGGATGCATTAAATTCCAAACTGCTTGCATTGTCTGCGTATGTCGCCAACTCTACATGAGTGGCAGCAGGATCGCTGACGAATGTAGGGTCGATAGATACCTGCGCATAATACTTCACTGCGTAGGGTACATTACCATAATTTGGCTGAGAGCATGTCAGTACCAAGTTTTTTGCACTGTTGAGGTCGTATGTATTGTTTTCTGCAAGAGCAGGAGTGTTCAATACAAATCCCTCTGCAAGATGACTCAGGTCCAATGTAGGGTTGCTGTCTCTGTCTTCATCACAGGATGTAAAGAGCAAAGGGAGTACCAATGCTGGCAGCAACATGAATTTGAATATCTTTTTCATAATTGATTTCTTTTAATTAAATCTGGTTTCCAAACAATTAATATTTGGGGTTCTGTGTCATGTTAGGATTGTTCTTAATCTCATTGTATGGAATAGGATAGACGTCGTAGTATGATGGAATACCAGTACCATTTTCCACACCACCCTTGAAACTCCAGAGATACTTGGAACCTGAAAACAAGCCAAAGCGAACCAAGTCGGAACGACGGCGGCCTTCCATATAGAACTCACGGCACCATTCATCGATAAGAGTCTGATCATCTACTGATGTAGCTTTCAAATCACGATTGGCACGGCCCTGAACCTCCAGGATGTCAGCCAAACCTTCCTGACTGCCGTTGAGGCGATACTTAGCCTCTGCACGGGTCAGATAGATTTCTGCCAAGCGGAACACAGGAAAGTCGGTATCAGAATAGTTCTGATCGTGCTGTGCTGTACCGTCTGCGTGGAGATTGCTCCACTTTACAAAAGACGCACCATTCAGAGGACCTGTGATGTTCTCACCAGGATTGATCGTACGAACTTTGCCTGTTTCGCAGCCACCTACACCCATATAGAACAGGGCACGGTCGTCCTTAGCCTTTGCTACGACATCGGCTGTACTGATACCCTTCTCATTATCTTTTGCTATAATCTTCTCTTGTGTTGCATTTTCAGGGATATCTTCTTTAGCAGCCATAGGGATGTCTTTGTTTGGGAAGAACTTCTCAACCATGTTCTCGCGGGCAAAAAAACATTTCCATGGGTCACCCGTGCTTGCATAAGGCATACCGGCGATAGTGGCTGCCGCTACGAGGTAAGTGGTACCTGCATACGCACGCGCCTTCAAACCATCCTGACGGATAGGGAAGATGATTTCCTTCATGGCCTCTGGGTTGCAGTCATTGTCGCCCATAAACAACTGCTGATAACCGCTATAGCCATTCTTTTTTTCACGACAAAGATCATATTTACCGCTGGTGATAATCTTGTCGCAATAATCAATAGCCTTCTGGTAGTCCTTCACCTGACCATCGGTATAAACTTCAGAGTTTAGAGCCAAACGAGCATGAAGTGCGTATGCTGCACCACGGTCGGCACGTCCGAAATTCTGACTGTTATTATAAGCGCCCACCTCAGCCATCAGAGGCTCGATGGTAGTCAACTCATTATCCAACCACTCGTAGAGATCCTTGCCACTTTTCTCGGTAGGGAGACTATCGTCGAAAGTGAGCTTGAAAGGAGCCTTGCGATACAGGTCGAGGAAATAATAGTAGTTCAGTGCACGGAGGAAGCGAACTTCTGCAATCTTATCTTCGCTCAGGCTGCCTGACTGCTCGGTAATAAACTGGTTGTACAGGGTAATGTCGAAAATGAGACGCTGGTATGCCCAGTTTACACGGCCATTACTGCTTTTCCAACTTAAATTTGTGATAGGAGCGATGTCAGGATCATTCTGATATGCCCATGCTGTCTCGTCAGTCATCAACTCTTGCAGGTTGAAAATGGTACGGATGAATCCGCTCTCACCCTCGTCGCAACTCAAGTCTGCTGAACCAGCAGGACCTTTCTGACCAGTAAGGCCAAGAGTAGCATACTGCTTGGCCAAGAGACCCTCTACTGAATATGTTGGGGTGGACTGTGGGTCAATGGACTTGATATTCAGTTCGTCTGCGCAAGAGACAAAGCCCATGCACAACATGCTTGCCATTGCAGTCTTTAAAAATATTTTTTTCATAATTGTCTCCTTTTTTTATTTTAGAAGTTAAGATTCAAACCAAGTTGGAAGCTTATTGGACGTGGGTAAGG
>NZ_VZAD01000069.1 GCF_009495355.1 Segatella copri
TTGAAAGTATCTCTGATGGCAGTATCAACTGTGCCAATGATAATAGTCCTTGATTGTTCATGGTGCAAAGGTATAAATTTTTCTGTAGAATCAAAAAAATTTCCCCTAGATATATCGGGTGAGCCGTTACAACTTCCGAAGAAGAACAACAAAAGGAGCGTAAGAAATATTTTGGGTATCCTGCTTGAAGAGAAACAAAAAGGCTGACTCTCGTAAGAAAGTCAGCCTTTTGTGTGGTACCACCAGGAATCGAACCGGGGACACAAGGATTTTCAGTCCTTTGCTCTACCAACTGAGCTATGGCACCATTATAATTTATGCCTCACAAGGCGAGAAGCCTTATTTGCGGGTGCAAAGGTAACATTTTATTTTGGTTCTTGCAAATATTTCAGCAACTTTCTTTCAAAAAAGCAAAAAAAAGACATATTACTTGGACTTTTCATCCTATTTTCTTATCTTTGCAAGAGGTTTTAGAAAAAACCTATCGGGATTTAGCGCAGTTGGTAGCGCACTACGTTCGGGACGTAGGGGTCGGGCGTTCGAGTCGCCTAATCCCGACTTTTATGAGAAGTATATTCTATCTTCAACGCAACGATCGAAACGCAATTATCGTCATATTGATGATAATAGCTATCATTTGCTCACTTATTATCTTCATCGGAGGCGAGGACGACGGTTCCAGCTATGGAGCTGCCGACTCTACCCTCACCAAGCACCCGGAACGCGTAGACAAGGAACATCCTTTATATTATAAGGTAGACGAAGAGATACACGAAGTCTTCGCCTTCGATCCCAATACTGCCGACAGCACCGACCTGCTCAGGCTGGGGTTGCAGGAATGGCAGGTGAGAAACATCTACCGCTACCGTGCCAAGGGCGGTATCTACAGACGGCCCGAAGACTTTGCCCGTCTTTATGGTCTCACCAAGAAACAATACGAGACCTTACGCCCCTATATAATAATAGGTGAAGACTACCGACCGGCAGCCGACTACTACGGACAGCAAAAAGACTATGCTTACAGCCGACAAGCGAGAGAAGAAGGGAAAACGGAGAAAGGCCAAGCCACAGGCGAGAAAGGCGAAGAGAAGATTTACAGTTATCCACAGAAGTTGAAAGCTGGCGAGCATGTCAGCCTAAACTCTGCCGACACCACCGAGCTGAAGAAGATTCCAGGTATCGGCAGCGCATACTCGCGTGCCATCGTGAGATACCGGGAACGCTTGGGTGGATACGTCAATGCCAACCAACTATTGGAGATAGAAGGTTTCCCTGAGGAGGCGCTGTCATTCATGCAAGTAGAGAAAGACAAGATAACGAAACTGAAGATCAACAAGCTCACGATGAGTCAGCTTCGCCGACATCCCTATCTCAACTTCTACCAGGCACGCGACATCTGCGACTATCGCCGGCTGCACGGTCCCATCAAGAGCCTGCAGCAGCTATCGCTCCTCAAGACTTTTCCTCCTGCACAGATAGAACGTCTGGAACCTTACGTGTCGTACGAATAAGATACGAACTTGTTTCACGTAAGGTACGAAGATTGACAAATGACAGACGAAGCATTAAAGTACACCCAACTGATGCAGGAAAATAATGAGGATGCAGAGAGGGCAGACGAAACGTACCATGAAAAGATAAACGCCAAAGAACGTGCCACGAAGGGTTGACCAATTGGTAAACTCGTCATGCACCACTTTCTTTGGAATATACCATCCCACAAAGATACAGGTAAAGAAAGAAGCCATCGGCATGAGCCATTGTGCCGTGAAGTTGTCGCAACAGTTGAGGAACGACTTGCCAAAGAAGGTGAGTTCGGGAACCGCACCGCAAGACAAGGCACAGAAGACACCTATCACACAACAAGCCACCGTCTCTATCCAGGCTCCGCCACGGCGGGAAATATGCATCTCCTCATAGAAGAAAGCCGTACCTATCTCGTGCATGGAGATGGTGGAGGTAAGCGCCGCCAATACAAGCAGGGCATAGAAAAGCACCGAGATGACATAACCCACCACAGGCATGGAGGCAAAAGCCTCATTGAACACATTGGGCAGGGTGATGAAGATAAGCGAAGGACCGCTGTCGGGCTGCACGCCCACGGAGAAGGCTGCAGGAAAGATCATCAGTCCTGCCAGGATGGCTATCAGCGTATCGAGGAAAGCTATCTGTGTGGCAGTCTTGAGGAGATTGGTCTGACGGCTGAAATAGGAGGCATAGGTACAAAGACAGGCCGTGCCAAGACTCAGCGAGAAGAAAGCCTGTCCCAAAGCCTCTATCATCACATTCGGATCTACCTTAGAGAAGTCGGGCTTCAGCAAGAACTCCACACCCTTCCAGGCTCCCTGCAAAGAGCAGGAAGCAACTACCAGCACCACCAACAGCACAAAGAGCAGGGGCATCAGTATCTTGGAAGCACGCTCTATACCATTGCGTACACCCTTGACCACGACCACATGAGTCAGCAGGATGAAGGCGATGGTCCACAAAGTGGGCCGCACCGCATCCGAAGAGAAAGAGGCAAAGTACTCCTTTACGAAATTGGCATCGCCCTGCACCTCGGCCATGATGCTGGCATAAAGATACTGTAGGCACCAGCCAGCCACCACCGCATAGAAGCCCAGGATAATCATTGAAGTAAAGACACCCATGTAGCCGATAACGCCCCAGGGCTTGCCGTTGGAAAGATTCTTGTACGACCGCGCAGCATTGGCAGCAGAATGACGACCGATGATAAACTCAGCCACCATGCCGGGAATGCCCAACATAAAGATACACACCAGATAGATAAGAATGAAGGCTGCGCCACCATTCTGCCCTGTCATATAGGGAAAGCGCCATATATTGCCCAAGCCCACTGCCGATCCTGCCGTGGCAAGGATCACGCCCAACTTGCTGCCAAAGCTGCCTCTGCTGTTTTCCATTTTCTCTCTTTTTTATATGGTTGATATGATTGATTTACCCCTTTACAGGATGCCTTCGAGAAGTCCCAACTGATTGAGGAACACCAAAAGGATGAGTACCGGGCACACGAAACGCACCAAGAACAGATAGACGAAGAAGAGATTTCCCTTCAATGTTCCCCAGTTGGTAAACTCGTCCCTGACCAGCTTCTTGGGCACATACCAGCCTATGAACAGACAGGTAAGGAAGCCTGCTACAGGCAGGAACACCTGCCCCGTGACAAAGTCGAACCAGTCGAACAACGACTTGCCGGCAAACGTGAGCGCATCTGTAGCCCCTAAAGACAGCGAGCAGAAAGCACCTATCACCGCACAAGACACGGTGACAATCAAAGCGCCACTCTTGCGGCCTACCTTCAGCTCCTCATAGAAGAAAGAGGTGTTGACCTCATGGAGTGACATGAGCGATGTAAGAGCCGCCAAGGACAAAAGAACATAAAACAACAGCGAGATTATCCAGCCCAGGACAGGAACTGCCGCGAAAGCCTCATTAAAGACATTGGGCAGAGTGATGAAGATGAGTGACGGGCCACTATCGGGCGAGACACCCACAGAGAAAGCCGCAGGGAAGATCATCAGTCCGGCAAGTATAGCCACCATGAAATCGATGACTGATATCTGCAGAGCGGTCTTGAACAGATTGGTCTGTCGGCTGAAGTAGGAAGCATAGGTACAGATACAACCCATACCGATGCTGAGCGAATAGAACGACTGCCCCAAGGCACCCAAGAAAACGCCGTTGTCCACCTTGGAGAAGTCGGGCTTCAGCAAGAACTCAACGCCCTTTCCGGCATTAGGCAACAGGCAGGCAGCCACCACGATGATAAGCAGGAGGATGAACAAGACGGGCATCATAATCTTTGACGCCTTCTCGATACCTCCACGAACACCATGGATAATCACAAAATGACAAATCAGAAAGATGACTACCGTCCACATGACAGGTCGTACAGGATCGGCAGAGAACTCCTTGAAGTACTCTGCCACAAAGGTTGGGTCGCCATGCAGCTCGCCCATGATGCTGGCATACACATATTGTAGACACCAACCCGACACAACGGCATAATAGCCCGTAATAAGGAAACCGGTAAGCACCTCCAAGTAGCCCACCCACTTCCAGGCCTTGCCTCTCGACAGCTTGGTATAGGCACGGGCTGTATTTGAAGCGCCATGACGGCCTATGATAAACTCGGAAATCATACAGGGGATGCCCAAAAGAAGCATACACCCTATATAAACCAAGATGAAGGCTGCGCCACCTTCCTGGCCTGCCATATAAGGGAAGCGCCATACATTGCCTAAACCTACAGCACCACCCGCAGTAGCAAGAATCAATCCTATCTTGCTACCAAAACTACCTCTATCTAATTCTGTCATTTTTATCCTTTCTCTATAATACGACTGCAAAATTATAAAATATTTTGCATATAAACGTATAAATTGAAAGTAAAAATGCAAAATTAGTAAAAAACCTATTCTTTTGGCAGACTTTCACGCCACTTAGAAAAGGGATTTATCAAGAGGTGAGAGTTATAGAAGCGCTTGTCGCCCGTCACCTCACGACCTATGAAGTCGGGCTTCTCGTAGGCCTCATCCTCACTGTCCAGTTCCACCTCTGCCATGACCAGTCCCTGGTTGTCGCCATAGAACTCGTCGACCTCAAAGACATGGTTGCCACTTTTTACCAGATAGCGACGCTTGTCGATGACGCCACCCTGGCACAACTGCAGCAGATGCTGTGCCTCATCGAGGGTTATCTCTTTCTCGAACTCATAACGCGTCATACCGCCATTCACCGACTTGCCCTTGATGGTAAGGTAAGCCTTGTCGTCGCGTGTGCGCACTCTCACCGTAGCTCCCTTCGCAGGAATATAGCCCTGCTGAATATGACTATCAGAAAAGGCGGCGCTCTTGTATGCGTCGCCTTTCTTGACAAGGAACTTTCTCTCTATTTCCAGTCCACTCATTGTTTTATTTTCTGTTATATCAGGATATGTTCCGTTACACGATGGTAGCCGAATAGATGGCAAAACAAATGGCCAATGCTATCAGCACGAAAAATATCCACTTGATGATTCTCTCACCCTTTTCAGCCTGCTTCTTCTCGTAAGCTGCATGCTTTGACTTTCTTAATTCTTTGTTACTACTCATAGTCGTTCTATATTATTAGGTTATTACTATTCTACATTCTCTTATTCTTCATTCTCAGAGGGGAACTCCATCAGGTAAGCCTTGATGAATCCGTCTATCTTGCCATCCATCACGCCATCGACATCGGAAGTCTGATAGTTGGTGCGATGGTCCTTGACACGACGGTCATCGAACACATAACTGCGTATCTGGCTTCCCCACTCTATCTTCTTCTTGCCTGCCTCTATCTTCGCCTTCGCCTCAAGGCGCTTCTTCATGGCGCGGTCGTAGAGTTGACTTTTCAAGAGAAGCAGAGCCTTGGCACGGTTCTTAGGCTGGTCGCGCGTCTCGGTATTCTCGATGAGGATTTCCTCTTCCTCGCCTGTGTCGGGATCTGTATACCAATAACGTAGACGAACACCCGACTCTACCTTGTTGACATTCTGACCTCCGGCTCCACTGGAGCGGAAAGTATCCCAAGACAACTTGGCTGGGTCTACATATACCTCAATAGTCTCGTCGACCAAAGGCGTAACGAAGACACTTGCGAAACTGGTCATACGCTTGCCCTGAGCATTGAAAGGCGACACACGCACCAGGCGATGCACACCATTCTCGCTCTTCAGATAGCCATAGGCATACTCGTTTCCTTCTATCGTCATGGTAACACTCTTGATGCCAGCCTCATCGCCTTCCTGCATATCGGTAATGGTCACTTTGTAGCCATGAGCCTCAGCCCAGCGCATATACATACGCATCAGCATGGAAGCCCAGTCCTGACTCTCAGTACCACCGGCACCTGAGTTGATCTTCAGCACACAGTCCATCGGGTCTTCCTTCTGGCGCAACATGTTCTTCAGTTCCAAATCCTCAATGGCCTTGATGGCCTTGTCGTAGTCGGCATCCACCTCTTCCTCGGTCACCATTTCGTCTTTGTAGAAGTCGAAAGCCAACTGCAGCTCGTCTGCATACTGGCGCACGGCCTTGTAGCCGTCTATCCACTTCTGTATACCCTTCACTTTCTTCATCTGTTCCTGGGCATACTTTGGGTCCTCCCAGAAATCGGGAGCCTGTGTGCGGAGTTCTTCTTCCTCGAGCTCCACCTGTTTCTGGTCTATATTGAGATAGCGATGCAGGGCGTCAGCGCGCTCCATCACATCCTTCAATTGGTCAGCTGTTATCATTAATTTATTATAAATTATTGAACTCTGAAAAGTTCAGAAGTTATAGAAGTTAAAGAAGTTATCACTCCTTCGGTCGTTAGAAGTTATAGCCAACAGCCTTATGCTGCATGTTACTCCTCATACATCTTGTCAATCTCTGCCTGATAGTTCTTATTGATAATAGGGCGACGAATCTTCAGCGTGTTGGTCAACTCGCCCGACTCCATAGAGAAGTGATGGGGCAAGAGGGTGATGCGCTTGATCTGCTCGTAATAGGCCAACTGCTGCTGCAGGGTATTGACACGCTCCTGCAACATCTTCTTCACCTGCTCGTTGGCACAAAGATCCTCACGACTGCTAAAGGCGATATGATGCTCACGTGCCCATTCCTCTACAAGGCGGAACTCCGGTACGATGAGTGCAGACACAAACTTGCGCTGGTCTGCAATGACTGCCACCTGGTCGATAAACTTGTCAACAAGCAACAGCGCCTCCACCTGCTGTGGAGCGATATACTTACCATTGGATGTCTTGAACAAGTCCTTGATACGCTCGGTGAGGAACAACTCGCCGTCCTTCATATATCCGGCATCGCCAGTACGGAAGAAGCCCTCCTCGTCGAACACCTTGGCATTGGTGGTGTCGCGATGATAATATCCCTTTGTAATGGTTGGACCCTTGAGCAATATCTCGTTGTCCTCACCTATCTTGATCTGGATGCTGGAGATAGGGCGACCAACAGAACCGATGGTAAACTTCTTGTCGAGATGCACACAAGATACCGTAGCAAGACTCTCGGTCAAGCCATAGCCTACGACCATGCCAATTCCGATAGAGAGGACAAACTCCTCGACTTCCGGACTCACATAGGCACCTGCCGTAGGGAAGATATTAGGATGTTCCAAGCCCAACTGCTTACGCACCATGCTCAGGATGGTCTTGTTGATAATCTTATATTCCAACTCGAGTGTCAAAGGAGGACGCTTGCCATTGGCAATATACTCTATGTTGCGCTTGCGACCTACGGCAAGGGCATGATAGAAAAGTTTCTTCTGTACAGAACCAGCCTCATCCATCTTGGCCTTTACGGCTATATACACCTTCTCCCAGAAGCGGGGCACGCTGCTCATACAGGTAGGATGTACCTGGCGCATGCTCTCCTGAATCTCGTGCGGATAAGTGTTGATAATCAACTGTGCTCCCTCGCTCAAACAGAGGTAAGCCCATCCACGCTCAAAGATATGGGTAAATGGTAGGAAGTTGATGACACGGTCTTTCTCAGAGACAGGCACTACCTCGTCGTTGGCTCTCAGGGCAGCATCATACTGTCCATAGGTCAGCATGACTCCCTTGCTGTCACCGGTAGTACCACTGGTATAAAGGATGTTAGCCATATCATCCATGCTTGCCGACTGATACAAAGTCTCCACCTCAGTCTGTCGAGGCAGGTTCTCGCCCAACTTGATGAAATCCTTGAAGTAAAGGGCAGCCGGGTCGTGAGTACTGATGCGCACGCTGGAGTCGAAGATGATGATACGCTCCAACGAAGGACAGAGAGCAAAGACACGATGTGCCTTGTCGTACTGGTCCTGCTCGCCTACAAAAAGGAAGCGCACCTGTCCGTCGTTAATCATATATTGTATCTGCTGCTCGCTGCTGGTAGCATAGAATGGAATCGAGCACACCTTGATGCCATAAGCACCAAAGTCGG
This sequence comes from Segatella copri, assembly GCF_009495355.1. Lineage (GTDB taxonomy): Bacteria > Bacteroidota > Bacteroidia > Bacteroidales > Bacteroidaceae > Prevotella. Next base: position 7,968 of record NZ_VZAD01000069.1, read on the forward strand.
TATAGAGATAATGCACGCAATTCTGGGAGAAAACAGCAATCTTGTCATGCGGCTTTGCACCGATGTTCAGCAAAGCATTGCTCACTTGTTTCACTCTCAGCGAAAACTGATTCCATGACACAGACTGCCACTTGTCGCTGCCAAACTTCTTGAACGTAAGTGCAGTTTTATCGCCATATTTATTGGCCAAATCGTGAATCAGTACCGAAAGATGACTTTTGACTTGCATAAGCATAATGTTTAATTATTGGATGCAAAGATAATAGAAAACATTAAGAAAACAAAATAAATCGGAATTTTATTTTGTCCTTATCCCGTTTTAGCTTAACTTTGCATCACAAATAAGACTAAGAGAGACAGATATGATGACACAAGAGGAATATGTAAGAGACGCCATCGGGTTGCTCAGCCAGCTGATTGCTACCCCTTCGACAAGTCGCAACGAGAAAGATGCCGCCAACATTATGGAGAAAGCCCTTCGCAACTATGGTTTCACGCCACATCGTGAAGCCAACAATGTATGGGTGATTGACCCACACTTCGACGAGCAGAAGCCCACTTTGCTACTCAATGCCCATATAGACACCGTGAAGCCTGTCGATTCATGGAGGCGCGATCCCTTTGCTCCTACAATAGAGAGCGACACGCTTTATGGTCTGGGCAGCAACGACTGTGGAGGCGGTCTGTGCTCACTACTGCAGACTTTCCGGATGCTGACAGAGAAAACACAGAACTACAACCTTATCTATTTAGCATCGGCCGAAGAGGAAGTGTCTGGCAAAGACGGCATCAGCCGAGCCTTGCCTCTCTTGCCAAAAATCGACATGGCTATTGTGGGTGAGCCTACGGGCATGCAGCCTGCCGTGGCAGAGAAGGGACTGATGGTATTAGACGTGATAGCGCACGGAAAAAGCGGACATGCAGCCCGAAACGAAGGAGTAAACGCTATCTATGAGGCATTGGATGACATGCGCTGGATTCGTGATTACAAGTTTGAGAAGGTGAGTCCTTTCTTAGGTTCTACCAAGATGACACTTACCGTAGTCAACGCAGGAACCCAGCACAATGTGATTCCCGACACCTGCACCATGCTGGTGGATATCCGCACCAATGAGTTCTACGACAATGAGGAGTTGTATCATTTTATCTGCCAGCACTTGAAGAGCGAAGTAAAAGCTCACAGTTTCCGTCTAAAATCATCCCGTATTGATCCTGAGCATCCTCTTATTAAGAAATGTGTAGCCATGGGAATGAAACCTTTCGGTAGTCCTACCCTTAGCGACCAGGCGCTGATGCACTTCCCTTCGTTCAAGTTAGGTCCGGGCGAATCCTCCCGCTCCCATTCTGCAGACGAGTTTATCAAAATCAGCGAAATAGCTGATGCTATCGCCAAATACAAAGAGCTCTTAGATGGCGCTGCCATCTAAGAGCTCTACTCTATTCATCTATTATACCTTAATATATATGACATTACAAGGACTTACCAATATAAGCGAAAGGAACGGTGATATTGTCGGCATCTTCCTTCTCGTATGTAGTAGAAGGATCCTTAGAATAAGGCTGATCGGCATTGTCACTCATACTTGTGTCGTAAGGCAGACTGTCCATACCACTTGTACCAAAGGTAGCTACTAACATCACACCCAATCCCTTGCTTGCCACATCGGCAGCTGTAACACCAAGCTTAGCTAAAGGAATCGAGATTTCATAATGGAAATCGTATTTGGAAGACTCGTGTCCTAAGGTATTGAAATCGACATAAGTAGATGTACCCTTTGTCATATCACCGACAAGACGGTTCTGTGACTCTCCATAACATTCTTTAATACCCTTTATCGTCTTGCTGAGAATACCCATACCATACTTCACAACAACACCTGTCTCTTTATAGGCAACCTCTTCCAAAGCATTCAGTCCTGCGCTGCTTCCACCATAAATGAATGGACCATTGGTGTTATTGGTTGAGAAAACCACCACCTTGTTAACTGGGCTTTCGCAAGTAATACCACTATCCCAAAGAGTACCACCCGCTGTAGTCTTGCAACTATTACCTATTCTTGTAGAGGCATTGTTTGTGTTGATGCCGATAAAGAATGGCATATTGTAATTAGGGAACAGGACACCATTATTACTGAGTGGGTAATCAGCTTCTGGAGCTACCACATCCTGAACATTGGTCATCTCCCACATCAGATAGAGGTTATTGTCGTCATAGCAACCATAAAGCGCATAGAGATCGACAGGAATCTCGTGCATGGAAGCATCCATATATACACGTGGGTCGTCATTGGCAGCACCCTGTGCTATAATCATACTCTCATCCCAATCGCTGATGTCACCATCTACAGTAATGGTTTTCTTAACACCTGCACCATTTGGATTGGTCTGATACTGAGCATCCAGATTCTGTGGATCAGGGGTAGGTGTTGGAGTTGGAGTTGGCTCTGGTTCTGGAGTTGGAGTTGGCTCTGGTTCTGGAGTTGGAGTTGGCTCTGGCTCTGGTTCTGGAGTTGGCTCAGGCTCTGGTTCTGGGTTTGGAGTTGGTGCCACTACAGCACCTTTGTTTACTACCTTTTCAGCAGAAGCATTTGCGCCATTGATAGCAGTACCAGGAGTACCATCGTTGATAAAGAACTTAGCATTGAGGTATGCTGTAGGAATCGTTGCCTTATACCATCCTGTCTTACCATTATGAGAAGCAGAAGCATCGTAAGTCATCTTTACACCTGGCCATACAGAAGAAGATGTTTTACCATTATAGAAGTAGCAATACACATTCTCCCAGTTGGAAGCGTTATCGAAGTAAACATACTCTGGATCAACGATCTCATCTTCATGTACCTTGGTCACAGTATTGCTGTATGTTCCGTCAACATAGTAGCCGTGGTTGACAAACTCCACGTCAGCAGTTATCTTATTTCCATTACCATCCAAGAAAATGATTTGAGTAGGAGCACTTGTCTCGGTGCCATCATAAGTCCACTTGAAGACATTCTTTCCAGAAACACTCTTACCTACAAGAGGCAACTTTTTATTGATAGCATCATTCCATGCACCAGCATGCTGAATTACAGGACTAACCTTGTCATTCCATACATATACGGCTGCTGCCGCATTAGATGTCTCCAAGAAACAGGAGATTTCATCAGCCTTACCCAATTCTGGAACGTAAGCCTTCACCTTCTTGTAAGTGACCGAACCTGTTTCTGTCTTGCCTTCCTTGTCGGTTGCACCCCAAGTGATAGTGACATTCTTACCATAGGCAACATCAGCACCTACAGTAAACTGCTTGGCTGCAGTAAAAGTCTGCTTAGCACCATCATTCACCTGAATCCAGGCAGAAACAGCATTCAAAGGAGTAGCAGTCACAGTGAGAGACTCATCAGAGAAGGCTGTACCATCAGCTGGATTGAAAACAACCTCAGGAGTCAGCACGACAGGACCAGCATTATAGATGACAGCAATACCTGACTCGCCAACATGACCAGAGATTGTAGAAGCATTGACGGTGAAAGCACCACCGCCTACCATATCCTTATAAGTACCAGACTTGAGCCACTTGCCGTCGCCAGCACCATTGGCTACAGTCACGTCACGGTCAGAACCACTTCCCAATACGATAATAGCGCCACTCTTACGAACCTGAGCACAAACGCCATTACCTTTTACATAATAGTTAGGCTCGCCGGCACAAACATTGTGCATGTGGTTTACCTGAGCCACTTCGGCATCTTTGAAGTGAACACTTCCCTTATCGCCAAATCTGATATCATTCTTTGCCTTCTGAGCAGGACGGGAGAAATAAAGAGCGGTAGCTCCATTGTTACCTGCAACAACAGCATACGCACGGTCGATAACATTCTGGCTTTTATTCTTTGACTCACCACCATCGTTGGCATAAGTATCATGGCTTTCACCCCAATAAACCAACTTTTCTGTCTTTGCCTTTCTCTGATTGAAATTACCTACTGACTCGTTGATAGAACCACCGGCAAAGGAATTGGCAAATCCATTACCATAACCATTATCAGTAATGCTCATGTAGGTCTGATACTCTGGGAAAAGGACATTATCATCACCACCAGTACTGTCAAGGATCTCACCATAGTTGTACATCTCCTGATCCACCACATTCTGCATAAAAGAGTCACCCTCAGAAGGCAAGCCGATGTGCTTGATAGCATCCCAACGGATACCATCCACGCCACAGGCTTTCAAGTCCTGAATGTACTGTTTGATGATGGCTTGCACAGTAGGATTGTTGGTATCGAGGTCCCACATTCCAATCATACCAAATGTAACCTGATGGCGGTCGTGCCAGTTACCCACACCAAATCGTTCATGATAAAGACTCTCATCCAGTAAGCGTTCAGCCACGTTACCATAATCGGTATGATTGGCAACAACATCCACAATCACCTTAACACCATACTCATGAGCCTTAGCACAGAGAGCCTTCAGGTCTGCTTCAGAACCAAGTCCATTACCTATCTTAAAGTCGTATGGACGATAAACATCATACCAAACGGATCCTTTACCTGCTCTCTCATGAACAGGAGATGTCTGAACGGCAGTAAAGCCTGCCTTGGCGATATTAGGAATTTCTTCCTGGATATCTGCCAACGTCCAGTCGAAACAATGAAGGATGACACCATCCTGAATATTGTCTTTAAGACCGTATTTGTTGTCTGCAAAGATGTTGGATGCCATGCTGAACAGCATCACCAACATCAGGAGACCATAATTGATTGTCTTTTTCATAATCTGCTATTATTTTCTGATGATTACTTTCTTACCATTGTGAATATAGAGACCTGGCTGAGCAGGCTTGCTGATACGCATACCTGTCAAGGTGTACCAAGCATTATTCTCTGCCTTCTGCACCTCCTGAAGAACGGTGTTTTCGATAGACGTAGCCTGTCCGTTTACATAAACCGTCTCGCCTGTGAGAACAGAGCCATTCTGTCCGTTGTTGATTACGAAATAGCCTGTGACAAAAGCAGCAGGGACTTCTACTGTATAATAGCCCTTCTTGCCATTGTTCTCAGTCTCGTTGTCAAGACTCATCTTCAATCCAGGCCATTCCTGAGCCGCCTTTGTACCGTCGTAGATATAGCAATATACATCTGCGAGGTTGGCTGTGGAATTATCGAAGAAGACCATTACCTTGCCTTCAGGGCCTGGGGTAATCGTCTTTTCATATTTACCTTCTACGTAATAACCATGATTCTTGAATTCCTGATCACCGCCATTCAGTTTCTGCTCACCATCATGAGTAAAAATCACACCAGTAGGAATTTCAGTACCAGCTGTATATGTCCATTTAAAGACATTCTTGCCACCTTTAGTTCCCACCAGGGTCATGGCATCTCCAGGCCAAGCAGCAGTAGTAAACTGTTTTACCTTGTCATTCCAGGCCCAAATCTTGGCATTATCATAACTTGTCTCCAAGAACACGGAGATCTCATTTTCTGTAACTATTGGCGTATAATCATCGGCGGTAACAGCAGCGAGAGCATTTCCCGGAGCCATCATCATGCCGAAAAGCATTGCCAAAGTACAAAGCATCGTAGAAAATTTTTGCATAAAATAATATGTTAAGTTGATAAGTTATTAGTTCAAACGTTGGCAAAAATAGAAATAAGTTTTGATAGACCACTAAGTTTATCAGGAAAAAAACGCTTATTCCATGAGCAATCGTTTGCACGGTTTCAAGGAAATCCACCATATTATTGAAGCAATACAAAAAAGAGGTAGTGCTCACTTGGGCAAGTAAGTACTACCTCTCCTTCAAAGAATATTTTAATCTAACTTTCGCATGTACGGAAGTTAGAGAAGTTTACATTAACGGGCAAGCCATGCCTCGGGATTGAGTTTGGCTGTTTCCTTGCGCAACTGGAACTGCAGGATGTTGTCGGCACCCACGGCACCTAAAGCCTGACGGGTACTTACCTTCTGGCCCTTGTGAACACTCACCGACTTGAGGTTACAATATACAGAGATATAGGCACCATGGCGGACAAGGACATTCCACATGCCTCCATAACCAAAGACGGCACTTACCTCACCATCGTAGATGCTACGAGCCACGCAACCGGGTTTGCCCAAAAGGTTGATACCCTTATTGTCGAGGGTAACGCCGGAAAGACCCTGTACATTGTATTGTCCGAAATGACTCACTATCTTGTAAGTTCCTGTGATAGGCATAGGAAGGCGACCACGGTTGGCCTCAAAACCTCCACTCAGCATACGGTCTACCGTACTGAGAGTAGCAGCATCATTGGCTTCCCGGCGGGCGCTTGCCAACTCTTTGCGGTTGCGTGCCTCATCAGTTTTTGCCTTCAACTCTGCAGCTCGTCTGTCGGCCTCAGCCTCACGAGCAGCCTGTTCAGCTCTGGCCTGTCGGTTGGCTTGTTCAGCAGCCTCACGGGCAGCCTTCTCTGCACGGGCACGTGCCTTATCCTGAGCTCTGGCCTTAGCACTGTTTTCGGCTTGCAGACGAGCTTCCTCCTGGGCCTTACGAGCCAACTCCTGAGCCTTACGATTCTCTTCTGCAGCACGCTGACGAGCCAACTCGGCCTCACGTTCCTTGCGCCGTGCCTCCTCTATACGGCGGGCATTCTCACGCGCCTCTGCCTCGGCCTGTGCCTTTCGACGAGCCAGTTCCTCACGCCTACGCTGCGCTGCCGCCTGAGCTTCAGCCTTACGCTTAGCCTCAGCTGCCGCACGGGCACGCGCTTTCTCTACCTCAATGGCTATCAGACGGTCAATCTGCGCATTGATAGCAGCATCCTTCTTGCGCTGATCAGCAATAACAGCCTGAATGGTTTTCTGTTGCTTCTGCAATCCCTGCACCACTTGCTGTTGCTCGGTCTGCTTGCCTTCGAGCGCAGTTTTCTCTTGCTGACCTTTATATAAAAGGTTGTTCTTATGTCCCTTCACCACCTGCAGTTGCTTGTGCTTCTCGGTCACCTGCTTCTGCTTGGCCTTTACCGCCTCGCCCTGTGCCTTCTGATAGGCAGAATACTGACGTATGAACGACAGGCGGCGATACATCTGCGTAAGGTTCTTGGCGCTGAAGATAAACATGAGCTTGTCTTGCACAGAGTGATGACGGGTCATATAGCGCATAGAACGGATATACTTGTTCTTTCGGTCCTGCAACTGCTGTTCAAGGGTTTTGAGCTGAGTATTAAGCAAGCCGATATTGCCATCGATGTGGTGGATATCCTGCTGTATACCATCGATGTTCTTCTGTCGCTGGTCGATTTCGCCATTAAGCACCATGAGGTCTTGCAGACGTTTCTTCACGTCGGCCTGATTGCGGCGGAGAGCTCTCTCCTGCTCCTTGATTTTCTTTTGTATGTTGGCACGCTGTCCCTGCAATCCTCGAATGGAAGCATTGCTATAGGCGGCTTTCTTCTCTGCCCGTGTGGGAGCCTTGGATTGGCGCCTTTTCACAGGCTTCTTTTTTGAGGTTTTCTTTTGGGTTCTTACCGTTCTTGCCGTTGTGGCAGTCTTCTTTCTTTGTGCAGTCTTCTGCGCATAAGGAGTCAAGACAAACGACAAGGCCAGAATAATCAATAATATACGTTTCATTTACAGACTCATTATTTTATTCAGCACGTCTTCTGCCGATACTTGCTTGTACTTGCTCGAAACTTCGGAACGCGACTCCCAGTTGCTGTCGGTCTTCACCTCGTTCATCTTGATAACGAGATTGACCTCCTTCTTCTGGCGGGTTGCATTAGTGACAAGAGTCATATCCAACAAGGCTGGGAACATCTTGACACCTACGGCGCGGAAGTTGTCATAACGAATATGCACTCCCGATGTGCCATGCTGCGAACTGACATACTCCACGTCGGCTTTGTCTATACGACCTGTGGCACGCTGGGAAGTCCAGGCATACGTCATGTTGCCATTCTTCAAGGTGACTGGCACTTCGTTTCCCTCTACAGCCAAATCGGCATCAAACTTCTTCAGATCAGACTCCTTCACCTGCTTGGCTCCAGGCAAGAGAAGCTGATTCCAGAACAGCGCCTGCAACGAATAGAAGTTGATGCCCTGCTTCTGCAGGAAGTCTACATGATTATAGTCGGCCTTAATATACTGTTTGTGATAACGGTCGATGATGAGCACATAATCGGGGGTAAACTCCAGACGGCCAACCTCGAAACCCAGGATGGGAGCATACAACTGTAGACGTATCACATCGTCCTTACGCATTCGAAGCGCACCATCTACCGAAATTTTCTTCTCTCCCATGCGGATGGTGAAGTTTATGCTGCCCGTAATGTTCTTGGCGTACACCTGATTGTCGGACACCTTCTGTACAAAAGCCAGTTTCTGCATGCGTTCGGTCTCTACACTTTTCACCTCCTGATGTGGCAAGTTCTTGTTGCTCACGCCATCAGAGATAATTTGTTTCTTGGTGCCACACGATGCCAGCAACATCAAGGGCAGACAGAATGCTGCCAGTTTCATTATTTTGTTTTTTTCCATTTTCGCTTATATTTAATGATTTCACTTTCTGTCATATATTTCCTGCACTCGATTTTCACCTTCAGAGCATCAGGGTCCTGGCTGCCTTTCTGTGCCTGCTTCCAGTAGGCCACAGCCTGGTCGGTAAGTCCGTTCATAGCATAAATGTCGCCTGCATGCTCAATAACGGTACTGTTGTCGGCCGTTGAATCACTATACGCCAAGGTTTGGTCGATATAGGTTTTGGCCTCGGCATAACGTTCCTCCATAAAGAGAATCCACGCATAAGTATCAAGATAGGTGGAGTTCTTGGGCTCTGCCTTGATGGTCTTGTAGCTCATCAACTCTGCCTTCTGCAGGTTCTTGCCCGTCTGACTGATGTAGTAAGCATAATTGTTGAGTCCTGGAACATTGTCGGGTTTCCAATGCAGACAGGAATCGTAAGCGGCAAAAGCTTCTGCCTGACGGTTCTTGCCATGAAGGATGTCGCCCATGATCATATAAAGGTCGGACACCAAATCGGGAGAGCTCTTGCTGTTGATCTGTCCCACTCCGCGGCGGAACTCTTCGAGCGTGGCATCTTCCTCATGCTTCATATAGTGCGCCATACCGCCAAAGTAATAGAATACCATCTCTTCCGGATTGTAGTCATGGGCAGCATTAGACAGGCGGATAACCTCGTCGTAGTCTTTCTTTTCCCATAGATTCTGAATGAGTTGGATGCGCGACTCACTACGGTCGGGAGCTATCTCAAGCACCTTGCGGTAAGCGGCATTGACCGTATCCATCGGCATTTTCTTAATATTCATATAGGCAGCACGGAACTCAGCGATGTCTGCCGAGGGCTTGGGCTGAGACAGCATTCTGTCGAAAAGAGCGATGACTTGGGTTGAATCGGCACCATGGCTCTCGTTATCCTGTATGAACGAGCGAATCATCATCAACTTGGTATCCAGGTCGGTCTTCTTGCCCAACAGAATGCGGTCGAGCATGGCGTGAGCCTGTTCTTTCTGGTCGGTGGCATTATAATAGTCGTAGAGCGACATCTGGGCATACGAGTTGTCAGGCTCTTCTTCGAGCACATGGGTAAACAACTTGTAGGCCTCTTTCCGGCGCTGGTGTTCCATAAGCCAGTTGCCCAACATGGTTTTATAAATCATATCAAGCGGATGCGCCTCGGTCAGCGACTTGAGTTCCTTGTAGGCTGACTTGGAATCGTTCATCAACTCGTAGATGTGCATCTTCTCAAGCGTAAACTTCTCGTTCTCGCCCTCTTCTGTCTCCAAGCGGTTGAGGGTTTTCAGCATCTGTGGATATTCTTTCTGCTGCTGATAAAGGCGCAACAGCATATAGAGCGCATCGGTATTGTCGTGATTCTGAGCGAAGATGCCTTCATAAGCTTCGATAGCCTTGTCGTACTGCTGGTTGGCAACATAATACTGTGCCATCCGCTCGCGAAAGGTAAGATTGGACGGAGCCAAGGTGATGGCACGCGCCAGACAGTCTTGAGCCAAGGAGTCTTGCTTCATCTGCTGATAGTACATCGACTGATAGAAATACACCTCAGCAGCACGTGGATTGATCTTGCGGGCATGCTCAAAAAGCTCGAATGCATCGCCGTAACGACCCAAAGCCTGAAGACGGGCCGCCTCCTGAAAGAAGTAGTCGTAACGCTTGCGGTCATTGCCCGTCAAACCATCGGCAGCCTGCACGGGCATAGCTGTCAGGAATGCCATAAAGCTTATGAAGCCCAAGAATACTTGTCTCAAAATATTGATTCTATTCACAACAGATTAATTGAATGTATCTATATTTATTTTACACCTGTATGACCATAGCCACCAGCACCTCTCTCGGTTTCATCGAGCGTCTCTACTTCGATGAATTCAGCATTTTCGTGCTTGGCAATCACCATTTGGGCAATACGCTCACCATCATTGATGACAAAGTCGGTCTGCGAGAAGTTGATGAGCAGAACCATGATCTCGCCTCGATAATCGGCATCAATAGTGCCTGGGGTATTAAGAACAGTAATGCCATGTTTCAATGCCAACCCACTGCGAGGACGTATCTGTGCCTCGAAGCCTGCTGGCAAAGCCATGAAAAGACCTGTAGGTACAAGCCGGCGTTCCATGGGGTGAAGCACGATAGATTCGTCGATATTGGCACGCAGGTCCATACCTGCGCTCTGGGGTGTGGCATAAGCTGGCAACGGCTGATGCCCACGGTTGATAATTTGTACTTTCATCATGTTCATTCTTTTAAGATGCAAAAATAATGTTTTTCGGGCACATTTAGGCATTTTCATGACGAAAATGATAGATTTTATAAAAAATAAATGCTTTTTTATTTTGTATTGTGTCAGGATTGCTGTATTTTTGCGATATGGAATGGATTAAACTCATATCTAACAAGCGTTTCGGACAGGAGCATAAGCATGCCGAGCGCCACGACGACCGGTCGGAGTTCAAACGCGACTACGACAGGCTCATCTTCTCGTCGGCTTTCAGACGACTGCAAAACAAGACTCAGGTTTTCCCCTTGCCTGGTTCTATCTTTGTACACAACCGACTGACCCACAGTCTGGAAGTATCGAGTGTAGGAATGTCATTGGGCAACGACATCTCGAAACGTATCATAGAAAAGCGCCCAGAACTGAAGGATACTCTCTTTGAGGAAATAGGAACTATCGTGAGCGCAGCCTGTCTGGCACACGACTTGGGCAATCCTCCTTTCGGCCATTCTGGAGAGAAAGCCATACAGACTTTCTTCAGCGAAGGAGCAGGAAAAGCAGTAAAAGAGCTGGTTTCACCGGAGTTTTGGCAAGATATTACTCACTTCGAAGGCAACGCCAATGCCTTCCGCATACTGACCCACCAATTCAAGGGAAGACGCAAAGGCGGCTTCGTCATGACCTACTCCATGCTGGCTTCTATCGTAAAATATCCATTCGCCAGCCAGTTGGCTGGAAGTCATGGCAAATTCGGTTTCTTCACCTTGGAAAAGGACTCGTACCAGAAAGTGGCCGATGAATTGGGCATTTTTTGCAAGTCAAAACCTGGTGAGCCTCTAAGATACGCCCGTCATCCGTTGGTATATATGGTAGAGGCTGCCGACGACATCTGCTACGAAATCATGGACATCGAAGACTCCCACAAACTCAAGATCCTGTCTTACGAAGAGACGGAGAGACTGCTGTTGGGATTCTTCGACAAGGAAACCCAAAATAAGATTAAGGAGCGAATCAAGGAAGAAGGCGTGACCGACGAGAACGAAAAGGTGGTCTACATGAGAGCCAGCGCCATCGGCCGACTGGAGAACGAATGTGTAACGGCCTTCCTGGAGCATGAGAAGGAGATTTTGGCAGGAACATTCGAGGGAAGCCTCATCGACCATATCGCCGAACAACAGCGAAATGCCTACAAAGAATGCGAGAAGACTTCGTTTGCAAAGATTTACCACAGCAAGCCTGTACTCGACATCGAACTGTCAGGTTACAAGATTATGGCTACACTTATGGAGGTGTTTGTCAATGCAGCTATCACGCCCGAACGTTTCGACTCTCAACAACTGTTGCGACGGGTAAGCAGTCAGTACGACATCAACAACGAGAATATAGAGGAGCGAATCATGGCTGTCATCGACTATATCAGCGGAATGACCGACATTTACGCCCTCGACATCTATCAGAAGATAAACGGTATCAGCCTGCCTATCGTATAGGGCGTGAGGGAGAGAAACGGAAAACACGAACGCATATTTATACTGTATATTCATGCGATAATTGTCCGAAAAGCGCCACATAACTGGGAAAAAGAATCTGCCCAACTGGAAAAATATTTTTTCCCAACTGGGAAATTATTTTTTCGCAGTTAACCATAGCGCCCCGATGAATATATATACTAAAGCTTTTCAGCAGAATAAATAGAAAAAACAAGTACTTGCATTGTCCATCACAAGCAACTTCGTTTTATCAGCAGGTTAAAAATCGCAGACATTCATAAACAAGAATACTAAAAAAGCGCCTCGAATGAACGAAACGCTTCTTTAGTATCTTGTTTTACTTCTCCAACTTTCACTCCACTCGGAAGTTGAATGTCTTTTATAAAACGGATAAGGTTTACTCGCCTTCCTTTTCCTTATAAATAATATTGTTGGCGCCACTTGTTATCTTCAACGCCTCCGGATGCTCGGCTATGAAACTGTTGATATGGCGCACACGCTTTTCTTCCAAAATCTCGTCGACAGCAATCAGAATACCAGTTTCCTCCACATCACCAAAACCATAATTGATGGCTGTGCCGAAAAGCTTCATCGTAGGACTGAGATTCATATAAGCATTCACCAAAGGGGGAATGTTGTAGCCCAACTCACGTACCTCGCGATTGAGAATGCGATAGTCGGCGCGGAAGTCATCTTCGGTAAAGATCGCCTTCAGCTCACTCTCTGGAGTCTCTATTTTCAATGGTTTCATCGGGATAACAAGATTCTCCTTATCATCGAAATGCTTCTTGAGGAAATAGAGAATCATGTCACGACCACGGCGAATATAAGACGGATACATCGTCATCTTGCCAAAGAAATATTTCAGTTCGGGATAGAGCACGGTAAGAGCTCCCAGACCATCCCACAGGTTGTCGAGCGCAAAAATGCTCTTGCTGTTCATGCGCACATTCTGATATTCCAATGAGACAAAGGAACGTCCCAACTCCACGGTATAAGGCATGTACTCCTTAAGGAACTTGTCTGAGAAATGGAACATATGACTCGTAGCCAATATAGGCTGTCCTTTAGCATCGAGTTTCCAGTCTTTACCCAAGAGATAACGATAACCGCCAATAATCTCGTCGGCCTCAGGATTCCACACGATGAGCTGCTTATAACAATTATCTCCAAAGTCGAACTCGTCCAAATCCATCGACTTGCCCGAGCCGCCTCCTGCTGTACGGAATGCGATTTCACGAAGACGGCCTATCTCCTTCAGCACATTGGGAGAGTCGTTGGCTGTCACGATATAGATTTCGTTATGACTCTTGTTTGTCATACGAAGCTGCTTGTCGGGAGTGAGCTCACTCTTCAACAAGTCCCTGTCTATTGGCTGGATTATATCTTCTTCCATAATCTATGATGTAACTTTCTATAATTCGTAAACTTTGTCTTTTACATATTGCGCCCATTCTGTGGGAGTCTTGCTCTTGTCGAAGGTCTGCCAGGGTATGGGCTTGCCAAAGGCGATACGGAAGTCCTTTCCCACGTTCCGGTACATCTCGTCGACCAAGAAAAGCATGGCTAAGTTGAAAGGCAAATACTTGTCGCTGAATCGGGCGATGCGATAGAAGCGCTCCGAGTTCTGTCCGCTGAAATGGATAGGCACCACATCGCGCTGATACTCCACACTCTTTGAGATAAATGTCTTTTTCCAGGGCAAGTCGCGAATACTGCCATCTGGCTGTTTGCGGCTGTTGAGACCTGCAGGGAACATCAGCATGTGATTGTCGCTCTGGAAGCCAGCCTCCACCATACGGGGGAAGTCACGGCTCTGGCGTCCCGTCTTGTTGATACCTATACTGACGGGCTTAAGACCTGGCAGATTAAGAAGCAGGTCGTTCACAAGATAACGGAACTTTCCGTCATAATGGGTGCCAATGATGGAACCAAGCGCCACACCGTCCTGTCCTCCCAACGGATGATTGGACACGAAGGTATAAAGCTTGCCATCGTTCTTGTCGGGCAGATTCTCCACTCCCTCCAATTGTATGTTCATCTTGAGATACTTCACGCACTCAGTAAGCCACTCGGTACCCTGAAGATGACGACTTTCCCACAAGAAGCGGTTCACTTCATCCTCGTGAACGGTCTTCTTGAGCCAGGAAACAAGAAAAGAGGGCACAAACTTTGCCTTTGCTCCCATCTTGCTCTTCAAAATCCTGCTTATGTCAATCGTTTTCTCTATAGATTCGCTCATGTTTGCTGTAAAAACATCTAAAGTACGTGCAAAAATAACTCAACTTTTTTAAATACGTGCCATTTTTAATGAAAAAATGATAAAATACGATGTTTTTGATGAAAAAACAGTCGATTTATATAGCTTTTGGCTTTCATTTTTATGTCTGAAGCTCACTTTAAGCATTCTGAAAGAACTCTCGCCAACTCTTGACACAAGACAAAAAGCGACCTCATTTTATTAAGTTTTATAAATTTTGCAAGAAAAAGTAAACAGATATGAGGATTTTTGTGTACCTTTGAACCCGAATTCTTATTTAAATAGGTACACATGCGATTAATCGACAACAATACATACCACGTGCCTGTGCTTCTCAAAGAAAGCGTAGACGGTCTGTCCATACATCCTGGAGGAGTGTATGTGGACGTTACTTTTGGAGGCGGAGGCCACTCTAAGGAGATACTCTCACGAATAGCCGACAACGGTCACCTGTACAGCTTCGACCAAGACGCCGACGCCGAACAGAACGTCATCCCCAATGAGCACTTCACCTTCGTATGCTCCAACTTCAGATACCTGAAAAACTGGATGCGCTACTATGGCGAGGAAGGTATTGACGGATTGCTTGCCGACCTGGGTGTATCGAGCCATCATTTCGATGATGAGAGCAGGGGCTTCTCCTTCCGCTTCGACTCTCCGCTCGACATGAGAATGAACAAAAGAGCGGGCAAGACTGCTGCCGATATCGTAAACGAATACGAGGAGGAGGCACTTGCAGACATCTTCTACCTGTACGGCGAACTGCGCAACGCCCGGCGCATAGCTGCAGCTATCGTCAAAGCAAGAAGCAGCCAAAAGATAGAGACAACGACCGACTTCATACACGTAGTGGAGCCTTTCTTCAAGCGCGAGCGAGAGAAAAAAGATATGGCAAAACTGTTTCAGGCCCTGCGAATAGAGGTAAACCACGAGATGGACGCCCTGAAGGAAATGCTCAAGGCTGCGACAGAAATCCTGAAACCAGGCGGAAGGCTGTCGGTCATCACTTACCACTCGCTGGAAGACCGAATTGTGAAAAACGTGATGAAGACGGGAAACCCAGAGGGAAAAGTGGTGCAGGACTTCTACGGAAGAATAGAATCTCCCTTCAGACTCATCAACAACAAGGTCATCATCCCCGATCAGGAAGAGCAAGAAAGAAACCCAAGAAGCCGAAGCGCCAAACTTAGAATTGCAGAAAAGAGATGAAAGAAAAAGAAATAAAGGAAGACCAGGAAGCGAAGGCCGACAGCAAGACTGCCGAGACACCCGCTCCTCAAGAGCCGGGCAAGAAGGCAAAAGAGGCAAAAGAGACGAAAGCCTCACAAAAGCCCCAAGACTCGCAAGACTCAGATGACTCAAAGGAGCCGGCTGAGGGAGAGGAACACGAGGAGTCACTCAAGGAAGCCATCGCCAAACAAGCCATAGAAGACGAGGCGCCCCTATCGTCGAGCTTCACCCTGAGAAAGATTTTGGGCGGCGACATTCTGACGGCACAAGTGATACGCCGGCAGATATGGCTCATCGTGTTAGTGGTGTTCTTTATCATCATATACATATCCAACAGATACAGCATACAACAGGACATGATAGAGATAGACCAACTGCAGGAGGAACTGCAGAACGCCAAATACAAAGCCCTGTCGAGCAGCAGCCAAATAACAGAAAGAAGCCGAGAGAGCAACGTGCTGAAAATGCTGCAGAACAACAAAGACAGCGTCCTGCACATTGCCACCCAGCCACCATACATCATAAACGTACCGGAGAATGAGTAAATTTGACAATAAGAGAGTGATGCCACGATACAGCGCCATAGCCATCGTCATGACGGTCTTTGCACTCTGCATCGTAGGAAAATCCATATACATAGCAACGGCCAAGCGCGACTACTGGATGAAGGTGGCACAGCGACAGAAGAAAGATTCTGTAACCGTGAAGCCTACCAGAGGAAACATCCTTAGTTGCGATGGACAGTTGATGGCCAGTTCGCTGCCTGAGTATAAGCTCTTCATGGACTTCAAGGCACTCAAAGAAGCTGGCAACGACTCACTGTGGGACGTCAAGGAAGACTCCATCTGTATGGGGCTGAGTAAGATTTTCCCCGAACTGACATTCACCGAATTCAAGCGACACATAGACGAGGGAAGAAAGAAACAAAGCCGACACTGGTCTTTATATCCACGCCGCATCAACTACAACACGTTCACCGAGGTGAAAGCCCTTCCGGTATTCAACCTGGGAAAGAACAGCAGCGGTTTCCATTGGGAAGAATACAACGCCCGAACACGTGGATTCGGAGGACTGGCTGGCAGAACCATCGGAGCCTTGTTTGGTGCCAAGGATACTGCCCGCTTCGGACTGGAACTCTCATACGACTCCATCCTGAGAGGAACCAACGGAATCGTGCAGCGCAAGAAAGTGCTTAACAAATACCTGAACATTACCGACACGCCACCTATAGACGGAGCCGACATCGTGACCACCATCAACGTGAGCATGCAAGACCTGGCAGAACGCTCATTAGAGCAGGAGTTGAAGGAAATCAACGGAAATGTGGGCGTAGCCATCGTCATGGAAGTGCATACGGGAGATGTGAAAGCCATCGTCAACCTGGAGAAGTGTGATGACGGCGAATATCGGGAAGTAAGAAACCATGCCGTCAGCGACTTGCTGGAGCCAGGCTCTGTATTCAAGCCAGCCTCGCTGCTTGTAGCCTTGGACGACGGAGTGGTTGACACCCTGTGCCGAGTGGAGACAGGAAACGGCGTATGGAACATGTATGGTCGAGACATGAAAGACCATAACTGGAGAAAGGGAGGCTACGGAATGCTTACCTTTGCGGAGACCCTGTGGTACAGTTCCAATATCGGAGTAAGCCGAATCATAGACGACCATTACCACAAACATCCAGAGAAGTTTGTGCAGGGAATAGACCGTCTCGGACTGAGAGACAATCTGAGAATACCATTGGTGGGCTCTACACCTGCCATCATCCGTATGCCTCGCAAGAACAGCCGTGGACAATACGTCAACTGGAGCAAGACTGCCCTGCCATGGATGAGTATAGGATACGAGACACAGGTTCCGCCCATCAGCACGCTGACATTCTACAACGCAGTAGCCAACAACGGAAAGATGGTTCGTCCGCGCTTTGTCACCAAAGTGGTGAAGAACGGAGAAACCCTCAAAGAGTTCCCAGTAGAAGTCATGCGACCACAGATAGCCAAGGAAAAAAGCATCAAAGAACTGCAGACCATCTTGGAGCAAGTGGTAAGTGTGGGATTGGGACGTAAGGCAGGCTCACCCAATTTCAAGGTGGCAGGCAAGACGGGTACAGCTCAGATATCTAAAGGTGCGGGGGGATACAAGAACGGAGGAACAAACTACCTCGTCAGTTTCGCAGGCTATTTCCCTGCCGATGCTCCTCAATACAGCTGCATCGTCTGCATTCAGAAATCGGGACTCCCAGCTTCGGGCGGCACAATGAGTGGAAAGGTCTTTCATGAAATTTCAGAAGGCATCATGGCACAGAGTCTGAAACTCGATGTGAAAGATGCCCGCGACTCAGCCTCAGTCTTCTTGCCAGACGTAAAGTCGGGCAACATACTGGCTGCCGACTATGTGCTGAAGCATCTCGGAATAAACACCGCCACCAATTGGTCGGGCAGTTATGCGACAGGCAATCCTATATGGGGAAAGGCCGAGAAGGAAGGAAAGAAGAAAGTACTGCTCATCAAGGAGAAGCAATACAGCAAGAATGCCGTACCCGATGTATCGGGCATGGGAGCAAGAGACGCTATCTTCATGATGGAAAGCCGAGGCATAAAGACCAGAATTTACGGTCGTGGAAAAGTAGTAAAACAAAGTCTTGTACCAGGAACAAGAATCAAGAAAGGACAAGTCTGCGCACTCACACTCGACCTATAATATATAATAATGTATAGAAACATCAAAGAAACAGAATATGAAACTACAAGATTTACTCAAGAACATTCAGCCTGTGGAAATAGCAGGCGATGTGGAGACCGAGGTTACAGGAGTGAACATTGACTCTCGAAAAATCAAAGATAGCCATTTGTTCGTTGCCATGAAGGGAACGCAAGTAGATGGTCACAAGTTTATACCCAAAGCCATCGAGCTTGGCGCCAAATCCATTCTGTGCGAAGACATGCCTGAGGAGAAGGTGGAAGGCGTCACCTACGTGAAAGTAGAATCTACAGAGGACGCAGTGGGAAAAGTTGCCACCCTGTTCTATGGCGATCCATCCAAGAAACTGAAGCTGGTGGGTGTGACTGGAACAAACGGAAAGACCACCATCGCCACCTTATTATATAATATGTTCCGCAAGTTCGGACATAAGTGCGGCTTGCTGTCTACCGTCTGCAACTATATCGAGGACGAAGCTATTCCTGCCGACCACACCACTCCCGACCCAATCGAGCTCAACCTCCTGCTGAGCAAGATGGTAGAAGCAGGATGCGAGTATGCCTTTATGGAATGCTCTTCGCACGCCATAGCACAAAAGCGTATCGGCGGTCTGACATTCACAGGCGGCATCTTCACCAACCTCACACGCGACCATCTCGACTATCACAAGACTTTCGAGAACTATCGCAATGCCAAGAAGGCCTTCTTCGACGGTCTGCCAAAGTCGGCCTTTGCCATTACCAATGCCGATGACAAGAACGGCATGATCATGGTACAGAACACAAAAGCCACCATCAAGACGTACTCTACACGGAGCATGGCCGATTTCAAGGCAAGAATCCTGGAATGCCACTTCGGAGGCATGTACTTAGATGTGGACGGCAGAGAAGTAGGCGTGCAGTTTATCGGTAAATTCAACGTAAGCAATCTGCTGGCTGTATATGGCACAGCCATCATGCTGGGCAAAAAGCCAGAAGATGTGCTTGTAGTACTGAGCACACTGCACAGCGTGAACGGACGTCTCGAACCCATCCAGTCACCAGAAGGCTACACAGCCATCGTTGACTATGCTCATACTCCCGATGCTCTCGAGAATGTGCTCAATGCCATACATGAGGTGCTCAACGGAAAGGGAGAAGTCATCACCGTATGTGGTGCAGGCGGAAACCGCGACAAGGGCAAGCGACCACTCATGGCACAAGAAGCCGTCAAACAAAGCGACAAGGTGATTATCACCAGCGACAATCCCCGTTTCGAGGAGCCACAGGACATCATCAACGACATGTTGGCTGGTCTGAACGAGCAGCAGATGAAGAAAGTCATCAGCATCGTAGACCGCAAAGAGGCCATCCGCACAGCATGCATGATGGCAAAGAAGGGCGATGTGATTCTGGTGGCAGGCAAAGGCCACGAGGACTACCAGGAAATCAAGGGCGTGAAACACCACTTCGACGACAAGGAAGTGATTCGCGGCATCTTCGGTATTAACAAGAAATAATAAAAGAAGAAAATGTTATACTATCTCTTTAGATTTTTAGAGCAATGGGGCATTTCCGGCTCCCACATGTGGGGTTACATCTCTTTCCGTGCCCTCCTGGCTCTCATTCTTTCGTTGGTTATCTCTGCTTGGTTTGGCGAGAAGTTCATCAAATACCTCAAAAGCAAGCAGATAACTGAAACTCAGCGCGATGCCAGCATCGACCCATTTGGTGTCAAGAAGATAGGAGTTCCATCCATGGGTGGCGTCATCATCATCATGGCAATACTCATACCGGTACTGCTGTTGGGACGTTTGCGCAACATCTATCTGATACTGATGCTCATCACCACCGTATGGCTGGGATTCCTGGGAGGTATGGACGACTTCATCAAGATTTTCAAGCGCGACAAGGAAGGACTGAAAGGAAAATACAAGATAGTGGGACAGCTCGGCATCGGACTTATCGTTGGCTTGGTGCTGTGGGCCTCACCTGATGTCAAGATGAACGAGAACTTAGCCATCGAGCGTCAGGGACAGGAGATGGTCGTCAAGCACAGGGCAGAGTCTACCAAGTCGCTGAAGACCACCATACCATTTATCAAGGGGCACAACCTTGACTACTCACGCATCATGGGATTCTGCGGCAAATACAAGACGGCAGCAGGATGGATTCTCTTCGTCCTGATGACTATCTTTGTCGTGACAGCCGTATCCAACGGAGCCAACCTGAATGACGGTATGGACGGAATGTGTGCAGGCAACTCTGCCATCATAGGTGTGGCATTGGGCATACTGGCCTATGTGTCTTCCCACATCCAATATGCCGCCTACCTCAACATCATGTACATACCTGGCTCCGAGGAGCTCGTAGTATTCTTCTGCGCCTTCATTGGAGCATTGATTGGCTTTCTGTGGTACAATGCCTATCCCGCACAAGTATTCATGGGCGATACAGGTTCGCTGACCATTGGCGGCATTATTGCCGTGGGAGCCATCATCATCCACAAAGAGCTCATGCTGCCTATTCTCTGTGGCATCTTCTTCGTAGAAAGCCTCAGCGTCATCGTACAGGTATACTACTATAAATTAGGCAAGCGTAAAGGTATCAAGCAGCGCATCTTCAAGAGAACGCCTATCCACGACAACTTCAGAACACAGGACAGCCAGCTCGACCCTGAGTGTAAGTATCTCATCAAGAAGCCACATGGTGCCATCCACGAATCAAAGATAACAATCCGTTTCTGGATTATCACCATCATTCTTGCTGCCTTAACAATTATAACATTGAAGATAAGATAAAAAATATGAGTAGAATTGTAATTTTAGGTGCTGGCGAAAGCGGAGCAGGAGCTGCCGTACTTGCCAAGAAAGAAGGTTTTGATGTATTTGTATCCGACATGTCAAAAATCAAGGACAAATACAAAAAACTGCTTGATGACCATCAGATAGAATGGGAAGAAGGCCACCATACAGAAGAGAAAATACTGAATGCCAACGAAATCATCAAGAGCCCGGGTATTCCTAAAGAGGCTCCAATGATTCAGAAACTGATGGCGCAGGGCACACCTATCATCAGCGAGATAGAGTTTGCCGCAAGATATACTGACGCCAAGATGGTGTGCATCACTGGCAGCAATGGCAAGACCACAACCACATCACTCATATACCACATCTTCAAGGCGGCAGGCATGGATGCAGGTCTGGCAGGAAACATCGGAAACAGCCTTGCCCTCCAGGTTGCAGAGGAGCCACACAAGTACTACATCATCGAGCTGAGCAGTTTCCAGCTTGACAATATGTACAAGTTCCGCGCCAACATAGCCATCCTTCTCAACATCACACCCGATCACCTGGACCGCTACGACTTCTGCATGCAAAACTATGTGGACGCCAAGATGCGTATCACACAAAATCAGACAGAAGAAGACAGTTTCATCTATTGGAACGACGATCCCATCGTGAAGAAAGAGATTGAGAAATACAATCTGAAGTCAAGAATCTGTCCGTTTGCTGAGAACAAGGAGGAAGGATGTGTAGGATACATAGAGGACGGACTCTACAAACTCGACTACCCTACTCCTTTCGCCATGCCAGAAGCTGAGCTGAGCCTTACAGGCAAACACAATATCTACAACAGCCTGGCAGCAGGACTTGCCTGCCATATTGCAGGAATTGACGAGGCTACGATCCGCAAGAGCCTGGGCGACTTTCCTGGCGTGGAACACCGCCTGGAGAAAGTATGCAAGGTGAATGGCGTGCAATACATCAACGACTCAAAGGCTACCAACGTAGACGCCTGCTGGTATGCACTCGAAAGCATGAAGACACCTACCATCCTGATCTTGGGAGGAAAGGACAAGGGCAACGACTACAGCCACATCACAGAACTGGTAAAGCAAAAGTGTGTAGGACTGGTATATTTGGGAGCCGACAACAAGAAGTTACACGACAACTTCGACTGTCTTGGCATTCCTGTTTGTGATACTCACAGCATGAAAGACTGTATCGCAGCTTGCCACAAGATGGCAAAAGAAGGCGACACTGTTCTGCTGAGTCCATGTTGTGCAAGCTTCGACCTGTTCAAAAACATGGAAGACAGAGGCGAACAGTTCAAGACACTTGCCCGACAACTGTAAAAGACAGAAAGACTAAAGACAAAGAAGAAGACAAAAAAGAGAAATGAGCAACAAAATAGGTAACATATTCAAGGGAGACAAAGTCATATGGATGGTGTTTTTCTTCCTCTGTATGATCAGCATCATTGAGGTTTACTCAGCCTCAAGTACGCTGTCGTACAAGAGCGGAAACTTCATGGGGCCAGTCATCAAGCACATGGCTATCCTTGTTGGCGGTGTCTTCGTCATGATTTGCATGCTGAAGGTCAAGTGCAAGTATTTCAAAATCGTGACTCCTTTCATGATTTTTATCTCTATAGTCTTACTTCTGTGGGTACTGTTGGCAGGACAGTCTACCAATGGCGCATCCAGATGGATCAGCCTCGTGGGCATCCAGTTTCAGCCTTCCGAGATAGCCAAGGGAACACTCGTACTTGCAGTAGCACAGATTCTAAGTGCCATGCAGAACGAGAACGGAGCTGACAAGCGGGCATTCAAATACATCCTGACAATCAGCGCCGTTATGATTTTCCCCATCATGCTCGAGAATATGTCTACAGCCATGCTCTTGTGTATCACCATTTTCTTCATGATGATCATAGGAAGAGTGCCTGGTAAACTGCTCGGAAAGCTTGCTGGTATTGTACTGCTCACCATCGTCTTCGCCATCTCGATGGTCATGCTGTTGGGGCATGACGAAGAGAAGTTGGCAAAGACAAACGACACCTTTACCGAACAGGTAGCGACAGAGCAACCTGAGAAGAAGAATACCGTACAGAAGATGTTCCACCGTATGGATACATGGAAAGCTCGTATCGACCACTTCCTCGACACAAAGCCTGTGTCGCCAGAGGAGGTAGACCTTGACAAGGATGCTCAGGTGGCTCATGCCAATATTGCCATTGCCTCATCCAACGTCATGGGCAAAGGTCCGGGAAACTCTGTAGAACGCGACTTCCTGTCGCAGGCCTTCTCCGACTTCATCTATGCCATCATCATTGAGGAGATGGGGGTGCCGGGAGGACTCTTTGTCGCATTCCTATATATCATCCTGCTCTTCAGAACAGGAAGAATAGCCAACCGGTGTGAGAACAATTTCCCGGCATTTCTTGCCATGGGACTTGCCATTCTTCTCGTCACACAGGCCCTTTTCAACATGGCAGTAGCCGTAGGACTCGCTCCTGTTACCGGACAGCCACTTCCTCTCATCAGCCGAGGTGGAACATCATCCATCATCAACTGCATGTATGTGGGTATCATCCTAAGCATCAGCAGAACAGCCAAGAAGAAAGAAGGAGCAGATGACAGGCAGACTGACCCAAAATTGGCTACAGCATAAAAAAGAACAACATTTTAAATAAAAAATGCCATAAAATGGATTTTTTTATTTACCTTTGCGATAGAAACTGAAAAAATATGAATAACGAGCTAAGAATTATCATTAGTGGCGGTGGAACTGGTGGACACATCTTCCCTGCCGTATCTATTGCCAACGCAATTAAAGCCAAGCGTCCTGATGCAAAAATATTGTTTGTCGGGGCTAAAGGCAGAATGGAAATGCAACGTGTCCCTGCAGCAGGATACGAGATCAAAGGCTTGCCCATTTGCGGATTCGACCGCAAACACTTGCTCAAGAACTTCGCTGTACTTTTCAGAATCTGGAAAAGCCAAAGAATGGCTAAGAAGATCATCAAGGATTTCAAGCCAATGGCAGCAGTAGGAGTTGGAGGCTATGCAAGCGGTCCAACTCTCAACGTGTGTGCCAGCAAAGGTATTCCCTGCCTCATTCAAGAGCAGAACTCTTATGCCGGAGTAACCAACAAGCTTCTGGCAAAAAAAGCCCAGAAGATATGTGTGGCGTATGAGGGAATGGAGCGTTTCTTCCCTGCCGACAAGATTATCATGACAGGTAATCCCGTAAGACAGAATGTGCTGAGCACTACTCTCACTAAAGAGGAAGCACGCAAGCAGTTCGGTCTGGACCCTGAGAAGAAGACAATTCTGCTCGTAGGCGGAAGTTTAGGTGCAAGAACCATCAACGAAAGTGTCTTGCAGAACCTGGACATCATAGAAAAAAGTGGCGTACAGTTTATCTGGCAAACAGGTAAGTACTACCACGAGAGCATCGTCAATCAGCTCAAAGACAAAGACCTTCCTATGCTGAAGGTTACCGATTTTATTAGCGACATGGGGGCAGCCTATCAGGCAGCCGACCTTGTCATAAGTCGTGCAGGAGCCAGCAGTATCAGCGAGTTCTGCCTTATCGGCAAGCCTGTCATCTTGGTACCAAGCCCGAATGTAGCAGAAGATCATCAGACCAAGAACGCCATGGCACTGGTCAACAAGGATGCAGCCATCTATGTGAAGGATGCCGACGCACCGGCAGTACTCATCAAGAAGGCTGTCGGCATAGTTGAGGATGCACAGAAACTCGCTTCTATGCGCGAGAATATCAAGAAATTAGGACTGAAGAACTCTGCCGACGTCATCGCCGACGAAGTCATAAAATTAGCAACAAAATAATGGAAATCAAAGATATAAAAGCAGTATATTTCGTAGGAGCAGGCGGCATCGGAATGAGCGCCATCGCCAGATATTTCTTAAAGAAAGGGCTCACCGTAGCCGGTTACGACAAGACTCCATCCGAGTTGACACACGAACTGGAAAAGGAAGGTATGCTCATCCACTATGAGGAGAATGTAGAACTGATTCCTTCTGCATGCAAGGATGCCAAGAACACGCTGGTCATCTACACACCTGCCATCCCCGCCACCCATCAGGAGCTTGTATACTTCCAACAGAATGGATTCACCATCGAGAAACGCGCTCAGGTATTGGGCACACTCACCCGCACACACAAAGGACTATGCGTGGCCGGTACTCATGGCAAGACATCCACTTCCACCATGTGCGCACACATCATGCACGAGAGTCATATCGACTGCAACGCATTCCTCGGAGGCATTTCAAAGAACTATGGAACCAACTACATCCTGTCCGACAAGAGCGACTATGTAGTCATTGAGGCTGATGAGTTCGACCGCAGTTTCCACTGGCTTCGTCCCTGGATGAGCGTCATTACAGCTACCGACCCCGACCATCTTGACATCTATGGCACAAAGGAAGCCTACTTGGAGAGTTTCCGCCATTATACAGAACTCATCCAACCTGGCGGTGCCCTCATCATCCACAAAAACCTGGAGATGAAACAGCATGTACAGGAAGGCGTTCGCGTATATGAATACAGCCTCGACGAAGGAGACTTCCATGCCGAGAACATCAAGATCGACAACGGCGAAATCACATTCGACTTTGTTTCTCCTATTGAGAACGTGCCCGGTGTTATCTTAGGACAACCCGTTCCTATCAATATAGAGAATGGAGTGGCAGCTATGGCTATGGCACAGCTCAATGGCTGCACAGCAGAAGAGTTGCGACAGGGCATGAAGACTTACGAGGGAGTGGTTCGCCGCTTCGACTTCAAGATTAAGACCGACAAGTTGGTACTGCTTTCCGACTATGCTCATCACCCCAAGGAGATTTACCAAAGTGCGAAGAGCCTAAGCGAGTTGTACAAGAACCGTAAGATAACAGCTATCTTCCAGCCTCATCTGTACACCCGTACAAGAGATTTCTACAAGGACTTTGCCGACAGTCTGAGCATGCTCGACGAAGTAATCCTCTGCGACATCTATCCTGCAAGAGAGCAACCTATACCAGGAGTCACCTCCAAACTCATCTACGACAACCTCAAACCAGGCGTAGAGAAGAGTATGATTCATAAGGAAGATGTTCTCGACCTCGTAAGAAGCAGAGATTTCGACGTGCTCGTCATACTCGGAGCTGGCGACTTGGACAACTATGTCCCTGAAATAGAAAAAATTCTAAAGGAAAAAATATAATGCGCATCAATTGGAAGAAGACTATTATCATCTTGCTCGACCTCATGCTCGGCGTTTACCTGACTTTCGCTATCACCAAGTTTAACAAACCTGATGAAAGCAAGAAAGTCTGCACAAAGGTGAACATCAACATACAAGACGAGATGACGAATGGTTTTCTGAACGCTAAAGAAATAAAGAAAAGGTTAGAAGCAAAGCAACTGTACCCTCTGAAGAAGAAGATGACCGACATCAGTGCCCGCAAAATAGAAGAGACACTGAAGACCAGTCCTTTTGTCAAGACAGCAGAATGCTACAAGACACAAAACGGCCTTGTCGACATCCATCTGACACAGCGAATGCCTATCGTGCGGATAAAGAGCGCCAACAACGAAGACTACTATATTGACGACCACTATCAGGTGATGCCGAATACCAAATATACAAGCGACCTCATTGTAGCGACAGGGCAGATCAACAAATGGTTTGCGCAGAACTATATCTCACTATTAAGCAAATCGCTTATGGTCAACGAGTTATGGAGAAACCAGATAGAACAAATCAATGTTCTGCCCGACAGAAGCATAGAACTGGTACCCAGAGTAGGCAACCACATTGTATATATAGGACGCCTGCCTGAATGCAGCTCAAAGAGGAAGAGAGAAGAGGATATCAACAATTTTGTCAATAAGAAAATGGACAGATTGGAGAAATTCTACAAATACGGACTCTCACAGGCAGGATGGAACAAATACTCGTACATCAACATCGAGTTCGACAACCAGATTATCTGCAAAAAGAGGCAGCAATAAACAACACAGCAAATAAAAAATAGATACAACTATGCCAAAGGAATTTATCGTAGCAATTGAACTTGGTTCATCAAAGATGACAGGTATAGCAGGACAGAAGAACCTGGACGGAAGCATCACGGTTCTTGCCACAGTGGAGGAAGACTCGTCTTCTTGCATCAGAAAAGGTGTGATATACAATATCAACCAGACATGTCTTTGCCTGACCAATATCATCAAAAAGTTGAAGGCAATACTGAAGCAAGATATCCGACAGGTTTATGTCGGTGTGGGTGGCCGTTCTATCCGCAGCATCAAGAACGTGATCGTGAAAGACCTGCCTGAGCACACCATCATCACACAGGAAATGATCAACGAGTTGATGGACATCAACCGCAACATGACCTATCCAGACCAGGAAATCCTTGATGCCATCACCCAAGAATACAAGATAGACAGCCAGCACCAGCTGGATCCTGTTGGCATACAGTGTTCTCACCTCGAGGGCATCTTCCTGAATATCCTGTGGCGCAGGACTTTCTACAACAACATCAACACATGTTTCGAGAATGCCCACATCTCTATTGCCGAGATGTATCTTGCACCTCTGGCATTGGCCGACCATATACTGACAGACTCAGAGAAGAGAGCGGGTTGTATGCTTGTCGACTTAGGTGCCGACACCACTACAGTATCAGTCTACAGCAAGGGCATCTTGCGTCATCTCTCAGTCATCCCACTGGGAGGCAACAATATCACAAAAGACATCACCAGCCTGCAAATCGAGGAACAGGATGCCGAGAAGATGAAGCTCAAATATGGCAAGGCTTATACAGAGAACAGCAATATCGACCCAACACTCAACTACCCGATAGACAAAGACCGTGTTGTAGAAAGCAAAAAGTTTATCGAGATTGTGGAAGCACGTGTTGAGGAAATCGTGGAAAATGTATGGTTCCAGGTTCCAGCAGAATATGCCGACAAACTGCTGGGTGGCATCATCCTTACCGGAGGCGGCAGCAATATGCCAGAGATAGGCAGGGCCTTCAAGATGCACACTCATATCGACAAAATTAGAATTGCTAAGTTCATCAACCAGACAGTCAACTCGAAAGATCCAAGATACACCAACCACGACGGAACGATGAACACTGTTCTTGGATTGTTGGCAAAAGGCAATATGAACTGTGCTGGCGACGAAATCAACACCGACCTGTTCAATCAGGATGGTCACACCACTGTCAATGATGTACATAAAACTCCACGAAATCCTAACGATACAGTTGGAACAGGCGTAGTTCTCACTGCTGCCGAAAAGCAGAAAGCAGAAGAGGAGGCACGTAAGAAAATAGAAGAAGAGGAAGAGGCTGCAAGAAAAGCTGCCGAAGAGGAGGCAGAGCGAATCAAGAAAGAGAAGAAAGAGAAGAGCATCTTCCACAGAGGCTTCCGATTCTTGAAGAAATTCGTCGAAGACAGTATTTCTGAGGAAGAATAGTTACACCTCTTTAATATATATACAAACAACAAATTTAATATAGATATTCATCATGCAAGATAACACTCCACATATTCTGGATTTTGGAGAACCAGAGAAAGAGAACAGCATCATCAAGGTAATTGGTGTAGGCGGTGGCGGCGGTAATGCAGTCAATCACATGTACAAAGAGGGCATCCATGATGTGAGTTTCGTACTCAGCAACACCGACAATCAGGCTCTCAACGACTCTCCTGTGCCCGTACATCTCCAATTAGGCAAGGAAGGACTTGGTGCCGGCAACAAACCAGAAAAAGCACGCGAGGCAGCCGAAGAAACATTGGACGACATCAAGAACATGCTGAATGACGGTACCAAGATGACCTTCATCACAGCTGGTATGGGTGGCGGCACCGGTACTGGTGCAGCTCCAGTCATAGCAAGAGTAAGCAAGGAATTAGGCATTCTTACCGTAGGTATCGTTACAATCCCCTTCCGTTTCGAGGGAACTAAGAAGATAGACCAAGCTCTGGATGGTGTTGAGGAAATGTCAAAGCACGTCGATGCTCTGCTCGTTATCAACAATGAGCGCCTGCGTCAGATTTATCCAGAACTGGCTGTGCTCGATGCTTTCGGCAAAGCAGACGACACACTGAGCATTGCAGCCAAGAGTATCGCCGAAATCATTACCGTACACGGACTCATCAACCTCGACTTCAACGATGTGAAGACAGTATTGAAAGATGGCGGCGTGGCTATCATGAGTACAGGCTATGGCGAGGGAGAAGGCAGAGTGAAAAAAGCCATCGAGGATGCGCTCAACTCTCCATTGCTCAACGACAACGATGTGTTCAACTCCAAGAAGATTCTTCTCAGCATTGCCTTCTCAAGTGAGAGAAAAGACAACACTGGTCTCACCATGGACGAGATGAATGACGTCAACGACTTCATGGGCAACTTTGGCGACGACTTCGAACTGAAATGGGGATTGGCTATCGACCCCGAGCTGGGCAACAAGGTAAAGGTGACTGTTCTTGCTACAGGATTCGGCATAGAGGATGTAGACGGTATGAACGTACATCTCAGAAAACATACAGAGGAAGAGACACGCAGAATCGCCGAACAGGAAGAGAAAAGAGCTGAGCGAGAAGACCGCAGAAAACATTACTATGGTTCTGACGGCAATACACCTCAGTACAAGCGTCATCCACATATCTTCCTCTTCCGTCCTGAAGACCTGGACAACGAGGACGTCATCATGCAAGTGGAAGATACTCCAACCTACAAGCGTACACGTCAGATGCTTGAAGACATTCGCCACATCGCCTCCGGTCAGCAAGAAACCACTAAGAAAGAAGAGGGCGACGAACCAGTAAAAGGCGTCATCAGTTTCGCTTAAACAAACAGTTCCTTCAATATAGGGAGAGTTTTCAATTCTGGAAAATCGGGCATGTGCAACCGATAATAACTTATAATCACCTCTACACATCTGTTACGCTCCTGCCGTGACATTGTGTAGAGGTGCATTGTTTGAAAGCGAAGCCTCATCAAATCGCGCATCCGCAAAGAATCATCTTTCGACAAGAACATCGAATGTACAGATGCTGGGGCAACAAACATTCCCTCACTCAGGTCGAAGCAACCACCTTGTGACGCATCTTCCACATTGGGCGCAATTCCCAAAAACAAGGTAAGACGAATCATGAAAACGATATGGAAGTTGGCAAACCCTTCACGCGCCAAGTCCAACCATTGCAGACTGCTCACTACAAAACTGAACAAGGAAACGTTCTCCTGCTCGTGGCGTGTAGTATAATACAAGAACTCAGAAAGGAACATCGCCATAGACATTTTATAGGGCGAAACCGGAATATCTGTAAAAGGAACAGCAATGAAAACATCCTTGAGCCGTTGCAGACTGGCCTTAGGACGATAATCAAACTCTAAGGACAAAACAGAAAGAGGTTGAAAATACTGACGCTTCACCTTAGCCTTCGCCGATTTGGGCAGACGAATCATAAAAGACAAACGCCCCAATGCCTCGGTAAGAAAATCAACAACAAGTTGATTGTCACCGAATTTAACCACATGTAGCACAACAGCTTTCGTTTTTATAACCATTTACTCGCCTTTTTTACCAAAACTATGGCAAAAATACGAAAAAATATGCATTTGAAGAAAAATTCCACATAAAAAATTTGTGAGAACAAAAAAAATGTAGTAACTTTGCACCCGCAAACAACAAATGGTCCCTTCGTCTATCGGTTAGGACGAGAGATTTTCATTCTCTAAAGAGCAGTTCGACTCTGCTAGGGACTACAAGTAGAATATATAATAATAAAAAAAGATGGCAAATCATAAATCATCAATCAAGAGAATCCGTCAGGACAAAAAGAAGTCTCTGCACAATAAGTATTATGCAAAGACCATGCGTAACGCTGTACGCAAGTTGCGCAACATGACAGATAAGGAAGAGGCTACAAAGCTGTATCCTACTGTTCAGAAGCTTTTAGACAAGTTGGCTAAGATCAACATCATCCACAGCAACAAGGCTGCTAACTTGAAGTCTGGTCTTGCTCAGCATATCGCTAAGTTGGGCTAATCTCAAATTAGGAGATAAACATACATAAGGCTGCATTCCGAAAGGATTGCAGCCTTAATTTGTTTACCAAACATCCAGGAACTCACACACAAAAGGAGCATAAACGACCCTTTTGAATATAAAAGGGAAAAATAAAAAAATAAGCATCGCTTTTTTGTGGTTTTTTAGCAACATTCTATCCCTTTTCTCGCTTTTTTTTGTTATCTTTGCACGGAAATAATACTAAACAAAGAAATGGCAGAAAATCAAAACAACGCAAATAATTATTCAGCGAGCAACATCCAAGTTCTCGAAGGACTTGAGGCTGTTCGCAAACGTCCTGCGATGTACATCGGTGACATCTCCGAGAAAGGTCTGCATCACTTGGTAAATGAGACTGTAGACAACTCTATCGACGAGGCCATGGCAGGTTACTGTACAGACATAGAGGTAACTATCAACGAAGACAACTCTATCACAGTAGAAGACAACGGACGTGGTATTCCTGTAGACGAGCATAAAAAATTGCACAAGTCTGCTCTCGAAGTAGTAATGACAGTGCTCCATGCCGGAGGTAAGTTCGACAAAGGTTCCTACAAAGTTTCCGGAGGTTTGCACGGTGTGGGTGTTAGTTGCGTTAATGCTCTGTCAACACACATGATGTCTCAGGTGTTCCGTGGAGGCAAGATCTACCAGCAGGAATACGAAAAGGGAAAGCCTCTCTATCCTGTAAAGGTGATTGGCGAGACCGACAAGCGCGGTACACGCCAGCAGTTCTGGCCAGACCCAACCATCTTCACCACTACAATATACAAATGGGATATTATTGCAAGCCGCATGCGTGAGTTGGCATTCCTTAATGCCGGTATCAAGATAACGCTGACAGACCTTCGTCCCGACGAAGAGGGAAAAACGAAACAGATGGTGTTCCATGCCAAGGACGGTTTGAAGG
Source organism: Segatella copri (assembly GCF_009495355.1). Lineage (GTDB taxonomy): Bacteria > Bacteroidota > Bacteroidia > Bacteroidales > Bacteroidaceae > Prevotella. The sequence goes on from NZ_VZAD01000069.1 coordinate 40,136, forward strand.
AATTCGTTCGCTATGTAGACCGTCACCGCACTCATCTCTTCGACGATGTCATCTATCTGAAGACAGAAAAGCAGGGCATTCCTATCGAAATTGCCATCATGTATAATACTGATTACAGCGAGAATATTCACTCGTATGTAAACAATATCAACACCATCGAGGGTGGAACCCACCTCACTGGTTTCCGCATGGCGCTCACCCGCACACTGAAAGCATACGCAGAAGCAGAGCCAACCATAGCCAAGCAGATTGAGAAAGCCAAGGTCGAGATTGCACCTGAAGATTTCCGCGAGGGTCTTACAGCTGTCATCTCTATCAAGGTCGCTGAGCCGCAGTTTGAAGGTCAGACCAAGACCAAGCTTGGAAACAGCGAGGTGCAGGGTGCCGTACAACAGGCTGTCAATGAAGCTTTGACCGACTATTTAGAGGAACATCCAGACGAGGCAAAGAAGATTTGTGAAAAAGTGGTCTTGGCTGCTACAGCACGTATCGCAGCACGCAAGGCACGCGAGAGTGTACAGCGCAAGAACTTTATGACTGGTGGAGGTCTGCCAGGCAAGTTGGCCGACTGCTCTATCAAGGATCCTAAGGAGTGCGAGATTTTCCTTGTCGAGGGTGACTCGGCTGGTGGTTCTGCCAAGCAGGGACGCGACCGCTTCCATCAGGCTATTCTTCCTTTGCGCGGTAAGATTCTTAACGTAGAGAAGGTGCAATGGCATAAGGTGTTCGAGGCGGAGTCAGTAATGAACATCATCCAGAGCATCGGAGTCCGCTTCGGAGTAGACGGAGAAGACAGCAAGGAGGCCAACACAGACAAGTTGAGATACGACAAGATTATTATCATGACGGATGCCGACGTCGATGGTTCACACATCGACACCCTGATTATGACATTGTTCTATCGCTTCATGCCAAAGGTTATCGAGGAGGGACACCTCTATATCGCCACTCCACCACTGTACAAATGTTCTTTCAAGAACAAGGTGAGCGAATACTGCTATACAGAACAGCAGCGCCAGGCCTTTATCGACAAGTATGGCGAAGGCGTGGAAGACAAGAACATCCACACTCAGCGATACAAAGGTTTGGGTGAAATGAACCCCGAGCAGCTCTGGGAAACCACCATGGACCCAAAGACACGACTCCTCAAACAAGTCACCATCGAGAATGCAGCTCATGCTGATGAGATCTTCTCTATGCTGATGGGAGACGATGTAGAGCCACGCCGTGAGTTTATCGAGCAGAACGCTACCTACGCTAATATTGACGCTTAATTAAACCATTTATACCAGGGCGGACTTCTTATCAAGAATGTCCGCCCTTTTAGTACTTAAATCCCAAAACCATGAGAAAGTTTGTTTTCTCAGCGCTACTCTTAGCCAACAGTTTACCAGAACTTGCACAGGACAAGTTGCCATTCAACTTATGGTACACCAAGCCTGCAACAGTCTTCGAAGAGTCCTTGCCTATAGGCAACGGCAAGTTGGGAGCCCTCATATATGGAGGCGCCAACAACGATTCTATTTACCTCAACGACATCACCCTGTGGACGGGGAAACCTGTTGACAGGCAGGAAGGAGGCGAAGCCTACAAGTGGATTCCTAAGATAAGGGAAGCACTCTTCAGAGAAGATTACAAGGCTGCCGACTCACTTCAGCTGCATGTACAAGGGCACAATTCGGAGTATTATCAGCCTCTTGCCATCATCAACATCAAGGACCAGAACCCAGGACAAGCCACCCAGTACTACCGTCAGCTCAGTCTCGACAGCGCCATAGCCACACTTCGCTATAGCCGTGAAGGGGTTAGCTACACAAGGGAGTACTTCGCATCACATCCAGATAAAGTGATAGCCATCAGGCTCACCGCATCACAGAAACAAGCCATCAACTGCGACATCTCGCTTACATCGCTTATCCCTCATCAGGTAAAAGCTTCAAGCAACCAGCTCACACTTACCGGTCATGCCATAGGAGAGCCAGAGAACAGCACGCATTTCTGCTCCATACTGAGCATACGAAACACAGATGGAAGTATCACGCCTACCGACTCTACCCTGCACCTACAGGGCGTGAGCGAGGCCATCATATGCTTCGTAAACGAGACCAGCTATAATGGTTTCGACAAGCATCCCGTGACCGAAGGAACTCCATATATAGAAAAGGTGGCAGATGACGCCTGGCATCTGGTCAACTATACTTATCCCGAACTACGCCAACGTCATGTAAACGACTACAAACAATTTTTCGACCGCACCCGTTTCATACTGAAAGGAGCCCGATACGACACTCAGCGCAACACGGAGCAACAACTCCTCGACTATACAAAGAAGCAGGAACAAAACCCATATCTCGAGATGCTCTATTTTCAGTTTGGCAGATACCTGCTCATCAGTTGCTCACGCACTCCGGGTGTTCCTGCCAACCTGCAAGGCCTGTGGGCACCAGCCCGTCTGTCGCCATGGCGAGGCAACTATACCACCAACATCAATCTGGAAGAGAACTACTGGCCTGCAGAAGTAGCCAACCTCTCAGAACTCACCATGCCTGTAGAAGGACTGGTAAAAGCCCTTGCCGTAACAGGAAAGTACACCGCCAAGCATTTTTATGGTATAGAGGAAGGCTGGTGTGCCGGACATAATACTGATGCATGGGCCATGAGTAATCCTGTAGGCACCAAAAAGGGAAGCCCCAAGTGGAGCAACTGGAACATGGGTGGAGCCTGGCTCGTACAGACTCTTTGGGATCACTATGACTACACACGCGATCTCGACTTCCTGCGCCAGACAGCTTACCCACTGATGAAAGGTGCTTCCGACTTCATGCTGAAGTGGCTTATCGACAACCCCAAGAAACCGGGCGAACTCATCACAGCCCCTTCCACCTCACCCGAGGCACAATATATAACAGACAAAGGCTACAAGGGAAGCACCCTATATGGAGGAACTGCCGATCTTGCCATCATTCACGAGCTCTTCAGGAATACCATCAAGGGAGCAAAGGCACTCAATACCGACCTTGCATATCAGGCTACTCTGCAAGATGCCATCAATCGTTTGCATCCTTATCAGATAGGCAAGAGGGGTAATCTGCAAGAATGGTACTACGACTGGGACGACCGGGATTGGCAACATCGCCATCAGTCTCATCTCTTAGGTCTGTATCCTTTCAACCATATCACATTAGTCAAGACTCCTGAAATTGCTGCAGCCGCATCCAAATCGTTGGAGATCAAGGGCGACAACTCTACTGGTTGGAGTACAGGATGGCGCATCTGTCTGTGGGCTCGTCTGCACAGAGCCGACAAGTCGTACGCCATTCTGCGCAAACTGCTCAACTATGTCAGTCCCAACACGTTAAAGAACCATTCTTCCGGAGGCACTTACCCCAACCTCTTTGATGCTCACCCACCCTTCCAGATTGATGGAAACTTTGGTGGAACTGCTGGTATCTGTGAGATGCTGATGCAGTGTGATGGCGACACGATGGAACTGCTGCCATCACTCCCTGAAGTATGGAATACTGGCGAGATAAACGGTATCAAGGCGCGTGGCAACTACAAGATCGACCTCAGTTGGAAGAATCGGAAGGTTGCCAAAGCCAAGATTACCAGCCATCAGGCTGGCGTGCTCACCGTTTGCTACAACGGCAAGCAGAAAAAACTGCATTTCAAGGCTGGTGAGACCAAGACGGTCAAATAAAAGGCTGCGACCAAGTGACGATAATAATAACTTTCAAATAAATGATACGCAAAATCATTTGTATCATATTCTCCATCCTCTGGGTACTGAACTCGCATAGTCAAGAGTTCGGTACCCACTGGATTTCTTATCCCTTTCCCGACGACAGCACCGAGGTGATGTTCCGCCATACTTATATCACCAAGCACCGTCCCCAACAGGCATATATCACCTTTGCCAGTATGGGCAGCTGCAAGGTATATATCAACGAGAGAAATGTATCGAGAGAAGTCTACTACAAAAACACGACTCCGCAGGGAATCCTTCTGCATACCTACGATGTGACTCGTTATCTGCGACCAGACTCCAATACCATAGCCGTATGGTATGCGCCATGCCCTCAGGCTACAGCATATTCACAGAATGCTGCCAGCAAACAACTAACATTGGATTATTATGGAACAAGCCATAACGGCTCGGCGTTCTATCAACAAGCCGACGAATCCTGGAGCTGCAGCCTGTCTGAAGGCAACCGGATAACGCAAGACAGCATAGGAAACACCATAGAGGTTTTCGACAACAGACAATATGACAACAACTGGAAAGCCTCCGACTTCTTCTTCCAAGAATCCGAAAAGCCCGTGCACAGACTTTTGAAAGAGACCAAGGGCATCTACACCACACTACCCACTTACCCTGCCTATGTCAACAGGCTAAGATATGTATTGTCGCCTATTGCCGAATACGAAGATTCTTTAGGCCTCCACTACGACTTCGGCCGTTTCTTCCAAGGCTCCGTACGCATCACACTGCGCGAGGCCAAGAAGGGAGAAAAACTTGAGATAAACGGACTGGTATATATCTGCAGTGGCGAAATGGACGAACAAGCCTTCCGCCGTCTCAGCACGAGCCGGCAAAAATCCATCACCATCAAGGGCGACCGCCATTTCCGCAAGAGTCAGATACAGAAAATAGAAGGATTGGAAATCTACTAATAGCCCAACTCACGGGCTACAGCACACAGTTCGTCATACCACTCTTGTCCAAATCGTTTGACAAGAGGGCCTTCAAGGAACTTATATACGGGCAGGTTCAACTCCTCGCCCTTCTTCACGGCTGCCTTACAGATCTTCCATTTGTTATAGTTCAAACCATACACCCCGTTGCCAAAGTGTTTGGCACGAATGGGATACAAGGCACATGAGATGGGTTTCATGAACTTAGACTTTCCCTCACGATAGGCACGCTCCAAGGCACAAAGACAGCAGTTCTGTATGGTGTGTCCGTCGCTCATGTCTTTCAGGTCCTGATAGCAGGTAAATACGCAGTCCTTGCCATTAACGATGCTCGTCACCAAGTCGCCTTCTATATCCGTATACGCCACACCCTGCTTATCTATGACAGCCTGTGCCGAAGCCGACAGGTCTTCCCAAACGACATCGAGCATATTCTCTATCTCCATAATCTCGTCGAGACTTACAGGAGCACCGGCATCGCCTTCGATACAGCACTCTCCCTTGCAGGCATCAAGGTCGCAACAGAATTTTTCAGTAATAATATTAGGTGATACCAGCACATCACCCACCTGAAGAATACGCAGTTCGTCTTTGTTCATAAATGTTTCCTGTATATATAAATATGTATAACCTCTTTTCTGCTGCCTCTACCATTGTATCGGTTCTATCCCATTCTGTCTGAGATATTCGTTACTGCGGGAGAAATGATGATTACCAAACCATCCGCCGCGGTTGGCAGATAATGGCGAAGGATGCACGCTCTGCAATATCAGATGGCGCGAAGAGTCGATGAGTGAAGCCTTGCTGCGGGCATAGCCTCCCCAAAGAATAAATACCAGATGCTCCTTGTCCCTGCTGAGAGCCTTGATAGCAGCATCCGTAAACTGTTCCCATCCCTTGCGCTGATGGCTCGCAGCCTGATGGGCTCTAACTGTCAGGGTGGCATTGAGCAATAACACTCCCTGTTTGGCCCAGCGGGTCAAATCACCTGTAGCAGGCATCGGAATACCAAGATCCATCTGTATTTCCTTAAAGATATTCATCAACGATGGTGGAAAAGTGACTCCTTCGGGTACAGAGAAACTCAGTCCCATAGCCTGTCCTGGCTCATGGTAAGGATCCTGACCGATAATCACCACCTTTACATCATCAAAAGGGCAAAGATTGAAGGCATTGAATATCAGGCGTCCGGGAGGATAACAAGGCGTATGCAGATATTCCTCTCGTACAAAGTTGCTGAGATCGACAAAATACTGCTTCTCGAACTCGTCACCTATGTGCTGTCTCCAGCTGTCTTCTATCTTTACGTTCATGCTTAATATAAATTTAAAAGTATCTTAAGATACTTGTGCAAGTATCTTATATTACTTGGTCAAGTATCTTAGGATACTTTTTATAGGTATATAAAATCGTATTTTACTTATTGTCAGAAATCAAGTTCTCACCTGTCATGTCAGCAGGCTGCTCCAAGCCCATGATATGGAGGATAGAAGGAGCCACGTCGGCCAGACGACCATCCTTAACAGTAGCTGAGTTGTTGTCTGTTACATAGATGAATGGCACTGGGTTCAGCGAGTGGGCGGTGTTTGGAGTACCGTCAGCATTGATGGCATGATCAGCATTTCCATGGTCAGCGATGATGATAGCCTCATAATCGTTGGCCTTAGCTGCCTCGATAACATCCTTTACGCAGTTGTCTACAGCATGAACAGCCTTGGCAATAGCATTGTAGATACCGGTGTGGCCTACCATATCACCATTGGCGAAGTTGACAACGATGAAGTCATACTCCTGTGTATTGATGGCACCCACCAACTTGTCCTTCACCTCGTAAGCGCTCATTTCTGGCTTCAAGTCGTAGGTAGCAACCTTTGGAGAAGGCACGAGGATACGGTCCTCACCCTCATAAGGTGTCTCACGGCCACCATTGAAGAAGAATGTCACGTGTGCATACTTCTCTGTCTCAGCTGTATGGAGCTGCTTCTTGCCCTGCTTGCTCAGGTACTCACCAAGAGTATCCATTACATTTTCCTTAGGGAAGAGGATGTGTACACCCTTGAAGCTTGCATCGTATGGAGTCATGCAGTAGTACTGCAGATCCTTGATGGTGTGCATGCCTTCCTCTGGCATATCCTGCTGAGTCAACACCTGGGTCAGCTCCTTGGCACGGTCGTTACGGTAGTTGATGAAGATAATGACATCACCTTCCTGTATGGTGCCGTCAACGGTAGAGTTGCAGATTGGCTTGATGAACTCGTCGGTCACGTCCTCATCGTAGCTTTCCTGCATAGCCTTTACCATATCGTCTGCCTGCTTGCCCTTGCCCTCTACGAGCAGGTCGTAAGCCTCTTTCACACGGTTCCAGCGTTTGTCACGGTCCATAGCATAGAAACGACCTACGATGCTTGCGATATGAGCATCGTTCTTCTCGCAACAAGCCTGAACCTGCTCGATGAAGCCCTTACCGCTCTTTGGGTCGGTATCACGGCCGTCCATGAAACAGTGAACGTATGTATTCTTCAAACCATATTCCTTAGAAATCTCAATCAACTTGTAGAGGTGGTTGAGAGAAGAGTGCACGCCGCCAGTAGAGGTAAGACCCATCAGGTGGAGCTTCTTGCCTGTCTTCTGAGCATAGCTGTAAGCGTTGATGATTTCCTGATTCTTCAGAATATCACCGCTTTCGCAAGCCTTGTTGATCTTAACGAGGTCCTGATATACCACACGACCTGCGCCGATATTGAGGTGACCTACCTCTGAGTTACCCATCTGTCCTTCAGGCAAGCCTACGTTTTCACCGCAAGCCTGGAGCTGAGAGTGTGCTGAAACTGCTGTCAAATAATCCAGGTAAGGAGTTGGCGTATTATAGATTACGTCACCCTTGCCATGCTGTCCGATTCCCCATCCATCGAGAATCATCAAAAGAGCTTTTTTTGCCATAATTACATTAAAGATATAAAAATTCGAATTCTGCGTGCAAAGTTAAGCAATTTCACCGAAACGGCAAAGCAAGGCTCATGAAAAATAATAAAAAAAGACTTGTTGCGTTATATCTTCAGAACAATGTCGTTTATCAATGAAGAATAGAATCGTACAATTAGACTTTCTGAAGTGTGTGTTCATCCTGCACGTCATCATGATACACTTGGTTTATTTGGGACAGACCTACCCATGGCTCAAGGAGTTCTTTCTGCTCTATACTACGCCTGTCTTCTTTGTCATCTCGGGTTTCCTGGCTCATGTCGACAAGCCATTTTCCGAATTCTGCCAAAAGGTGAAATGGTGGCTTGTGCCCTACATTGTCATGGAGGGCCTCTACATCATCCTGGCTTCGATACTGCCCATCAATGAGCATATCGACAGGCTCGACAGGCTCGTCTTTCTGCGCAAACTTGCCATGGAGCCACTGGGGCCATACTGGTACATCCACAATCTCATCATCAGCTATGTGGCCTATTATGCCGTTTCATGGCTTTACCGCAACAAGATCAAGATAGGAGCCCTGCTGCTCACGGTTGCCTTCATCGGTATTTTTGTGGTTTGGTTGGACATCATCTCCTGGCATTGCTGCATCTTCTTCACCATTGGTGTGGGCATCAAGCTCCTTCGCGTGCCATTCCTGAGTGTCTTCCGCCCGTCATTGTTTGCCATCATCGTCACCATCGTGGGCATTACTTCCTGGCAGAGTTCTTATCCTGCCCTGGTCCGCAGCCTGTGGCTCACCTACGTGATGACAGTATTCTGGCTGACGGTATATAGATTCATGCCCCAACTCTTCAGGAAAGGAGCGTTCGTCATCGGAAAGAACACCCTCCCCATCCTGTTGTTCTCGCCGGCTTTCACCATCATCACCAAGTTCTTTGTGCCTTTGTTCACTTTCGATCCTACGGTCATCCTCTTCACAATAACAGCTGTGGCCTTCACCGTCTGCGGTTGTTTGCTGACGGCAAAGGCCATGGATTATCTCAGGATTTCTCCTTATTTCTGCGGAAAGGATCATTTTTTCTGTCGCAAGTAGCTCTTATGAGCATGCACAGGACAGGCGAAAGCATCTAAATAATCATTCGAAAGCTTACTACTTTATACGACAGCACCACTCGTTTCACTTTGTCCTGTCCAAACTTCTGTTGATAGTAATCCGTCAAGTCACAAGTAAAAGTTCCATACTTCGTAGGTTCTCCACCAGAAGGTCGTCTCACTTCATCCAGCGAGAAAGTAAAGGCCTGCTTCTTATCCATGTCAGGCCAAGCATAGAACTTGTATTCAGTATCTCCTTTTGCATAATCCACATAAAAGTCCCTTAATTCATCACGATTGCTGGAATAACTCATATTCCATCTTCCTTTACTACCATAACCGAAATAAACATCATCATTTACCTTCAGTAGCGGAAGAACTTGCGACTCATACATATCAGCACGTATAATCTCCTTCAAATCAGAAGCGCAATCTATTTTTTCGATTCGGTCTGTTATTCTCCAGAAGTCTATAGCCTCTGTCTTTACCACAACAGTAATAGAAACCTTTTCTTCACCTCTCATTAATTTGACACGAGTACGACCAATCTTCTTGGGTACAATGATATGATTACCAGTTTCTTGATTCACTTGCAACTCTGCCACACCATCATTCTCATTAGAAATACTGCACGATGCATCCAAGGTTCGCCCAACAGCATCCTCCAAAGAATACTCCTCATCTGCGTCCAAGAAACAATCCAACAAATAGCCGCTCCGCTCGAAATAAGGCGCATCATCGTCCTTACAGCTTGTCAACAACACGCTTATTATTACTACAAACAACAAACTCACTTTACAAAAACACTGCTTCATCACTTTATTTCTTTTTAATGTTTGCATGTATATTTAACAATCTATCTAATTTCACCCCAGGTAAATCAAACTTGATTCCAGCATCTTCTAAAAGATAATAACCATCATAAGAACCATTCCACCCCCAATTATTATGAACATAAAAAGCGTGTTCTTTATATGATTCAAAATTGAAATTTGCAATCATATAACCATCAATAATCCAAGAATGACATACTTCTTCAACCTCATTTTCAAGCCCTACAGCATTTGCTTCGACAAGACTGCCATTATTTATAGAATTATATATACTATTCCAATTGAAAGGAGTCAATTTATCACATTGCATACCAACTTGTCCCAATACAACTTCGATAGCATTAATATTTGTTGAGGTCGCATCGCATTCATGTTTTGCCTCCGCTTTATCACCAATCCACTTCATCAAAAAACCAATTTGATTTTTTAATTGCCTGCTTGCCGATCTATCTATGCATGTTTGCTTTTTAAGCATTTTCCAATCTACCAATTGACCATTTATACTAAGTTTTGGCTCATAATATGCAAGTGCTTGAGCTATTGCAACTACACCACATCCAGCAGGACACCTGTAATCGTAAGCTGCATTAGTACATCCTTTTTGCTCCAACTTGCAATTATATGGATAACCTTGTCCCCATTTAACAGATAGCTCTGGAAACTTTGTGTTAGACCTTTCAAACTGCCATCCTTGATCTTCCATTTCCCAAATTTCATAAATTTCCAATTTTTCTGATCGAGTTTGCATTACGCTCTTCTTTTTTGCAGTATTCGCCAAAGAGTCCTTTATTGTATTAAAGAAGTATGCTTGTTTTAAGCAAGCATGAATACTGGCTTCTTTCAGCAAAGAAATAATTTGATATTGCTCATAGGTCTTTTCTGAAGTAGCATTAGGAACAAAAGCGAGAATTCTTGCCGTCCTTATGTCTCCAGAAACCAAAGCATAGCCATGCTTGTCATCTTTGTCCATTTGGACATAATATATCGGAATAGAGTCTTGCTTTTGATTTTCAGAACATCTTGAAAGTCCACCCAAACAAACATTCTGCTTAGAAATAATCTTCAAATCAAGTTTTCCCTCTGTACTTCTTGAAGGTTTAGGCGAAGCTAATTCACTGAACTTTTCCACAGACTTTAAGACTGCAGACTCAGACAGCTGGTAGTTATCTAACAAACTCACTTGTTCCCAATATGTCAAGGTATCGACAGATGCTGACGGAGTTTGCGGATCAACACAGAGATTTTCAGGATTAGAACATGCAGCCATGCTCATAAGGAGCATAGCTGCTATTACATTATAAACCACTTGTTTCATAGTCGTTATTTTATCAATTTCACAGAAGAGGCTTTACCATTAACAACCAAAGTACATACATTCACTCCAGACGCTAAAGGTAACACATCAATCTCATACACATATTTTCCCTTTTTCATTAACTGAGAGTTTAGCAACATCAAACTACTGTTTGTCGTTACATTTTGGAATTGAAGAGAAACAACAGCATCCTTTGCGAGGTTGACTTTTAAGTTTCTACCTTCTAAAACTATGAAATTTCCATCAAAATCTTGGGCGACATTAGCCTTGGTGTATTCTTCTTCAAGAATACTCTTCACATATCGCTTTGTAAAATATTCTATTGTAGGACAGATATACTTTCCATCTTCTGTATATTGATTTTTAAACCAATCGTCCTTAATAGAATCCATTTTGGCAGCATAATAAGGGGCAACCATTTCACAGAGGAGCACAGAAGCCAAATCTTGTTCATCCTCATACTCATTTGTATTAACAAATATTTTGTCACAAAGGAAGGACATGTTTTTCTTCCAATGTTTTCTTCCTTGTTGTACCAACTTTTGGAATTCTTGACCAGAAAAGATTGCATTATCCTCACCGAAGTTATCGGCAAGTGTATAATCAGCCACCCAATCACTATACATTTTTTCGAAGTCTTTATCTAAGACTAATCTACCAAAGCCATCAAGCTCTTCCTTTTCCGATGCCGAAAGTTCAACTTTTCTATCTATAGATAATCCCTCTTTAATAGACTGTTCCATAGTACAAACCGTAGGAAGAGCCAATTTGGTTAGCGTATTATGTTTGAATTTCAAAGGACTCTGAACCTCATAGTAACTATAATAAGTTTTACCATATTCAGAACCATAAAGAGATTTTTCGGTATGGGTAATTCTGCCCCAAGTACCGATTTTACTTTCACAGTCAAAACCATGAAGTTGATCATTTGCCTTATTCATAACTGCAAAATGCGTAATGCCCGTCATGGTACTATCTTTAGAATATACAATAATACTTCTTGCTCCACCACCATTTCTTGTGTAGGTAGGAGCGTTCTGATAACGAGCAGGATTGTTGCCGAAATAATCATCCCAAGAATTCCAGACATAAGGTGATCCTTTAGAAGAATTACCTATCCAGATTTTTCTATCTGTAATACCACCAGCCCATGCTGCGGAGTTGTATTTCGAGTCATCATCTGCCATCAAAATCGCATCTCCAGATTTCAGATTAGAGAATTTGTCCATATACTTAGACGGTGCATCCTTTAGACCGGCGCATACACATCACATTTTCCAAAACAAATCCACCAAGCACTCGTAGTAGTTACCAAAACCTTCCAATTGGGAACACCCCTTCTAAATGTGATTTTCTTTCGGGAGCCATCCAGCCAACCATAATCCGCAGGTGGATAATAGGTATATGGTTCGCTATTATACATCATTCGATCACCATCAATAAGGAACAACTGAGACGAAGCTGATGTCTTATTGGTAAAGAAATTCAATATTCCTGTTGTTCTAACAGGTGCATCTATCAGATATCCTGAAATTGGTACATTCTCATTCAGCAATGCACCATTACAATACACGTTCACAAGCCCTTGTCTTGGCATATATTGAGATGCGTAGTCACTCTGTTTGGCACGAATAACCAAATAGTATTCACCTGCAGGAAGTGTGGCTTCTATCTTTGAATGATAACCAATAAAATCATCATTAGTCCAGGAATAGTGATAAGGATCATCTATCTTATACAAATACATATACGTATCTACATCGTAATAGTCCTCACTCTCAACAGGAGTAGTGTGGATTTCCATCTTCTCTTTAGAAGTCACCGAAATCTTTCTGTGATAAGTATATACAGTTGGGACATTCTGCCAAACTGTTGCATTTGCATTACCAACAATTTTACCTTCAATTGGGGTTACTTCCCAGCTTTCTTTTGTTTTTTCTGTGACCGCATCTTTCGCTGCCAATGCTTTACAAGCATTATATGGAGCGTTTGTAGTGATCAAAGAAGATTTGTCTAAAGTCAACTGTACAGCATCAATTTCAGGATAAAATGGAGCAGAGGAAGAAAATACTATTTCATTACTTCCTTTATTCAAAGACACTTTTTCTTTTCCTTTTATCCCAATAATTTCCCAGTCTGCTTCTGTATTATTCAACTTACCTTGATACATTCCATTTACATATACAGAAATTTTCTGAAACTTATCTTTTTGTACGTAAGTAGACAATGTGTTAGCAAGAAGGTAATAGTCACCACTTTGTTCTACTTCCACTTTGAATGTTGTCTTTAAAACAGCAACAGAAGACTCATTACTCATGCTTCTGCTCTTTACGGAATATGGGACAATACCTCTACTACTAACAGGATTAACAAATACGGTCAAGTTACCTATCATTTGCTTGGGACATGCAGAACTTTGCACAGAAAATGTTTCCTTATTTTGCCCATAAGAGAAACATGTCATTAACGACAATAATATAAACAATATTTTCCTCATGACTTCTTTTTTTATCATTTAGTGACTTTGGCCTCAATCCATGAACCATCCCAACACTTTGCTCTGCAAAGTATCAAACTATTAGTCCACAAAGTATACTTAACAAATCCACTGTCAGATGTAACTTTTTGTTTAATCATATTACCTTTTCCTGCCAGCCCACCTTTGCTTGACCGATAAGCAACGCCACTATCAGCTCTTATTTGGATATTCCATTCCAATGTCATATCTGTATTTGCATCTTGGAATGCTTGATTAGTATTTTCTCTTGACCAGGCCTTAACCCTTACACCGCAACTCGATGTTATTCCTTTACTTGTCCAAAAAGAAGTTTGAACTTGAGTTAATCCATCAAGAGAAGTACGAGTTGGAACAGGAGCTATAATATCTTGAACAACAATAATTGGCTCTCCTGTATACACAAATATCAATCCTTCTGTTACCTGATATCTGTAAGGTGAGACTTCTTTCAAACTACTCAAGTTATCTATCAACTCCGCATCCTTATCATAGAAAGAACGTAACATATCATACTTGGATGCCTCTATCTCAAATACACCATTACCCGAAGCACAATATTTATATATCGTGTCACCTACCTGAAACTCCAAGTCTTTATTCAACAACTTACCTACATCTGTATATTCTTTGAACTGCCCAACAACATCATTGGAGGCAGAAGCACTTGGAAAAGCCAACTCTACAGATGTCGGAGAAGCCAGATATGCTTCAAAAGCATTTTTGTCCGCAAAATAGATTCTGTCTGACTGAGGTTGACTACTCCGTAAGTCGTCGGTATCAGAACAAGATACCAACACAACAGCAAAAACTGCCATCAAAAGTGATAATAATTTCTTCATAACAATCTGATAATTTATTAATACTACTGATTAAAATAACCGATCCATACAATATCGCTAAAGCTAATTTGGAGAGCTTTGGCTAATTGAGGTTGCGGAATATCACACTCGCTTGCAAAAATAGTCTCTTCATCGAGAACATTTCCAAATTCATCCAGGAATGTAACATACGCCCCCACATAAGCATTTTGAAAATACACAAAGCCGCCATCGTAATAAACCTGCAAAGGCCTTACGTTTGGTGCCTTGTGACGTTTTCGGTAATTACCAGGTTTATTTTCACAAGTGACAACAAGCTCCAAATTGACTTTTTCTTGTTGTTTAGCATGCATACCTAATACAAATATGCACATCATAAAGATTAAACTCACTTTTTTCATACGCAAAAAAATAATGGTGCAAAAGTATGAAAAAACGAGAATTATCACCTAAAAAAAATATTCACAAATATTTCACAACTTATAACTACCTCGCAAACAAAGCATTACAAGTTTTATCTTGTATAGTTGTGAAATATTTCACATTAGACGGAACGAATAAACATATCCAATTCTTCTGCTTTTCCTTCTTTCTGAAACAACTTTTTATATAGTCGTTTTCTTGACATAGTTATTGTAGATGGTTCTCGATGAACGAGTACTGCAATATCAGCCAAAGAAAGTTCTATCTTTAACAGTAAGCATATTTGGTATTCTAAATCAGATAGCTTACAAATTCTATAAAGCTTCAACTTAAAGTCTATAAAATAATCATTAACAGCCTTATCGAGTTTATCCCACTCTTCTTGTGTCACATTTTGTCCAGCTCTTATCTTCCCTAAAAACAACGCATATATTTCCGACTCCTTTATTCGTGTCAATGCTTTTTTGTTGTTAAGAACTTGCAATGTGCTTTTATCCAAAAGATGTTGTAATTCTTCCATTTGCCTTTGCTGCTTTTCTTTGGCATATTTATTTTTCGTATAATACACATAAAACAAGATGACCAGTAGAAATGCAGATAATCCCAATATAATTAATAGAAGCTTATGATACTCATTCTCACTCTTCAACCTTGTATTTTCTTTTACTCTTTGTGTATAATCATAAAGAGACTGGCATTTGGAAACAGCCTCTGTTTTGGTAATCTTTTCTATAGAATCACTATAGTTTAGAAACTGACGCCATACTTTCAACTTATTTTTGTCTGCTTTTTGTTCTAACATCATTTCTAATTTTATACGATAGGCATCACATTTTGCATATACCTCTCCATACTTTTCTATTTTCTCTATGTAGTAATTGACGGAATCAGGCATATTGCGCAACATATAATATTTCATCGCAACGCAATACACACCGCTCCTATCTTCAGGCTCAACATCATTAATCATAGGGTAAATGTATTTGGCTACAGAATCAACATTACAAAAACGAGAGTCCAAATAAATTCCCACCAAACTTGACATTGCATTATTTGCCATTTTTGAATTATTTATTTTCAAAGAAAGCTGTAAAGCTCTATGGCTATAAAAAATCGCACTATCCAATTTCTCTGTACTTGAATAAGAATAGCCCAAATCTCGCAAGTCATAAATCATTCCCTCTACATCATTTCTTAAAGAATCAACGAAATAAGACTCTTTAAAATGTTGAACTGCAGACATATAATTGCCTTGATAAAGCATGACATAACCAATTTGCGCATGTGTAATTCCCCACAGGCGCAAATATTCATCGGCTGTAATGTTATCCAAGACCTTATGATAATAATCCAATGCTTGTGGTGAGTCGTGTAAATCAAAATAGGTAGAACCTGCCAAGTAATATATTTCAGGCAACATTTTCTTATCCCCCTCGCCCTCATAATAAGATATCATTTGGTTCAAATTTGTCAAATTAGAATGAGGGATGTAAGCTTTGGAAGGCACTGAAAAAGGTACCCAATTTTAAGTGCAGAGCATATTTTTGAACTTT
>NZ_VZAD01000008.1 GCF_009495355.1 Segatella copri
TATGATACTTCTATGATACTTCTTGTAAAATAAACGAAAAAGTATCATTCTTGTATTGTGCAGTATATCAGATGTTTATAAGGATATCGTACTAAATAATGATACTATGATACTTTTTCCCGCAAAAAACATTTATGCGCAGGCAATTATTTTCAATACCTCTTTCATATTATACTTCCTTCCAATCAACCAGTCCCTTTCCCATATCATCCAGTTCTATGGCAAGAGCAATCACTTTGCGCTTATCAGCCTTGAAAGGTTCGGCATACTGCTTGGCTTTCATCTGCTCCGTGGCAGCATCCACGCCGCCGTTGTTGCTCAGTTTCAGCTCCAGCACATAGATGAAGTTGGTGGTTTCTACCACCATATCAATTCTGCCCGTAGCAATCATCTTTTCTACTTCCACACGGCAGCCGATGGCATTAAAGATGGTGCTCAGAATCAGGCGGTAGCGCTCCTCCATATTCATGCTGGCAAGCTTCTTGTTGCTGTAGGGCACATCCGCAATGAGCGCCTTCAGGCATTTCATAGCTTCAGGAAGATTGCCAAGCTGAAGAGCAAGAAACAGACCAGACTGGGTAGATTGGATATCACCATTGCTTCGCAGCGTAAGTGCCGGTAACACCGTTTCATAAAGTGCTTGCCTTACCTCATAATTAGGAAATCCTAAAATATAAACTCCCATCTGGTAATCCTTAATGGTAAGATAACCAGACTGATAGAGGAATAGTTCAGCTCCTCCGCCTGTGACATCAGAAGTCTCGATGATGGTGCTTAACAAGGTACAATGATCAAAATCCTTTAACCGAATCTCCAAATCATTCACAAACTTAGGCAGCAATGAAGTTGCGCCCGACGAAGCCCAGTAGTTCCTCAGCTTGGAATCAGCAAGGGCGTTGATAAGACTGAAGGGATTGAATATATCCACCATATTCTCATAACAGAAATGATAGCCATCGTAATAAGCTGTCAACTGTGCTATGGTCTCATCGAAAGTCCAACTGTTCTTTGATGCCAATTTATTGATTTCCGGCTTAAAATCGCACAGCACCTCTTCTTTCGTAATACCACAGATGGCAGCATATTCCGGCTCAAAGCTGATGTTGCTCAGATTGTTGAGCACTGAGAAGAGAGAGATTTGCGTAAACTTGGTGATGCCGGTGATGAAGACAAACTTCTCGTATTTATCCTGAGATTTTAATACGGCAAATACTTCTCTATAAATAGCGGTACATGCTTCGTGGTGAGGAGTTTTCCAGGAATGCTGCAATGGAGAATCGTATTCGTCGATGAGAATGGCTACCTGTAAACCTGTTTTGTTATAAGTAGTTTCAATGATATTCTTAAATCTTACGGCAAGAGAACTATCTTGGCGCACAACAATTCTGTACTCCGTTTCAAGAGTATTGAAAACATCATCCAGATAGCTTCGTACACTTTCCGGTTCTGCGCCAGCCTGGCTCATATCCAGTCTGATGACAGGACGCTTCACCCATTCCGTCTCCAGCTGCATAATCTTCAAGCCCTCGAAGAGTTCCTTCTTACCCATGAAGTAGGTTTCAAGCGTATCGACCAGCACTGATTTACCAAAGCGGCGTGGGCGGCTCAGGTAATTATACTTTTTCCCCCTGTTGGCAAGTTGCCAGATAATATCTGTCTTGTCAACATACAGGCATCCTTGCTTTCTGATTTCCTCAAAGGACTGGATGCCTACTGGCAATCGTCTATCGTTTATCTCTACCATAATTCCTAATCTGTCGTTATATGAACTTTTCCGCAAAATTACGGTTTAATTTTCATATCAGCAAGAGATTTCGGGGAAAAGTTACTGAAATAGTTGGGGATTCCCAGGTTTTATAAGGTGAAGATGAGACTTCCAGAATGGGAGCAAACTAACGAATTTCTTAAAATATCGTAAGTAAACAACCGTACTTTCTTAAAAAATCGCCAATAAACTGCTCTTTTTCTGATAAAAATAGTATCTTTGCACTATAATTGCATTTTAACTATAAGAAGACAATGAAAATAGCAATCATCGGAGCAGGAGCCATGGGTGGTGCCATGGCAGAAGGACTCTTGCAAAGCGAGAAGTTCATTCCATCAGATATTACAGTATCTGACCATAACCAACCCGTATTGGACCATTTTGCAAGCAAGGGTGCCAGCGTTACACTCGACAACCAGTTGGCTTGCCACGGCGCAGACATCGTATGGGTGGTAGTTAAACCATGGTGTGTAGAGAAGACATTGAAGGGCATCAAGGATGCACTTGACTACAAGAGTCAGAAACTCGTAGTAGTTGCTGCTGGTGTGCCATCAGCCAACATCAAAGAGTGGTTAGACAAAGATGGTATCACTCCAACCTTCTTCCTCGTGATGCCAAACATCGCCATCGCCTACAAGCAGTCGATGACCTTCATCACTCCTATAGATGCATCTGCCACAGAAATCCAGCAGATTACAGATATATTCGATGAATTGGGCGAAAGCCTCATCATGGAAGAACGTCTCTTCCCTGCTGCCACAGCCATGTCGTGTGCCATCGCCTACGCCATGCGTTATGTAAGAGCCAATGTGGAAGGCGGCGTAGAGATGGGATTCAAGGCAAAGGATGCCCAAAAGATTGTACTCCAAACCGTAAAAGGTGCCGTAGAGCTACTTCAAGAAACAGGCGAGCACCCCGAGGCTGCCATCGACAAGGTTACCACTCCTGGCGGTTGTACCATCAAGGGCCTCAACACCATGGAACAGAATGGATTTACCAACGCGGTCATCAAGGGTTTAATAGCAGGAAAGAAGTAAACTTTCTTGTCTTTTTCGGACAAGAGGTACATATCACAACCAATAAAAAAGAGACACCTTATTATATTAGGTGTAATAAAAAAGCTGCATAGGAGTAAAACCTATGCAGCTTTTCTTGTTTGTTTTTACGCCCCATACATACAGGAAATACAATATTTCCTTACTTTCATACGTGGGGACAAGCTCTTATTTCACTTCAGGCAACAAGCAAGGGCGTACCTTGGAAGTTACCTTAGCCTTCTCATTGACGATAACTGTGAGTGGCTTGGTGTCGGCAGCATTCTTTGCCACCATCACCTTGTAATCACCAGCCTCAACCTGCCACTGACTATCAACCTCATTGAAAGAAGCCAGGTTCTTGTATGGGATATCGATAGTAACTGTCTCCGACTCACCAGGCTGCAATTTCTTAGTCTTGGCGAAACCACGGAGTTCCTTGGCTGGTTTATCCATATCCTTGCCAGGAGCTGCCACATATACCTGAACAACTTCCTTACCAGCTACCTTACCAGCATTCTTCACAGTCACCAGGACCTTGATATTGCCCTGCGCATCCTTCGTTACCACAGGTTTGCCATACTTAAAGGTAGTATAGCTCATACCATAACCAAAAGGAAAAGATACAGGCACATTCTTAGTCTGGTAATAACGATAACCTACATAAACACCATCATTATACTCGGTGTAATCCACATTCTTCACGTTACCCTTGCTACCGATACCTTTGCCCATAAACATACCAAGCACATCGTCAACCTTGACAGTCTCAGGGTTAGGGAAATCAGCCTTAGAAGGAACGTCGTTATAACTTACAGGCCATGTCATAGGAAGACGACCAGAAGGATTCTCCTTACCCGACAAGATGTCAGCAACACAGTTACCACCCTCCTGACCAGGCAGCCAAGACAACAATACAGCATCAGGACCACCAATCCAACTCTTGGTCTCAACAACGCCACAAACATTCAAGATGACAACCACCTTCTTACCAGCCTTATGGAAAGCGTTGCAAACGCCAGAAATCATATCCTTCTCCTCCTTTGTGAGATTGAAGCTATCAGAAATCTTGCGATCCAAGAACTCACCAGACGACTTACCAATAGTGATGATTGCCATATCGTTGTTTTTGACAGCAGCAGACATATTCAATTCTGCAAGGCTCATCTCAGGGATGAAGTGACCAGGCAAGAAAGCCTCCAAAGGATTCTTTGGCTTTGGCAAGTTTGCCTTTGCCTTTGGAGCATACTCTATATATGACTTCTGGATGTCGCCATCCACCTGATAGCCAGCATTCTTCAAACCATCCAACAAGCTAACCACATAAGCATGGTTAACATTGCCAGAACCAGTACCACCAGCTATGAAATCATAAGAAGTATTACCGAAGAGGGCTATGTTCTTAATCTTCTGAACGAGTGGCAATACATTCTTGTTGTTCTTTAACAACACCATTCCCTCGGTAGCGGCATTGCGAGCCACCAAAGCATGTCCCTTCAAATCAGGATTGTTGTCGGCAACATACTGCTTGAAACGAGGAGTCTGCATGATATACTCCAAGATATGGCGTACATTGCGGTCGAGGATTTCCATCGACAGGCGACCATTGAGCACAGCCTTGCGAATCTCCTTCACCTGGTCTGCCTTACCTGGCATCAACAGGTCGTTACCCGCTTCCATCTGGGCAGCTGCGCTAAGACCACCAAACCAGTCAGTCATCACCATACCCTTGAATCCCCACTCATGGCGTAGAATCTCTGTTATCAAGTCACAACGCTCGCTAGACATCGTACCATTGATGAGATTGTAAGAAGTCATCACCGTCCAAGGCTGAGCTTCCTTGACAACGATTTCGAAAGGTTTCAAGTAAATCTCACGGAAAGTACGTGGATTACCGATAACATTATTACGAGTACGATTGGTCTCCTGGTTATTCAGTGCGAAGTGCTTCAACGAAGTACCTACACCGTTGCTCTCGATACCATTCACCATAGCTGCACAAATGGTACCAGCCAACAATGGATCTTCTGAATAATACTCAAAGTTACGGCCACAAAGAGGATTACGCATAATATTGGTAGCAGGTGCCAACAAGACATCTACGCCATAATGCTTCACCTCATCTCCCATAGAGGTACCTACGGAATACACCAAGTCTTTGTTCCAGGTAGAGCTCATCACAGTAGCCACAGGGAAGTGGGTACAGTAGAATGTCTTGTCGGTATCCTTGCGTTTAGGGTCGATGCGAAGACCTGCAGGACCATCGGCTACAACCGTAGCAGGAATGCCCAGACGCTCAATACCATTCACCTGACCTGCGGCACCCTGTACCAACTGACCTTGGTTACCAATGGTAGCCTCCATCTGGCTCTCATACTTACCCGTAGAACCTACCACCAACTGAATCTTCTCATCGAGGGTCATCGCATTGATGACATCCTGGATAGGAGACACACCCAACTTTGGGTTCTGTGCTTGCACTACGAAAGTCGCAGAAAAAAGCACACATGAAGAAACTAATAATTGTTTTATCATTGTCTATACCTTATTTTATTAAACTATTACTTGAAAAACTGATTTTATCATTTGAAAATCTTCTGTGCGAACTCTGTAAGATACACACGCCAATTACGCCAGATGTGTCCACCCTCCGTTTCCAAATAGGTATATTTATACCCCTTCTCATCGAAGTAGCGACGCAAGTCTGCACTGCTCTTATAGAGGAAATCGGTCTTGCCCATACCAATCCAATACAACTTTGGCTTGTTCTTAAACAGAGTAGCCAACTGTTTCTTAGCCTCCTCATTACCCTGCAACTGCTTGTAGAAGTCACTACGGAAATCGCCAGTAGTACCCACATGCAAACCTGCAGAGAAGAGTCCGATGTAATCAAACTTGGTAGGGAAACGACGAGAGATATCAAAAGAATGACCACCGCCCATAGAGAGTCCACAGATGGCACGATGAGCCTTGTCTTTAGCAACCTTATAGTGGCTCTCCACATAATTCATCACATCAGGGAAGCTCTCATCCATGGTGGCAGCTGGCTTGGCACCTTGATAGCCATAGAAAGAAGGAATATATTGACCTGCCGACCACTCACCTGGAGCAGCCTGGCAATTAGGATTGCCATTGGTCATCACCACGACCATAGGCTTAGCCTTACCTGTGGCAATCAAATTATCAAGAATATGCTGTGCACGTCCTAAAGTAGTCCAGGCATCCTCGTCGCCACCTGCGCCATGGAGCAGATAGAGTACAGGATAATCCTTGCCTTTGTCATAACCTGCTGGAGTATAGACCGTCATACGGCGCTGCATCTTGAGCGTAGGACTATCATACCAAACCTTAGACACATTTCCGTGAGGTACTTCGTTAACGGTATAGAGATCACCACAATCACCTTTCTTGTCTGAAAGAATGAATATATTGGTTTCTGAGGTAATATCACGAGTGATATACACGCTTCCTGGGTCAACGATCTTCACTCCATCCAAAAGGAGATTGTAAGAATACAACTCAGGTGAAAGCATTTGGCTGGTAAAAGTCCAAACACCCTTTTCATCTTTTGTCATATCAGCTACTCCAGGAGCATCATACTTTCCCATTGGTGTATCAATGGTTTTCGGTGCCAGGAAATCACCAGTAACCTGCACCTTTTGGGCATTAGGAGCCTTCAAGCGGAAAGTTACGGTATGGTTGGCGTTCACCTCAGGTGAGATAACAGGAACATTGTCAAACAATGCCTGTTGGGCAAAACTGCCAAGACTCATCAGCAAGGCAGTTGCCAAGAATGTAATTTTCTTCATTGTTATCAATTTTTTGATTATTGTTAGTCTCATTCTATAGAAGGTCTCCTAAGATTTAGAAGACCTTCCTGCTAATTATTAGAATATTTTCTGAACAAATTCGGCGAGATAGATTCTCCAATTTCGCCAAATATGTCCCCCGTCAGTTTCCATATAGGTATATTTGTATCCCTTGCTATCCAGTTTCTCTCGCAAAGCGGTGTTGTCCTTGTAGAGGAAATCGGAATTACCTATGCCTATCCAGAAGAGCTTTGGCTTGGCAGCAAAGAGGTTAGCCAACTTATCATCCACATTGTCGTAGATATACTCATTGGCACCACCGCTCCTCTGCTCCTTGCCGATGGCTGCGGAGAACAAACCTACATAACCAAAGGTCTTAGGATTGTTGATAGAAATATAGAACGAGTGGAAACCACCCATCGAAAGACCTGCTATGGCACGACCTTGAGTATTGGCGATGGTACGATAGCGACTATCCATGAACTTCACTACCTCAGGGAAAGATGCCTCGAAAGATCCCTCCATGGTCTTAGGCAATCCCAATGCAGGGACTATCAGATTATCCGATGTCTGTCCTGGAGCTGCCTCCTGAGAGATATTGCCATTGGTCATGACGACGATCATTGGCTTCGCCTTGCCTTGCGCAATGAGGTTATCGAGAATTTGCGAAGCACGTCCCAAATCCATCCACGCTTCCTCGTCGCCACCGATGCCATGCAAGAGATAAAGCACAGGATATTTCTGCTTGCTGGTCTCGTAACCTGCAGGAGTATATACTGTCATACGGCGAGTAAGACCAGCTTTGGCATCATCATACCAGACCTTTGATACGGTTCCATGCGCTACCTTGTTGACCTTGTAGAGATCAGCCTTTCCTCCGCCTACCAAGAAATAGTTGGAAACGTTGGCGATGTCACGCACGGTATAGACGTTGAGATGGTCGGTAACACTGGCGCCATCCACCATCATTGTATAGCTATAAAGCTCTGGTGCCAAAGGAGCAGTGGTTGTAAAAGACCATACCCCCTTCTCATCCTTCTTCAAATCGGCTACTCCAGGCATATCATACTTACCCATCGGGGTATCTATTTTCTTGGTTGGCAAGAAGTCACCTGTTATCTGTACTTTTTGAGCCCCTGGTGCCATGCAGCGGAAAGTAACGGTCTTGTCTGCATGAATCTCAGGAGAGAGAGGCATCTGTCCCCCGAACAAGGCTTGCTGTCCGAAGGCAGAACCACAAATAGCACACAATGTAATTGCTAATATCGAAAATCTTTTCATTGAATATAACGTTTTATTTTTTAATTTATTACTTGGCGATGGCAGCAAACTTAATCTTAAACGATCCCTTGCCAGCCGATCCATCTGCACCACTCTGGGTAGCAAGGTCAGCTCCCTCGAATGAGAATAAGTCCTGTCCCTCTGCATCCTTAACGGTAGAAATGATGATCTTACCAGCCGTGATGTATTGTGCGACACCAGCCTCATCCACGAAGTAACTACCACCCACGGCATTGTATTGAGGGTAAAAATAACCATTGCCCATCAACCAAGGCTCTGAAGCATTCTCTTGAATGGTATATTCACCAGCCAAGTCTGTATGACCGAGCTGATTGGCATTCACTGCTTCCAGATGAGCAGCAGGCTGACCTGCCGGATTGTTGATAGAGATGATATACTTGGTAGCATTAGGATTCACGACAGGAGCACCTGTTGACCAATCGAAAATCTGAGTTGGAGCGATAGTAAGAGTATAGCCCGATGCTTCTGGGTCATCCTGTCCCACAACGAAGGAAAGCTCTCCTACATAATTCAACTTCACTCGCTGACCGGCGGCATTGGCAAACAAACCGTTCAAGTAATACTTGCCCCCGATAAGAGATACGTCGATGTCGCCACTCTTCATTGCCTCACCATTCACCTTGACCACACAGGTTTTGTTAGCCACGGTCTCAGCTACGGTATAAGAGGCAGCGGGAAGAATCCACTCGGTACTACCAAAACTAATCTGAATGGCAGTTCCCTTTACATCTTTTATATCTACATTGAGCGCCTTGATACCTTTTCCCAACTTAGTGGTAGGCTGCACGGTAGCCTCTTGCGATGTATAATTCTGCATATCTGCATATACTCCCTGCATACCATCAAGAGCATCGTTATCGCAGGCTGTGAAACACAGCCCTGCAATAAACAGACTAAATATTGAACCTATATATTTTTTCATATCAATATCATTTAAATATCAGTTAATTAGAAGATTACCATCCCGTATTCTGCTGGATATTAGGATTCAATTCTCTTTCCTTCAAAGGAATAGGAAGCAACATGTGCTTGTCTTGGAATCCGAAAGTAGAATTGGAGAAATCCCAACTTACGCCCTTGGAAGAGTAGTTAGGAATTTCCTTACCCTGTGAAGCCAAGGCTTTCTTGGCATCACCCCAACGTACCAAGTCCTGGAATCGGGTACTTTCCAGACAGAGTTCCAAGCGCTTCTCCGTCTTGATGTCGTCCAAGGTAACGCTGAGCAAAGGAGTCTCCTTGGCACGTTCACGAATCTCATTGATATCTTTCAGCGCTATGTCTGTGTTGCCAGCCTCCAGGTTTGCCTCGGCAGCCAGGAGGAGAACTTCGGCATAACGCATAATCTTTCGGTCGGTATATTGTAATCCCTGGAAGTAGGAGGCATCCATGATGTTGTCACTCTTCAATACGCGGTTCTTGAAGAAGAGGTAGCCTTCACATCCATAGATGTTCTGACCAGGATTCAACTTCACACCGTATGCTGTCATCTGATCACTGTTGAGCAGGGTCTTCTGCAAACGATATCCATTCTCGCCCTCTGCTTTTACAAATGCTTCATAGAGAGACTTGCGAGGATTCAAGAAACCGTAGGTTCCCTGTGCCACTTCGTTAGCAGCCTTGCCTTCGAGCGTCATATTGCCGGTACGCCATCCTTGCATCAGGAAGGTCATATCAAACTGATTCCAAGCCTGCTCCTGGTCGTTACGCCACTGCAATTCGAGCATAGACTCACAGTTGTTGTTGTTGACAGCATGAAACTGCATGTCATAGTCGCCACGGAAGAGGTCGTACTTCTTGGAATCCACCACCTCATTGAGTACGATTGCAGCCTCCTGATACTTTTTCTGGAAGAGATAAGCCTTGCCCAGATAAGCCTTTGCCACTTCCTGGGTAACACGCATACCCGTCACCTGATCGTCCTTGTTCTTCTTGGAAGGCAAGGCATTCATGCCGATGGCATCATTTAGGTCTGACTCTACAGCTGCCCAAAGAGCCTCAGGTGTGCTGTTGCCTTGGCGATATTCACCAGGTTCCAACAAATGATCTACGAGAGGAGCTGTACCCCACAAAGTGACAAGTTCGAAGTTTGCCCAAGCACGGAAGAACTTTGCCTCTGCGATGGCACGTTTCTTGACTTCCGTATCATCAGCCACCTTCTCAATGATGAGGTTTGACTGATAGATGACACCATAGAGCCCCGAGAATAAGCCCTCGACATTACTGTTGCTGGAATCGAAGGTAAATTCGTTCAACTGCTCGTATGAGTTGTTGTCGCCGCGATTACCACCGCCACACCAAGCATCATCCGAAAGCATATTCTTGGTAAAGAACCAAGTAAAATACAATCCCTTCACACGGCTATACATGGCAGCCACTGCCTGCTCGGTCTGCTCATTGGTCTTGTAGAAATCATCCTGACCACCCATATTGCCATGCTTTGCTATATCGAGTCTGTCTTCACAACCGGCAAATAACACTGCCACAACGAGAAGCAGACTATATATGATATTCTTTTTCATAATTTCTTAATGTTATTATATATATAGAATATGTATAGTGTTAGTTATATGAACCTCCAGACTTTAGAACTCCAAGTTGAAGCCCATTACTACCTTCTTTGAGGTTGGATAACCGCCTTTGTCGATACCCATACCCACTACATCATTGGTAGAAACCTCAGGGTCGAAGCCTGGGTACTTGGTGATGGTGAAGAAGTCATCGAGAGACACATAGAGGCGCAAGTTACTGATTGCTACCTTCTTGAGGAGAGTCTTCGGTAAACTGTAACCCAACTGAATCTGCTTAATCTTGAAATAAGATCCATCATATACCATTGCGCTGGATGTAGCATACTTGTCCATATTGTTGGCACCAGCACGTGGCTTGCTACCATTAGGATTGCTCTCCGTCCAACGATCGTCATAGAAGAGTTCCTTCATCTTGTTGACCATAGGGAAGTCGGTACGGTTGATACAGTTGAATATCTTGTTGCCTGATGCACCAGAACCAAATACTGCCAAGTCGAAACCTTTGTAAGCTGCGGTCAAGGTGATACCATAGGTGAAGTCTGGAATGGCACTACCCAAGTCCATCTTGTCATCATCGGTCAAATCACCACTATCGTTCAGGTCGGCAAAAGTTGGATCGCCCGTCTTTGGGTCTATACCTGTAAACTGATAGCCACGGAAGTAATACACAGGATAGCCCTTCTCGAAGTATGTGAGAGGCACATTCATAAAGGTAGTACCCTGCAAACGAGTCAAAGATGGGTCGAGATAAGTAACCTCGTTCTTCAAGGTAGCGAGGTTGCCACGTACACTATAGCTGAAATCACCGATGTTGTCTCTCCAACCAAGTTCAAACTCGAATCCCTTGTTGCTTACGTTACCAGCATTGATAGGAGATGTGGTGCCGCCGATAACCAAAGATGGAGTGGTACCACTCACGAGCAAGTCCTTGGTCTTCTTCACGAAATAGTCCATGCTGAAGTTCATTCTGCCAGCAAAGAGGAGCGCATCAATACCGAAGTCGGTCTGCTCTGATGTTTCCCACTTCAGTTTATCGTTACCCATACTAGATGGACTAACAGACGTTGTATAATTATTACCAGGAACTAACGGATAAATGCTACCCTGCGCCATATCGGTGCTGTAGGCATAGCCACTCAAGGCAGCCAAGCTACCATTCTGGCCCCAGCTGGCACGCAATTTCAAACTAGCCACAACATCTCTTAAAGGCTCGAAGAACTTTTCCTCTGAAATGGTCCAACCTCCAGACACAGCTGGGAAATATCCCCAACGATTGGTAGCTGGAAGCTTAGATAAGTCGGCAGCATCTGCACGGAGGGAAGCCTGCAGATAATAACGATTTTTATAATCGTAACTCAAACGACCAAAGTAAGAATACTTAGCTGAGCGAGTTTTCTCACCACCTACAGACTTGGTAGCAGAAGCGGATGCGAAATTCAGATAGTAGAACAATGGATTGTTTTTCTTGACAGCGTCTTCACCATTAGCCTGCAAACCACCCTGCACGTAATCGTAGGTAGATTCCTGGAAAGAAATACCAACCATGGCATTCACGGTATGGTCACCAAACTTCTTCATATAGTTGGCAAAGTTTTCCCATTGATAATAGATAGAGGTAGAAGAAGTTGCACTCTGATCTACATAATTACGGCTTTGCGTTGCATTTCCATAGTAAGGAAGTGAAGTGGAAGAACTGCGAGTACCCGACAAACGGTAACCAAGGCGAGAAGTAATCACAAGATCCTTGATAGGCTTGAAATCTGCATAAATGGAACCATTCACATTGAATCCACTGTCGCGACTTACATTGTTGTCACGCATGATGAATGGGTTGTATTGCTCACCTGCATAGAAAGCAGACACACCATAGTAGTTACCAGCCCCATTGGTCAAGAGATGCTTTCCGCTTGCCAAGGCACTAGCAACATGAGCAGGCAAGTTTCCACCCTCGTATGCAACAGGGGTCAATGGATCCATAGAAAGCACAGCTGCCATCATAGAACCATACTCAGAACCCTCAGAAACAGAACGAACGTTATATTTTTCAATCTGGTTAGTAGTGCCCACCTTCAACCATGGCTTGATCTGATATTCAGCATTGATGGTAGCGGTGAGACGACGATAGAGATCATTATTACCTCTTACCATACCATCATTGTCAAGATAAGTAAGCGAAAGATAGTAGTTGCCATTTTGGTTACCACCCGTAAAGCTCAGGTTGTGCTTCTGCATCTTACCCTTGCCATAGATGGCATCTACCCAAGAGGTATTGGTTGTTCCATCCCAATTCTTCAAGAGATAATCCTCGGTAAAGGTCTTACCTTCTTTCATATATTGGATATATTCTTCGGCATTGAGCAACTTAGGCTTTTTAGCAAGCGATTCGATGGCATATTGGAAATCATATGTTATCTTTCCACTACCCACAGAACCCTTCTTCGTAGTAATGAGAACCACGCCATTACCAGCCTCTGCACCATATATGGCAGCAGAAGCGGCATCCTTCAACACTTCCATAGATGCTATGTCATTAGGATCGATACCACTAATATCGCCTAGGCGCACACCATCTACTACATAGAGAGGATCGGAAGAACCATTGGAAGAGAAACCACGGATACGAATGGTTGGTGATGCACCCGGACGAGCAGAAGAAGAGACAATCTGTACACCTGCGGTCTTACCCTGAAGAGCAGACTTGGCATTGGTGATGGTACGATTCTCCATATCCTCTTTCTTTACCTGAGAGATGGCACCAGTTACAGAACTCTTTTTCTGTACACCATATCCAACAACGACAACATCGTCGAGCATTTTGTTGTCTTCCTTCATGTTGATTTTCAACTTAGAGGTGATGGCAGGCACCTCTTTAGTCTTATAACCGAGATAAGAGAAAACCAAGGTTTTCCCCTTTTGTACCATGATGGAGAAGTCTCCATCCAATCCTGTGACAGTGCCGCTTTTGGCGTCGTCTTTTACTTTGACAGTAACGCCAATCAATGGCTCAGCATTCTGGTCAACAACCAGACCCGTCACTTTCATCAGTTCTTGTGCTATAGCTGTAGAACTGGAAACAATCAATAATACGATGAAGGTTAGTAACCTTCCATAATCATGTTTGATACTCATAAGGTTTGCGAGTTAATAAAGTTAATAGATTAAATATTCTATGTTTTATTTTGCGCTGCAAAGGTACGAACTTTTCTCCCAAGGCTTTTTCTAAAATGTTTTCTTGTGTTACGTTTTTGTTCAAAATGGGGTTTCCTATATGTTCAAAAACTTGCCTTTTTGTTTAAAAAGTCTTATAATCCTTGTATATATCAAGGTTTTATAGTACTTTTGCAATAATTAACAAAACCATCGATTATGAAACGAACAAAGGTATTTTATAACGCACTCATTCTCTTGGCAACCCTTCTCCTGACTGCTTGCCAGGAAAGAAAAAACACCCCCCCAGTAATCTCTTCACCCGAGAAGAACCTCGTCCTGTCTGATCATATCTCCAACCAAAAGGTGATGAGCATCTGCGAAGACAAATACGGACAAATCTGGATAGGTACCTTCCGTGGTCTCAACAAGTATGATGGCAACCAGTATCACCAATACTACTGCGTGGACGATTCACTGGGATTGCCCGACAACCATATTTCCCACATTTATCGTGACTCCCACAACCGACTCTGGGTAGCCACCGTCAACGGCGTATGCCTATACCAGACCAATGGCAATTTCAAACGAATAAGTATCAATGGCACTAACAAGAACATCGAAAAAATCCTAGAAGACAAGGAGGGAAGAATCTTCTTCCTCACGATAACAGACATATATCAATATGACGAAAATACCAACACAGCCATCATCAAGCTCTCCAAAATGCTGGAGAAGAACTGCTTTCATATCTCTTGTCATATAGACCGAAAAGATGTGATGTGGATTGTTACCTCTTACTCTGTCAAGGGGTATCGCACCAAAGACCTCAAACTTATCGCCAAAAGCCCTGTACAGAGTTATCCCATCACCTCTTTTCTCCTCGATGGGCATCAGCTCTACCTCTCTGGCTACAATGGAATGCAGCTCTTTGATACGGACACCCGAAAATGGCAACATCTCCCTGCAGCCTTGCAAGACTTGCAATTCCCCAACGACATGGTCAACTGCATCCATCCGTATGGTGCAAAAGGCAATCTTCTGCTCAGCACCACCAAGCACGGATTATTCTATTTCAATGCCCAGAAGGGAACCATCCTGCCACAAAGCGACAAGAATTTTCCATTCGAAGTGCCTGATATGCAAGTCAACAAGATGTTAACCGATACCAAAGGCAACCTTTGGCTCGGGTCTGAAGACGATGGCGTAAAAACCATCTATAGATACAAGGATATGTTTAACAGCATGCCTGCCCTTCAACGTGCCATCGGCAAACAGCCCGTACTCTCCGTAGCCGCCGACAGGAATCACCACCTCTGGATTTCTACCAAGAAGAACGGACTCTATATGTATGACTTGCAAACCCAGCAACTCAAGGACATACCGATGGTTTCCTACAGCAACGGCAACAAGAAGAATGCCATCATCAACATCTTTGTGGATAGCAGCAATCATCTATGGCTAGCCAATGGCGACCATGTGGCAAAGTACCAATACGATGGCAACCATCTCAACAAGGTAGCCTCCTACCCTTGCTTCATGCCTATAGACATCTGCCAAGATGCAAAGGGTAACATCTGGGTATCCACGGCATCCGTCAACATCTACTGCATTTCAGCACAAAGTGGAGAGATGACCAAAAAACAACTCTTCCCTATCACTTTGTGCTTCATTCCCTGCATCATGCACTTGCAGAATGGCAACATGCTCATATCTGCCTTCTACAAACCCATCCTCGAAATGAATGGAGACAACTTCGACATCCAAGAGTTTAAAGTGAATCCGGAAGACTGGAAGAAGTGCATCAAGCGAAGTGTGTATATCCCAACCAAGAACTATCAAGACCGCAAGGGCAACATCTGGTTGGGTACAGTTACCAACGGACTCTTGAAGTATGACGCAAAGAGCCACAAGCTGACCACCATAGCAGGAATCTCCTGCTCCGACATTTCAAGTATCGAGGAAGATCGAGATGGAAACATTTGGGTCAGTACGCAGTATGGACTCAACAAGATAGATGGAAAAACAGAAAAGGTAACCACCTACAACGAGGCTGACGGTGTGAAAGGCTTCCAATTCTACGATAGGGCATCGTGCAAGCTATCAGATGGAACACTCATCTTCGGCGGCACTCAAGGACTCACCATCTTCAATCCACAAAACGTAAACACGAACCAACAGATAAGTCTGCTTTTCGAAACACTCAAGGTCCATAATGAGATTATGCTTCCTGGCAAGAATGGATGTATCGAGGAGAGTATGGAAGAATCACCCCATATCCACCTAAGCTACAAACAAAACAGCTTTAGCATTGCCTTTTCTGCCATCGACTATAGCGACTACAAGCACATCCATTACTTCTACCAAATGGCAGGTTTCGACAATACATGGATTGATGCAGGCAATAACAACGAGGCGTACTACTCTAATCTTCCTGCTGGCAACTACACCTTCAAGGTCAAGATGGTAGGCAAAGACTCCAACAATACCATCGCCGAAAAAAGCATACAGGTAAGCATCTCCCCTGAGCCTTGGAACTCTTGGTGGGCTTGGTGCCTATACCTTATTATAATGGGATGCGTCGGCTTCGTGATCTACCGGCAGAAGATGCGCATCAGCATCGAGAAGAACATGACTCAAAAGGCTAAGGATGAGAAGGAGCAAGAACAGCGCATCAACAAGATGAACATGAGTTTCTTCGCTAACATCTCGCATGAGTTCCGAACACCACTCACCATGATTTCGGGACCAGTGGAACAACTCTGCGAAAGTGAAAGCATCAACAAGCACGACAAGTTGCTATTGAACATCATCAACCGAAGCGTAGATAGAATGCTGAGACTTGTCAACCAGTTGCTCGACTTCAACAAGTTGGAGAACGACACGCTCCGCTTGCACGTCAAGCAAACCGACATTATCACCGAGATGAAACGCATCATAGACCTCTTCATCGTGAATACCGAGGAGAAAGGTATCACCTTGAACTGTCACGGACTAGAAGGTTCCTACCTGATGCTTCTGGATTCCGACAAACTGGAAAAGATTATCAACAACCTGATGTCCAACGCCATGAAGTTTACCCCTCGTGGCGGTAAGATAGATGTATCTTTCGACACCGGTACCACTAACAAGGGAGAACAGATTATCACCATCACGGTGGCTGATACAGGCAAGGGAATCCCAGAGAATGAGGTGGAGAATATCTTCAAGCGATATTATCAGTTGAACAACCAGTCCACAGGCACCATCAACTGGGGTACTGGCATCGGACTCTACTATGCCCGCAGCCTGGCCGTCCTTCACCATGGCAATTTAAAGGCGGGCAATCGCAAGGACTGCCAGGGAGCCATCTTCACCGTTACCCTGCCTACCAATGAGAGCCTCTATGCCGCCGACGAGAAAGCCCTTTTGGAGCAAGACCAGAAGATGGCTTTTCCACTGCACGACAGTCAGAAAGTGGCAGACAAGGTAAGTCAAGATAACAGTACAGACAACCGTCCGAAAATACTCATCGTAGATGACGACACCGAAGTGGTGCATTATCTTCGTACCCTCCTGGCATCATCCTATCACATCATCTATCGTTTCGATGCCGAGAGTGCCTTGAAGGCGACAAGGGAGGAAGAACCTAGCCTCATCCTCAGCGATGTGGTGATGCCGGGAATGAACGGCTATGATCTCTGCAAGGAAATCAAGCAAGACATCCAACTCTGCCATATCCCAGTCATCCTGGTAACGGCAAAGACCACCGCCGAAAGCCAAGTGGAGGGTCTGAACAGTGGAGCAGATGCCTACGTTACCAAACCATTCACCCCCAAGGTTCTTCTGGCAATGATCAACTCGCAACTCACCAACCGTGAGAAGACCAAGACCATCCTAACCAACGCCACGGAGACAGACAAGAACGTGGAAGAAGTGCTGTCGCCACAAGACAAACTCTTCATGGACGAACTCTATCATATGATGGAGCAGGAACTATCCAACTCGGAATTGGATGTCAACAAGGTAACGAAACTGATGCACATCTCCCGTACAAAGCTCTACTACAAGGTCAAGGGACTCACAGGAGAGAATCCAAGCATCTTCTTCAAGACCTACAAGCTCAATCGTGCCGCCACCCTCATCGTGGAAGGCAAGTACAACATCTCGGAAATAGCCTATATGACAGGCTTCAACACCCTTTCCCACTTTTCAACCAGCTTCAAGAAGCAGTTTGGGTGTACTCCGAGCGAATATAGCAAAAAGAAATACTGATACACAATCGCTGTTCTCCTGCCACTCGTTGCAATGCCATTAGAAGGGTCTTCGGATAAATGACATATAGCAAACAACCCATTATAGAAATGCTGCAAGAGCCTCGGTTCTTGCAGCATTTTTCTGTTTTATAGAACGAAACCGTGCATTTATCATTCATTATTCTTGAATAAATGGAAAAATAAATGTATCTTTGCAAAAAGAATAAAAGAACAGAAAGACTATGGCAGAGATGATTACAAGGAAATTGCCAGCAGGCATACAATTCTTTAGCATTATCCGCAAGGAAGGCTACTTATATGTTGACAAGACCGACTTGGTATGGCAACTTACTCACTCAGGTGATTTATACAATTATCTGAGCCGTCCTCGTCGTTTCGGTAAGTCTCTGCTTATAGATACCTTGCAATGCTACTTCGAAGGCAAGAAAGAACTCTTTGAGGGGCTGAAGATTATGGAACTGGAAGAAGAATGGACTGAGTATCCCGTCATCAGACTTGACATGAGCGGTGCAGGTGCCACTGCTGCCGAAATCAAAGACTATCTCAATCTTGAGTTTTCGAAATACGAAGCATTATACGGCATCAAGCCAAAAGAAACTTCTCGCGAATCCGTACGTC
The DNA here is from genome assembly GCF_009495355.1 of Segatella copri. Classification (GTDB taxonomy): domain Bacteria; phylum Bacteroidota; class Bacteroidia; order Bacteroidales; family Bacteroidaceae; genus Prevotella. The sequence goes on from NZ_VZAD01000008.1 coordinate 18,460, forward strand.
TCCAAGTTATCCTTGACACTGCCCATCAAAAGACAGGTAAGCAAGTAGTTGTCTTGATTGACGAATACGATTCCCCATTGCAGCATTCATGGAAGACACCAGAGCATGAAGGTTGCACTGAAGTTTATCGTTCTGTATTCTCCGTGCTCAAACTCAAAGGAAATGTACTTCGCTTTGTCTTCATCACAGGCATCACGAAGTTTACCCAGATATCCCTGTTCTCTGTACTTAACCATCTGACAAACATCAGCTTTCTCCCACAATTTGCCCCTCTTTGTGGCATCACCGAGGAAGAGATGACAGTTAACTTCGCCCCAGAGTTGGAGGCCTTGGCAGATAAGATGGAATGCAGCATTGAAGAAGCACACGACAAGTTGAAGACCTATTATGACGGTTATCATTTCAGCGATGAGAACATGACCGACATCTACAATCCGTTCAGCTTGCTCAACGCCCTCTCCCAATTGCGTCTGCGCAACTATTGGATTTCATCCGGCGCCACTTCCATGCTGAATAAATTCGTAAACAACATGGAGTTACGCCTTCATGACTTCGAAGATTGCTACATCGACAAAGACACACTGGAGACATCAGATGTCATAGAAGGCGGTGCCGAACTATTCCTCTATCAGACAGGTTATCTCACTATCAAGGGTTTTGATGAAGATGGATATTCTTTAGGCTTTCCGAATGAGGAAGTAAGAAAGGCTCTCTACAAAGCCGTACTGCCTACACTGACCCAGAAGGACATCACGGATATTGTCTCCATACAAAGCAGGTTAATGCACAGCATGAACAATGGCAATTTGGAAGAAGCCAAGCTGTGTATGAAATCTCTCATCTCAAATGTCCCATACAGCAATAAGAAATTGGCAAGTATGGACATGGAGGAGCGTTATCGCCTTATCATCAGCACCATACTGAATGCCATAGGATGCCAAGTAGAAGTAGAACACATGTTATCAACAGGTAGAATAGACATCGTAGCCTCCACCTCCCGCTTCATCTATGTAGTGGAACTGAAGTTAAGCAACAATGGAGGGATAAATGCTGCCGAAAAACAAATCATTGACAATGGCTATCTCAAACCATTCTTGGCAGATGACAGAAAGGTTATAGGATTAGCAGTAGAATTAGATGACATGGGCAAAGGACTCATTGATTGGAAAGAGGTGCAAAATTAGCAGTAAAGTCTTCCATAATTGCTTTTATCATTTCATCTATATTTCTAATAATTTTATATTTCCACCCTTTTAACATACACAATCGCCGTTCTCCTGCCACTCGTAGTAATGCCAACAGCAGGGTCTTTGGAGAAAGCTCGAAGTTCCTTCGTAGCTGAGGAACGAGGAAGGGAAGTTAGCTCGGCATAATCTGCCACACGAATAAAGGGATGAGTGGCATCAGCCAAGTAATCTTGCAACATCTTCAGGCGTTCTTCCTTGGTATAAGGAGAACGATTCACCCTGGATACACCGGCACGAGTAAGCTTACAATGAAGATTGACGTCATTCACGAGGTCTTTGTCTGAAACATAGCGCACGTTTTTCACCTCGATGCTCTTGGCATTTCGCTTCGGACCATCGCCATCTACCGTATCCATCTCCTTGTCTTTCTTCACGCCAAGGGTAGCCTGGAAGGTACCGATGCCTTCGAGCGTAACCGTATTACCTTCTGCCAGTTCCTCCACCAGTTGTTCGGCTATCTTGCTGAGCGCATGCTTCAAGATGCCGTCGTCGAGGATGCCATGAGCGCCCGCCTTCTTCAAGAACTCTTTGGTGGAGAGATTTCTTCGCTTCTCTAAACGATAATAACACTTGGTTTCGCCAGTACCATTGAGGTCGGGCATTTCTTGCTTGATGTATCTTGCCATAATCTATCACTCTAAAAGGTTTGTAATATGCCTGTAAAGTTACAACTTTCTGTAAAGAAAACCTCAAGAAACCTACTGCTTTTTATATATCTTAACTTATGTTCTACTAAATATAGCTTAGGTGTGGTTAAATATAATCTGCATATAACTAAATATAGGTTAGGCGAAGCAGTATGCAGTAGGCTTTTACAGGTTTTGATCTATAGCATTAGAGGTTATACATTAAGGAGAGCCAAGTTATATAACCAGAAGAAAGAATTGAAGTATATAGATAAGTAAGAGGGTAAAGCAGGAAGAAAAATAAGATACTTTAGAACCACAAAGGCAAGCTTCTACAATCACAAAACAACGAATACTTAGTTTTTTTTCTGCATAGTTACAACAGTTTACCATCAAAACAGCTTGTAATTATTCATTTTATCACCTCTTTGTTTGCTCAAATCACTTAAAAATCGTACTTTTGCCACAAAAAGCGAAAATTGGCTACACTCGGCAAAATCAAGCGAGCTTGTTTTGCACAATCTTTGTCACAAAAAGCGAAGGCAAGCAACAACGTTTGCCAACAACAACTAAAAAGATATAGAACTATGGACGAAGCAATTAAGCAAATAGGAGAAAGACTGAAAGGTCTGCGCGAAGTTCTCAACATCCCTGCAGAGGAAGTGGCAGAGCTTTGCGAAATCAGTCTTGAACATTATCTGAAGATCGAATCGGGAGAGGCCGACCCATCTGTATATCGCCTCTCCAAGATCTCAAAACGCTATGGCATTGACCTCGATGTACTGCTCTTTGGCGAGGAGCCTCGCATGAAGGGCTACTACGTCACACGCAAGGGGCAAGGTCCGGAAATAGAACGCAACAACCAGTATAAATACGAAAGCCTCGCTGTAGGTTTCAAAGACAGAAGGGTGAATCCCTTCATGGTACAGGTTGACCCTCTGCCAGGAGATGACAAGCCTCACAAGAACGGACACGACGGTCAGGAATACGACTATGTCATGGAAGGCCAGCTCGAAGTAACGATAGAGGATAAAGTAATGGTACTTAATCCTGGCGACAGTATTTATTTCGACAGTAAGAAACAACACTGCTTCCGCTCGCTGAACGGAAAACCAGCCAAGTTTCTTTGTATAATCATATAGGAGTTAAAGGTGTTAAGGAATTGAAGAAGTCAAGACAAATGATATAATCACCTCACAAGAGCAATAAACCATCTATAATAATAAGGTGAAGCCTTAACTTTTCACACACTTAGCCTCTTAACCCCTCTCAAATCACACACAACATGATAGAGAGATTTCTAAAACAAACTCATTTTACTTCAGAACAAGACTTCAAGGAGCATCTGGAGTTTATCATCCCCGAAGACTTCAACTTTGCCTACGACGTAATGGACGAGTGGGCAAAGATAAAACCCGACCATGTTGCACTGCTTTGGACAAGTGAACGTGGCGAGGAGATACATTTTACCTATCAAGACCTGAAGGAGCAGAGCGACAAAGCTGCAGCATACTTCCAGAGTCTCGGCATAGGCCACGACGACAAAGTGATGCTCATACTGAAGCGCCATTACCAGTGGTGGCTTGCCATGCTCGGTCTCCACAAGTTGGGTGCCGTAGCCATCCCTGCCACACATATGCTTACCAAGCACGACATCATCTACCGTAACAATGCAGCAAGCGTGAAAGCCATCATCTGCTGTGGAGACGACTATGTGGTAGAACAAATCAACGAGGCCATGCCAGAGAGTCCTACTGTCAAGACATTGATCAGCATCGGTCCAGACATTCCTGATGGTTTCCACGACTGGATGAAGGAATGGAACGAATGTGCTCCTTTCGTTCGTCCTGAGCATGTAAATTCCAACGAGGACACTCTCTTGATGTACTTCACATCGGGCACCACAGGCGAGCCAAAGATGGTGGCACACGATCACCTCTATGCGCTCGGCCATTTGACCACGGGTGTATATTGGCACAACCTGCACGAAAATTCCATCCATCTTACCGTAGCCGATACCGGTTGGGGCAAGGCAGTTTGGGGCAAGCTCTACGGACAATGGTTTGCCGGAGCCACCGTCTTTGTCTTCGACCATGAGAAGTTTACCGCCGACAAGATTATGCGCCAAATAGAGAAATATCACATTACCTCCTTCTGTGCACCTCCCACCATCTATCGCTTCATGATTCAGGAGGATTTCTCTAAGTATGACCTCAGCAGTCTTGAATACTGCACCACTGCGGGAGAGGCTATGAACCCATCTGTGGCAGAAACCTTCCAGAAACTGACAGGCGTTCAGATTTATGAGGGCTTCGGACAGACAGAGACCACCATGACTCTTGGCACCTTCCCCTGGATCAAGCCAAAGCCAGGAAGCATGGGCAAGCCAAACCCACAATACGAGGTTCACATCCTTCGCCCAGACATGAGCGAATGCGAGGATGGCGAAAAAGGCGAAATTTGCATCCGCATAGGAGACCAAAAACCTATCGGCCTTTTCAAATACTATTACCGTGACGAGAAACAGACAAAATCTGTATGGCATGACGGCTACTATCATACAGGCGACATGGCTTGGCGCGACGAGGAAGGCTACTTCTGGTTTGAGGGAAGAATTGACGATGTAATCAAGAGCTCAGGCTATCGCATTGGTCCCTTCGAGGTAGAGAACGCCCTGATGACTCATCCTGCCGTAGTAGAGTGTGCCATTACCGGTGTACCAGACCCTATAAGAGGTATGGTGGTAAAGGCTACTGTTGTGCTCAAAGATGAGTACAAGAGTTTGGCAGGCCCCGATCTGATAAAGAAGTTGCAGGATCATGTAAAGCATGAGACTGCTCCTTATAAGTATCCCCGCATCATCGAGTTCGTAGATGAATTGCCAAAGACCATCTCTGGCAAGATTCGAAGAGTCGAAATAAGAGAGAAGGACAACAAAAAATAATATCTATCCGAGGGGTTTAGAATTGAAGGTCACAAATTCTCCTCCCAATCATATCAATACAAAATGGATAAAAGAATTGTAGTAAAAGTGGGCAGCAACGTGCTGACCCGTGAAGATGGCAAACTCGACGTAACAAGAATGTCGGCTATTGTCGACCAAATCGTATGGCTCAAGCAACAGGGCTATGAGGTCATCCTGGTTTCATCAGGAGCTGTGGCTGCAGGAAGAGCCGAACATCACGTAGAGCACCATCTTGACAGCGTAGAGCAACGCCAGTTGTTCTCAGCCATCGGTCAGGTAAAGCTTATCGGCTTATACTACGACCTCTTTCGTGAATACAAGATCAAGATTGGTCAGGTGCTTACCATGAAGGAGAACTTCGGTGCCGAGGAACAGTACAAGAATCAGGAAGCCTGTATGGAAGTCATGCTGGAGAACGGTGTTCTCCCCATCGTGAACGAGAACGATACGGTATGTATCACCGAGCTGATGTTTACTGATAATGATGAATTGTCGGGACTGATTGCCCAAATGATGAAAGCGGACACGCTCATCCTCCTTACCAACGTGGACGGAATCTACAACGGCGATCCCTGCGAGCCTCATACACGCATCATCCCATCGGTATATTATGATCGCGACATCAGCGAATACATACAGCCCAGCAAGAGCAGTCATGGCCGTGGCGGTATGGCATCTAAGGCAAAGACCGCCCAGGAAGTTGCCAATGCCGGCATCAAGGTCATCGTTGCCAATGGCAATACGCCAAACATCCTCATCAACCTGAAGGAGCATCCGATGGAGACCCTTCATACCGAGTTTGTGGCAAGACCAAAGGAGAATTAACAATCAATAATTATAGAAATTCCATTATAGATTTTCTATAATCACATGGCAAAGGGCAGAAAATAGAGTACATCTTTCAACTTTCTGCCCTTTTTCTTTTTAATATTCAAGAAATAGTCGTACCTTTGTCATTACAAAAAAGTTGTAACACAAAACATGTAATGGCGTATGATACTAAGTAACAAGAAATTAGCGAATCCTTTCGTCTATCAAGGTTATGAAAGTCCTGAGTATTTTTGCGATAGAGAGGCAGAAACAAAGACTTTACTTTCCCACTTAAAGAACGGAAGAAATATTACCCTCATCTCTCCTCGAAGGATTGGCAAGACAGGACTTATTAAGAACACCTTCTACCATCTCAAGGAAGAAGAGAATGATGCCATATGCCTATACCTTGACATTTTCGCCACCAAGAACTTGAATGATTTTGTGGAGCAACTTGGCATTATGGTCATCAACGACATTGTGCGCAAGAACGCCTCATTCTTCGAGAAGACCATTGCTTTCTTCAGTGCCTTACGCCCAGTGCTTAGCATGGATCCATTGACAGGCGAACCGAGTGTCTCCATCACGGTGGAACCAACACAAGAAGATATTACTATTCGTAGCATCTTCAATTATCTCAACGAGAGTGGCAAAGAGGTATATATCGCCATCGATGAATTTCAGCAGATAGCTGAATATCCAGAGAAGGGAACGGAGGCTTTGCTTCGCTCCTACATTCAGTTCGCCCAACATGTCCACTTTATCTTTTCTGGCAGCAAACAACATTTGATGGCAGAAATATTCGGCTCGCCAAAACATCCATTCTACCAAAGCACAGAGATGATGGGCTTAAAGCCACTGAAATGCGACATTTACTGTAACTTCTGCCAAAGCTTCTTTAAGCAGAAAGGTGGTGACTTATCAAAAGAGATTTTCGAGCATATCTATCAGCAGTTTGATGGGCATACTTGGTATATCCAATGCATTATGAACCGCCTTTACGAATCAGAAAGCCAAGTCGAAAACATGTCGCAAGTCAATGCCGCTCTCCTTTCCATCCTTGAGGGAAGAGAACCACAGTTTGAGAGCATGACGCAGTTCTTTACAGAAAATCAGTTTGCTCTTCTCAAAGCCATTGCCAAGGACGGCATCGTTGCACAACCGACAGCAGGCAAGTTCATCAAAGGACATAAATTGAGCGGAGCCAGCAGCGTAAAGGCTGCTCTTAAGATTTTAGAAGACAAGGAATTGGTATATAGAACCAATGACGGCTACCTCATCTACGACAGATTCATGGATCTGTGGTTAAAGAGAATATAAACAAGAAAATAATAACATAAAGACCTCTTTAGATTTTTTTTCGACCATATAGGCACTATTTTCGACCATTTACTATCCTTACAAGGCACTTTGTCACCTACCAGGCAAAATACCATCTTGCATGAATACAACTGCCGTGTGATCATCAATGGAGTCGTCGTTAAATCAGTATCTGGCGCCATAGGAACCAACAAGCAATTCGATGACATCTACTCTTTCAACGTAGAATAACAAACTCTATACCCATAAAGAGGGTGTGCCATGTATTTATGACACACCCTCTTTTGCATCTGAGAATCTTACTTCCCTTTCTGTATAATTGCACTATTGTGCCCTTTGCTGGGCACAATAGTGTCACAAGTAGGCATTTCTGCCGGTATCACAATTTTTGTTTAATTATGAATAGTTGATACTTTATTCCAATACCAAAACGTGGCTCGTTCCATCTGTCTGGCTGAATACATTCAAGCCGACTTTCATCAGATAATCACCGCTATACTGTTTGCCATTGCACTCCAAATCTGATTCCTTGCCAGGCATCAGGTTGGTCTCCTTGACAGTATATACTTTATCAGCATCCAAACCCTGCATCTTCACGTTCATCACAGGCTCCTTGTAGCGTGGATGCAAGTCGTAGGCGAAGAGGACGGCACGCTGTTTGTCCTTGCTTACATAGTTGATGGCACAGTGGTTGCCCTCGTATGGAGATACCAGACGGTACTGGTCGCCTTCGAGAATCATCGGCTTCATGCTGTCATAGTTCTTGACGGCGTTCTGAACGAACTTATAGTCATCCTTTGAGAGTGACTTGAGGTCGATGTCGAAGCCCAACTTGCAAGAGCTGCAAACATCAGTGCGGAACTTCACACTGGTGTTCTTGTTCCAGTTGGTTACATGAGAGCCCATGGTCTTGGCAGGGAAGAACTTAGACAAGCTCCACTGGATGTAGATGCGCTCGTATGGGTCTGTATCATCCGAGCACCAGAACTCGGTGAAGTATTTCAACATCTCGTAGTCCATTCTGCCGCCACCGCCAGAGCAGAGCATCATAGGCAACTTAGGATACTTGTTGTGGATGCGAGTGAGCACCTTGTAGATGCCACGGATATGGTCGATGTAGAAATTGCCCTGGTTCCCCTTGTGATATGGAGAGTAGATGTTGGTAATCACACTGTTGCAATCCCACTTGAAGTATGCCACGTCTGGGTTCTCTGTCATGATGCGATCCACGATGCCGAACACATAATCCTGTACCTTTGGGTTGCTGATGTCAAGCACCAACTGGTTGCGATAGTAATAAGTGTCACGCTTAGGCTGCATGATGACCCAGTCTGGATGCTTCTCGAAAAGTTCGCTCTTTGGGTTCACCATCTCAGGCTCAATCCAAATTCCGAATTTCACACCAGCCTTCTTGGCGTCTCTTACCAATCCAGGTATTCCCTCTGGCAGTTTGCTCTTGGTAGCCTCCCAGTCGCCGAGGCCTGCATGGTCGTCCTTGCGAGGATACTTGTTGGCAAACCAACCGTCGTCGAGCAAGAACATATCTACGCCCAGGTCCTTGGCATCCTTCATCAACTCAGCAAGACTCTGCTGGTTGAAGTCGAAGCCAGTGTTCTCCCAGTTGTTCAGAAGGGTAAGGCGGTCTTCCATACCCATGTTCACCTGATACTGGCGAGCCCAGTTGTGCAGATTTCGTGAAGCCTCGCCCATACCATTGTCGCTCATGGCGAAGATGAACTCAGGGGTCGTAAATGTCTCTCCTGCCTTCAACTTATAGTCGGAAGCATATGGGTTGATGGCTGGGATGACACGGAGTGCGCCCACGTTGTCCACCTCGAAAGTGAAGCGGAAGTTGCCCGGCCATCCTATGGTACCAAGCATCACCTTGCCTTCGTTTTCCTTGGCAGGTTCGTCGAAGCCCAATTCGAAGAAAGGCTCCTCTTGCATGGCGGCACGTGTGCCGAGCTTGGTGTCAACGATCTTCTTGCCTGTAGTCAACTGGCAGGTTTCAGGCTGTCCTTCCTTAGCCCAATCGCTGTGATAGTTGGTGACGAAGTATTTGTTTGCCTTGAAGTAGAGCATGGTAGAGCTGTATCTCCAGAGGGTGACAGGGGCTTTCTCTTTGTGAGAGATTTCGCTCCAAGCCTTGATGACGTTCTCCTTAGGATAAGCTGCGTAGTGGAGCTTCACGGTCAGCGGATATACTTTGTCCTGAAGGGTGATGATGGTTTCTGTACCCCCATTGATAGCTTTCTCCTCGGATGACTTATAATATAAATAGGTGGTCATGTTGCCATCGGCATGAGTCACAGCCACTGCCGGCTCGAAGAAATCTTCAGCACCGGAAGCTGCATAAACCTCATGACCTCGTTGACAGACAGCACCATCAGAGGCTGCATATACGTCCCATTTCAGGTTCTGATAGTCTGCGGGATTCTTCAACTTGTCGCCTAAATACACTTGGTAGAGACGACCCTTAGGAGAAACTTGCATCACGAGATCGGTCTTGTCGGTCGATACTCTGATGGTCTTTTGAGCGAATGCCATCACTGAAGTCATGCACATCGCTGCGATAAGCATAAATGCCTTTTTCATTGTTCTTTGGTTTTTATTTGATTGTTGTTATTTTTGCTGTCATGATAACGTCTTGCAGTCTTTCTTTTTTGCAATTTTCATCGTATATTATGAAAGCTTAGAACTTGATTCCTGCTGAGAATTCGATGGTGAATGGGCGAAGATAGCTACCACTCATATACTTGCCTGCATATTTGCCGGCTTCTTCCTTGGTAATCAACTCCGAACCGTTGATGGTACCTTTTGCGCCCTTCTCGTTGAGGAAGTTGATGACACTCACACCGAGGCTCAGTTTCTTATTCACGTTCCAGTTGATTCCGCCGAAAGTCTCCCAGTGACCATTGAAATAGAGTGCCTCCTGGAGGTTGGCATAGGTCTTGCCAAAGTAACGGAAGCTCAACCAAGCATTCAAGTTCTTGGTGATGTCATACTTAGGATCCAGTTCAATGAGTACCTGTGGAATCTCCTTCACGATCATGTTGTTCGCATTTACACCCATAGTCTGGCCGTCGTTGAACGTCACGCTTGCGTTGTAGTTCTTATACACAGGCTTCTGATAGGTGAAGAGGGCATGCATGTGGAAGTTCTTGAATGGATTGATCTCAGCAGAGGTGGTCCAGCCCAAGGTCTGGATGTTGTAGATGAGCAACACGGTCTTGCCTTCTGATGTGCCAGGCTTGGTGAGGTTCTGCTGGTCAATATTGTTCGACTTCGAGATGTAAGTAATCATGGAAGACAGGTCTATCCAATCGTTCTTGTAGAAGATTCCACCACGGATCAAAGGGATTGTAACTCGCTTATACTGTTCCTCGGTAGGACCTGTTCCTGCATACTCGCTGATGCGTGGGAAGCGGGTGGCGATGGTTGCGTCGGCTGTCAGACCAAACTGGTTGGTGAGGTTGTATGTCAACTGCAGGGTAGCCGCATAGTTCAACTTATTCTTGGTCACCTTGGCTGGTTCGATGCTATGCGCTGTGGTTACGATAGAACCATCCTCCGCTGTAGAATAGGTGTTGAAATTGCCGATATGGAATCCTTTGAAGCGTGAGGCTGAAATCTGGTCTGCCGACATGCGATAGTACTCCAGACGTCCGCCATAGAAGATTTTGAACTTAGGGGTTACCTTCCATTCGTCGGTAAAATAAACAGCCAACTTGTTCTCTGAGCCCTTGGTGTATTCTGGACTCAGCTCGTTATATCCGAAGGTTTCGGAGCGACGTGCGGTCTGTGTCGGGTCAAGAGGGTTTACATACATTTGGCTCAATGTGCGAGGATAAGGCTCCACGGTACCAGCCCACTGGAAAGATGATGAATAGTAGTCGAGATGATAATACCACTCGTTCAGACCTATCATCAACTTGTGGTTGTTCAGCTGCTTGCTGATTTCTGTCGTCATGAGAGCATTGCTCACCTTTCCTATGTGCAACCAAGTGCGTCGTCCCTCGATGAGTCCGCTATAAGCTGATCCATCTGAGAGTTGATAGCCATCAGCCTCGCTCACCTCCGAGATAGAGCTGCCACCGTAATCCACGTAGTTGGCTCGAGGAGCATTCATGTATTTAGCGTTGAATTTCCACAACCATCCGTTGTCAAATTGGTACTGGCTGATGAGGGCAATCTCGTTGGCGTGGTTCTCACTTCCGTCGCTCATGTTCCAGGTCTCCATCTTGCCAGTCTTGGTGTTCAAGTATTGGAAAGAACCTTGTCGCTGAACATAGGAGTTCATGCCAGGGTCGAAGCCGGCGATTTTCTTGATGCTGCCGTCACCTGCGTAGATGAAAGGTGCCGCATTGGCAAAGTTGCCTGGATTCTTGCTGTTTGAGTACTTATATAATAATGAGATGCGTCCCTTGCCTTCGTTCAGGATTCGGGTCAGACCGAAATGATAAATCTGGGTGCGGTCTGCATAATCGGTAAAGCGGAGCTTGAAACTTCCCGGGTCGAAGTTCTGATACATGCTGGCGGTATAGAGCCAGTTGGTACCGATGCCACCAGAGAGGTTGAGATCAAAGTTCTGCATACCGAAGTGGTTCGCCTTGTAATTGAGTTTGCCCTTGAACTCTTTCTGACCTAATTCGCTGAAAGAAGATACAGCGTAAGCAATGTTACCAGTGGCAATAGCCGACTCGGAAGGCGTCATCAGGTCGGTACCCTTCAGAGAGGCATCGCCGCGCCAGTGGGCTGAGAGCTTGTGAACTGAGGATGAATAGACGGCAGGAAGACCGTTCTCATATACGGTTACGTCTTCGCTTGGCAATCCAATTTGGATTTCACGAGGCTTGTTGGCGTCGGCAGCGTTAAGCATCACGTTACGCTCTTCCTTCTTGTTCTTCTCTACGGATTCCTCTTCGAGATTGAGAGACTTCTTTTCTTTTGTACTTGACTTCTCTTCAATATTGTTAGAAGGAAGTGCATACATGTAGCTTGTCGCTGACATTGCAGCCAAAGCCATGGAGAATGTACGGATTTTTAGGTTCATAACTTGTTCTTTTGTTAGTTACATTATTTTATTTTTGTTTATTCCAAAATATTTAGGTCTGAATCGAATGTTGTTCGATTTCGATTGCAAAGATAGATTGATTTTAGACACCTTGGTGCTGTGTGTAGGGTTTGAGTAGATGCGTGGGTACTCTTACAATGACTTAACTACCTAATAATCAGAATATATATAAAATTAATACTTTTTATGAGAGTAGATATTGAAAAGAAGAATAAAAGTCGTATTTTTGCAGCCGTAAAGGGTTATTCTCTTTCATGACTAAGTAAAAACTGGTAAGAACAATAATAAATAAAGGACAATGAAGAAGATAGTATGGCTCTTGATGATGGTGGTGATGCCGATGGTGGCAAATGCGGCATTTTCGCGAAATGCGGATTTGGAGGACGAGGATGAGTTGCTTCATCGTCTGGACCAATATATAGCTCGTCGGGACGAGTTCTCTTCCAAGAAAGAGAAGAAACTCATAAGAATGAAGAAAAAACTGAATCTTACTTCCGGCAAACGAGAGCGTCTGAGTCTTTACAATCAAATCTATCGTGAGTATTATACTTATCGATATGACTCTGCCATGGTCTATGCCAAAAGGGGCCTGCAATTGGCAGAACAGTTGCATGATGACTATTACATCAATCTCAACAAGATCAATCGGGCTGCGGTGTTATCCACAGGAGGCTTCTACAGTCAGGCTGAAGACCTGTTGCTTTCTTTGAAGCCAGAAGACATTTCGCCCAAGCTGATGCAATACTATTATTACACCTTGACATGGGTGTATAACTATTGGGGAGCTTTCTGCGAAAGGTCTGAATTCAAGGAGGAAATGCAAGATAAAAAAAAACTCTATCTTGCCAAGACCCTTGAATATATGGGCAACAAACAATCTGCGCTCTATTATTATCTGAATGGTGAGTTGGAGTATTTGCAACATCGCACAGACAAGAAAGTGCTGGGCTGGTATCAGAAAGCACTTGCCGCCAGTCCTGTTGACAGCAGGGTGCATGCTTCTGCTGCATATTGTATAGCTCGTTATTATCAAGACAATGAGCAAATGGACATATATGAGAAATATTTGGTACAGGCGGCCATCTCTGACCAGGTTTGTCCCTTGAAAGAAAATTTGGCACTTCAGGAACTTTCCACCTATCTATATAATAAGGATGCGAAGTATGCAAAGCGTGTGTCAAAGTATATCTATTGTTCGATGGAAGATGCTCAGTTTTATAACAATCGTCTTCGAATGGTTGAGATCTCTCGCATTCTTCCGCTTATCACGGAAACGAATCATCAGCGAGAAATACGTCAGAATCGCATCATCACGATATCGCTGGTTGTGGTAAGTATCGTGTTTCTTGGCTTCTTGGCGATGATGTTCTTTGTCTTCAGGATAAATAAGCGTTTGGCAAAGAGTCGCAGGGAGGTGAGGAGTCAGAATATGCTCTTGGAGGAATTGAACCAGAAATTGCTCAATACCAATAAGCACAGGGAGACTTATATGCGATTGTTTATGGACATCAGTGCTGTCTATATCAAGAAACTCGACGATTATCGCAAGTTGGTGAGCCGCAAGATCAGGGCAAAGCAGACTGCCGATCTCCTTACCGCCATCAACAGCTATAAGCTGGCAGAAGAGGAAGCTTCAAGTTTCTATATCCGATTCGACAAGGCTTTTATGGACTTATACCCTAATTTCGTGGATGAATTCAACCAACTACTGTTGCCAGAAAAGCAGATTGTTCTCCCTGCGCCTAACAGTCTCACCAAGGAACTGCGTATCTATGCACTGATGCGATTAGGAATTACGGATGGGCAAGAACTGGCCACCCTTCTGTTCTATTCTACACAAACCATCTATAATTACAAGACATCCATCAGAAAGCGAGCAAAAGACCTCACCACTTTTGATGCCGCTATCAACCAACTATGCAATGTGATAGGCTAATAAATGGCAGGAAATTGGGAATGTTCCTCTTCTTTCAGCCATTTTCTTTTGCACATTCAAGAAATAGTTGCATCTTTGCCATTACATAAAAGTTGTAACACTAAAGATGTAATGGCGTATGAAACTAAGTAACAAGAAATTAGCAAATCCTTTCAGTACTCGAAGGTAGAGATTCACAGTTTGAGAATATAGTTCAGTTCTTCACAGAGAATCAGTTCTCGCTTCTGAAAGCTATAGCCAAGGATAGCATTGTTGCCCAGCCTACATCTGGCAAGTTCATCAAGGAGCACAAGCTGAGTGGAGCCAGCAGTGTAAAGGCTGCACTTAAGACTTTAGAAGACAAGGAATTGGTATATAGAACCAATGACGGCTACCTCATCTACGACAGATTCATGGATCTGTGGTTAAAGAGAATATAAACAAGAAATAATAACATAAAGAACATCTAAAGAGGTCTTCGTGTAAACTTTAGGTCACATGAAGACCTCTTTAGATTTTTTAGACCACATAAGCACTATTTTCGACCATTTACCCTTCTCAAAAGACACTTTGTCACTAATCTGGCAAAATACCATCTTGCAAGAAATGAGTTTTTTATCTACCTTTGCAGAGCAGTCGGCTTCCTAATTCGCGCGCAAGAGGATAACGACTGCTAAGAATTTATTCACATAATGTATAATTGTCTATGAAAAAAGAACTACAGAGAAAAATTGCCTTGAGTTTGGGGCTGGCACTGTGCGTAGCATTGTCTGCAACGGCTCAAGAAGCCAATGAGTTTCAAGCAGAGAACACACAAAGCAACTGGTATCTCGGCATAGGTGGCGGCTATCGTTTCAACAAGATGAGTTACTCCGAGCTGGACAAGGACGACTTTCCATCCAACAAAATGACAGGCAGCGGCATCTTCTCCATCTTTGTGAATGGAGAGTTCGGTAAGAATCGCCAGTTTGGCATCCGCCCTCAGGTAACATTCCTTAATAGAGGAGGAAAGCTATCAGGCATATTCGGGAATGACAATGCGTATGAGGAGAACCAAATCAACAATATCTTCTACACGATCAAAGCCCACTACATCGACCTGCGCGTGCCTCTCATCTTCAACTTTGGCAAGGCTGATGCCAAAATACGCCCATACGTATTTGTTGCACCAGTATTCGGTCTGTGCACTGGCGGCAACATCAAGCTACAGGCAGACATGGAAGACTACAAGTATGCCGGCTATGACATGGACATCACCAAAGCCAATCTCAACTCCACTTATTTTGCAGGACAAGCGGGCATCGGTGTGAAATTCGCCATTCCTGTTGCCGACACGAAATGCTACGTAGGCTTAGAGGCTGCTTACGAATATGGTTTTACCGACACCTACGCAGGAAAGGAGAAAGACAGCAAAGCCAACGATATCTTGCATCTCTACAACGATAACTACCAAATCGACGGCAACCGAAAGTTCTCTGGTATAGAGCTACAGGCAACACTTGCCATTCCTTTCGACATTTTCAAGAAGAAACCTGCCAAGACGGAGCCAAAACCTGAGCCGGTAGTCCAGGAGACATACACTGCGCCTGTTGCCAAGCCCGAGAAACCATGCTACACATTGGAGGAAATCGACGAAATGATGGCAAAGAACAAGTCGGTAGACGGCAAGACCATCTGTGCCATAGATGCCATCACCTTCGAGTTCGGAAAGAGCAATATCAAGCCTGAGTCATACGATTATCTCGACAAACTGGCTCAGACTCTGAAACGCAGCAACCGCCACGTAGAGGTAAAAGGACATACCGACAATGTGGGTGGCAACGAATTTAACATGAATCTCTCACGCGACCGCGCCAAGGCCGTGGTAGACTATCTTGTAAGCAAAGGTGTCAACCCTGACAAGCTCACCTACAGTTACTATGGAATGACACGTCCACTATCCGACAACGACACTGAGGAAGGACGTGCCAAGAACCGCCGCGTAGAGTTTACCATTAAGAACAACTAAAAAAATAATAACATGAAGAAATCAATGACATATAAGATAGGTACACTGGTGATAGGTCTAACCGCCATGCTATTCACCTCGTGCCTGAGCGATGGTGACGACACCATGGTACTGGAAAAGGGAGAGAAAAACGAGTTCGTCGATGGCGACCAAACCGTGGTTGTTGGTACCAATGAGTATGCCGACATCGAGAACGGAGGCTTCACACTCTACGTACCCAAGGGCTCCGTGCCAAAGACCAACTCTGGCGACAACGGACGAGTGGCTTTCTCCATCAGCCACGTTGACATACCCGACCTGCCCTGCCAGCTGCCTGCAGGGGCCAGTGTAGTAGGAAAAAACAGCATAAAGATAGAGCCTATGAACTTCACGTTTAACAGCCCTCTCGTGCTCAAATGCCCCACAGGAGGCAACACCAACTGCGTATTGCTGCGTTACAATGACTATACCAACAGTTGGGAAGTAGTACCATTCTCCTCTCGCAATGCTGACGGCACCTCCAATGTGTCACTCATTGAGACTGGATACTTCGTGTTGGTGGAATATCCACAACAGACCACAGAAATGGGTGGAGTCCGCATATTACAGAAATATATAGACAACGAATATTTCTACTACCTCACTCTCACCCCTGTAAACGGCAGTTCAAAAGACGCCAAGATGATTGCCTTCTCACCCAACGGATCGCCCCTGTACATGGCATACGTGGCAAGAGGTGAATACAAAGCCGTGCTGTCTCGCCAGAAACGCAGCCAGTTGAACTCAGCCACAGAAATGGAACAATATTCTTCTGTCATCAGAGTCAAAGTAACCGGCAAACTCATCGCAGGCACAGGTGGATATGACACATATACAGGGTGGACAGACATTAAGCTGGACAACATCTCATGGAGCGACGGACGTTCTGACGCATGGGGCACCATCACCACAACATACGGAACAGGCAAGTTCCAAGCTACTCTCACATGGGTCAACCCATCCGAAGCAGAACACACTGACTACGACCTGCACCTATATGGCCCGGAAAACTTACATGTTTACTACACCAACAAGAAGCAAGGCTGTTTCGAGCTCGACCGTGACTGGATATCCAATCCTGGCAATGCAGTAGAGAACATCTATAGCGTGAGTGACAATTTCACTCCAGGACGATACCAGGTAAAGGTTCATCACTTCGGCGGTGTTGTGGGCAGACGATACAACTGCCGTGTAATCATCAACGGAGTCGTTGTTAAATCCGTATCTGGTGCCATCGGAACCAACAAGCAATTCGATGACATCTACTCTTTCAACGTAGAATAACCAACTCTATACCCATAAAGAGGGTGTGCCATGTATTTATGGCACACCCTCTTTTGCATCTTGGAATCTACCTATCCTATCGTCGAAGTGCCCGATTGACACGCCCATACAAACATCACCCCCAGAAATAGCAACACAAACAGCCCTTGTCATAATGCATTACAAAAATATTACTTCCCCTCCTGTAAAATTGCTCCTTAAAGAACACTATTGTGCCCTGCGCTGGGCACAATAGTGCCATAAGTAGGCATTTTTCCCGCATGAGTATTTATAAAAATGAATTACGCAAAAACCCTTCACCCTTCATCTATACGCCCGAAATGCCGATAAACACAGGGGATTCGAGAGAGAAAGGTCAAATTTAACCCTTCATCACCCTTCATCACCCTTCATCTTTTTGCCTTTTCCTGGTTTCTTCTGACATACAGAGCTTGGCTCGTGCTTCTATGATGACCTGTCCTGGGCATCTATTAAGACCCAACTAAGGCATCTATTAAGACCCAGTTAAGGCATCTATGATGCTTGCCTTGAGGCTCAAATCTCTTTTGAATGATGATAGATGAAGGGTGATGAAGGGTGGAATTGTGCCCGTCACCCTCTGAAACCCCGATAAACACAGGGGATTCCAAGGGATAGATGAAGGGTGAAGGGTTTTTGCGTAATCCATTTCAAAAAAACTCTTAGGTGCGTTTTTTAAGCAGGGGAATACAGTTGAGCACAAAACTAAGCAGCAAATATAAAAGCACTCTCTTTTGTGTCATTTTTGCATAACTATCCATTTATCAGCATAATCATTACATTTTTCCACATAAAGCTTGTAATTATCAATAATTATGCTTACTTTTGCAACAAAGTAACAGCTTAGTGACTGTAAAAATACAAGTCACTTATCATAAATAAGAAAGGAAAAAGCCAATGGAACTGAAAGAGACCTTCCAACAAGTAAAGGCGGCAAGCAAGACATTAGGTCTGCTTACCGATGAACAACGTAATGAAATCCTGCAGGCGGTGGCTGACGCTATCATCGCAGAAACTCCTGCGCTCCTTGCAGCGAACGCAGAAGACTTGGCGAAGATGGACAAGGCGAACCCACTCTATGACCGATTGCAACTCACAGGGCAACGACTCCAGGATATTGCTTCAGATATGAGACACGTCAGTACGTTGCCCTCACCGCTTGGAAGAGTTCTCAAGGACAAGACACTCGATAACGGATTGCATCTGCTGCGGGTAGCCGTCCCTTTCGGGGTCATCGGAATGATTTACG
This sequence comes from Segatella copri, assembly GCF_009495355.1. GTDB lineage: Bacteria > Bacteroidota > Bacteroidia > Bacteroidales > Bacteroidaceae > Prevotella. Next base: position 36,994 of record NZ_VZAD01000008.1, read on the forward strand.
AAGCACGCCCCAACGTAACCTATGATGTTTTCTCTCTCTGCTTCAAAAGCGGAAATGCATGTGTGCTGAAAGGAGGAAAGGATGCAGACGCCTCCAACACTGCCGGCGTGGAACTTATCCACAGAGTGTTGAAAACTTTTGGCGTCAATCCCAATGTAGTGACCCTTCTGCCTGCCACCCATGAGGCAACAGGCGAGATGCTGAATGCCGTAGGCTACATAGACCTCTGCATTCCTCGTGGTGGAAAGAAGCTCATACAGTTTGTACGCGACACTGCCAAGGTGCCGGTCATAGAAACCGGAGCCGGTGTGGTACATTGTTATTTCGACAAGGACGGAGACATAGAGATGGGCAAACGAATCATCACCAATGCCAAGTGCCGAAGGGTAAGTGTATGCAATGCCCTCGACTGTCTGCTCATTCACGAAAGCCGTTTGAACGACCTTCGAACGCTGTGCGAAGAACTTGCCAAACATGAGACAAAGATTCATGCCGACACCAAGGCCTACGAAGTCCTGAAAGGCAACTATCCCGACACCTTATTATATAAGGCCGAGGATAGCGAGCAGAAGATGAAGGAAGAGAATCCTCAGATCAAGAGCATCTGGAACACCGAATGGCTCAGTATGCAGATGAGTATCAAGACGGTGGCGACAGAAGACGAGGCGCTCGACCACATCACCACATACGGAAGCGGACACAGCGAGAGCATCGTATCTGGCAACGAGGAAGCACAAAAGAAATTTCAAGCCATGGTGGATGCAGCCTGCGTATACGTGAATGCCCCAACAAGTTTTACGGATGGAGCACAGTTTGGACTCGGTGCCGAGATAGGCATCAGTACACAGAAACTGGGTGCACGCGGACCTATGGCTCTCGAAGAAATTACCACCTACAAGTGGTTGATTACAGGAAACGGCCAGACAAGGAAGTGAAGAACGAAGAGTAAAGAAACAACGTTCGGTGGCCAAAGGAAAAGCCAATTCTATAGCAATAGAATATATAAGAAATAACAAATAAAAAACAAATAACAATGAAAACATTCTTTCATGTTGAAGACCTTGGCGATTTGAAAGCAGCGCTCGCCGAGGCACAGGAAGTAAAGGCAAACCGTTTCGGTTATCAAGAATTAGGCAAGAACAAAACCTTGCTGATGATATTTTTCAACAACAGTCTTCGTACCCGCCTGAGTACACAGAAGGCAGCCATGAACTTGGGCATGAACGTCATCGTACTCGACGTAAATGCTGGTGCCTGGAAGTTGGAGACAGAGCGTGGAGTTATCATGGACGGCGACAAGAGCGAGCACCTTTTAGAGGCCATCCCTGTGATGGGAAGTTTCTGCGACCTGATTGGTATTCGCAGTTTTGCCGGACTAAAAGACCGCGACTACGATTATGCCGAGACCATCGTCAATCAGTTTGTGAAGTACAGCGGACGTCCCGTCTTCGCCATGGAGACAGCAACCGTCCATCCTCTTCAGGCATTTGCCGACCTCATCACCATCGAGGAGCACAAGAAGGTGGCACGTCCTAAGGTGGTTCTTACCTGGGCTCCTCATTGCCGTGCTTTGCCTCAGGCTGTGCCCAACTCATTCGCACAGTGGATGAATGCAGCCGACGTCGACTTCGTAGTTACTCATCCAGAAGGTTATGAGCTCGACCCTAAGTTTGTGGGCAATGCCAAGGTGGAGTACGACCAGAAGAAGGCGCTGGAAGGTGCTGACTTCGTTTATGCCAAGAACTGGAGCTGTCCAGGCGTGAAGGATCCAGCACAATATGGTGAGATATTGAGCAAGGACATGAGCTGGACCATCGACGAGGAGCACATGAGCTGGACCAACAACGGATGCTTCATGCACTGTCTGCCAGTACGCCGAGGACTGATTGTCACCGATGATGTCATCGAAAGCAAGAACAGCCTGGTAATACCAGAGGCTGCCAACCGTGAAATTTCTGCCGAGGTAGTCATCAAACGTATGCTGGAATCACTGTAAACACCCTCGGAAGTAGGTATTATGACATAAAAGCAAGATTTTTACACTATATTCCTTGACTTTTAGGATTAAGCATTTGTGGCACAAAATCCTTTCATCCAAAAAACAAAAGTACTTGCGATGAGCAACGCAAGTACTTAAAATAACAAACGCAAGTACTTTCAACAGGCAATGAAAGTACTTGCGTTTTTCCATATCGTATCACGACTAACGTCTATGCATTCAGTCTTTACTTAAAAGATAATTGCGCACAGGGTTGGCGTACATGGTGAGCATACGCTCACGGAGGAAAGCCTCATCCTTGTTGGGCAAATCAATCTTCTGCAACTGACCGGCAATATACTGCTCGAAGGTTGCCTTCTCTGCCTCGGTATACTTGTCGGCATGAGCGGAAGTTTCCTCTAAGAGATCGAGTGCCACATAGTTGCCCGGATAGAGCATGTAGTTGGCATGAATCTGCTTGTCGATATACGTAGCCACCTTATTATATATATCCTGCTTGGGAGTCTCAGGATCCATCTGCGCAAGATAGCCGTCGAGACATGGGGCTGCATGATAGTGCACATGACCTTTAAAGCCAAAGATACCAGTCTGCATGCTCACCAGGTCGTCGGTAGGTCCTTTCTTCCATTCGGCATTGTCGCGCTTCTGCTGAAACTCCTTAGCCTTAAGATAGTCGCAAGGATCGTACTCATAGCTGATAGCCAGTGGTACAAGGTGCAACTGTTTCAGACGATCTATAATGCTACCTTCACCTCCCATCGACATCATCTGAAGGATTGACTTCTGTGTGCGGTCGTTACTGTCCTTGGCGCGTCCCTCACGCTGAGCTATCCAGATATTCTCGTTCTTCTCCTTGACGGCAAAGTGCATATAGTCGGAAAGTCGTTTGCTCGACATGAGCATCTGACGCATGGAGAGTGCACGCTCTACGATGAAAGCCTTATTCACACGTACCAAGTCCTTGACCCAAGGCAACGACAAGAGGTTGTCGCCAATAGCTATCTCGCAAGTTGTGGTAAACTTGTTGTCCACCAGCAGCACGTCAAGGATGGCAGAGTCGAGCACAATATCTCGATGGTTGCTGATAAAGGTATAGCGCTTGGAAGAGTCGATGGCCGTACAGTCCATCTCGTAGCCTTTAGCAGCCTTCTTCAGCAGACCTTTTACAAAGTCGTAGGCAAAAGCCAACTGAAACTCCAAATTGGTTTTGCACGCCTTGAGTTTCTTGGAAATCATCTCGAAAGGCACCTGCGGATAGAGATAGGCAAGCACCTGCTTAAACTGTTCGTTGGCCAACAGGCGGTCGAACACCTCGGGCAAGTCTTCAGGCTCCCAAGGTCGAATGGCATCAAATTCTTGAGGGATCTTCATAACTATATGGTGTTAGAATTGATTCTCCACGATGTCGCTCAGTACATCCTTGATGTCGAGTCCGGCAGCACGTACCTGCTGAGGAATGAAGCTCGTCACGGTCATACCTGGAGTGGTATTGATCTCCAACATATTGACCACATCCTTGCCATCCTTGTCCTTGGTGATGATGTAGTCGATGCGGATGATTCCGTTGGCATGCAGAATGTCGTAAATGCGCGAAGTGGTCTTTGCCACCTCTTCTGCAGTCTCGGGTGAGAGACGGGCTGGTGTAATTTCCTGCACCTGACCGTTATATTTGGCATCATAGTCGAAGAACTCGTTGGTTGTCACCACCTCTGTGGCCGGAAGCACCACGCACTTATCCTTGGTCTTGTAGATGCCCTGCGAGATTTCCACGCCCTGCATATAGGCTTCTACCATAGCCTCTTCTGACTCCATGAACGCCAGACGAAGAGCAGGAGCCAACTGATCGCTCTCCTTTACCTTAGACACGCCGAAGCTGCTGCCATCGGCTGCTGGCTTCACAAAGCAAGGCATACCGATGCGCTTGGCTATAGCCTCCTCATCGTAAGCCTCGCCACGACGAAGCAAAATACTGTCGGCTACCTTTACGCCAAAGCCACGCAGATAGTTGTTGAGTACATACTTGTCGAAGGTCATTGCCTCCACCAGCACGCCACTGGTAGAATAAGGCATGTGAATCAGGTCGAAATAGCCTTGCATCACACCGTTCTCGCCTGGCTGACCATGGATGGTAATATAGGCATAGTCGAAGAACTCGCGCTTGCCGTCTTTGACAAACGAGAAATCATTCTTGTCGATCTCGGCTGTTGTGCCATCATCGAATGCCACATGCCAGTCGATACCCTTGACGTCTACTATATAAATATTGTAACGCTCTTTGTCGAAGAAAGAGTAGAGTCCCTGACCTGAGCGCAATGAAACGTCGTGCTCAGAAGAATCGCCACCACATACGATGGCTATCGTTCTTTTGTTGTTGTCCATTTTGTTATATTGATTATATCGTTATCTTTCTTGAAAAGTATCTTGTGTGGAGCCTGCTATGAAGTTTCTCCACTTCTCTATCAGTTGTCGGAAGTCATCGGGCCACTGACTGTCAAAGTCCATCTGTTTGCCTGTGGAAGGATGGACGAATCCCAATGTCTTGGCATGGAGAGCCTGACGTGGACAGAGCTTGAAACAGTTCTGGATGAATGCCTTATAGCTGCTGCTGCGCTGACCTCTCAGAATCTCGGCACCTCCATAGGTTGCATCCATGAAGAGCGGATGACCGATATGCTTCATGTGGGCACGTATCTGATGGGTACGGCCTGTCTCGAGAATGCATTGCACCAAGGTGGTGTAGCCGAAACGTTCCAGTACCTTATAATGGGTAACGGCTGTCTTGCCTATTCCACTATCCGGATCGAACACCTTCATACGAAGACGGTTCTTGGGGTCACGACCTATATTGCCTTCGATTCGTCCCTCGTCCTCTACGATGTTTCCCCATACCAGGGCATTATAGCTGCGATGGGTGGTCTTGTTGAAGAACTGTTTTCCCAGAGCCGTCTTGGCATCTGGTGTCTTTGCCACTACCAACAATCCGGAAGTATCCTTGTCAATACGATGAACCAGTCCCACCTCTGGATCGTTAGGGTCGAAATCCTTCACGTCTTTCATGTGCCATGCCACTGCATTGATGAGCGTACCGGTAAAGTTACCTGCACCAGGATGAACTACCATGCCAGCCTCCTTGTTGACCACCATCAGCGCATCGTCCTCGTACACAATATTCAGCGGAATATCCTCTGCCACAATACTGGTGTCGTGCTTGGGACGGTCGAGCATCAGGGTGATGACATCATTGGGGCGCACCTTATAGTTACTTTTCACGGGGTTCCCGTTGACATGAATAAACCCTGCATCGGCAGCATTCTGTATGCGGTTACGGCTCTGATAGGGATTCTTTTCGGAGAGGAACTTGTCTATACGCACAGGCGTCTGACCGGGGTCCACCTCTATCTTCCAATGCTCGTATAGCGTGCCGTCGCCAGCATCCACCACTTCCGGCTCGTCCAGCAATTCTATATCGTCGTTATAATTATCTTCTATCATATTCATTTACTCCACTACTTCGTTTTGATTGTGACTATGAGAATGAGATGACGCAGAGGGCTCGCCCGACTCTGTTCCCGGGACAACCTCGAAATTATCCACAGCCTCGTCTTCGGTCTCACCACTTCCTTCCAGTAGCTCATGGCTGCCACCCATGGGGTCAACCATCTCTACAGAATCGCCAGCATCACGTCTGCCGTTTCCTACCTGTATAATGAGTACATCGTCTATCGACACCTTGTCGCCAGCCACTACATGTCTGCCCTTTACCAAGATGCCGTACACCCAGTCTTCCTCACCAGGAATGTACTGTGGCGATCCCAACTTGAATCCCATAGCCGTAAGCTTGGCCATGGCTTCGCGCAAGGAACTGTTGTCGATAACATCAGGGATGGTGATAACAGGCGAATGAGCCGAGTTGATGGTGACATAGATTACATGGCCCGACTTCACCTTCTCGCCTGGCGCCGGACTCTGTTCCAGCACGCAGTCGGGAGGGAGGTTCTTCACATATCCAGTATCAGAAACCACCACCGGCAGACCGGCATCTTTGAGGATACGCTCTGCATCGGCAAAACTTTTATGCCTTACATCTGGAATGGAGATGGCTTCTCCATGGTGAGTATAAAAGTCGATACCAAACCTGACACCCACACACAGCAGAACCACCACCAATGCCATGGCAGCAAGGTTTCCCCACAGGTACTTACTCTTGAACTTATTTATAAACTCGGATGAAGTCATGTATTTAAATTTTGCACAAAGATAATGATTTCATACGAAACAAGGAAACAATCGGGTAAAAAAAACACAAAAAGCAGCAAAGATTTAGTCTATGCTGCTTTTAATGTCATCGTCATTCCAACGATTCTGCCAGGAAATTACTTTCCGTGGTGCTCGTCAGAAACAGTTAACTTCTTACGGCCATGAGCACGGCGAGAAGCCAATACGCGACGACCATTCTTTGTTGCCATACGCTCACGGAAACCATGCTTGTTCACGCGACGACGATTGTGAGGCTGAAATGTTCTTTTCATTTTTCTTATTTATTTTTTAATTAATATTCACTACAAAGAGAGCAAAATGCGCCCTTTTGGGCTGCAAAATTACGCAATATTTCTGAAATAACAAAGAAAACCTCCAAATTTAGCTTAAATATTTATGTTTTTTTCGATTTTTACTTTGCTTTTTCGTGTTTTTGCAGTAACTTTGCAGACGTTTTTGAGATTATTATATAAAAATTCAAACATAACAAAATGATTAATTCACAGGAAATTAAGATTGGTACTTGCATCCGTATGGATGGCAAGGTATGGGTTTGTATCGACTTTCAGCACAGAAAGCCAGGTAAGGGTAATACTGTTATGAACACCAAATTGAAGAATGTTGCCGACGGTCGTGTATTGGAGCGCACTTTCCAGGTTGGTTTCAAATTGGAAGATGTACGCGTAGAGCGTCGTCCTTATCAGTATCTCTACGAGGACGCTACTGGTTGCATCTTCATGAACCAGGAGACTTTCGAGCAGGTGCCAATCGCTAAGGAGAACGTTACTGGCGGTCAGTACATGAAGGAAGGTGATGTTGTAGAGGTTGTAACCGACACATCAGACGGCACTATCCTCTTGGCCGAAATGCCTGTTAAGACAACTCTGAAGATTACTCATTCTGAGCCAGGTATCAAGGGCAACACAGCTACCAACGCTACCAAGCCTGCTACACTTGAGTCGGGTGCTGAGATTCGCGTTCCTTTGTTCGTTAACGAAGGCGAGACTGTTCAGATCGATACCCGTGACGGCAGCTATCTCGGTCGTGTAAGCGAGTAATCCTTGGGGTTACACCTATTTTTATATAAAGACGATTATAGTATGAAGTATTCCATCATTGTCCCTGTATTCAATCGTCCTGACGAAGTTGACGAGCTTCTCAACAGTCTCGCCTCACAGGAGGAGAAAGATTTTGAGGTTGTTATCGTAGAGGACGGTTCGCAAACACCTTGCGAAGATGTTTGCAAGCGCTACGAGGACAAGATGGAGATACATTATTATTATAAACAAAACTCTGGTCCTGGGCAAAGCCGAAATTATGGAGCTGAAAGAGCATCTGGTGAATATCTACTGATTCTCGACAGCGATGTGGTTTTGCCATCAGGATATCTCAAGGCTGTAAGTGATGAGTTGAGCCGTGAGCCTGCCGATGCCTTTGGCGGACCCGACAAGGCACACTCATCATTTACAGACACTCAGAAAGCCATCTCTTACTCCATGACATCTTTCTTCACTACAGGCGGCATTCGCGGCGGAAAGAAGAAGATGGACAAGTTTTACCCACGTTCTTTCAACATGGGCATACGCAAGGAAGTATACCTGAAGTTGGAAGGTTTCTCTGCCATGCGCTTTGGTGAGGACATCGATTTCTCTATCCGCATCTTCAAGGCAGGCTGCAAGTGCCGGTTATTTCCTGAAGCATGGGTATGGCACAAACGACGCACAGACTTCCGCAAGTTCTGGCGACAAGTCTACAATAGCGGTATTGCCCGTATCAATCTCTATAAGAAATATCCCGAAAGTCTGAAGTTGGTACACCTGCTTCCTATGGTATTCACCCTGGGAGTTATAGGCACGTGTCTGTTGCTATTCTTTGCCGTCCTGCCCTATCTGCTCGGTACAGAGCACATCTTCCCCATCTTGGGGCAAGCCATCACCTTGTTGGGACTCATCGGTCTCGCATGCATCGCAATCTACTCTGTAGCGCTTTGCATCGACAGCACGCGAGAAAACAAAAGTCTGAAGATAGGTCTGCTCAGCATCCGAGCCGCCTTTACTCAGCTCTTAGGTTATGGATGTGGTTTCCTCTCTGCCTGGTGGAAGAGATGCGTATTGGACAAAAGCGAGTTCAGCGCCTACAACAAGACTTTCTATAAGTAAATATCAAGAATTCAAAGTAAGTATCAAGAATTCGAGAATTACAGAGTCAGTAAAAACGAAGGGGAAGCCAATCCTCATTTTTACTTCTCCATTCTAAAAACCTAAAAAAACACCACTTATGAGTGAGAAACTTTCTATATCCCAATGGGCAGAAGAAGACAAGCCGCGCGAGAAATTGGAGCGACTGGGAGCTTCAGCGCTTTCCAATGCCGAACTTCTTGCCATACTGATCGGTTCCGGATCGAGAGACGAGAGCGCTGTAGACCTTATGAAACGAATCATGAGCAACTGCGACAATAACCTGAACACATTAGGCAAGAAAACCATACGCGAACTGACCGAATACAAAGGCATGGGACCAGCCAAGGCTATCACCATCATGGCTGCTTGCGAACTGGGCAAACGACGCTCTGTTGAGAAATTGGGAATACGTCCTGACTTAGGTTCCTCATTGGCTGTGTACAACTATATGCTTCCTCGTATGCAAGACCTCGACGTGGAGGAAGCATGGGTTCTGATGATGAACCAGAATTTCAAACTCATCAAGGCTGAGCCTCTGTCACATGGAGGCATCACAGAGACAGCGGTAGACGTAAGGCTCATCATCAAGAAAGCTTTGCTCAACAACGCCACTATCATCGCCTTGTGCCACAACCATCCAAGCAACAACCCCACCCCAAGCAAGCAGGACGACCAGCTTACCCTCAATGTAAAGAAGGCATGCGATGTAATGCGCCTCTTCTTTATGGACCACATCATCGTAACCGATGGACATTACTATTCCTATCACGACAAGGGTAGACTATAGCTTTTTCATACGCCCCAGACCTTAAAGGAGTCTTTCGTACAAAATCTTTTCCCAACAAACTTTTCGCAGTCGGCGACAAAAATAAATCGTTTTATTTTGTATTGTCTTCGATTTGTCGTATCTTTGCATTATTGTTATACAAGATATAAAACAACATCAAGACAACAAGATATGACACAAGAAGAAAAAACAAAGATAGAAGAAAGAATCGTTGACGTGCTCAAAACCGTATACGACCCTGAAATTCCTGTCAACATCTGGGACTTGGGAATGATATACAAAATAGACGTGAAGGATGACGGCAACGTAGACCTCGACATGACGTTTACAGCACCCTCATGCCCTGCCGCCGACTTCATACTGGAAGACGTACGCACAAAGGTAGACAGTGTGGAGGGTGTCAAATCCACCAATGTCAACCTGGTGTTTGAACCGGCCTGGGACCAAAGCATGATGAGCGAAGAAGCCCGCGTAGAGTTAGGCTTCGAATAAGTTCCAGCTTACAACCTTTTTTTTTCAACCATCAAAAAGACATGGCTATGAAGAATGTATATTTTCTTTCGGATGCTCACCTTGGCTCGCTTGCCATTGAGCACGGACGCATGCAGGAAAGGCGCTTAGTGCGTTTCCTCGACAGCATCAAGAACAAAGCATCGGCAGTATATCTGCTGGGAGACATGTTCGACTTCTGGGATGAATACAAATATGTTGTACCCAAAGGCTACACCCGTTTCTTGGGAAAACTGTCTGAGTTGACAGATATGGGCGTAGAGGTACACTTCTTCACAGGAAACCATGACCTATGGACTTACGGCTACCTGGAAGAAGAGTGCGGCGTGACTTTACACCGCAGGGCTACTACAACTGAGATCTATGGCAAGGTCTTCTTCCTTGCTCATGGTGACGGTCTGGGCGACCCAGACCATAAGTTCAAGTTGCTTCGCAAGATGTTCCACAACCGCACCTGTCAGATATTGCTCAACGCCATACATCCACGCTGGGGAATGGCATTGGGACTCAACTGGGCCAAACACAGCCGACTGAAGAGAAAGGATGGTAAGGAGATGCCTTATCTCGGCGAGAACAAGGAATACTTGGTAAAATATGCCAAGCAATACATGCAGCATCACACCAATATCGACTATTTTATGTTCGGTCATCGCCACATAGAGCTCGACCTGATGCTGAGCAAGAAAACACGCCTGATGATATTGGGCGATTGGATATGGCAGTTCACCTATGCCATATTCGATGGTGAACACATGTTTATGGAAGAATATGTAGAAGGAGAAAGTCAGCCATAAGGCTGACTTTCCTTTGTATATGATGTATGTAGTTTATTCTTTTTTTACCCTTTTATCTTTTTACTATTGATAGCGGCTATTTGTTTTCTTTCTTATCTATAATCAGTCTATTGCCTTTCTGAACCACAGAGAGACAATTGAATACATTCAAATATCAGAACACAGATTGTAAAAGTGATTAGTTCTTAGGTCGTTTTAGAAGATGGAGACTGAGTTAATGTGACACCAACCTCATCGCCTGCATCTATCCAGAGACGATATTGGTTCTTACCGATAAACTTTTCTATCTCTCCCCGGCTTGCTTTGGGAGGAAGGGAGGAAGAGAAATACAAATAGCCACTTCCCGATGACGCCTGAATGCGTATCAAGTCAGCATTTCTATAAACCGAGATCTCACCATTTGGTAAAGGAACCTTTCCCTCTATAAACTCCAAACCTCCCAATTCGGGACGTATCTCGAACTCCTCATAGCCTGGTTTCACAGGCTTGACACCCAAGAAATACCTGCCAAAAAGATAGAGGAAACAAATACCCCAGGCATAACACAGTTTCTCATCGACCTCAGCCTTTGGCGATGACAGTTGGGCCTTGAGGAGACTACTATTCCATTGCTTCCTGATTCGCTCAAGTACCTGCGACAGGTTACCCAACGAGCAAAGGGCAGCCAACTCATAGAACTGCATAAAAGGCGATGTGAAAGGCTTGACGGAAGGATTGTTGATAACAGTCGATGCCACCTCCTGCTTCTGAGCTTCGGTAAAGTAATCGAAGAAAATAGCAAAGACATTGGAGTGACGGGTAATAAGCCTGCTACGTCGTCCATCGACAACACGATGAACCAAAGCCTGTCGTTTCTCGTTCCAGAAAAAAGGCAGAATCTGCTTACGCAGACGGGTGAAATGTGCGAAATAACGTTCCTCATCGGCTTTCCTTCCCAACAAATGGGCACACTGCGCCATATCTTCCAAACTCTTGCAGTAGAGGATTTGCTCGAAAGACCGCAAGCCTCTCCTATCTCTATTCTCAGGCAACCAGTCGACAAAGACTTGATCGTCTGACTTTATCTGAATCATCCCATTGGAGTCGGTATGAGAAAGACAATAGTTTATAAACTTTCGCATACGAGGATAAGCCTTACGTACACAGCGCTCGTTGCTCGTGTATAGATAATGTTCATATATGCTTAGAAACCAATAAAAGGTATGGTCGGCCATGGAGTCCGCATGGGCTGTGACAGGATCTTGACCGGGATGCTGCCATACTGAGCGCTCACACACTCTCCATATTTCATTAAAGGTTTCGTCACTGCATCTGAAAGCAGGTTTGTTTGTTGATATCATCACCTTAAATAGATTAGTTTTGTTTGTTTCGTAGATTGTTTCCGATGTGTTTTCAAGTTATTCAAGTCGGAGAGGGTTATCTCTGTATGCGCCCGCCCGACGATGTCATGTTGACTATAATCTCTTCTTCGCTTACCAGATTCTGGTCGCCAGGCACCGTGTTCTTCAGTGCACTTGCTGAGAGCGAGAAATCGAGACATTTCTGATTGCCATTTGACCACTTGAGGTTGGCATGCAGATAAGCAGCAATGAAAGCATCGCCTACTCCCATAGGATCTATGATGGGCTGTATGTCGTAAATCTTTGTGGTGTAAAGGGTGTCTGTCTGTGTGTCATAGAGCACACCAGTAAGGGTGTGATGACTGCTGGCTATCTGGTTTCTTACAGCCATTACCATTTTCTTGCACTTAGGGAAGAACTGGTGCATACGGCGGAAATAAGCAAGATAAGCCTCTCTGTCCATCTCGTAATCAGCATCCAAAGCCTCGAAAGGTATATGCCTCTCGCCACTGGCTACCTCCCACTCGTTCTGATCGCCGAAGATAATGTCGCTATACTGCATCATGCGATAGAGCACATCGCGAGGCTGGAGTCCATAGCCCCAGAGATTCTTACGATAATTGATATCACAAGAGATGGTGAGTCCTTTCTTTACTGCCAGTTCGATGGCGTCCATCGTTGTTTCCATGGCATCGCGGCTGATGGCACAGGTAATTCCTGAGCAGTGGAAGATGCCTGCATCTTCAAGCACCTTGTCCCATTTGATCATTCCGCGCTTGAGAGTATAGAAAGAAGAGTCCTTGCGGTCGTACACAACACGGGAGTTGCGCATGGCCACAGCTTCCTCGAAATAGTAGGTACCAAGACGGTCGCCTCCTTTTACTACATGAGAAACATTGAGATTATATTCGCGAAGATGCATAAGAGCTGCATCACCCAAAGGACCATAAGGCACACGGGTAACATACTCCACATTATCGCCCATAAAGGCTAAGGACACCGCAGCGTTAGCTTCACTGCCACCATAGTTTCCTTCAAAATTGCGTCCCTGAAACAAGCGTTGGTAACCAGGTTTGGAAAGCCTGATCATAATTTCGCCGAATGTAACAATCTTTGTTTTCATGTTGATAGAATTTTATATATTAAAAAAGGTGCGTAAGGGAATAGAGTAAAAGTGCAGAAATAAAGCGAAAAGAGTGAAGAGAGAAGGATTCAAATCCATTGTTGCCTACAGGCTGTATGATTCTTCACTCTTCGTTCTTCACTCTTTACTTATATTCTTACTTTACCAATTCCATTGTATCGCGGGCGATAACAATTTCCTCGTCGGTAGGAACTACTACTACCTTCACCTTACTGTCGTCGGTAGAAATAATTGCCTCCTTGCCGTGGATGGTATCGTTGACTTCCTTGTTGATCTTGATGCCCAAGAACTCGAGGCCCTTGCAAGATTCCTCACGAAGGTCGGTCTGGTTCTCACCTACACCTGCTGTAAATACGATGGCATCTACACCACCCATAGCAGCAGCGTAAGCACCAATGTACTTCTTGATGCGATACTCGTACATGCGGAGTGCCAGAAGTGCTTTCTCGTTGCCCTCGTTGGCAGCCTTCTCTATATCACGCATATCCGAAGAAATGCCTGTGATACCGAGCACACCACTCTTCTTGTTCAGGAAGTCGGCCATCTCCTGTGGCTTCATGTTCAACTTCTCCATTAAGTATGTAACAGCAGAAGCATCAATGTCACCACAACGTGAACCCATCATCAGACCAGCCAATGGAGTCAAGCCCATAGAAGTATCCATTACCTTGCCATTCAATACAGCAGCGATAGAACCACCATTACCAATGTGGCAAGTGATGATCTTAGAATTGTTCTGATCGAGACCAAGAATCTCGCATACACGCTTGGATACATAACGGTGTGATGTACCATGGAAACCATAGCGACGAACGTGATACTTCTCGTACAACTCGTAAGGAATGGCATAAAGATAAGCGTAGTCTGGCATGGTACTATGGAATGCGTTGTCAAAGACACATACCTGAGGAGTACCAGGCATCAAAGCATCTACGGCACGGATACCTTTGAGGTGACCTGCGTTATGAACAGGAGCGAGGTCACAAAGTTCCTCAATTCCGTCCTCTACACTCTTGTCTACGACAACACTCTCATTGAACTTGTCACCACCCTGTACGACACGGTGTCCAACAGCATCGATTTCCTTCAGGTCCTTGATGGCACCAATCTCTGGATCAAGCAAGCACTTGAATACAAAATTGACGCCCTCTTTATGATCGGGCATGTCGTGCATAATCTGCTTTTTCTCGCCGTTTGGCAATGTCACCTTGATGAATGCGTTGTCGAGACCGATACGCTCTACACCACCCTGAGCCAAAACTGACTCATCATCCATGTTATATAACTTGTACTTGATAGATGAACTACCACAGTTCAGAACCAATACTTTCATTGTAATGTTTACTTTTTAATGTTTAATATTTATTTGAAGAACGAAGGGCTTCGGATTCTTTACTCTTCGTTCTTCACTCTTCACTTATTAAGCCTTCTTTGCATCCTGTGCCTGGCAAGCAGTGATAGCTACCATATAGTAGATATCGTCTACTGAACAACCACGAGAAAGGTCGTTTACTGGACGTGCGATACCCTGAAGGATAGGACCAATGGCAATAGCACCGCCCAAACGCTGAACGAGCTTATAACCGATGTTACCAACCTCGAGGTTAGGAACTACCAATACATTAGCCTTACCAGCTACATCAGAACCAGGAGCCTTCTTGGCTGCTACCTCAGGAACGAGGGCTGCATCAGCCTGAAGCTCACCATCGAGATGAAGCTCTGGGAACTTCTCCTTGGCAATAGCTACGGCATCCTTCACCTTATCTATAATATATACGCTCTTACCAGTCTCCTTGTTGATGGCATCCTTGGCGCTGCCCTTGGTTGAGAAGCTCAACATGGCAATCTGAGGATCAGCAATACCAGCTACTGACTGAGCTGTATGAGCTGTTGTATAGGCAATCTGAGCAAGCTGGTCTGCTGTAGGGTTTGGAGTTACAGCAACGTCACCCATTACCACTACGCCATCCTGACCATACTGCTTCTGGTCTGAGATGAGCAACATGGCACCACTGACACAGGTAATACCTGGAGAGCACTTGATTATCTGAAGAGCAGGACGCAAGGTGTCACCAGTTGTACTCAATGCACCTGAAATCTGACCATCAGCACCCTCGGTCTTGATAATCATACAACCGAGATAGAGGTTGTTCTTGGTTACGAGCTCACGGGCCTGCTCTACTGTCATGCCCTTCTTCTTGCGAAGTTCAGCGAGCTTCTCTGCATACTCCTCAGCCTTAGGATTGTTTTCTGGATCAACAATAGTAGCCTTGTCGATATTATTAAGACCCCACTGTGCTGCAAGGTTCTTAATGTTGGCAGGGTTACCGATGAGGATGATGTCTGCAATGTCATCAGCCAAAACTTTATCGGCTGCTTTCAATGTACGCTCCTCTTCTGCTTCAGGGAGCACGATGCGCTGCTTGTCTGCTTTAGCGCGAGCTACAATTTGCTGTAATAAGTCCATTTTATTTTTATAGTTTAAATATTTGTTGTCATTAGTAGATTTGTCGGTATGTTAGGCTGGCTCATTTAGAAATTCGTCTTTTTGCCATATCGACTTTGCAAAAGTACATATTTTCTTTTAAATAACCCTTATTAAATTGTGTAAAAAAAGCTAAAACCGAAGATATTCTGTAGCGTAAAGGTTTACGTGCTTCACTCTTCACACAATTACATCATCTCTTGAGTCAAAATACTCTCCAGTTCTTCTGCAGAAAGGCGCAACCGGAACTCACCCTTAATGGCTACACTGATGCGGCCGGTTTCTTCCGACACGATGACAGCTATGGCATCACTGCTCTGAGAAATACCAAGGGCAGCACGGTGGCGCAACCCCAACTCCTTAGGAATATCAAGGTTATGGCTTACAGGAAGTATACAGCCCGCCGACATGATGCGCTTGTTAGAGATAACCATGGCACCATCGTGAAGAGGCGAGTTCTTGAAGAATATGTTTTCGATGAGGCGCTGATTGATTTTCGCGTCTATCTCCTCGCCAGTATCCATGATGTCTTTCAGCGGCACGCCACGTTCGATAACGAGCAAGGCTCCCACGTATTTCTTCGACATACTCATACAGGCCATCACGATGGGCATGATGGTCTCCTTGTCGACCTCACGGGCATCGTCCTTATTGGAACGGAAGAAGCGCACAAACCTGCGCATGCCTTTCTGAGAGCCTATCTCATAAAGGAACCTACGGATGTCTTCCTGAAAGATGACGATGAGGGCAATGACTCCCACACTCACCAACTTGTCGAGAATAGATCCCAACAGACGCATTTCCAACACCTGACTCACAAAAAGCCAGATTAGCACAAAGAGCATGATGCCCACAAAGATATTGAGGGAGCGCGACTCCTTCATCAAGCGATAGACATAGAAGAGCAACGAGGCTACCAAGAATATGTCGAGCGCATCTTTTATTCCAAATTCAATCATACATTGGTTTTGTTTTGACGTTTAATGAAGTTTGACGGAAAGTCCAACATCCCCGACTTCACCCCTTCTTGTTCATGGCTTCCACGATTTTCACTGCCTCTACGGCTTCCTTCACATCGTGAACACGCAGAATAGAAGTTCCCTTCATCAGGGCTACTGTATCGAGCACCGACGTGCCGTTGAGCGAGGTTGTGGCATCACCTCCCAGCAACTTATATATCATACTCTTACGGGATATGCCTACGAGGACGGGCAGTTCCATGACGTTCAGCTTCTCCATCTCTGCAAAAATCTGATAGTTCTGAGCAAGGTCCTTACCAAATCCAAAGCCCGGGTCGAGAATGATATCCTTGGCTCCTAAGTCACGAAGTTGCTGCACCTCGCGTGCAAAGCCCTTCATCATCATGGAAAGCGTGGGCTGCACAGACATTAATATATAAGGTACCTTCAGCTCGCCCACCACACGAAACATCTCCGGACATTCAGTCTCTTGCCGCTGCAAGGGCACATTGGCTATACCGGTAATACCACCTTCTGACACATCATTGATGATATCGGCCCCCCATTCCTCTATGCACTTGCGTGCCAAGGTTGGGCGATAAGTATCTACCGAAATGGCTACATCGGGTTGCTCACGACGTACTATATCGAGAGCAAATTTCAGGCGGCGCCCTTCCTCTTCTTCCGACACCTCATCGGCACCAGGGCGTGTAGAGAAGGCTCCCACATCGATGATGCTTCCACCTTCTGCGATTATCTGGTTGGCCCTGTTGGCTATTTCCCCTTCTGTCTGCTTGCGACTGCCAGAATAGAAACTGTCAGGAGTGACATTCAGAATACCCATCACCTGTGGCGTACTCAAATCCATCAGGCGACCTTTAATATTTATTGTATATTCCATCGAGGTTATTTCTTTCCCTTTGTTCTTTCTTATTAAGCTCTACCGCCCAACACCCCAAGCACATTCATAATCCTATGCGCAAAGAGGACTTCGACAGTAGAATATCTCTGCAAAAATAGAAAGAATTATCGAGAAAACGTGCTTTTTTAAGAAAATTGTTTGATATGTCCACGATTTAAAGTACTTTTGCAGTCAAAACAATAGTTATAAACTATGGATATTTCAGAACTCTATCAGATTTACCAAAAGCACCCGGTGATTACCACCGACAGCCGCGACTGTCCTGAGGGCAGTATCTTCCTGGCTTTAAAGGGTGCCTCGTTCGACGGCAACAAGTTTGCCGCCATGGCCTTGGAGAAAGGCTGTGCCTATGCAATAGTAGACGAAAAAGAGTATGCCCAGGAGGGCAATGAGCGATTCATCCTCGTAGAGGATTGTCTCACCACCTTCAAGGAACTGGCCCGTGAGCATCGTCGCCACTTCAATATTCCTGTAGTGGGAATCACGGGAACCAATGGTAAGACCACGACCAAGGAACTGGTTTCTGCCGTGCTCGGTGAGAAATACAACGTGATGTTCACACAGGGCAACTTCAACAATGACGTGGGCGTACCTAAGACACTCTTCCGTCTTGCCCCAGAGCACGAGATTGCCGTCGTAGAAATGGGGGCTTCCCATCCTGGCGACATCAAAAAACTCGTAGAATATGTAGAACCTACCTGCGGCATGATTACCAACGTAGGCCGTGCCCACCTGCAGGGCTTCGGCAGTTTTGAGGGAGTAAAGAAGACCAAGGGCGAACTTTACGACTTCCTTGCTGCCAGCGATGCTTTGGTATTCATCAATGCCGACAATGAGCATCTGATGGAGATGGCAGACCAGCGCAACATCAACCGACTCATCACCTACGGCAAGGAAGACAGCTGCGATGTTTGGGGCGAGGTTATCTCTTGCGCTCCTTTTCTGAAGTTCCGCTGGCGCACCGAGAGTTTCGACTGGCATGAGGTTCAGACTCATCTCATCGGCTCTTACAATATCGACAACATGCTTGCCGCCATCACCATCGGTCTTCATTTCGACGTGAAGCCTCAACAGATAGATCATGCTCTGGGAAATTATATTCCAAGCAACAACCGTTCGCAGTTGGAGGAGACGGCGCACAACAAACTGGTGGTGGATGCCTACAATGCCAACCCATCCAGTATGGCTGCTGCCATCGAGAATTTCCGCGTGATGGACGTACCTAACAAAATGGCAATTCTCGGACAGATGGGCGAACTTGGCGAGGTAAGTCACGAGGAGCACAAGAAGGTAGTTGATCAACTACAGGCTGCCGGCTTGGAGAATGTCTGGCTGGTAGGTGACGAGTTCCAGAATATCCCTTGTCAGTACCGCAAGTTCCATGATGTAGAAGAGGTAAAGGCTGCCATCAAGGAAGCACAGCCTCACGACCACTACATCCTCATCAAGGGCAGCAACAGCGTGAAGCTCTTCCTGCTGCCGGAGTTGTTGTAAAAATAGCCCTCATCTATTAGTCGACAAAAAGCCCGGCAGGAAAAAACTTCCAGCCGGGCTTTATTGTTTTTATGATTGATGTTACTACCCCAGTTCGGGATAAGAATAGTTCATAAAAAAGTTGGTAGTCTCACAAATAT
>NZ_VZAD01000007.1 GCF_009495355.1 Segatella copri
AGGAAAGATGAAAAAATAAAAAAGGGTGCGTCACAGACTTATGACACACCCTCATGATTTTGTAATCGTTGCTTTTACCAAAATTTCTTTTGTTCTTCCGACCATTCGAAGCCTTGAGTAGCCATCTTGGCTTCCAGTTCTTTTCTGTCAACATTGAAGTGATAGCAAATCTGGTCAAGTGTTTCGAATTCGTGATCTCGAAGCAAAAAATTAATGGCACTCACAAGCATGGGAATGTCATTGAGAGGTAATTTATCCATTTTCTTAAGTGTTTATAGTGTTGTGTTGAATGTTTATTTCAGTTCCTCTGCCAGGAAGCGTGGAGTATATCCTTTCTTACTCTTTGCCACTTTCTCGGGAGTACCGGCACATAGCAATGTTCCTCCGCCACGGCCTCCTTCGGGGCCCATGTCAATGATGTAGTCTGCCAATTTGATAACATCGAGGTTATGCTCTATGATAATGACCGTGTTGCCGCGGTCTACCAATTTTTGCAGCACATTCATCAGAATGCGGATATCTTCGAAGTGAAGGCCCGTGGTAGGCTCGTCAAGAATATAGAGTGTCTTGCCAGTGTCGCGTTTTGACAACTCTGTAGCTAACTTGACACGTTGACTCTCACCACCAGAGAGGGTGGTGGAACTTTGTCCTAACTTGATGTACCCTAATCCTACGTCCTGCAAAGCCTTAATCTTCTGCAATATCTGTGGTACGGCCTCGAAGAACTCTACCGCCTGATTGATGGTCATGTCGAGTACATCGGCGATACTCTTACCCTTGTAACGAACCTCTAATGTCTCGCGGTTGTATCGTTTGCCATGGCAAACCTCGCAGGGAACGTACACATCCGGCAGGAAGTTCATTTCTATCGTCTTGTAACCATTGCCGCCACAGGCTTCGCATCGTCCACCTTTTACATTGAAGGAGAAACGTCCAGGCTTATATCCTCTTATCTTGGCCTCGGGAAGTCCAACGAAAAGCGAGCGTATGTCGCTGAACACGCCAGTATAGGTAGCAGGATTGCTGCGTGGGGTTCGTCCTATGGGGCTTTGGTCTACATTTACCACCTTGTCAATATTCTCGATACCCTCAATGCTGTCGTAAGGCATGGGCTGTTTGAGCGAGCGATAGAAGTGATGGGATAGGATGGGCTGCAGTGTCTCATTGATGAGTGTTGACTTGCCAGAACCGCTTACGCCTGTTACGACAATCAGATTGCCCAAAGGAAATTCTACGTCTACATTTTTCAGGTTGTTGCCCTTGGCACCATGTATGATGATGCTCTTGCCGTTACCCTTACGACGATGGGCAGGCAACTCGATAGCCATTTCGTGGTTGAGATATTGTGCAGTAATGGTATGGGTCTTGAGCATCTGTGCAGGAGTGCCCTGGAAGACCACCTCGCCTCCCTTGCGACCAGCCTTAGGCCCGATATCTACAATATAGTCGGCAGCCAGCATCATGTCGCGGTCGTGCTCTACCACAATGACGGTATTGCCCAAGTCACGCAATTCTTTCAGACTGTTGATGAGTCTTTCGTTATCGCGTTGGTGAAGACCTATACTTGGCTCATCGAGGATATAGAGCACATTGACCAATTGGCTTCCAATCTGTGTGGCAAGACGTATACGCTGACTTTCACCTCCCGAGAGAGAAGCCGACTGACGGTTGAGTGACAGATAGTTGAGTCCTACGTCAAGAAGAAAGGTGACACGTGAGCGCAGTTCTTTGATAATCTCATGAGCCACTTTGGCCTTCATAGGTGGCAGGTGCGTCTCTACTTGGTCGAGCCAGTCGCGCAGTTCATCTATGTCGAGGTTAGCTACTTCTGATATGTTTTTGTCCCATATCCTGAAAGAGAGCGACTCGCGTTTGAGTCGTTGTCCCTTACATTCAGGACATACAACGGTGGATATAAACTGGTCAGCCCACTTCTTTCCAGCCGAGCTGTCGTCGTTCTCCATCACCATGCGCAGGTATTCGGTCACACCTTCGTAATCGCAGAAATAGTCGGAGGAGGTATGTACCTTCTCTTTGGCAATCTTTACCTTCTCAAGTGAGCCGTTCAGTATTTCCTGCATGGCATCGTCAGGAATATCCTTGATAGGTGTCTTTAGTTTGAGATCATACTTGTCGAGTACAGCCTCAATCTGCCAGAATATCATCTGATTTTTGTATTTGCCTAATGGAGCAATGCCACCTTCGTAGATGCTCAGGCTGTTGTCGGGAATCACCTTCTCCATGTCTATTTGGTCTACCTTGCCTAATCCCTTGCAGTGGGGGCAGGCACCTTCGGGCGAGTTGAATGAGAACATATTGGGCGCAGGATCCTGATATGCTATACCCGTGATGGGATCCATAAGTCGCTTGGAGAAATTCTTTGCCTCGAGTGTGTCTTTGTCTATGACCATCACCATGCCTTCTCCCTGTTTCATAGCAGTAGCTACGCTTTTGCGCAATCGTTCCTCGTCTTCAGCTCTGACGGCAAGTTTGTCTATGACGACTTCTATGTTGTGATTCTTATATCGGTCGACCTTCATGCCTCGTGTGAGTTCGAGTATCTCTCCGTCTACGCGGATATTGAGATAGCCCTTGCGTCTCATGCTTTCGAAAAGTTCACGATAGTGCCCTTTGCGCTGTCGCACTAAAGGGGCAAGCAGGAAGATTCGTCTCCCTGCATAGTGGTTGAGTATCATATCGATGACTTGCTCCTCAGTGTATTTCACCATTTCCTCACCGCTCTGGTAGCTGTAGGCTGTTCCTGCACGAGCATATAGCAGACGCAGATAGTCGTATATTTCGGTTGTGGTACCTACCGTGGAACGTGGATTTTTGTTGGTGGTCTTCTGTTCGATACTGATGACAGGGCTAAGACCAGTAATCTTGTCTACATCGGGTCGCTCCATGCTGCCTAAGAAGTTACGGGCATAGGCAGAGAAAGTCTCTATATAGCGACGCTGACCTTCGGCGAATATTGTGTCGAAGGCCAAGGATGACTTGCCCGATCCTGATAGACCAGTGATGACGGTGAGTGAGTTGCGGGGAATCTCTACGTCTATATTCTTGAGGTTATGAACGCGGGCTCCCCACACATTTATCTTTTCTTCTTCTGATTGCATTATTGTCCTGAATTCGTTTGGTTTTCGATGTAACCTCTCAGCAGGTTGACATCACGCTTGATATTGTATTCTTTTCCATCGGCTCCTTTTGCCTTGACAAGGCAGAAGTAGACTCCATCCTTAACCGGCTTGCCCTTGTAGGTGCCATCCCAACCGTCGGCAGGGTCGCGCCATTCGAAAAGTTTTTGTCCCCAGCGGTTGAAGATGTAGCCATGAAACTCTATAAGACTCTGATATCCCGATTTGGCTTTATAGATGTCATTGATACCGTCTCCATTGGGACTGAAGGCATTGGGCATCTGTAGCTGACTTTCTGAGATGGTGACCGTAACGGGAGAATCGTCGGTGAGAAACTCCTGCACCTCGCCATCTTTCGTAAACTTTGCGTAGAGCACGATACGATGAGTTCCGCTCTGAGTAAACTCGAGTTCGGTGTCCTGCTCATACCTTATTATATAGGGAGTCTCCTCGGCATCGTGATAGATGCGCCATTCGTAATAGCCATCCCAGCCAGTCGTGTTCTCGGGGTTGGCCACACATGATGCTTTGACAGGGGCAGAACCCGTATAGGCAAGGTCAGTACTTGTCTCTCCTTCACTGTTGGTGAACGTCACAACTGGATTGACGGTTGGATAGTCGTCTGCCCAGAGTGTTATGACCGGCACGAGGAGTGCCCATAACAGAAATGTGTATCGGGTGTTCAATCTCATATCTTAAATGTCGTTTTTGCCTTGTGAGGCGTTATTTTGTGCAAAGATACTAAAAAGATGAGACATGAATATGGCTGGTTGAGAGTTTTTTTGTATTTTTGCACATGAATAACCAAAATATCGACGTTATGAGACTAAAATTAAGATATCTGTTGCTCGTTTTGGGCTTGATGTTGAGTTCTGTCATGTTGGCGCAGAGCATTAAATGGCGCGACATCTATACGGTGAAGAAGAAGGATACCATCTTCAGTATTGCTAAGAAGTATGGATTGAGTCTGCCAGAACTGATGGATGCCAATCCAGAGATGAAACAGGAAGGATATGTATTGAAGAAGGGTGATACCCTCTTTATTCCTTACGAAAAAAACACCCAGGGGACTCAGACAGTTGTTGCTGGTAAGAACTTGAAAGCTGCCCAGCAGGTAACTGCTGTCCAAACCGCAAGTGCTGTGAAGGTAGGGGTTATGTTGCCTCTTCATGATGTAGACGGTGATGGCAGACGAATGGTGGAGTATTATCGAGGCATCCTGATGGCTTGTGAAACATTGAAGCAGAAGGGCATTTCTACAGATATACATGCCTGGAACGTGCCTATTGATGCCGATATCCGTACCACGCTTTTACAGGAAGGTGCCAACAAGTGCGATGTGATATTCGGCCCTCTCTATTCCAAGCAGGTGAGTGCGTTGGCAGGATTCTGTAAGACCTATGGCATCAAGATGGTGATACCTTTCTCTATAACTGGCGATGATGTGGAGCGCAACAAGGAAATATTCCAAGTATATCAGAGCCCGGAGCAGCTCAACGAGGCTACTATCCAGGCTTTCCTGAAACGTTTCCCAAGTGCCCATCCCATCTTCGTAGACTGTAATGACAGTACTTCACGTAAGGGAAACTTTACTTTCGGACTTCGTAAAGAACTGGAACGCAGAAAGATCAACTACAGCATTACCAATGTGAACAGCTCTATCGATCAGTTTGCCAAGGCTTTTGCTCCTTCAGTCCGCAATGTGGTGGTACTCAATACTGGACGTTCGCCACAGCTTACAGCCGTACTCAACAAGTTGGATGAACTGGATGCTAAATATCCAGGAGCCGTGGTGTCGCTCTTCGGTTATACAGAGTGGCTGATGTATGCCAAGTACAATCTCGACCGTTTCTATAAGTACGATACATACATTCCTTCTACTTTCTACTATAATGCCAACTCTGCACGTACTTTGCAGTTGGAGCGCAACTACAGCCGGTGGTTCCATGTGCCAATGATGATAGCACAGCCAAGCTTTGCTCTGACGGGTTACGACCATGCTATGTACTTCATACAGGGCATCAAGAAACAAGGTAGAAACTTTGCAGGAACTGGCAGTATAGCGGGTGAGCAGCCTGTGCAGACTCCACTTCGTTTCGTGAAAACCGCCAAGGGAGGTTATCGCAATCAGTTGTTGCAGTTGATACACTATACCTTCAATAGACAGATTGAGGCTGTGACATATTGATGAAGTCGCTTGTTGGCAAGTGAAAATAGACATGAACAGAAGAAATAAAGACCAATGAACATAAAACATATAATAGCGGTTGTGGCACTGAGTGTCTGCAGTCTTACAACGGTTCAGGCACAGATAGGCGAGCATCGTAGCGATTTTGCCATAGGTGCAAATGGTGGCTATGTGCTCAGCAAGGTGGGCTTTACTCCTACGGTGCAGCAAAAACAGCATGGCGGTATAACGGGCGGAGTGTCTTTGCGCTACGTATGCGAAAAATACTTCAAGACCATTTGCTCGGTTTATGCCGAGGTGAATTATGCCAAGGTGGGATGGACAGAAGACATACTTGACATAGAAAACAATGCCGTGCTGATCAGTGGAACGGGTGAGGCGCTGAAATATCAGCGTGACATTACTTATATACAGATACCAGTCTTTGCTCATCTGGCATGGGGAAGGGAGGAGCGTGGCTTCAACTTCTTTGTCAATTTAGGTCCGCAGATCGGAATTTATCTGAATGAAAGTACCACGACCAACTTCGATGAGACAACATCAACCGAAAACGACCGGGTAAGCAATATCACTGCTCAGTATGATATGCCTGTTGAAAAGAAACTCGATTATGGAATCGCTGCAGGTGCAGGTATGGAATACAGTATTCCCAAGGTGGGACATTTCCTGCTCGAAGGCCGTTACTATTATGGTTTAGGCAATATCTATGGTTCTTCAAAGAAGGATTACTTCGGAAAAAGTAACTTCGGACAGATAGTTGTAAAGGCTTCTTATCTCTTTGATATCACTCGTACCAAGAACGTGAAGAGAAAGTAACTTTCTATTGTCGGAAAGCAGCTCTTAAGTGTTACTTTACGGGCAGAACAATCCTTCTGGTGATGGTTATGGAAAAATTAGTAATAATATAAAATGAGTACAACAGAAAAAATTCAGATGAAATTGAGCGACTCTGTGTCCGCTCGCTGGACAGCCCTCTTCATCGTGAGCGTCACGATGATGTTCGGTTACTTTTTTACAGATGTGATGTCTCCACTTGAGCCTCTCTTGACAGCAGCCAAGGGGGCAGAGAACGGTCTCGGACTCGGATGGAGTTCGGATGAGTATGGCTTCTTCTCAGGTGCTTACGGATACTTCAATGTGTTCCTCCTGCTCCTCTTCTTCGGTGGTCTTATCCTCGATAAGTTCGGTATCCGTTTTACAGGTGTTCTCTCTACCGTCCTGATGTTTGGTGGAGCCTTGTTGAAATGGTATGCTGTAGGTCATGAGTTTGCCGGATCTGTAGCAGTACCATTCTTTGGTACTTATAGTACACAGGTAGTGATAGCCGCTCTTGGTTTCGCCATCTATGGCGTGGGCTGCGAGATCTGTGGTATCACAGTGAGCAAGGTCATCGTGAAATGGTTTACGGGTCATGAGTTGGCTCTGGCTATGGGAGTGCAGGTGGCTACGGCTCGTTTGGGAACTGCTGCTGCCTTAGGCTTTTCTCTTCCTTTTGCCAAGGAAATGGGCGGTGTGTCTGCTTCTGTTGCTTTGGGTGCAGTTTTGCTTTGTGCCGGAGTCTTGGTCTATTTGGTTTATTGCGTGATGGACAAGAAGGAGGATGCTTCAGCTGCTGCTGTAGCTACTGAGCCAGAAGAAGGTTTCAAGTTTTCAGACTTGGGGCGTCTTTTCAAGACTACAGGTTTCTGGTATGTGGCATTCCTTTGCCTGATGTTCTATGCAGGTGTATTCCCATTCCTGAAGTTTGCTACCAAGTTGATGATTTTCAAATATGGTGTTGATGCTAATGTGGCAGGTCTGATTCCTGCGATGTTGCCATTCGGTACCATCTTCCTTACACCGTTCTTCGGTAGTATATACGATAAGTATGGCAAGGGTGCCACGCTGATGATTATCGGCAGTTGCCTCCTTACGCTGGTACACGTAGTCTTTGCCCTGCCGCTCAATTCATGGGTGCTTGCCATCGTGATGATGCTCATCCTGGGCATCGCCTTTGGACTGGTACCTTCAGCCATGTGGCCATCCGTGCCAAAGATCATCCCAATGAAACTCTTAGGAACTGCATACGCCCTTATTTTCTATATTCAGAATATCGGACTGGCTCTTATTCCAGTATGGATTGGTAAGGTGAACCAGGCTAACACGGGTGCAAATGGTGTTATCGACTATACTGAGACGATGACCATCTTTGCTGGCTTTGGCGTGATTGCCATCGTCATCTCCTTCCTCCTTCTCTTGGAAGACAAGCGCAAGGGCTATGGTCTGCAGCAGCCTAATGTGAAGAAATAAATGAAGTGAAGAGTGAAGAACGAAGAGCGAAGAATTCGTTTGCTCTTTGTTCTTCCTAATCTTTGAAAGTATAATTCTAAAAAAGAAAGGAAACAACCATGAACGCTACACCAGAATCTTTAATTAAAGAGTATGCTGATCCTATAGAGCAGCAGGAGATAGACAAGTTTATCTGTGCCGAGATGGGACGCCAGATTCACCGCTATATCAAAGGTATGTCGGGCACCAAACAGGCTATGGTCAAGTTCGAGGAAAAACTGGCAAGTCTTTCAGTTCCCGAGAAAGAAAAGGCTATTGCCAAGTATATAGATTTGAATCGCAAGGCGTTGGACGGTCTGGATCTCAAGATGATTCTTGTGCGATCGGTGGCCAACTATTGTGATACATTTCAGTACATGCTTGATTTTGTCAACGACAAGCGAAAGATGGTGTTTTATTATCATCGCATCAAGGCAAAGTATATACAGTATCACGAGGTGATAGAGCAGGATGGTAAGTTCGGAATGAAAGACCACGAGGGCAATATGCTGCTTTCGCCCGTTTACGATTTCTTGCGTACCTGTTATATCTATAACGACGATCTGACAATCATGCCTGTCATAGCAGAGAAAGATGGTAAAATGGGACTCGTGATGCCTGATGGCAAGGATACGGTAGTAGCCGACTTCCTTTATGATGAGATTTGCCTTCGTGACGAATATCCATACTTCGAGGCTGTGAAGGATGGTGTTTCTGGATTGATTGACAAGGATGGAAACTTCTTGACAAAGTGAAGAGTAAAGAACGAAGAGTGAAAAATTCTCTTGCTTTTCTTCAATAGGGTTTGAAGACGAGAGAAAAATCAGATAAAGATAAGTAGCTCATAGCAACGAAGTAAAAAAGGGCAATCAGTTGGTTCATCCCAATCTGATTGCCCTTTCTCATTCAATATTACAAACTGAAATAGAATTCTTCACTTAATTTACCCAAGGTATTTCATCAAGATTTTGATCTTACCACTGTCGCGCAGCTTGATGATGCTCTTCTCACGTATCTGGCGTACACGCTCACGAGTAAGATTGAATTCGCTTCCTATTTCCTCCAGACCCTTTTCGTGACATCCAATACCATAGCAGTAGCAGAGGATCTTGCGTTCACGCTCCTTGAGAACGGTGCTGAGAACGCGCTGCAACTCCTGGCTCATAGATTCGAAATCAACATGCTTGTCTGTTCGGCTGTCATCGCCCGATGCCATTACGTCAACCATTGCATTGTCGTCATCATCACTACCGAATGGAGCATCAATACTCATGTGATGGTTGTCGGCCTTGATGGTCTGGTCGATTTTGGTTTCCTCCATCTTGGTAATCTGGCTCAATTCAGTTACTGATGGCTTGCGCTGGTTCTCCTGTTCGAACTTGCTGATTTCTGCCTGGATCTTACTCAGAGCTCCAACTTGGTTGAGGGGAAGGCGAACAATACGGCTCTGCTCAGCGATAGCCTGCAGAATGCTTTGACGAATCCACCATACTGCGTAGGAGATAAACTTAAAACCACGAGTCTCATCAAACTTCTCTGCAGCCTTCACCAAACCGATATTACCCTCATCAATCAAGTCGGTAAGACCCAGACCCTGATGTTGGTATTGCTTGGCAACAGATACAACAAATCGAAGATTGGCTTTTACCAATTTCTCCTTGGCACGCTCTCCCTCACGGCCTCCCTTGCGTATTTTCTGGGCAAGTTCTATCTCTTCATCGATAGAGACCATAGGTTCACGACCAATCTCTACCAGATATTTGTCGAGTGCTTCACTGGAGCGGTTGGTAATACTTTTACTGATCTTAAGTTGTCTCATAAATCTTCTTTTTACCTTGATGTTTTGTTCTAATGATACGTAGGAAAATCGCTATTCCTTGAATTCGGGTTGCAAAGTTACAAAAAAAATACAATATAATTAGCTTTTAAAGAGAAAAAGTTTGCATAACCATGTGTTTTTTAGCTACTTTAAGAAAGATGTAGGCTCTGTTTTCCTGCTTTTTGTATGCTCAAAAGGTTGAAGATCGATATAATGATGGCGCTTTTTAATGCATATTGTTTGTATATTCAAAGAAAATGTGTAACTTTGCAACCATATTATGTAAAAAACTTGAATCGAAAGAATCATTATAAATAAAACTAAAAAATAATTATGTTTGAGAATCAACCAAAAGGTCTGTGGGCCTTAGCTTTGGCTAACACGGGTGAGCGCTTTGGTTATTATACCATGCTCGCAGTGTTCTTACTCTATTTGCAGGCTAACTTCGGTTTTGAAACTGGATTGGCAAGTACTATTTACTCTACATTCTTGATGATGGTATATTTCTTGCCTATCATCGGAGGTATCGCAGCCGACAAGTTTGGCTTTGGTCGTATGGTTACTACGGGTATCTTCATTATGTTTATCGGTTATCTCGTGCTCTCACTCCCTCTTGGCAAAGACACTGTTGCTGTTGCCGCAATGGGCATTTCGCTTATCCTTATTGCTTTGGGAACAGGTCTGTTCAAGGGTAATCTGCAGGTGATGGTAGGTCGTCTCTACGACGAGCCACAGTACGCCAGCAATCGTGATTCCGGTTTCTCGCTCTTCTATATGGCTATCAATATCGGTGCCATGTTTGCACCTACTGCAGCCATCAAGATTATGAAGTGGGCGCAGGAGAGCCTGAGCGTTTCGGTGGAGGATTCATACCACTTTGCATTTGCCGTAGCATGTGCATCGCTTATTGTTAGTATTGCCATCTACTATGCTTTCAGCTTTACATACAAACACGTTCTTGCTTCTGAGAACAAGAATAAGGACGACAAGGCTCCTGTCAAGGAGGCTAACGAGCTTTCGAAGGCAGAAACCAAGGAGCGCATCGTCTGCCTCTGTTTGGTATTCGCGGTGGTAATCTTCTTCTGGATGGCTTTCCATCAGAACGGTAATACACTGACACTCTTTGCACGCGACTATACGCAGAAGACTTCAGAAGGTCTGCAGTCAATGGCATTCGATGTTACCAACCTCGTAGCTTGCATCTTTGTTGTTTACGGAAGCTTCGGTTTGGCACAGAGCAAAACAGGCAAGGGTAAAGGTATCTCACTTGGTATTATCGTTGCAGCCATCGCCTTCCTCTTCTACAAGTACACCAATCTTGAAGGTGCTGTAGATGTTGAGGCTCCTATCTTCCAGCAGTTCAATCCATGCTACGTAGTAGCTTTGACACCTGTGAGCGTAGCTTTGTTCTCATGGCTCAACAAGATAGGCAAGGAGCCAACATCTCCAGAGAAGATTGGTTTGGGTATGCTCGTTGCAGCTCTCGGTTTTGTATGGATGGCTGTAGGTTCAATGGGTCTGGAGCTTCCTTTGACACAGGGCGACCCTACTACCGAGGGTACACGTGTCAGTGCAAATCTCTTGATTTCTACCTATCTCATCCTTACCTTCGCTGAACTTCTGCTCTCTCCAATCGGTATCTCGTTTGTATCGAAGGTGGCACCTCCTAAGTATGCAGGTTTGATGATGGGTCTCTGGTTCGGTGCAACAGCTATCGGTAACCAGTTGGTTATGGTGCCAGGTATCATGTGGGGTCAGAACTTCAACCTCGTTATAATTTGGGGCGTTCTTGCAGGTATCTGCTTGGTCTCAGCTCTCTTCATCTTCTCTATCATCAAGAAGTTGAATCGCGTGAGCTAAATCGTATATAATCTTGCTTTGATACGTTCAAAGCAAGATTTTTTTTTATATTTCCTAAAAAACTCTTTTTTCTTTGTTTGTTTGAAAAGAAAGTTGTATTTTTGCTGTGTTTTAAATATAAAAGCGTATGACAGCTCGAGAAGATAAAGAAAAGTTAAGGTATAGCCGTGAGAACTTAAGTAAATTCTTCTATGATTTGGCTAAGGCAACTTTCACAGCTATGGTTGTGGGAGATGTAGTAACTATGTTTTTAAAGGAAGATGTAACAGCTACCGCAATTTGGCTCTTTGTTACTGGTTTAATTACCACCAGTTTGTTGTCTACGGTTGGGTATAGAATTTCTAAAATGTAAAGATATGGAAGCATTAATAATGACATTGGCTGGTACAGGAGTAGTGGCTTTGATACTGAATATCTGGTTGAGTACCAAATCTGGTAAAAAATGGCTTAAAAATCTATAAGGAAAAACGAGGTAACAGGTTACGCCTGATACCTCGTTTTTGTCTTGTTTTAAATGGAATTGGCTTTTGCCAATATCGTTTTTTCTTTCAAAAGATTATTTCTTCAGCCATTTGTCCAACCAGCCGAAGAAGGTACGTTGCCAGAGAATTCCGTTCTGTGGTTTCAATACCCAATGATTCTCGTCTGGGAAGATGAGCAGCTCGGCAGGAATGCCACGCAAACGAGCCGCATTGAAGGCTCCCATGCCTTGGTTTGCATTGATACGATAGTCTTTCTCGCCATGAATGCAGAGGATAGGAGTGTCCCACTTGTCTACAAACTTGTGAGGGCTGTTCTCGTATGTCTTCTTGGCGTTGACAGTCTGGTCTTTGTTCCAGTAAGCATCATCGTACTCCCAGTTGGAGAACCAAACCTCCTCAGTATCAGTATACATGCTTTCGAGGTTGAAAGCTCCATCGTGAGCAAGGAAAGCCTTGAAGCGCTTGTCGTGATGACCAGCCAGATAATATACAGAGAAACCTCCGAAGCTGGCGCCTACGCAACCCAGGCGGTCTTTGTCTACATAAGGCAGGTTGGCTGTAGCATCGTCGATGGCAGAAAGATAGTCGTTCATACACTGGCCTGTCCAGTCGCCTGATACTTCCTCGTTCCATTCGCTTCCGAAACCTGGCAGACCGCGACGGTTTGGTAATACTACGACATAGCCATTGGCTGCCATGATCTGGATGTTCCAACGATAGCTCCAGAACTGGCTGACAGGACTCTGAGGTCCGCCTTCGCAGAAGAGGAGGGTAGGATACTTTTTGCTGGCATCAAAGTTGGCAGGCAACATGATCCATACCAACATCTGTTTGCCATCGGTAGTCTTCACCCAGCGTTGTTCGCACTTGCCTAAGTTCAACTGGTTCAGGATGTGGTCGTTCTCACGGGTTATCTGTTCCACCTTGGTGGTCTTTGCGTTCTTGCCAGGTGTCACCATATAGATGTCGGTAGGATGGCTCATGCTTGCACGTGTGGCGAGAATCTTGTTGCCGTTATTGGCAAGCGAAACGCTTCCATAGTCAGCCCAGTCGTTGGTGATTTGTTTTACCTCACCCTTGAAGTTGGTCTGGTAAAGGTTCAATGTTCCGTGCCATACGCCTATAAAGGTAAGACTCTTGTTGTCCTTGTTCCATGTGAATCCCTCTACATTTGAGTCGAACTTCTCTGTTACGTAATTCTTCTTGCCAGTGGCGAGATCGTATACGCAGAGTCGGTTGCGGTCGCTCTCGTATCCGTCTCGTGCCATACTTTGCCATGCTATATACTTGCCATCAGCAGAGAACTGAGGATTGGTGTCATAGCCTGGATTGTTCTTCAAGTTTTCAGGGGCATTGACAGCCTGGTGCTTCATACTCTTGGTAGCATCTACCTTAGGCTCCACGTAGCCGGCTTCCTTGCAAAGGTTCTTCGTCTCGCGCGTACCTATATTATATAGATAGATATCAGAGTCGGTAGAGATAGCATACTGCAATCCCTCCTTCTTGCGACAAGTATAGGCGATGGTCTTAGAGTCAGGGCTCCAAGCCAGCTGCTCGATACCACCAAATGGTGCCATAGGGCACTCGTAAGGTTCGCCCTTCAGGATGTCTTCCCCCTCACTGACGGTTCCGTCTTCTGCCACTTCAGCTACAAAAGGATGAAGGATGCTCTCCACGTAGTGGTCCCAGTGGCGATAGTTCATGTCAGTAACGAGTCGGCCTGTAGCCAAAGGAAGGTCGGATGGATTTTCCTTAATGGTGCCGTGGTAGGGCAGTTCCTTGATGAGGATAACCTTCTTGCCGTCTGGCGAGAAACGGAATCCCTCGATACCGGCCTTGTCATGGGTGAGCTGTTTGCGGTCGGTTCCGTCTGGGTTCATGCTCCAGAGCTGTCCGTCGCGGATAAAGGCAATTCTCTTACCGTCAGCAATCCATGCGGCATCGCTCTCGCTCTTGGCATCAGTGGTGAGGGCCTTCTGGTTCTTTCCATTGGCATCCATGATGAAGAGCATCTGGTGACCCTTGTTCTCCTTGACGCTGTAGTAACCTACTTGGTACACGATTTGCTTGCCGTTGGGCGAAGCCTCGGCACCACCAATTCGCCCCATGGCCCATAGAGCCTCAGGCGTCATCAGGTGGTTCTCCACCTTGATGTTGTTCTTCTCAATCATTGTTTGTGCATTAGCCATAGTGCCACTCATCGTAAGTGTGGCAGCGGCTAAGATCATTGTTTTAATCATGTTTTTTTTATGTTGTTGTTTGATTTATCCCATATATGGTAATCATAGTGCAAAAATAATGATAATTTTCCAAAGCAGCAAGAAAGTTGTGCAAAATGTACCCATGGGCGGCATTTTATCGAATGATGAGGAGCGAATGTCATATTTGCGGAGAAAAAGTAACAAACTTAGGATAAAATTTGTTTTATTCCTTAATAAATTGTATTTTTGCCTTCGTATAATCTATGTTCTAAACTATCGAACTTAAGTTCGATAGTTTCGGACACAAGTTCGATAGTTTAGAACTTAAGTTCGATAGTTTAGAACATAACTTTATTGCGTGTTCAGAAACAATTTTAACCCATTATAATAACAAATATCAATATAGAAAGGAACAAAAACATGGCTAAGTACAAGTTGCAAGAGATGCCGGACGTGCATCATGATGGTAAGCGAAGGGTGTATCCCAAGATGATGATCAACCGTACCCTGTCGCGCAAGGAGTTTGTCGAGATGATGCATGATTATCATCGGGGCACGTCGCCCAGTATGGTAGAGGCTGTGTTGATAGATGTCGAGGACATGCTGGTGAGAATGCTCTCTATGGGATATAATGTCAATCTGGGCAATCTGGGTCATTATTCGCTCTCGTTAGAGTTCAAGGACGACAAGCCTGCCGAGATGCAAGACGAGGACGACAAGATGACTTATCGAAGGGTGGGCGTCAAGAACGTCAACTATAGGGCTGCGCCCGAGTTTGTCAAGGAAGTGAAGCTTGAGACTGACCAGTATTTAGAGCGGGACATGGGTGGTGTGAAACGAGTGTTGAAAAGCAATTACACCCGTGAGGAGCGCATTGCCCGAGCCTTGCAAGTGATAGAGAAAAATGGCTTTATCAGCCTTGACGACTATGCCCAGCTCAACAATATGAGTCGTACGGTAGCCTCCGAAGACCTGAAGGGGATTACCGACGACCCTCAGTCGCCCATCTGCTCGCACGGTCGCCACAGCCACAAGGTGTGGGTGAAGAGGGAGGCATGAACGGGAGTTACTGATTGTTGGTTACTTCTTCGCACACCACCATCTCTGTACCTCTGTAGATGACGACAATCTTGTGAAGTTGGGTCGTCTTCACGGCGGAAGTGACCACTTCGCTTTGAGCGTAGCGGTTCACTTGAGCCTCGGCTTCTTTGAAAAGCTGTTGGATGTGCGTATCAGTATCTTTCGATTTGGCGTACTTGAGTTCCACAATATAAGAGTGGGTCATGTCGCTATAGATGTCGAGAAGCGGACATAGGAAGATGTCAGCATATCCTTCCTGAGTATCTTTTTCGGAGATCGGACGATAGTACTGATTTTGGCAAGTCATGGCAAGCGTGAAGCCATGCACAAAATACTCCCCCTTCTGATGGTCTCGCTGGGAGGCGTATTTATGCAAGCTGTCGGCAATGTGCTGGAAGTATGCTCTCCATTTGCCATCATAAGCAAGATTGCTTGCCAACTCATTCTTTTCGTAGCTGTCGAATGAGAGGTCGTTTTCTTTGTAGGTATCGAGGAGATAAGTAAATAGCTGCTCGCGCACAACCTCGTTTGGAATTACAAATTTGGTCTTTCCTTTGTATGTTCCGTCGATGGTGACCATTCCGAAGTAAAACAATAGGCTGACGAAATTGTCGGGGTTGCCAATCAGCTCTGCAGGAAATCCCGACTTGAGTTCGCCCGTGATGTAACCTTGCTGCACCAGTTGCTGGATGATAGAGGCATCGTGGGCAAACTCCTTGTCTCTGCGGATGAGCATGCGGAGCTTGTTGTAGTCGGTGCGGATGTTTTCGTCTATCATGTGGTCGGGCACCTCACAATCATTGTTCACATAATTGTCGATGAAGTAAAGCACCATGTTGGAGTTGTACATCGTCACTTTGCCGAACTTCTTGAGTGCAAAGCAATAGTTGTCGTACCATGGCTTCATGATGGTTATCAATTCATCGATGGTATGGTTGAACTCGTATTGGGTGGAGTAGTATTCGAGCATGGCTCGTACTTCTTTCTCCGTGAATCCCGTCAGTTCATTGAATTGGGCACTCAGAGTGTAGTTGGTGCCAATGTTGAATCCACTGGTCAGGTCGTCTAATGTGACAGGGCTGACTCCTGTCACGAATACACGGGCGATGGTAGAATCCGTGCCAGCCTTGATCGTGTCGAAGAAAGTGCGCAAGTAGCCCTCGCCATGAGTTTCTTTGCGATATTTGTCCAGGCAATTGGGCTCGGCAAGAATCTTGTTGGTGAAATGGTCGTACTCGTCAATGAAGAGGAACACCTTGGCGTTGGTCTTCTCGCATTCACGGCACAAAAAGTTCAGTTGCTTGACCGCACCATCCAGTTGGTTCATACCTTCTTTGATGCCTTTTGGCAAATATTGTGCGTATACATCGCAGAAAAAATTAAAGGCTATACGACAATGGTCGTCTAATCCCTTTTTATAGTCTTTCAGTTCTGCATTTACTATTGCAAAGTTGAGCTTGATGACAAGATATTTGTTGTGCTCGGGTGTGGGATGTTGACCGATGTAGAGATGCCCGAAGAGCTTGTCGAAGATGTCTGCTCGATTAATGTCGTAGTAATGCTCAAGCATGGAGAGGGTGAGGCTCTTGCCGAATCGGCGAGGGCGGATGTAGAAGAAGAACTTGTTGGCTCTTTCAATTTTCTCCACGAATGGAGTCTTGTCGACATAGTAGCAGTCATCCTCTATGACGGCTTTGAAGTTCATCATGCCGTAAGGGATGCGCTTAGGATATTTTCGAATGCTCGTTGATTGGTTCTCTACCATATTTTTACACCTTTTTTATATTGTTCTGCAAAAATAAGGATAATTTTCCGAAATAACAAGAAACTTCTTCAAAAGATATTTTGAACATTATATCATGATTCACTTTTCTTTGTACTTTTGTGCAAAGAAAAGTGGCTCATGAGATATTGGCTATACACGGACAATCTCCCATGAGCCATTATAGTTCGTCATTAGCTGGTTTTATATTTTTCTGTGAATACGATAATTCCGTACCAATCATTATTTTCTTTGTCACTGTCTCGTATCTGTAGCAAGAAACCGCTGCTCTGACGTTATTCCTTCCGAAATAAAGAGTTTTTTCATAAATTGTTGTGTCTTTTGGTTGAACTGATGTTGGTAAATACTTATTCTCTATTGCATCCTTTATATAGTTGTAGTTTTGAATAGATTCAGCTTTATCAAGACTGCTATTCCTAAAATAAACTGCTTGTAGAACATCACCTTCTCTGTATATATCTAACATTTCCCATGTAAGCCCTCCAAATGTAAAATATTGGCTTTCGTGAAATCTAAAATGCAATGATTCATCTGTACTATATTCTTTGATAAAATAGAATCCATGTTTTTCCAAAGAATTAACTATTTGTTCTACACTTGTTGGAGTCCCCAACTTCAAATCATAGAAGGAATTTTGTACCTTTTCATTCCAAACGGTATCCAGTTCTTCTGTGTTAGAAGCAGTCTTATTACTACTACAAGAGCAAAGACAAACTCCTAACAACACACCAAAAAATAAAACTAATTTATTCATAATTACATTTAATAAAAAACTAATCAATATTCCAATAAGCACTGGGATCGCCTTCAAAGATAGTATCTATATCATCATCGGAGTATCCCATTTCATCTTGCGCATAAGAACCTCCATACCGTTCATATGTAGCTGGTTCTTCTTCCCATTCCTGCCAATCAGAATCGTCTACATAATCGGAAGTGTCTTGAAATTCATAATCCATCCCAACATGTTGCATAACTGTGTCTGTTATTGGAAAATTTGGAAATAATAACTTTATTTGCTCTAATGCTTGCAGACTCATTCCGAAATTATCAATATTATTTACACACCATATTAAATAAGTTGGGTCATCGGCCATGACATCACACAGAAGCTGATTTCTATGTTTGCCAAAGCCGAATGTATCACCTATATCAGAAAAATAACGATTAGAGCTATTCATCTTTTTTATTTGTATCTTCTGTTTTGTAAATATCCTCAGGGTCGAACAACGAATAACAAGGAAGTCCTGTTACGCTATTCGTATATGCGCACAAACACAAATAACGATTACTTATTACCGTATAACGACCAAAAGTCCTTGACAACACAAATTCTTCTGGTGATAGATTGTAGACTAGAAGACCGTCCTCATTTACACTTAGCCTATTAGGGGTATAATAAGGAGAAGTCTTCACCTGTCTAAGCAGATCTCTCGTTGTATATTCTAAGACTCTCTTTCTCTTGTCTTCAGGGTAGTCATCTCTTTCTACATTATGATAATAGCCAATAAAGCCTTTATTACCAAACGGAGTAAATAGTTTCCTTTGAATCAAACATTCCTCTCCCTCTTCTGCTAATCGAATCTTCTTCATAACAGGGTAAGTCATTTCAAACATAGGGAATTTTATTCGATATGGAGTAAAGATAACTTCACTATTTATATTTATTTGAGGTTTGTAAAAGTCAAGAGTGTCTAATTCATTGTAAGGAATAAAACCTATAAGAGTCATTGCTTGTTTGAAAGTAATGGAATAGACATTAACTTCTGCATCCATTTCTCCATTTTGCTGAAGAAGGCTGGCAATACTATTATTAGAAAGCAAATTATCCATACGCTTAAATTATTGTATATCAACAAATTGTCCATAAAACTCCACGATTCTAAGTGGTGATAACATCGCAAATCTGATGCAAGTCAAATTGTTGAAGATGTTACACACCAAAGGTTCATTAGGATCATTCCAACTAAATGAGTCTGGGATACGCCCGTATTGTATTCTATCTTCCAATATATCACCATTCTGAATGCCAAAAATTGGAAGTCCAAACCTCGTGTTAAGGTTAGCAGGAACTTCGTCCAACAAGCCTATTCCTAAAGTGGAGTCATTTAAAACTTTGGCAACTATAGTTGTATTTATGGCACCTTTATTGGTGCATACTCCATTAGAGTACTCTTCAAAACGGTTAGCTTTAAAAATAAAGTTCTTCTTATAGATTCTATTCATAATCACTCAAATAGTAAATATTCATGATTTATTTCTTTCAAAAAATCATATATGGTATCCATGCCTTTCTTTCTGTTTTCTTCGGAAAGTCTCAGAAATCCATCACCAGTAGTCTTCTTACGTATAATCTTCAGACCAACTTTGCACATTTTTATGAGCAAAGGTTTCAGCATAGGATTAAAAGACATACTTCTTGCTATTCCATCATGTAATGCAGTTGATATTTGTCCGACAATTAAGTTTGGCTTCTTTTCTAGCTCCTCTTCTTTAAGATTTGAGAATTCAGAATCAAACCAAATAAGAAATTTTGTTAAGCTGTTACAATTCCACGATTCTCGTTGTATAAAAACTTCTTCTATCTTACAAAAGAGCTTATCCCAATTGTCTGGATTGGGTTCAAACTTAAAGATTGGTAACCAATTTTCTTTTTGGTAACCTGCCTCATAATCATACAACTTGCATGTGTTGTAAGTAGCTCTAAACTGCAAGTATGACGCATTTCCATAACCAAAATTACTTCTAATTACAAAGGAAAAGCCTGTTTCCCCAACGTAGATGTTCTCACTTTCCTTGAAACCTTTATCTTCATAGCAATGAAAGAGAACATCCGCAGTTGGTGCACTATTTGCATGATATAGCATGTTGCATTCCTTATTATAGCATAACATCATATAATTTACCAATTTATTTTAGTCGTCGTAAATACTTAGAGAATTATAAAAATCTTGGAAGGCTTCATATCTTTCAGAAGACAAAGACAAATACTTGAAAATTTCTGTTATGTCTTGCGTGTACAGCTTCCTCTGCATATTGAACATAAATAGGTTTAAGGGTACTCATTAGCCAATAGCTCCATCCTCATCCCAGCACTTCGAATGAACCTTTTATTAAACGTGAAGCGTGGTACTGACTATGCCACACTCTAAGTCGGAGGTCGTAGGAATTACCTTTTATCAGAGAATATGGGAATAGCAGCCCACGCTATGCGTGAGAACCACTATGCAATCTCTCTGATAAGTCTTGAATTTCCTACGTTCCCGACTATGAGATAAGCATAACGCTTCTTATCATTTCTAATATGTCTGGAGATGGTTTTCACCAAGTCCGCTACAAAATTACAAAAGTTTTTTAAGACACAATATTTTTCAGAAAGAAATTACATGTTTTCGCTATAGATTTTGTAATATTGGACTAAAAGGATA
Organism: Segatella copri; assembly: GCF_009495355.1. Classification (GTDB taxonomy): domain Bacteria; phylum Bacteroidota; class Bacteroidia; order Bacteroidales; family Bacteroidaceae; genus Prevotella. Next base: position 20,286 of record NZ_VZAD01000007.1, read on the forward strand.
TTATTGCAAGGAAAATAATACCTCAGTTTGGGATAAAAAATAGTGCCTAAAAGTTGGTAGTATTATTCAATCTGTATGGTTGAAATTACCCAATACGCCCTTTACCTTTCCGCTACGCGCCGGTGACCGTTGGCTCAGGGCGTGCCAACCGTATAGTTCGAATTCATTATGACAAGTCTTCTTTAACTTCAAGAGATGCTTGTTATTCTCCCTTTACAACAACTCCAGGTTGAGCGATGCGAGGTGTCAACGCGGTCCCGTTTACCCAATGAGAATGAAGGGAGATGAAGGATGATGAAGGGTGGAATTGTGCCATTCACCCTCTGAAACCCCGATAAACACAGGGGATTCCAAGGGATAGATGAAGGATGAAGGGTTTTATGCTAGTTTTTGTATAAAGCTATGAAAAGGTAAAAGCAGCTTAGAATGCTATATATAAGTATTCTAAGCTGTTTTTTTTATGATGTACTTGCTATTTCTTGACGATAGCCTTGTCTTCTATATTGATAACTTCTTCTAATTCGATATGGTGAGAACCTTCAAGTTTGTTAGTTGATGTCAAAGCGGTGCTTGTAATGATCGATTTTATATTGTCAAGACAAGGCTGTTCGCTCTTTTCTTTGCATAGAAGTGTTTCGGTCATGTTGTTGAACTTCGTTATCGTTCCCATGTTTTTTTCTTCGATGTTTCCGCCAGCCAAAACTAACTTGTCTATGAGAAATGCAACAAGGCCGTTCTTGCTTGATATGGAGCATGGTATTTTCTTGAGCTCCCACTTTGCTATGTTTCTTTTGCCAGGTTTCAATATTCCGCTTAATAATTTGGAAGTTACATTTGGAAAAAGCTTTTTGATGGTAGTCTCGGTACTCAACGGTGTGTCTACAGTCGATATTATTTTTCTGCTGATGACAATATTGGCAGATGTCTTTTTTATCGAGTATTCTGCTACTCTGTTTGTCTTGAAGACATCGTTTCCGTCATGGCGTTGGGTGGTTGTTTCATTTGTCTTAATCTTGATAGTCGCTTTTTGTGCATCATTTTGCTCTCCGAGATAGAAGATTTCTCCAATAGACAAGCTGTCTGATTGATTCTGGCTATCTCTGATAGTTTGGGCTGATACAGCTTGGGTAAGCAGCATCAGAAAAGATAAAATCATATACTTCATATATTGTAATATTATTCGCTTTTCCATAATTTAGAACTAGCATACCCAACTGTAACACCCATTTTTTAAGCATCTTTATCTTTGCTTGGAATGCTTGAATTGCTAATAGTCTTTAAATGCCTTTTTTGATTAGCATTTACCTCCTAACAGATTGATTTATTCAGCCCCTTAAAGTGGAGCGTGAAGATTATATCTTGTCGAGTGCCTGCTTGATGTCGTCGAGGATATCCTCGACATCCTCGATGCCTACGGAGAGGCGGATGAGGTCGGGGGCAACTCCTGCTTCTTTCAACTGCTCGTCAGATAGCTGGCGATGGGTATGGCTGGCAGGATGAAGCACACAGGTGCGGGCATCTGCCACATGGGTCACGATATTGATCATGTCGAGTGAGTCCATGAACTTGATGGCCGTCTCGCGGTCGCCCTTCAAGCCAAAGGCGATTACACCACAAGTGCCGTTGGGAAGATATTTTTGCGCCAGTTCGTGGTAGGCGTCATCTTTCAAGCCGCTGTAGTGAACCCAAGCCACACGCGAGTCATTGTGCAGAAACTCTGCCACCTTTTGCGCATTCTCGCAGTGCTGGCGCATACGCAGATGAAGAGTCTGAAGTCCCAGGTTGAGGATGAAAGAGTTCATTGGGGCAGGTATGCTTCCAAGGTCGCGCATCAACTGGGCTACGAGTTTGGTGGTATAGCCCATCTTGCCGAAGGCCTTTACGTAGGTCAGACCATGATAGCTGTCATCGGGGGTACAGAGACCAGGGAACTTTTCGGCGTGAGCCATCCAGTCGAAGTTGCCACTGTCTACTACCACACCGCCTACTTGTGATGCGGTTCCGTCCATGTATTTAGTAGTGGAGTGGGTTACGATGTCGGCTCCCCATTCGAAAGGACGACAGTTGATTGGTGTGGCGAAGGTGTTGTCCACAATCAGAGGAACACCGTTCTTGTGAGCTATACGTGCACATTTCTCTATGTCGAGAACGGCACATCCTGGGTTGCTGATGGTCTCACCAAAGAACAACTTGGTATTGGGGCGGAACGCCTTCTGTATTTCTTCCTCGCTGTCGTTGGGATTGACGAAGGTGCATTCTATGCCGAGCTTCTTGAGTGTCACACCAAAGAGGTTGAAGGTTCCACCATAAATCTCGTTGGAGGTAACGATATGGTCGCCAGCCTCGCAGATGTTGAATACAGCATAGAAGTTGGCGGCCTGACCGCTACTTGTCAATACAGCTCCCACACCGCCTTCGAGCTGTGCTATTTTCTTGGCAACAGCATCGTTGGTGGGATTTTGGAGTCGGGTATAGAAATATCCTTCTTTCTTCAGGTCGAAGAGCATGGCCATCTCTTCAGAATTGTCGTACTTGAATGTGGTACTCTGAATGATGGGCACTTCGATAGGTTCTCCATTCTTTGGCTCATAGCCTCCCTGTACACAGATGGAAGCTGCACGTAATTTCTTTTCCATTGTCGGTTGTATTTTTTAATTTAAGTTCTTCTATGGGCGAAAAGTCTTGCTCTCGCTCTTCTCTTTTGGTTTGGCAGAAATGGCACTCGCCCTATACTGTTGTACTTGTGGTGCTGTGGCTTCCTGTCGTTTTTTTATCTTTATTGTGTGCAAAGGTACTTATTTTTTTTGATATTCAGATACTTTTTTGTACTTTTGTAATCGAATTCAAAACCAACAACAATTAGTTATATCAAATAGAATGATGAAGATAGGTTTCGACAATGAGAAGTATCTGAAAATTCAATCAGAGCATATCAAAGAGAGAATCTCACAGTTTGACGGAAAACTTTACCTCGAATTGGGTGGTAAACTTTTCGACGATCACCACGCCAGCCGCGTTTTGCCAGGCTTTCAGCCTGACAGTAAGTTGCGTATGTTTCAGAAAATCAGCGACAGCATAGAGATAGTAATAGTTATCAGTGCTGCCGACATTGAGAAGAACAAGAAACGTGCCGACTTGGGTATTACCTATGATGAAGATGTACTTCGTCTGCGTGGCGAGTTTCAGCATCGAGGTTTCATGGTGGGATCTGTTGTCATCACCCATTACAATGGTCAGCCTGCAGCCATCGCTTTCAAGCAGCGCTTAGAGCGTGAGGGCATCAAGACTTATTGTCATTATCTGATTGAGGGATACCCTCACAATGTGAAGTTAATTGCTTCTGATGAGGGCTTTGGTAAAAATGACTATGTAGAAACAGAACGTCCTTTAGTTATCGTAACAGCTCCTGGTCCTGGAAGTGGTAAGATGGCTGTTTGTCTGAGTCAGTTGTATAATGAAAATAAGCGTGGCGTTCATGCAGGATATGCTAAGTTTGAAACTTTCCCTGTGTGGAATCTGCCTTTGAAACATCCTGTCAACATCGCTTATGAGGCTGCTACTGCCGACCTCAATGACGTGAACATGATAGACCCCTTCCATTTAGAGGCCTACAACAAGATAGCCATCAACTATAACCGCGATGTGGAGATTTATCCCGTGCTCAATGCGCTCTTCGAGGGAATCTATGGCAGCAATCCATATAAGTCGCCCACAGATATGGGTGTCAATATGGTGGGATTCTGCATCTCTGATGATGAGGTTTGTTGTGAGGCATCCAAGGATGAGATAGTACGTAGATATTATGCAGCCACCAACAAGATGGCGGCTGGAGCCTGCAATGACGCGGAAATCAGCAAGATACAGATGCTCTTCAACCAGGCTAAGATTACTACCGATTATCGTAAGGTGACTGTGGCTGCCAAGAATCACAAGCAGGAAACTGGACATACATCGGCTGCTATAGAACTGGAAGACGGTACCATCATCTGTGGTCACAGCAGCGAACTGCTTGGCTGTAGTGCTGCCTTGTTGCTGAATGTCACCAAGCATTTGGGGGATATCGATCATAACCTAAAGCTCATTCCTCAGTCGATGATAGAACCTATACAGTATACCAAGGTAAATTATCTCGGTGGCCATAATCCACGACTTCATACCGACGAGGTACTTGTGGCACTCTCTGTTCTTTCCGAGAACGATGAGAACTGTCGTGTGGCTTTACAGCAGTTGCCTAAGTTGCGTGGCTGTCAGGCTCACTGCACTGTGATGTTGAGTGATGTAGACCAGCGTATCTTTAAAAAACTCGGTGTCAATATCACTTGCGAGCCCGTACTGAAGAAATAGCATTTGACAAAGTAAAGATAAAAAAGCCTGAGAAATATGCTTGCATGATGCTTGACATTTTCTCAGGCTTTTTCGTTATAGAATAGTAGGCGCCTATTGAAGTCTTTGTGGAATTTAATAGAAGTAGTTATCTCACATTATATAACGTGTTAATTCCATTTTTTGAGGAAACTTATTCCTTAGTTGTAGGCATTCCTAACTTTTTCCAGTTGAGGATTCCACCCTCCATGTCAAATACTTTTAAGCCCTGCTTCTGCATTTTCATACAGGCATGATGGCTGCGCTTGCCGCTTCGGCAGTATACATAATAGGTGTGCGACTTGTCGAGCAATTTGATACCAGCATCGAAGACCGATGTATTGAGAAAGTCGAGCTGCTGGGCTCCAGCCAAATGCTCTTCTTTGTATTCTTCGGGTGTGCGTACATCGAGAATAATGGCTGTTGTATCGGCTTTAGCCTGTTTGATAAAGGACTGTGGAGCCAATGTGTCAATACTGTCCGATTGTGCTGAGCAGCCTGTAGTTCCAAAACTGATGGCTGTCAATAATGATAATAATATTTTCTTCATTTCTTATTCTGTTTTATTTATATTCTGTTTTTGATGTATGTGGTCTGTGAGTGCAGTAGCACATCGAGATAATTATCTCAACGCCATCACCCTGCTGAGAATCAGTTTCTTGTATCCTTTCTTGATGTTTTCGGGTAGGAAAGAGGCATCGATGAGGTCAAGCCATTTAACGATGGAACGACGGAACTTCTTTGCCATATTACTGATAACCTTTTCGCTAAGTCCAGAAGCTGTCATCACTTTGATAAAATCAGACTTCTGTAACTTCCTTTTCTTGCCATTGAGTGTTAATGCTAATTCCTCCGTGTCTTCAGGCATCACAATCTTGGTAGATAGTAAATCGTAGGCAGGAGTAAGAGCATAGCCCATTTTGCGATTATTGTATAGCGAGAAGTTCTTGAGGTGCATGTCGGCATTGCCTGTTATCCACGAAAAGATGACAACTTCCCAATAGTTGACAAGGTCGAGCTGTGAAAAGGATGAATGTTTTTTGATAAGTTTGGCTATCTGCTCGTAGGAACCTTTATACTTGTATTCGGTAAGTCGTTCAGACAGCTGACACATATCCTCCATCGGTACTTTCTGTCCCTCTTCCAGACGATCTATTCTTCGAGTAATGTAGCAAAGCTCGCCATCGGCAAAGCGTATCAATCCGTGAGGAACCACTGCTATCTTGGCAGCCTCGGCAAGGTGCATTGTGAGGTCTTCTATCTCTGGCAGACAACGATATCGCTCTGTCTGTGGCTTTAGGATGTATTTCCCCCATAGTCCGACAATGGTAAATCGCGAAGGTTCATTCTTGCCTCCAGGGTTGACATCGAGCGAGAGCTTGGCTTGTACCCCTGTGAGTGTAGTTTGACTTCTGACTACTTGTTTGGCCAAATCGCCTATTTCTTTTCTAACATAAGGTAGGAGAGGGGCTTCCTTAGTTCCGAAAAGCTTGCGTGCACAGGCTGGATGGTAGTCCACCTGACCTACTTTTAAGGGCTTATAGCAATATAAACATTTCTCCATACACGGTTGTCCTTTCTTTCTTTATTTATTGGTGGATGTTTACTTCATTGTGGTTTCGTTATCTTCAACAGGAATAATGCTTACTGCTCCTATACAATCTCTACAGCAAGCCAACAGGAGCGACATCCTGTCGCGCTGATTGATTTTCCAGCAGCTTTCAGCAATATTCAGCAACCACCCTTCTGGAATCAGACCATCAAAGAAGGGGAACAACACGGTGTCGTGGTAGGGCTCTTCGGAAAGTGGGAGGGTTAAACTAACTGCCTCTGCTGTTTTTGATGCAAGATAATTGGCATCGTATGCAAAGGTAAATCCTGTCTCATCTTCAGTCAACATTCCCACGTATTGGTCGTAGAGATATACTCTTCCTTGTTTCATATCTTGCGTTTTTAGATGGGAGTTGTGGTTTGTCGTTTCTTTGTCATTATCATCAGAGAAATCTACTATCCTCTGGAGAATCTATGTTTATGAAATTTATTCTTTTTGGATAGGAATAGGTCCTACTTCTTGTCCGAAAAGTAAGAGAACTTGGTTTACCTTGTCGAGGCGTAGTGTTTCTTTGCCTTGCTCCAGTTCGCGTACGAATCTGAGTCCTACGCCTGCTTTGGCAGCCAGGTCGACTTGTGTCAATCCGAACTGCTTGCGCATTTCTTTTACGTATGATGATAATGTATCGCTCATATTCTTTGTTTCTTGGCAATTATGATACTCATTTTATACCCTTTCGGGTAATGTGATGAAGGAAAATGTATTATATTATACCCTTTCGGTGGCAAATATACAAAGAATAATTGAAAATACTCCCGAAAAGGTATAATATATAATAAGTTTTAACTAATTATACCTTTTCGGGAGTAAACTATGAAATATTATTGCTTTTTGGGAATTCCATAAGAACAAGTAACATGAAGATATAATTTGAAATCAATCTCTATTCATGCTCGATTTCCTTCTATTCCTCTGGCTCTTGATGTTTCATCAGCGTTCCTAATTCTCTGACTTTTTTCTCAAACTCATTTCTGTCATTGATTGCGCCATTGCGTAGTTTTGCCCTATAATTATATATGGTGTTGACTGCATAGTGTAGGAATTCTGCAATCTTTGTACTATCGTCGATGCCCAGACGAATGAGTGCAAATACTCTTACTATGGCTGAGAGTTTGTTAGGGGAGGATAGATGAATTTGGCATTCTTCCTTCAGCAGTCCATTCAAATCCTCCACGAAGTTGGGGAAGAGGTTTAGGAATACCTTGTCGAAATTGGCGTATAGTTCTTCAAGTTCATGCTCCTTGACCTCTGAACTCTTAGTCATAGAGTAGAGTTCGTTGTACTGTTTGTTTTTTACCATCTTATTGACATTGAGGCGCATTTGGTCCAGTCTATCGATGTAGTGTGAACAAGCCCCCAGGAACTGGCCTATATATTCTTCCTTAACCCCATTCGACTCATTGAGTTTGTCGTTGGATGCTTTTAGCATACCATTGGCGGAAGATAGTTTGTTGTTGAGTTCTTCTAATTGAGTATTGGTTTTCTTCAGTTCGTTTCTTGCTTTCGACAGATACGATTTCTGCTTGTTGACATAGAATGTCAATAAAGCCAATGCAATGACCAAAAGACTCACACATATAATGGCAAAGATGAGACGATGGTTGGCCTTTTTGAGTTCTGCATGATAGTTGTGGTCTATGGTGCCAAGCACTGGAGATATCTGCCAACTGCGTATGCGAGTACAGAATTTCTTGTTGGCTTTCCACGAAAAGTTGATGTATTTGTATGAGCGTTCCACATCTTTTTCCTTGCTGAGTATCTCTGCAAGAATCCAGAGTGAAGCTTGGTCGTTGATGGCACATTTTACATCACATATAGCAGATTGTAGGAGCCAGTATTTTACCATGTCCTCGTCTTTCAGCGAGCGGTATATTAAGTAGCGATAGTAGGCCACAATTCCATATTCGTGACTTCCTTTCTTGCACTTGCTTAATCGGATGTCGTTAATTTTAAGGGCTTCTTTCAACTTATTCTGGTTGGTTAGCAAGACCTCCTTTCTCATGAGGTAATCCTCGCTGTTAGGGGATAATATTGAAAATAATGTATCACGATAACAGTCTTGTTTGCTGTAGAATTCTTGACTTAGCTCAGTGTCAATGTTTATATTTGTAAAGCCCAGTTCGCCATAGACGTGATAAAAGGCTATGTAATAGTCTTTCTTGTTAGAGTTATTCAAAGTTTTTTTATCGATACTTTGTAGAACATGAAGTGCCTCCGTGAAAGCTCCTGATGTTGAATATTGTAAAGCAAGTAAGCTTCTCAACTTGGTAATGTCGCTCTTCATGTTGTTTCTTTTTGCCAAGTCGATGGCTTGGTGAATATAATAAATAGAAGAGTCGCTTTGGTATGCTTTGTATTCTTCGTATAGTTTGTAATATGCGGTTAGGAGTTGTTGGGGTGTATGTCCTTGTCGGCTCTGTTTTTTGATTTTAGTGATGCGGCTTTCTTTTTGGTTGATATAGTATTGTGATTGTTTGATAGCCTGATCAAGTTGCTCGTATAAGTCTTTTATGTTTTTATTCTGAGCAAAACTTGAAGTTAGTGCAGAGAAGCACAATATATATACCAAAGATAGTATCTTTTTCATTATGTTTTGTTTGTTGTAAGATTAAAATAGATTTAAATTTAGCCTGTTCTACTGAGTAAGCGAACATTCAAATGCAAAGATAAGTTTTTTAGTGGATAATGCCAAATGTTTGGCATGTTTTTTCTTTTTTAATTCAACTTCCGTACATGTGAAACTTCAGTAAATGACATCTACGGATAAGTTCATTACGAAAAAGGCTGTCCCAATCACTTGGAACAGCCTTCAAACAAATCAAAATACCTATATTATTCAGTTCTAAACCTAAATCTACTTTTAATTTCTTTTAGATGGGTTTACAAGTCACGTTTTTTTATTTCTTTTCTACTTTGAGAACAGCCTTGTCTACACCGGCAGTCAAGTCAACTGTAAGAACGTATGTCTCGCCATCCTTCAGTTCTACTCCATCTTTCAGATAAACATTGCCGTTGTCGTGACCGTTACCGTCACCGATGCCGAATACCTCGCTCTCAGTTGAGATGAGATGGCTGTTATCCTTACCCTTGAACTCAATACCCCAGTTGGCCTGACCAAAGAATTTGAAGTTTATGTCTGTAGCTCTGAGTTGCTTGCCTATGGTGAGTGTAACCTGATATACCTTATCCTTGATAGGAGTGAGACAGACATCAGAATCGGTGCCAGTCCACCAACCATGATTTACAGCGTCCCAAGTAGGTTTGTTGATTCCTTCGTTTCCTATTATCCAAATAGCGCCAGTACCATCAGCGTTCAATGCCATAGGCTCGTTTCCATTCATTGTCCAGATGCGGAAAGACTTATGAGTGAAGTCAGCCTGTACGGTGTATCTGCCTGTGATGGCCTTGAAGGTGTAGGTGCCATCTTCTTCTTTTTGGAACCAATCATTGTCGTAGTACCAATCGTCTGGTAAATTGTTGCCATTGATAGTAAGATTACAGGTAGCACCTTGTTTAATATCTCCTACCCAAGTCTTGCCCGCATCAGAATCGGAAAAATCGAGACTGGTGACTGGTAAAACATCTGTAGGTCCTGCAGTATAGTTCTTGGCATCGAAAATAACGACTACATGATCAGTATTCTCTGACGAGAAGTTGAAGTTGTTGGTTTCGCCCAAATTGATGTCCTTTCCAGTACTTGAACCAAACACGAACTTGCCATCTTTGGTAGCGAAATATCCCTTAAAGTTCTTCTTTGTGTTGGGAAGGACTGTCTGATACAAGAAATTGTCAACTTCGGTCATGTCATACTTGGTTCCGTCTGCACAGATAAATTGCAAGTTTGTAAAGTGCGGACGCTTGATGTCGAATGATAACGTCTCAGTATTTGCCTTTGTCGACACATTTTGCAAAGTGAGTTGTATATCAACCTTGCCATCAGGAATGCTCTGAACGTAAGGTACTTTGAGCTTGACAAGATATTCACCCGGCTCCTTGGTACGGATAGTTGTTGCGTCTACACTCTGACCGCTGAAAAGCAAGTTGGCTTTCAAGGTAGAGAGAGCTACGCCCGCCTCATCCTTACAGTCTACTTTCACTTCTACCTCTTCGCCCATCCATACTGCTTTAGTAGGAGCGCTATAGCTCATCACTGGATTTCCTGTAGGTGTTGGAGCTTTGTAGTCGTCTTCACTGCAAGCTGCCATTAGTGGTAGAGCGAGCAATGCTATGATATAATATTTGATATGTTTCATAATGGTTGTATCTATTGTTGATTAATTACTAAAATGACATTCATTATTTATTCCATTTGCACGAAATAACACCATTAGCAGGTACATTGCATGTAAAGTTATGGATGCCATCGCTTAGATTGATAGATTTTGTCTCATCTCCCTCGTTGATGATAACAGCAGCAAGGCTTCCGTCAGGATTCAAAAATTCTGCATGAGTTATCTTGCTGTCATTAATGGTACGTGAAGTAGTACCGATACGAACAGCACCAGGGGCCACCACGCTTGCCATGTGGTTGATGATGTAATAATGAGAATTATAGCTCAACTGATTGTACCCATTCTGATTGATGTCGATGGCGCCATAGCAAGTTTGGCATCCACCATCAAGATTGGGACCCATTTTGTTGTCGAGCATCAAGTTCCAAACGAGTACGGCCTTGCAGTTTTGATTGACAGTAGCGAGTGCTACATTCTTCATATCTGCCATCAGACGTTTGCTTAAGTCGCGTCCATTATTCCATGTACCAATACTTGTTTCTGAGAAGATAAGTTCCTTGTCGGGGCGTTGGTTATGGATATCTGTCAATTCACTGTTGTTGCCACCATAGTCATGATATGCAGCTCCAACAACCAACTCGGAACCTTCAAAATTGTCACCGATAGCATTGTAGAGTTTAATAGGATAATCTTCTTGGTCTGCTATATTGTCGTAATTGTAATTATGGTCGAAGACATATATCTTGGTTGTAAGACCACTTCTCTTGAACTCGGTAGCCAAAGCCTTTACGAAAGGAGCTTCTTCCTGCCATGGCATATATAGAGAAGCGCAGTTGGCCTTGTTCAATGGTTCATTTTGAGGACTTACAGCATAGATATTGATACCCTTTTCTTTCATCACGTTGATGAACTTCACAAAATACTTGGCGTAGGTCTCACGGTAATCAGGGTTGAGGTGTCCGTCAGTCCAGGAGTCCTTTGGAGTCTTGGTATCGATGTCAGCAACCTTCATCCATTTAGGACAAGTCCATGGTGCTGCTATGATTTTTAAACTTGGGTTGATAGACAAGATTTCCTTTAATATAGGAATCACATAGTTGTTTTCATCGCTATAAAGTTCGAAATTACTGATAGGATCGTTCTCGCTTCCCTTTTTATCGCAATAAGTATATTCTGTACTCGAGAAATCGTTGCAGCCCAGTGAGATGCGAGCATAACTAACGCCATATCCCTCTGTAGTGGAGTAAATGCGCTTTAAGAGAGCCAGGCGAGCCTCAGGATTCATCTGCATGAGATTGTAGCAAGAAGAGTAGGTGATGGCATATCCGAAACCATCGATAGTCTGGAATTTCTTATTTTTGTCTATTTCGATGGTTGTTGGCGCCATAGATACACCATCAAAAAGTTTGGTTTCTCCCTCTGCCAAGGAATATGTGCCATCGGCTGTTGTGGTAAAAGTCTTGGCAGTTCCTTGTGTAGGTATAGGGTTGGGAACTTCGCTTGGAGTCTCAAAATCAATAGGATCTGAGAATGAATTACTATTGCTGCATGCTGTCACAGAAAATGCTGTGGCGCAGATAAACATCATAATTTTATGGTTATGGTATTTCATATGAATAGTTCTTTTTTATTGAAGTTTCGCATGTACGGAAGTTATAGTAGTTAAAGAAGTTATCACTCCCTTCGGTCGTTAGAAGTTATAGCCTATAGCCTTTTTTGTTGTATATTTAGTTATAAAGCATATGGCTTTGACTTCTCTAACTTCTTTAACTTCTTTAACTTCCCCTTTTGCGAAAGTTGAGTTTTTTATATTTGAAATAATTTTATCTTCACATTTTGAGATTGTGATTAGTAACCAGGGTTTTGTTCCAGGTTAGTGTTCTGGTCGAGAGCCGTCTGTGGTATAGGCAACAGGTAAGAGTTACTGTCAAACAGTTTAACTTGTTTGTTGCGGCCTTTATCACGATTATCAATACCATTGAGATATTTTTCTACTTTGTTGTTGCGGCATAGATCGAACCAACGCTCTCCCTCAAAGGCAAGCTCTAAACGGCGTTCGTGAAGCACGGCTTCTATCATAGCTTCCTTGCTATTTGTCTTATCAGAAGTCAGTTCCTTCAGTTTGGCACGTTTACGAATCTGGTTTACGAGTTTCGCACTCTCGTCAAGGTTGCCCTTATAGGCTTCCGCCTCTGCCTTCATGAGGATAATGTCAGCGAGTCGAATCCAATAAATGTTGCTGTAGGAAGAACGCAACTTATACATGAATGGGTAGTTGGAGGCTGGATAATAGTTGCTCCATGTACATGCATAATATACAATAGCCTGATTCTTGCGTATTTCATCGCCTTCTTTTTCGAAGTCGCTGATGATGTCGCGCGAAGGAGTAATCCACTTTGCCCATGTGAAATAGTAATCCCAGTTGTCCAACTGGCGTCCGTACATCCATGTTTCCCAGTTTCCGCTACCTGTTGTCCAATGAACCTCCAAAATACCTTCTTTGGTATTACGTTTCAGGCAATCCTTGGTTGTCTCATCGTATCCCCAGAGAGTTTCATAACTATCTTCAAGTTCTACACCTGTTGTCTTGATTACCTTATCAGCGTAGGTTATTACTTTATCGTAATCTTGTACTTCCTTTTCGGCGTAGACCTTGGCAAGCATAGCTTGAGCTACAGTCTTGGTCATCTTGGTGCGGTCAGAATTATCATTGTCAGGAGCATATTTTTCAGCATCTGTCAAGTCGGCAATAATCTGTTCATAGCACTCCTTGGGTGATTTACGAGGAGGATAGTAAGTAGGGTATACCTCATTGATGTTATCAGAGGTGATTGTTTTTGCAATGGTTGTAATAACAGGGAATGAGCCCCAAAGACGTGCCATTCGGAACATCATCAATGCACGGAAAATTTCTCCTTGAGCCTTATAGGAATGATATTCTGTATCTGAGATTTGGCCACTTTCCTTCAGTTGTTCTACGCCATTGATGAGCACATTGGCTTGAGCGATATCCTCTAAGTATCGATTCCAGTCTCGGCTCAAAACAGAGTTGCTGGCATCGATAGAGTTGGTTTCGTAAGGCACCACCTCGGCTCCTGTAGTACCAGCATACGCATTATCGCTATGAGAGTCGCCTATCAAGAGATAATCGAGATGGGTGTGTTCCTGGCGGTTGCGGAACAACTCATAGAGAGACTTGAGTTGTGCTTCTGCGGCAGCCTTATCCTTTAAAACAGCTGTGGATGTTTCAGTCTGGGTGCCCTGTGTTATTTCTGAAGGCTCGGATATAGGCTCATAGTCGAGTGAGCAACTTGCCAATGATATCATGGTTAAGCTACCGAGCGCTAAAGTCTTGATTTTATTATATGTTTTCATTGTTGTCATGATTTTTAGAATTCAACTTTTACACCTAATACTATGCTTTTGTTGAGAGGGTATGTACCCCAGTCGATGCCTTGTACACTACCACTATTACCATACTGATTGACCTCTGGATCCATACCAGAATAATCGGTAAGGGTAATCAGGTTGGTAGCTGATACGTATGGCTGCAAACGAGTCAGTCCGAAGCGTGAGATCAGTTTGCGTGGAACATCGTAAGAGAGGGAGATATCTTTTAAGCGAATATAACTGCCATCCTCTACGAAGTAGGTAGAGTTACGGATGTCCCACTTAGCTTTAGGTACGTTGGTGATTTGTCCTGGAATTCTCCAGCGTGCCAATACTTTGGTGCTTTGGTTCTTGCCATCATACATTCCTTCTGTTTCCATTCGGGAGACATTATAGATGTCGTTTCCATAACTTCCCTGGATAAGAATACTGAGATTCAAACCTTTATATGAGAAGGTGTTGGTCATACCGAAAGTGAAGTCTGGGTTAGGGTCACCGATATAGGTACGATCACTTGCCGAAACGAGTCCGTCGCCAGTTATGTCCTTGTACTTCATGTCACCAGTTTCAGGATCAACCCCTTCTGCTATATATCCCCAGAAACTGCCTAAAGGCATGCCGGGAGTGTTGCGTACAACAGGTTCGTTGACATAGTCGGTGGTTTTAGCATCATAATATACTTGCGTTAGAGCCAGACTTTCCAACTTGTTTTTATTGAATGAGATGTTAAAGTCGGTGTTCCACTTAAATGTTCCAATCAAGTTCTTTGAGGAGAAGGCAAATTCCCAACCCTTATTGCTCATCGAACCGCCATTATAGGTAAGACTTGTTGCAGCTGCACTTCCTGCAGGAAGGGTGATGTTCATCAGCATATCCTTGGTCTTCTTGTAATAGTAATCGGCATAGAAAGTCAAGCGGTTTCCTAATACAGTCAGGTCGAGTCCGATGTTAGTCTGTGTTGTTGTTTCCCATGTCAACTCAGGGTTGCTCAAGTTGCCTTGTGAGAATGTAGGTATAGCGTTGGCGTCATTGCCCTCACCAAACCATTGTACACGATTGATATTGTATCTTGCCAAATAACTATAGTCGCCCAGGCCACTCTGGTTACCAGTCTGTCCCCAGCCACCACGAATCTTCAAGTCGTCTATCCACTTGATATCCTTCATGAATTTCTCATTGCTCACACGCCAAGCTCCAGAGAAAGATGGGAAATAACCCCAACGATGGTGAGGAGCTAACTTGGAAGAACCATCAGCACGCATATTGGCTGTTACCATATAGGTGTCGTTCCAGTTGTATTGTAAACGAGCGAAGGTAGAGAAGATAGCCCAATCAGCAGCAGAAGAGCCTGTTCCTGTCCAGGAAATCTTGTTGGCAGCATTCAGAGTAGGGAAGTTATCATTCGCATAGTTGCTACCATTGATATAGTTTTGGCTCCACTTGCTTTGAGTCCATGAACTACCTGCCATGGCATCAAAGTTATGTTTACCCAATGTTTTTTTGTAATTCACCACATTGTCCCATACGATAACACTGCTGATATTACGTCCATCATAGCCTGTTCCAAATTCCTGACGACCAATGGTTGTAGAGATAGGGTCGAGGAAGTTGGTTGTTGTGCCTTGTGTGCGATCGAAAGACAAAGACAGGTTGTACGTCAACTCAGGCATGAAGGTAACTGTTGCTTTTCCTGTAGCCAACAAACGATTGTATGCAGATTTGTTGTTCTGTGTTCGGGCTATATTCTCAGCAGGTGAAGTGATATTTACGCCATAGAAGTTGTTGTAAAATTGATTTGGATTCTCAGGATTCCATACAGGAGCGTAAGTAGGCGTATTGACGATAGCCGTAACTACACCGCCACGGTTAGAACCCGTACCGGAAATAATACCTGTACCCTTGTTGGTATAGTCAGAATAGGTTACGCTTGCATTAAGGCGCAGCCACTTACGAATGTCGTTTTCAATAGATGCGCGGAAATTGTAACGTTTGTAACTTGATTTCTTGATGACACCATTTTCGCCCGTGTAACCACCAGAGATGAAGTATCTCATTTTTTCTGTTCCATTAGTGATAGAGACCTGGTAGTCCTGTACGTTTCCAGTGCGGAAAACCTCGTCTTTCCAGTCGGTCATGTCTTTCAAACCTTCTGGAAGTTTTACCAAACCAATCTCATCCATCAATTCTTTATACTGTGCAGCATTGAGTGATTCTTGATTATCGCGTACAGTATTAAACGCATAGTGTGCATTCAAGCTAATTTTTGCCACACCTGTTTTTCCCTGCTTGGTTCCGATAATGATAACTCCATTAGCAGCTCGAGAACCATAGATGGCAGCTGAAGATGCATCTTTTAATACTTGGATATTGTCAATATCATCAGCAGCCAAGAAATCAATATTGGTCATAGGCACACCATCTACCACATAGAGTGGGTCGTTGCTACCATTCAATGATGTAGTACCACGCACACGTATGGTGGGGGAAGCACCTGGCTGACCATTGGCTTGTGAAATTTGTAGACCTGCTGCTTTACCCTGCATACCAGCAGCTGCAGATACAATAGGACGTGTAGAAAGATCCTTCGCCGACACGCTTGAAACAGCAGTAGTAACATCTTTACGCTTCACTGAGCCATAACCGATGGCAACTACTTCATTTAGCATGTTAGCTTCCTCTTCAAGTGTGATTTTGATGCCATTTGAAGCCTTTACTTCTTTATTCTTATAGCCAATATAAGAAATCTTGAGTTTGGCACCTTGTTGTACTTCGATGGTAAAATGTCCATCCAAATCGGTGGCTACACCATTTTGCGTTCCATTTTCAAGAACAGAAGCTCCAATAATGGGTTCATTGGTGTTGTCGATTACAGTGCCAGTAATCTTCATCTTTTGACCCCAGGCAGTAGCCGAGATTAATAGAACGAGTGCTGTAGATGCTAATCCTCGCAACATCGCATTACTTTTTGCTTTTCTCATAAATTTAAGTTTTTGTTATTTGATTTTGTGTATATCTCTTTTTTATAGCTTTTGTCTTTGTGGACAGTGCTATGTTTGCTCATGCAAAAGTAATAAAAAAAGTAACAAAATGTTTGTTGATTAAATCATTAAGTGGTGAAAATAAGTGGTTGTGAATATGTAAGGTGTTGATTGTTAGTGTTATATGGCTTTTGATGTTTTTCAATTTAGTGGTGTTTTTATGAAATGGAATAAAGGTTATTATCGTAGATGTTTGTTTATTTATGTCTAAAAAAAGAGTGTAATGAATACTTCGTGAAGTGATTCATTACACTCTTTCTTGTTTAATGAAGTTTGCATATATATAATAAGGTGTAACACCTATGGGGAACAAACAATCATTTGTTATGTGTTGTAAGTTTCTTTATTTTCCTAGGTTCTTTTTCTTCTCGTTCAATTCTGCCTGCTTACGTGCAAGTTCAGCTTGCTGTTTTTGCTGCAATTCCTGCAGAGCCTGCATTCTTGCCATCAATCCGCTTGCCTTCTTAGGATTGCTCTTGTTCTCCTGATAACGTTTCTCAAGGATAGCAAGGAGCTTCTCGTCGTTGGTGGTCTTGCGCAAGGTCCACATGATGGCTGCACTGAAGAACAGAGAGATGAAGTAGTAGAAGTTCAAACCAGATGAGTAGTCGTTGAACATAAAGAAGAACATCAGAGGCATGATGAGCATCATCCACTGCATCATCTTCATTTGATCAGCCTGCTGGCCTACCATCTGGTCGCGCTGCTGGCGCATGGTCATCCAAGAGTAGAGGAGGTTGGCTACACAGAAGAGGATACAGGTAAGGCTCAAGTGATCGCCTATCAACCAAATGTTGGTGTTCCACTCGATGATGGGGTCGTAGGTACTCAAATCACTCATCCACAGGAACTTCTCACCACGAAGCTGAATAGCATTTGGCACAAAGTTGAACATTGCAACCCAAACAGGCAACTGAATCAGCATAGGGATACAACCAGATAATGGGCTTACACCATATTTGGCATATTCAGCCATCATAGCCTGCTGCTTCTGCATCTGATCCTCTGGCTTATTATACTGAGCTGTAGCAGCTTCGAGTTTTGGTTTGAGTACGCGCATCTTGGCAGAACTCATGTAGCTCTTCTTTACCATAGGGTAGGTGATGAGCTTGAGGAGCAGGGTAATGAGAATCAACACGATACCCATAGGGAAAATCTTACTCAACCAGTCGAATACATAGATTGTGAAGAAACGGTTGATCCAGCGGACGATAGGCCATCCCAGATAAACAAGCTTCTGGAACTCCAGGTCCTTGCCGAAGGTGCTTTCCTTCTCTGTATTCTTCAGAATCTGGAAGTCGTTAGGTCCGAAGTAGAACTCAAACTCAGAAGCCTTCTTTCCAGTTGGGTCAAAAGCGGTCTTCATCTTAGCATGGAACTGCTTCAGATAGCCGGAGCCCTTCTCCTGAGGGATAGAAGTCATGAAGGCATCCTTGTCGAAGTTGTCCTTGGATATCATGATGGCAGAGAAGAACTGGTTCTTGAAAGACACCCAGTCGATGGTTTCTTCGATTTTCTCGTCGATCTTCTCGCTTGTCTCGTTCAGATGGTCGGTACCTCCCTCTACATCGTGATAGGTGAGGGTAGTGTAACGGTTCTCGAACATGAAGCCGCGCTCCTGTTGACGGGCCTTGTCGCTCCAGTCAACATCCATCTTGCTATAATTAGGTGAGAACAATCCAGCCATGCCCTGTGCTTGAAGGCTCATGTGGAGCATGTAGTCCTTGCCCAATGTATAAGTCATAGTGAGAGTCTTGCCCGGAGCAGCCTCTGCTGTCATGGTGACAGATGTCTTTGTGACATTTGATGGAGTAAAGTAAAGATCACTTGTGATAATGTTGGCTTCCTTAGCCTCGAGCATGAACTTGAGGCTCTGGTCGTTGCCATCGAAGAGAGTTACGTCCTTCTTGTCTTTTGAGCCGTCTTTTACCTTGAGGTCGTGACCCACATAACCCTTTACTACAGCCTTCTCGACAGTACCACCCTTGGTGTTGAGGGTCAGCTCAACTTTCTCGTTACTCAAAACGATTTTCTGAGACTTGCCCTTCAAAGCCGAGTAGAAGAGGGCTGTTGAGTCAGCCTCAACCTTGGCTTTAGCTTCAGCCTGTCGCTGCAGCGCCGCAGCCTTGTTAGCTTTTTCCATCTCGGCGTGTTTTGCCTTAGCGATGGAGTCCTGAACGAATGCTGCTCTCTGCTCTTCGGCAGAAGGCTGTGAGTACCAACTGAACCCAATCAGTACAAGGGCTATCAGGAGGAAACCGATAATGTTGTTTTTGTTCATATTTATTTTTTGTTTTCAATTGCTGTTTTGACGAAGTCCATAAACAGTGGGTGTGGCTTCAGCACGGTGCTCTGGTATTCTGGATGATACTGAGTACCGATGTACCACTTCAGGCCTGGAATCTCTACGATTTCTACCAAGTCGCTTTCGGGATTTCGTCCCACGCACATCATGCCATGCTTCTCAAACTCCTGCTGGAAATTGTTGTTGAACTCATAGCGATGGCGATGACGTTCCTGTATGTGTTCTTTCTTATAGATATTGAACACGCGCGAACCTTGTTTCAGCACACACTCGTATGCTCCCAATCGCATGGTGCCACCCATATTTGATATGTTCTTCTGCTCCTCCATGATGTCGATGACATTGTGTGGAGTCTTCTCGTCCATTTCTCGAGAGTTTGCGTCTTTGTAACCCAGGACATTGCGGGCAAACTCGATGACGATCATCTGCATGCCTAAGCAAATGCCGAAGGTGGGAATGTCGTGGGTGCGGGTATAGTGAGCAGCTATTATCTTGCCCTCTATTCCTCGCTGACCGAATCCCGGGCAGATGACTATACCGTCCTGACCTTTCAGTCGTTCTGCCACATTGTCTTCTGTCAGATATTCTGAATTGATGAATGTGATATTCACCTTGTGGTCATTGTAGGTTCCTGCATGAGAAAGGCTTTCGCGAATACTCTTGTAGGCGTCCTGCAAGTCGTATTTACCCACCAAACCAATATTGACAACCTCTGTGGCGTTGTTGCGTCGGTCGAGGAATGCTTTCCAAGGACCTAATGCAGGCTTTTCGCCTATCGGCTCATCCATCTTGCGAAGGATGGCGGTATCGAGTCCCTGGTTCTGCATGTTGACAGGTACCTCATAGATACTTGGCAGGTCTTCACTCTGGATAACGCAGTCGATATCCACATTACAGAAACTTGCCACTTTCTTCAGTATGCCCTCTTCGAGATGTTTCTCTGTGCGGAGAATCAAGATGTCGGGCTGAATACCTACGCTCTGCAGTTCCTTGACGGAGTGTTGGGTAGGCTTGGTCTTCAACTCGCCAGCTGCTTTCAGATAGGGCACGTAGGTAAGGTGCACATTGAGAGCATTCTTGCCCAATTCCCATTTCAACTGTCGGATGGCTTCCATATATGGAGCACTCTCTATGTCGCCTATAGTGCCACCAATCTCTGTGATGACAAAGTCGTAGTGATACTTCTGCCCCAGCAATTTTACATTGCGTTTTATCTCGTTGGTGATGTGAGGAACTACCTGTATGGTTTTGCCAAGATAGTCGCCACGTCGTTCCTTGTCGATAACAGCCTTGTAGATACGTCCTGTAGTGAGCGAGTTGGCCTTTGTTGTCTGGATGCCCGTGAATCTTTCGTAATGACCGAGGTCAAGATCCGTTTCCATTCCATCTACCGTCACATAGCACTCACCATGCTCGTATGGATTGAGTGTGCCCGGATCGATGTTGATGTATGGGTCAAACTTTTGAATTGTAATGTTGTAGCCCCTGGCTTGCAGAAGCTTTCCGATGGATGATGATATGATACCTTTACCTAAGGAAGAAACCACACCACCGGTAACGAAGATGTACTTTGTTTCAGCCACGATGTTTTATATTTAAATTAGAATATTTTGGCTGCAAAGTTACTATAAAATTATGAATTAGCCAAAATTATTGTAAATATTGGCGTGGCTTTTATGATTTATTTGTTACCTTTGTGCCCAAATATGAATAAGCTTAGTATGAATTTAAGATATTATTTATTAGTGTTGGCCTTTTGTGTGACAGGAATGGTGTGTGCACAAAAGGGTGGATACGGTAAGAAAAAGGTAGAGAAAGACAGGGTGGCAGAATATATGGACTCGTTGACTGCAAGCAGACAGCGTATTGACTCGTTGGTGAAGCCCAAGATCAATAGTCGTTATTCGCAACTCTTTATTCCTCTTACTTTTTATCATGAACCTGCTGCCCGCTTTCTGCGGCTTGCTCCGGGGAAGTGTGTTGTTGCCGATTCTTTGCAGGCGGCTATCGACCAGGCTCTGATGCATGTGTATCTGAACCGTCCCGACTTGGTGAGAGTGCACGAAAGTCACCTTGAGAGTGTGGGTGCACCGATTGTCTCTGAACCTGCACCACGTCATGTTGCTACAGATATTGTTAAAGAGGTCGCACCAGTGGCTATTGAGCCTACTGTGGCTCCGATGGATATTTTGGTGACGAAGCCTAACTTCTGGACTTTCAGGGGCGACTATTATCTTCAGTTCTTGCAGAACTATGTGTCGGACAACTGGTATAAGGGAGGCGAGAGTAACTATTCGCTCTTGGGTAGTGTAACCATGCAGGCCAACTACAACAACAAGCAGAAGGTGAAGTGGGACAACAAGTTGGAATTGCGTCTTGGTTATCAGACATCGCGTGGCGATACTATTCACAAGTACAAAACCACAGAAGACTTGATGCGTTATACCGGCAAGGTTGGTCTGCAGGCCACCAAGCGCTGGTACTACACTCTGCAGCTCATAGCCCAGACTCAGTTTACGCATGGTGTGAAGAGTAATGACAAAAAGATTTATTCTGATTTCTTCTCGCCATTCAATCTCAACCTCTCTGTCGGTATGGACTATTCTGTAGACTGGCTCAACCACCGTCTTAAGGGAAGTGTGCATATAGCACCTTTGGCGCTTAACTGGAAGTATGTTGGTCGTGCTGACCTTGCCACCCGATATGGTCTTGATGAGGGACATCATGGAATGACCGACTATGGTTCGGAATGTACGATTGACTTGAACTGGGTGCTTGCTGACAACCTGAGATGGAAAACACGCTTGTATGGTTATACCACATACAAGCGTGCTGAATTGGAGTGGGAGAACACGATAACCTTTCAGTTCAATCGCTACATCTCCACTAATGTTTTTATCTATCCTCGATTCGACGATGGGGCCCAACGCAAGGATGGTCAAAGCTACTGGCAATTTAAGGAGTTCGCCTCTGTGGGTTTCTCCTATTCTTTTTAGTAAATGCCATAAATCGTAATCCATACGCAGACGGCAATGACAAGCAGGGCGCAAACGAGAAGAAAAGCGAATAGCAACTTGCTAAATATCAAGCGCTTTTTGTGTCGTGGGCTGCATGCACGCATGGACGTGCTGCTGTGTTGATGTGTATGGTGCGAATGGTGTGTACGATGTGTACTTTGTTCTGATTCCATTTGCATACTCTTTTACTTATAGTTAATATTTCCGACTTGGCATTTCTGCCAAGTCGTTTTTTATTGAATATATTTTGCTTACGGGCATCTTTCCTCGTTATGGCGGCAGAGTAAAAACAAGTTTTACCCTGCTCGTTTGGCTTAACGAAAAAGGTTTTTTATGTTGATCAGACTTGCTTTCCGGTGCTTTAGCTTTCCTTAGAATCGGAAGCAAACCTCTACGTCTGCCATGGAGTAGTTGTGCTTCTGCAGAGTGCGGTCGTTGATGAGCGCATATTCTGTGAGGATGGTGAAGTTCTTGCTGATGTGATAATTCAGACCAGCCTCATATTGGGTTCTCATCATGTCGGTCTTGCCGTTGGCCTGATACATGTCGTAGCGTGCCTTGGCATAGAGCTTCTTGCTCACTATAGGGGCGATGACGAGTGCATAAACGCCCTGGGCCTTATTGCCTATCTTGCCGTTCAGACTGCAGTCTTTCGAGTTGGCATCTCCGTGGTTGGTGATGCTTTTGGCAAATGCCATACCTGTGGAATGAATGTATTCTGAACGGAGTGTCCAGTCGTTCACGTTGTACTCGAAGGAGAAGGCATATCGGTTTTGTGACAGTTTGCGTACGCCCGAGAAAGTTTCTTTTTTCGGATTTCCCTCTTCATCGAGAACAGGGTTTCCGGCAGCGTCTTTCTGATATACGATATTGCCCTGCTCGTCGTCGTTCCATGTTCCCTTGCGTGCATAAGAGCCAGTCCATCCGAAGGCACCGATGCGCATTCCTTTGACAGGCATGACCCATACTCCGCCAATGATGTTTTTCTGATTGTCTACGTCCTTTGTGTTGATGCCTTGTCCGTTGAACACACCTATTTGATAATGCAGCAGGTTACGGCCGTTGGCGTTCTTGAGGAAGTCGCCCTGCAACTGTAGTCCGATGTCGCGGCCATTGGAGGCGTGTTCTCCGGCACGGTCGCTGAAACCTGCCAACTTGCTTACATTCTGTGAGTAGCTCATGAATCCCTGTACGATGGGGTGCATGGGGTTCTCGAAGGTAAATGGGTTTTTGAACTGACCGATCTTTACCTTGAACATCTCATATTTCTGCCATTCAGCAAACAGGTCAACCATTCTTGGACTGCTGCCCAAGTTGGATGTGTTGCCATTAAACTGTATTTGGGTTTTCCAGTAGAAATCTCCAGCTATGCGGCCTTCGAGTGCAATACGCGCCATGCGGATGTTGAAAGTATTGGATTTTGCTCCTTCCTGTCCGATGTATTGATACTGTGTCATGCCGTAGCCCGACAATTTCAGGTTGTCTAACCATGAGGGCAGTTGTATGCACCTCTTTTCTTTCTCCTGCGCTGAGGCCGAGAATAAAGTCATGGCGAGTAGAGTCGCCATCAGGAATACTCTTTTCATTTTTTATATGTCTCTCTGTTTTGGTTTAGTAATGGCGAAAATGTTATTTGTTCTTTTCGTCACTTAATAAGTTAAGATTGTGTTGTGATTCTTTGAGTAATCCTCCTCGGAAATCCATGTTCTTTCAGAATTACCGAGGAGGGAATGTTGTTGGGGGAGAATATTGCTAAGCCTGGCAGGCTTTCTGTTCTTCTTCGGTCAGGTCTTCTGCTTGAGCTTCAGCCTTGGCAAGTGCCTCAGCCTCTTTGGCAGCCTTGGCTTCTGCTATCGCTTGCTCTCGTTCCTTGCGCTCCTTGAGTTTCTGCTTGATGTCGGCATCACTTCGCTTTTCAAGCAGTACCACGTTCTCTACATGCGGTGTATGAGGGAACATGTCGACGGGCTGTACGGCTCCTACCTTGTAATAGTCGTCCATCAGTTGAAGATCGCGTGCCTGAGTGGCTGGGTTGCAGCTTACATACACAATGCGGCCTGGTGCAGCATTCAGGATGACTTGGATGACATCAGGATGCATTCCTGCACGTGGTGGATCGGTGATGATGACGTCGGGTCGCCCATGCTGTGCAATGAAGTCGTTTGTCAGAATGTCCTTCATGTCGCCTGCATAGAAGAGCGTATTCTCGATATTGTTTACCTGCGAGTTGACTTTGGCATCTTCGATAGCCTCAGGCACGTATTCGATTCCTATTACCTTCTTGGCTTTGTGTGCCACAAAGTTGGCAATGGTTCCTGTTCCTGTATAGAGGTCGTACACGAGTTCTTTGCCTGTAAGGTTGGCAAACTCGCGTGCCACGCAGTACAAGTGGTAAGCTTGTTCGGTATTGGTCTGATAGAAACTCTTTGGTCCGACCTTGAACTTCAGGTCTTCCATCAACTCAAAGATATGGTCGTTGCCCTTGAAGAGGCTCAGTTCCAGATCGTTGAAGGTGTCGTTTCCCTTCTGGTTGTCCACGTACATGAGTGATGTGATCTGTGGAAATTTGTCGGCCACTTGCTGCATCAGCTCGAGAGCCTTCTGCTCATCGCCCTCCTCGTCGTAATGGAACTGGAATACGAGCATCCATTCTCCGGTGTTGGAGTTGCGTATCATCATGTCGCGCAGCAATCCGTACTGTTCACGTAGATCGTAGAAAGTATAGTCATGTGAATCGGCATACTCGAAGACAAAGTTGCGAATCTCGTTGCAGAGATCGTCCATCAGCCAGCATTTCTTGATGGGGTAAATCTTGTCGAAAGCGCCTGTGATGTGGAAACCTATAGCATTCTGCGCATGGCGTTCCTTGAGCGAGGTCACAGTGTCGTCTTCTTTCTTTGGCAGCAGGGCGAGCTCCTCGGCTGTGAACCAGCGCTTGTTGCTGCAGCCGAACTCTATCTTGTTGCGATATTCCTGAGTCTTCACACTTCCCATGATAGGGCGGAAGTCGGGCAGTTCTATCTTTCCGATGCGTGTGAGCTGGTCTTCCACCTGTTGCTGTTTGGCCTTTATCTGCTCCTCGTAGGGAAGATTCTGCCATTTGCAGCCGCCGCAGATGCCGAAATGCTCGCACATAGGCTCTTGACGAACTTTGCTTTTCTGGATGAAGCGAGCCACTTTGGCTTCGCAGTATTTATGTTTCTTTTTTACTACCTGCAGGTCTACTATGTCGCCTGGTACACAGAATGGGACGAAGACAACCTTGTCGTCTACGTGCGTGATGCACTTGCCCTCAGCGGCTACGGCTTCTATGGTGACATTTTCGAGTAATGGTAATGGTTTTTTCTTTCTTGCCATGATTCTTTTAAATTTTGGTTGCAAAGTTACAAAAAAAATGTGAACCATGAAAGACTTGTAGATATTTTTTATCCTTAGTCTTTCTGCAAGTCGTTTGGTTACTAAGTACTTGTCGGGTTTTATTTGTGTCCGATGTCGTTCTTCTCTTGTGTCTTGTCCTGCTCATCTATTACGACCGACTTTGCTCATCTATTACGACCGACTTTGGTCGTCTATTATGACTGGCTTTGGTCGTCTATGATGGCTGGAATCGGGCTAAAGCAGAGTAAAAGCCGAATATTGAGGTTTTTTGGGGAAAAATGATGGTGGAATCGTTTAATTGTATTATCTTTGTAGTCGTTTAGAGCAAGAAATGTTTCAAGCAGAAGAAATAACATTATATCAATGTACACTAACTGGCAATTTAAAACTATAAATTAAACGAATTCATGAAGAAACTTAGAATGAAAGTATTAGCCATCATGGTGGCTACTTTTGGTCTGGGCATTCATGCGCAGACAACTTTTGAGGAAATTAGTGCTGATCTGAATAAGGTTGGTGGTGTTTATCTGGTTTATCCCAAGGTAGAAGCAAAGTTGACTCCGGCTCCAAAAGGCTATAAGCCGTTTTATGTGAGCCATTACGGAAGACATGGTTCCCGTTATCTTTTGGGCGACAGAGATTATCTGTGGGTTCTCCAACTGATGCAGAAAGCTGATGCTGTGAACGGCCTTACCACATTGGGAAAGGATGTGTTGAACCGTCTGGGACAGGTTTGGGCTGAGGCTCAGGGACGTGCTGGAGATTTGACTCCTCTTGGTGTGCGTCAGCATCAGGGTATCGCTGAGCGAATGGCAAAGAACTTCCCTGAGGTGTTCCGTGGCAAGCGTCACGTTTCTGCCCGTTCTACAGTGGTTTACCGTTGCGCAATGAGTATGGCTGCTTTCGGCGACCGTCTCAAGGGATTGTATCCTCAGCTCGACATCAGCTACGAGATGAGCGAGAAATACATGAATTATCTTAATTATCATTCTGACAAGTCGAATGCTTTCACTCATGGGGAGAAAGGTCCATGGGTAGAGGAATATCGTAAGTTTGAAGAGGCTCAGGTAAAGCCCGACCGTCTGGTGGCTTCACTCTTCTCCAATGCCGACTTTATACGTTGTGAGGTAAATCCTCGTGACTTGATGTGGAGTTTGTACTGGATTGCAGTAGACATGCAGGACATTGAGACTCCATTGTCTTTCTATGATCTGTTCACGGCACAGGAAATGTTCGATTTGTGGCAGTGCGTCAACTACCGATTCTATATCGGCAATGCCAATCCTTTGGCAAGCAAGGGCCTTGTGATGGCAAACTCCAAGTCTTTGGTCCAGAATATCATCGAGTCGGCAGACTCTGCTATCAAGAATCGCTCGATTGCCGCCACTTTGCGTTTCGGTCATGACGGCAACGTGATTCCTTTGTTGGCGCTGCTGCAGGTAGAAAACTTTGATGTGTCAGTAGCTGGACCTGCCGAGGTGTACAAGCATTGGTGCGACTTCAAGGCTTCTCCGATGGCGGCGAATATCCAGATTGTTTTCTTCGAGAACAAGAAAGGCGACATCCTGGTGAAGTTCCTTCACAATGAGAAGGAAATGCATGTGGCTGTGAAGACTGATATGTGGCCTTATTATCATTGGAATGACGTAAGAGAATATTATCTGGATCGTCTGTCCAAGCTGTAATCGTTTTTCTTAACGTTGCCCGCTTGGCAATCATTACTATATTCCATGGTCTCTATATATAATAAGGTGTATAGAGCCGTGGAATCTTTTGTGTCGTAATGGCCAGGTAGGCAAAAAGACAGTCCCCGAATACGGAATGACGATGCTTTTATAGAGTAGTAGCATTGTTTGCTCTTTAAAATGTGTCTGTGTGTACGTAAACAGCCTAAAATGTAATGTGGAGATAGCAAAAAGTTGGTTTTATGTTTGGTGGAACAGAATAAAAGTTGTATATTTGCATCATAAAAAAACAATAACTAAAAATAACAAACCTATTCAACTATGAGTGTAAAAAGAGTTTATACCTTTGGTAATGGTAAGGCGGAAGGCAAGGCCGACATGAGAAACTTGCTTGGTGGTAAGGGAGCCAACTTGGCAGAGATGAATCTTATTGGTGTCCCCGTTCCTCCAGGTTTTACTATCACAACCGATGTTTGTAATGAATACTTTGAAAAAGGCAAGGAAGACGTTGTAGCCCTTCTCAAAGAAGAAGTAGAGAAGGCTGTTCAGCATATTGAGACTTTGATGAACTCGAAGTTCGGTGACGTGGAGAATCCTCTTCTTGTCAGTGTTCGTTCTGGTGCCCGTGCTTCTATGCCAGACATGATGGATACTATCCTTAACCTTGGTTTGAACGATGAGGTAGTAGAGGGATTGGCTCGCAAGACAGGCAATGAGCGCTTCGCTTACGACAGCTATCGTCGTTTCGTACAGATGTATGGCGATGTTGTGCTTGGCATGAAGCCTGTCAACAAGGAAGACATCGATCCATTCGAGGCTATTATCATGGACGTGAAGAAGCAGCGCGGAATTACTCTCGACAACGAAATGACAGTCGAAGAACTGAAGCAACTCGTCAAGGCATTCAAGACAGCCATCAAGCAGCAGACAGGCAAGGACTTCCCCGACAATCCTATGGATCAGCTTTGGGGCGCTATCTGTGCCGTATTCGACAGTTGGATGAACGAGCGTGCCATCCTCTATCGCAAGATGGAAGGCATTCCTGCAGAGTGGGGTACAGCTGTATCTGTTATGGCCATGGTATTCGGTAATATGGGCGATACATCCGCAACAGGAGTTTGCTTCAGCCGTGATGCAGCAACAGGTGAGAATCTCTTCAATGGTGAGTATCTTGTCAATGCCCAGGGCGAGGACGTGGTTGCCGGTATCCGTACACCACAGCAGATTACTAAGGAAGGTTCTATACGTTGGGCAAAACTCCAGGGCATTGACGAGGAAACTCGCGCCACAAAATATCCTTCTATGGAGGAGAATATGCCAGAGATTTTTGCTCAGCTCAATGATATCCAGAACAAGTTGGAGAAGCACTATCATGATATGCAGGATATGGAGTTCACCGTACAGGAAGGCCATCTCTGGTTCCTTCAGACTCGTAATGGTAAGCGTACTGGAACTGCTATGGTTAAGATTGCCATGGACTTGCTCCACGAGGGCGAAATCGATGAGAAGACTGCTCTTAAGCGTTGTGAGCCCAACAAACTTGATGAACTTCTGCACCCAGTATTCGACAAGTCTGCTCAGATGCAGGCCAAGGTGCTGACTCGCGGTTTGCCTGCTTCGCCAGGTGCTGCAAGCGGCCAGATTGTATTCTTTGCTGATGATGCAGAGAAGTGGCACGAGAGTGGACACCGCGTAATCATGGTTCGTATCGAGACCAGTCCTGAGGACTTGGCTGGTATGAATGCTGCCGAAGGTATCTTGACAGCCCGTGGCGGTATGACTTCTCATGCAGCCGTAGTAGCTCGTGGTATGGGTAAGTGCTGTGTGTCAGGTGCTGGCGCCATCAATGTAGACTATAAGGCCCGTACTGTAGAAATCGACGGAGTGCTGCTTCGCGAGGGTGATTTCATTTCTCTGAATGGTTCTACAGGTGAGGTTTATAACGGTGAGGTAAAGACCAAGCCTGCAGAGGTGACAGGCGACTTTGCTGAGTTGATGAACCTTTGCGATAAATACACCAAGTTGGTAGTTCGTACCAATGCTGATACGCCTCATGATGCTGAGGTGGCACGCAACTTTGGTGCTGTAGGTATCGGCTTGTGCCGTACTGAGCACATGTTCTTTGAGAATGAAAAGATCAAGGCCATGCGTGAGATGATTCTTTCTGGTACGAAGGAAGGTCGCGAGAAGGCTCTCGCCAAGCTTCTACCTTATCAGAAGCAGGACTTCTATGGCATCTTGAAGGCTATGGACGGTCATCCAGTAAACGTTCGTTTGCTCGATCCTCCTCTGCATGAGTTCGTTCCTCACGATTTGGCAGGTCAGAAGACGATGGCTGAAGAGATGGGTATCTCTGTTGAGGAAATCCAGAAGCGTGTCAACTCTCTGAGTGAGGCCAACCCAATGTTGGGTCATCGTGGTTGCCGTCTTGGTAATACCTATCCAGAGATTACCGCCATGCAGACAAAGGCTATCCTGGGTGCTGCCATCCAGTTGAAGAAGGAAGGTTTCGATCCTCAGCCAGAGATCATGGTTCCTCTCATCGGTATCGTCAACGAGTTTGATCTGCAGGAGCAGGTAATCCGCAGCACTGCCAAGGAACTCTTCGAGCAGGAAGGCATTGAGATTCCATTCAAGGTAGGTACCATGATTGAAATTCCTCGTGCTGCCCTTACTGCTGACTATATTGCCAAAAAGGCTGAGTACTTCAGTTTCGGTACTAACGACTTGACTCAGATGACATTCGGCTACAGCCGTGACGACATTGCCAGCTTCTTGCCTGTTTACTTGGAGAAGAAGATTCTGAATGTCGATCCATTCCAGGTTCTCGACCAGACAGGTGTTGGTCAGTTGGTGGAGATGGCTGTCAAGAAGGGTCGTGGCACTCGTCCAGATCTCAAATGTGGTATCTGTGGTGAGCATGGCGGTGAGCCTTCATCTGTTAAGTTCTGTCACAAGGTAGGCTTGAATTATGTGTCTTGCTCTCCATTCCGTGTGCCTATCGCACGTTTGGCTGCGGCCCAAGCTGCTGTTGAGGAATAATTTAAAACTATATAAAACAATGAGCCATCGCTACTACTGCAGCGATGGCTTTTTTGTCTGTTCATATGCCTTTCTATTGTATAAAGAAATCGTTCATCTCTATTTTATGATACCATTGTCTTTATCGCTGAGGCTGATTGTCTTTTCTGCCGACTTATGTCTGCTGCCTTGGTTGATGCGCCAGGAGATGTTGAGCGACAATAGGTTGCCGCTGTCCTTGGAATAGCCGATGGTGCGTTTATAGAGATTTCGGTTCAGCAGTTCGTTCTCGTACGACTTGTAATGACTGCGGAATGGATTGACCCATGACAAAGAGAATTGCCAGTTGCGCCAGGTGTAGGATGCTTTCAGAACGGAATAGGCTCCGTTGTAGCCTTTCGACTCGCCCTCAAAGAATCGGTTGCCGTTGTCTACATATCCTTGCAATGTGAATTTGCCGAGATAAGCCGTGATGTTGCCTGCGTAGTACCATGATGTGTAGCAGTGTGTATAGTTGTAGCCGAAATTGAAACATCTGTATATTCCTCCGTTGGCGGCCATCTGAAGTTTCTCGGGCAAGAGCCAGTAGCTGGCGTATGCCATGACGTCCAATGCGTCTATTTCCTTTTGATTGATCTGTGTATAGATGAATTGATTGTCATCGGTCCGTTCGTAGTGTGCCATGTTAGGTTTGAGGCATTGCTTGTAGTAGCCTTCCACTAAGGTTTGCAATCGTTGGGTGTTATATGATAGCAGCAACCGATGGTCCATGTCGTGTGAAGGCTTCAGGTCGGGATTGCCTACTGTCCATTCCATACTGTTGGTGCGGATGGTAGCATCACTGGTCATGGCAATGCGAGACACTTTGTCCTGCATCTGATATGTATAACTCAACTGCATATTGTTATTGAACTGATATGTCAGCGAAGCCTTGGGATGGAAAGTCCAGTAGTCGTATCTGTGACCGTTCTGAGTGTAATGGATATAACTCGCACCTGTACCTAATGTATAGCGCAGTTGCTTTAGCATGCCCTTGATTTCGGTAAAGGCGTACAGGCGGTTGTTGTTCGTCCTGGTCAAAGAGGAAGCGTCACCCCGATAGTCGTTCTTGGTATATTTGTAACTATAGTTCAGACCTGTGGAGAGAGTAAAGGGCTTCAGCCTGTTCTCATATATTACTTCAGAAAGCAAAGAAGCCGTTTTGCCGTCTACCGCATATTGATATGGTATTCCCTCATCATAGAAACTATTGGTCTGTGTGGAGATATAGGTGCCAACTGCATTGGCTGTAAACGACTGACGTGGAGTGAACTGACGAAAGAAATAAATATCCAATACAGGCGAATAGCTCTTGTCGTCATCCCTGCTTGTCGCTCTGTATTGGCGGCTGCCATCCGTGATGTCCTTAATATTATAGTTGTCGGGAGTGTTATTGAAAGTCCCACTCAAGGATGTTTGAAAGACGGTTGCTGTGGAGTCTGCCCAGTTATAGGTTAGTTTTGTATCATGTGCTATAGCTTTTCTAAGCGACTCCACATCGTTTCGCTCAACAGTGTAGATACTGCCGTCTGTCAAGGTGTATTCTGCCAACTGCTTGCTCTTTTCGCCTTTGTTTTTATATCCACTCACATCATACGAAAGCGACCATTCACTCTTTCCGTGGTTCCATTTACCATACACCGAGCCGTCGCCTTGCAAGGTGGTAAGAGCCGAAGTTATGTCCGTACCAATAGTATAACCGCTCTCGCTCCTGCGTGTAACTATATCAATTACATAGGCAATGCTTTCGCCATAACGAACGCCGGGGTTGTTTATAAAGTTTATCTTGGCAATATCCTTTGGATTGAGAGCCAACATCTCCTGTTTGCCTAC
This sequence comes from Segatella copri, assembly GCF_009495355.1. Taxonomy (GTDB): domain Bacteria; phylum Bacteroidota; class Bacteroidia; order Bacteroidales; family Bacteroidaceae; genus Prevotella. Next base: position 52,198 of record NZ_VZAD01000007.1, read on the forward strand.
AACAATGCCATTTACTCTCAGTTGAACGCTACCTCTGTTATCAATAGCAGTAATAGTATGGCTGATGTTGTCAATACGAATATTGGCAAGTGTGAGTTTCTCAAGAATGCTGTAACCATTGTTCGAAGCCTGCTTCTGTGCATCGGTAGGATAGATGAGCATGCCGTCAGATTTGTTTACTACCTTAGCGGCTTTTACCGTTACTTCATCAAGCGTGATAGTCTTGTCTACATTCTGAGCATAAGCGGAGAATGCAGAAGTCATAATAATTGAAATTGTTAATAATCGTTTCATTTTGCACCATTTTTTGTTTTATGGCGCAAATTTATATCCTCTTTACAAGATAGCCAATTATTTAGTCTGACATTTCCCTGACAATTGGCTGACAAACACCTATCTATTTGAGTTTCAAACTATAACTCTTACCCCGATCTGATTCGATTTTCAGCCTGCTATGTGTCTCTATGATAGGTTTTATACGTTTGATTAGCGTATAAAGTGTATCGCTTGCATCAGGTTTCTTAGGCCATAGTTGGTCGCAAATCTCCTGTTTCGATAGCGTATGAGAATCTGTCGTTATGAACATTTCGAGCAGGGAGTGTTGCATTGGAGTAAGACGTATCTCCTCACCTGATACGGTCATAAATTTATCATCATGGAACACTATACCTCCGTACGCCAAACCTTGAACTATCAGCTCCGGCTTATTCCTTCTTACATACCACAAACTACCTAACAGCCATAGTATCCCGATAAACAAAAGAGAGCCCGACGCCTTTTGGTCGGACATCATGAAAGTCGTAGCAAAGTTGCAATTAGCCTCTGCCACCATCTTGGTTTCCCAACGTCCATCTCTGCGCACAGTACGCATGGCAATACCTGCCGTATCTTTCAATTCGGCAATGGTGAGGCAGTTACGATAACAGCGTATAGTGTCTGTGGTAACCACATTGTCAGGCATTTTCACAAGAACTTGCTTCAAAGCCTGATTCACATCCTGTGCTATCATGTATTCTGTTCGGTGATAGCTGCTTATGCTTGTGCACAATGCACAAAGCATAAGAAAACTGAACACTATGTATGGAAGGTTCTTCATAATGCTTGATCGATATTTTTATTTGGCACTATCCTGCATAGCCTTCAGTTCTTTGTCTGTCATCTGCACATAGATAGAAACACCATAGACGGTTGTTCCATCTGCTTTTATTCCCAACGGCTGAACCATGCAGAAACTTGGTTGAGCGCCTAACATCCATCCTGTTATCTGAATATATTCGTTGTTGTCAAGCAACAAGACTGTACGCGACGTACCATTGTAATTATCATAAAATCTATAAGTAACTTCATTCTTCTTTACTGCGCCACCGGAGATGTCAGAACGACAATATGTAGTCAGTTTTGTATTACTATCAAAATAGTATTGTTCTGGAGCTAAGCCTAACATGTTGCTGTAATATTCAGCAGACTTTCTTTTGCCGTTCTTGTCTATTTCCCATGTAGCATAGTGCTTCCATCCATGCCCAATGCACATATTGTCAAAGTCTGCTTGACCTATGCCACCGCCATCACCGAAACAGTTTCCATTGTCACTGAAATCGTATGCAACTCCATGATTATCTAATACATGAGCAAATTCTTGCTCCAATGATTCCTCGTCGTCATTATTGCATGATGCTACAAATAATGATGCAAACAGAACTAATACAAGTCCCATGATAAATTTTATTTTCATAATCAAATGTTTATTGACTTTTTGTTTTTACCCAACATGTGTGGGGTATCTCTCTTTGTTCGGCAAAGATACACTTTTATTGTTTCTTATCCAACTGTTTCCATTTTTTATTCTCGTTCGTTAAGTTTTTTTTATCTAATAAGGTGTAAATGGCAACTACTCAGCACCCATATGGAGAACTGATAGTTACAAATGCTATACTTGTGTTATCAGCCTTACAACCCAAAGAAACTATCGCTTAATACAGGAGATTTTTTCCTATATTATATAAATGTTTTCTTTAGCCTATAAAAGTTCCGTTCAGAGACTTTGAATGTGCGTTCAGAGCCTTTGAATGTGCGTTCAGAGCCTCAGGGCAAACGCATTAAACTTTTTACCTTTTAACACATAGATACCAAAGTTGTAT
>NZ_VZAD01000052.1 GCF_009495355.1 Segatella copri
TTGAAAGTATCTCTGATGGCAGTATCAACTGTGCCAATGATAATAGTCCTTGATTGTTCATGGTGCAAAGGTATAAATTTTTCTGTAGAATCAAAAAAATTTCCCCTAGATATATCGGGTGAGCCAAAATTTAGTGTAAGTATACTAAAAATAAAATAAAAAAATAAGGTGCTAAAAATCATATAACAAACTGATTTCTAACACCTTATTCTTTGAGCGAGATACGGGAGTCGAACCCGCCTCCCGGGCTTGGGAAGCCTGTGCACTACCGATGTGCTAATCTCGCACAACAGGAATGAGCCACGAGCGGGACTCGAACCCGCGACCCACGCATTACGAATGCGTTGCTCTACCAACTGAGCCATCATGGCTTGCTTTTTTTAAAACAACTGCAAAGGTAATGAAATAATTTCAACCGATGAAATTGTTTTTGCGTATTAACCTATATTAACTTTGTGGATTGAAGGTCAACTCTTCCTTGTTGGGGCTCTTGCCAATGACGATAGTTTCACCCGCAGTCAGCGAATCGCCCAGCAACAGTTCACAAACGCCATCTTCGATGTAGGTTTGGATGGCACGCTTCAAAGGACGGGCACCAAACTGCACGTCGTAACCCTTGACGGCAACAAACTCCTTCGCTTTGTCAGTGATGCGGATGTGGTATCCCATGTCCTCCACACGCTTGAAGAGCGACTTCAGTTCAATATCGATGATCTGCTTGATGGCATCGAGGCCCAACTGGTCAAAGGTGATGATCTCGTCGAGACGATTCAAGAACTCAGGCGAGAACTGCTTGCTCAGGCTCTTCTGTATAATGCTGCGTGCATACTCCTTGTCCTTTTCATCGAGCAGGTTGCCATGAGCACTGCCCGCATTGAAACCCACGCCACGGCCAAACTCCTTGAGTTGGCGCGTTCCCGCATTGGAGGTCATGATGATGACTGTGTTGCGGAAGTCGATGAGACGGCCGTTGCCATCAGTGAGTCTGCCTTCGTCCAAGACCTGCAACAGGAGGTTGAACACCTTGTCGTTGGCCTTCTCTATCTCGTCGAGCAGCACGATGGAATAGGGTTTGCGTCTTACCTTCTCGGTGAGCTGTCCGCCCTCCTCATAGCCTACGTATCCCGGAGGCGCACCTACAAGACGGGAGGTATTGAAACTCTCAGAGTACTCGCTCATATCAACGCGTATCAGGGCGTCGGCAGAGCCAAACATCTGTTCTGCCAACTTCTTGGCGAGATAAGTTTTTCCCACACCAGTAGGTCCCAGGAACATAAAGGCCCCAATGGGATGGTTGGGTTCTTTCAGCCCAACACGGTTGCGCTGTATGGCCTTCACCATAGTGTCGATGGCCTTATCCTGGGCGATGACAGCACTCTTGAGGGTGGCGCCCATCTTGCGCAGACGACTGCTCTCTGCTTCCTCCATGCGTTCAACGGGTACGCCCGTCATACGGCTCACCACCTGCGCCACGTCGATTTCGTCTACAGGCAGGACCTCCTCGCCTTCGCCACGTTCCCACATCAGCTTCATGCTCTCCAGACGATTCTCCATCTGCGCCTGTTGGTCGCGGTAGCTGGCAGCCAATTCAAAATTCTGGTTCGCAACTGCTTTCTGCTTGCATCCCTTCACCTTCACAATATCTTCCTGCAGGTCGAGGATGGGTTGTGGAACAGAGGAATGGCTGTGATGAATGTGTGAACCTACCTCATCGATGATGTCGATAGCTTTGTCGGGGAAGAAACGGTCGGTGACGTAGCGGTCTGCCAATTTGACGCAAGCCTGCAGGGCATCATCGCTGTAGACGACATGATGGTGCTCCTCGTAGCGTTCCTTTACATTGTTGAGTATCTGGAGTGTCTCCTCGGCAGTGGTAGGTTCTACTATGACTTTCTGGAAACGGCGCTCCAAGGCACCGTCCTTCTCTATCGAGTTGCGGTATTCATTGAGGGTAGTGGCGCCGATACACTGTATTACGCCTCTTGCCAAGGCTGGTTTCAGAATGTTGGCTGCATCCATGCTTCCCTGCGCATTCCCTGCTCCCACAATGGTGTGGATCTCGTCGATGAAGACGATGATGTCGGGCGATTCCTCCAACTCACGGATGAGCCCCTTGATACGGTCTTCGAACTGCCCACGAAACTTGGTTCCTGCCACCATGGCAGTCATATCGAGCTCTACTACGCGCTTGTTGAAGAGCAGTCCGGACACCTGTTGTTTGTCAATGAGCTGTGCCAGTCCTTCCACGATGGCGCTCTTGCCCACACCAGGCTCACCTATTAATATAGGGTTGTTCTTCTTGCGTCGTCCCAAGATCTCGATCACGCGCTCTATCTCCTTGCTGCGTCCCACTACAGGGTCGAGCTTACCTTCGGAAGCTGCCTGGGTTAGGTCGTGACTGAAATGGTCGATGATGGGGGTCTTTGACTTCTTCTTGGTATTTACCTGACGTCGATTGGCTGAGGAAGTGTTCTTGCTTGCATTGTCGCGAACATCATCGTCATCGTCGTTGTCGGCGAAGAGACCGTCCTCGTCTTCATCGGGGAAAGAGAATCCGTCATCGTTGCGCAGGGTCTCTGTGCCCTGACGCATGAGGTCTAAGTCTATCTTATAGTTAAAGTCTTCTTCTTTCTTTGTCATATTCGTTTGTATTGATGATGAGTAATGCATAGCAAAGGCTGTGCCACACTTAGCAAGATGTGGATTTTGCTACCCATTTCGTTGCAAAAGTACAAAAAATATTGTAAATAGCAATTATTTTGAGAAAAGTTCTTTACTTTAACATTCAAAAGTAAAAGAGTATCTATCCGTCACCCATAAAGTCATGAGTTGCTTTAATACTATACAAATTGTTTCAGTTAGTTATGAAATACAGAAGACAGCGATATAGTTGCATGAATAAAGGGTGTTTCATCAGCCATGCTTAATGAATGGCAGGACGAAACACCCTTATTCTTAGTTTGCTATATTAATCAGCATCCTCGGCCTTCTTCTTGCGAATGGAACGCTTGCGCTTTGGCTTCTCCTCTTCTGGAGCGCTGATCTTAATACCAGCCAACTCTGGGTCGATGAGAATACGGCCACAATACTCACAAGGAATGATCTTCTTGTGCATCTTGATGTCAAGCTGGCGCTGAGGAGGAATCTTGTTGAAGCAACCACCACAGGCATCACGCTGTACATATACGATACCCAGACCGTTGCGGGCACCCTTGCGGATACGCTTGAAGCTGGCAAGCAGACGAGGTTCGATCTTCTTCTCCAAGTCGAGTGCCTTCTCCTTCAGACGCTCTTCCTCATCACGTGTCTCCGACATGATGTCGTCGAGCTCAGAACGCTTCTCTACCAAACCTTTCTCGCGGTCGGCCTTGTGCTCTTGTGTGTAAGCCAAGTCAGCCTGTCTCTCCTGGATCTTCTGCTGACCCTCCCGAATCTTCTTCTCGCAAAGTTCGATTTCCAACTGCTGGAACTCGATTTCCTTGCTCAAAGTATCATATTCACGGTTGTTGCTTACAGTGTCGAGCTGTGACTGATAGCGCTTCAAGCTTTCCTGTGCCTCCTGGATCTCGCCGTTCTTCTGGCTTACAGCCTTCTGGAACTGCTCAATCTCGTGCTGTATCTTCTCGATACGAGTGTTAAGACCAGCAATCTCGTCTTCCAAGTCCTGAACTTCGAGAGGAAGCTCACCTCTCAATGCGCGGTTCTCGTCGATACCCGACAAGGTAGTCTGCAGCTGGAAGAGGGTTTTCAATTTCTCTTCTACTGTCAAATCTGTAGGATCTTTCTTTGCCATTATATTATAAATTATATGTGTTTAATGTATATTGCTTTCCTGTAACTTCTATAGACAGAGTCCGTATTGTTGTTCAACTTTCTAAAGATAAATGATCGGGTTGGTGTTGATTTCAGAGATCAAGCATTTTACTCCCGGACATTTCTCCTCGATGATACTCTTGAAGATTTCGCTGGTGTACTGCTCGCTCTGGTAATGACCAATGACGCAGATCTGAATCTCCTGCTCATGACCGAAGTATTCATGATAGTGCATTTCGCCTGTGATAAAGGCATCAGCACCAGCCTGTATGGCAGCGTCAAGAAGAAACGAGCCTGCACCACCGCAGAGAGCCACGCGCCTGATAGGACGACGAAGCAACTGATTACATTGCACACTCTCTACTGCGAACTTGTCGCGCAGCAAGAGCACCAGGTCATCGGCAGCCCACCCTTCTGTTTCGGGCACTTCGCCTATCATTCCTTCGCCACCTTTCACGCCATCCACTTCTTTCTCGCCTGCAAAGAACTTCAGGTTCTTCAGCCCCAATTTCTCTGCTATCTTAAAGTTGACTCCACCTGTAGCCACATCCATATTGGTATGCATGCTCACGATGGCAATGTCGTTCTTGATGGCTTTACGCACAGTGCGCTGCACATAGTTCTCGTCCGATATTCTTGCCAGTTTGCGAAATATCAGCGGATGGTGGCTAACGATAAGGTTGCACCCCTTTTCTATCGCTTCTTCCACCACTTGCTCAGTAACGTCAAGACACAATAATGCCCCTGATACTTCCACCGTCTCTGTCAATCCAACTTGCAGGCCGGCATTATCATATCCTTCCTGCAAGGGCAGAGGCGCGTACTGTTCAAGGGCATCTACTACCTTATTTATTTTCATTTGGTTGCAAAGTTAACGATTTCTTCGCAAATATGAAGCGCTCCCCCTTAGAGTTTAACTAATTTTATGAATATCCATAGAAGAATTCATATAAAACCTCGCATTTTAGTAAAAAAAAGGAGGAAAAGAGAGTCTTATTATAGAATTTTTCGTAATTTTGCAAATGATTGTCGATTATCGGCAACACCTGATCATAAAAATAGTAAGAACAAAATAAATCTAAAGCCTATGTATCAGTCATACCCTTGCGATTATTCGCTACCGGCAGAATGGTCACCTCAGAGCGGAATCATGCTTACATGGCCTCATGGAGGTACCGACTGGAAACCTTATCTGCGTCAGATTACCGACACCTATCTGGAACTGTCAGAAATCATCACACGCTATGAGCAGTTGCTTATTGCCACGCCCATTGTTGAGAGTACCCGGCGAATGCTGGCAAGCCGTCTGTCGAAAGAACAGATGGATCGAGTACATCTTTATGATATTGATTCCAATGATACCTGGGCACGTGATCATGGCCCTATCACCTTGGTTTCCAAGAACAGTCACAACGGCCTAATCGTTCCTATTCATCTGCTCGACTTCCGATTCAACGGATGGGGCGAGAAGTTTGCCTGGCAAAAGGACAATGCCATCAACCTGCAGCTCTACTATCAAGGAGCCTTTCAGGCTGCCCTTGAGAACCATACAGGTTTTGTCCTCGAAGGTGGAAGCATAGAGAGCGATGGAAAGGGAACCATCTTTACCACAAGCCAATGCCTGCTGGCGCCTCACCGCAACCAGCCTTTCACCCGGGTGGATATAGAGAAACAGTTGCTCAACTTTTTTCATGCCAAGCGCATAGTTTGGCTCGATCATGGCAATTTGGTTGGCGACGACACCGATGGACACATCGACACCATTGTGCGAGTAGCGCCTCACGACACCTTGCTTTATGTGGGTTGCGATGATGCCTCAGATGAGCAGTATGCTGACTTCCAGGCTTTGGAGAAGCAACTTAAGAGTGTTCTTACCTACGAGGGTTACCCCTATCGCCTGCTTCGCCTGCCTATGCCCGACCCTATCTACGACGATGGCGACAGACTGCCTGCTACTTACGCCAACTTCCTGATTATCAATGGTGCTGTGATTTACCCCACATACAATCAGCCAGAGAAGGATGAGGAAGCACGCCGACAGATACAGTTAGCCTTCCCTGACAGGGAGATTATAGGAGTCGACTCGCGCACCATTATCCGTCAGCATGGCAGCATCCATTGTCTCACCATGCAACTGCCAGAAGGTACCATCAGGGAGACAAAATACAATAATATTCAATACAGATGAAAATAGGAATACTACAGCAGCACAATACAGCCGATGTGGCTGACAACAAAACACGCCTGGCACAGGGCATCATAGACTTGGCTCACCGTGGAGCTGAACTGATAGTTCTGCAAGAACTACACAACTCGCTCTATTTCTGCCAGATAGAGACAGTAGACAACTTCGATTTGGCAGAGCCTGTTCCTGGTCCATCCACCGACTTCTACGGAAAGTTGGCTAGGGACTTGAATGTCGTCATCGTGACATCTCTCTTTGAGCGTCGTGCTCCCGGACTCTATCACAACACTGCAGTTGTCATAGAGCGTGATGGCAGCATCGCCGGCAAATACCGCAAGATGCACATTCCCGATGATCCAGCCTACTATGAGAAGTTCTATTTCACTCCAGGCGACCTGGGGTTCCAGCCCATACAGACTTCAGTGGGTAAGTTGGGTGTATTGGTGTGCTGGGACCAGTGGTACCCGGAAGCAGCCCGCCTGATGGCTCTTCAGGGTGCCGAACTCCTGATCTATCCTACAGCCATCGGCTATGCCAAGTATGATACAGAGGACGAACAGCAGCGCCAGCGCGAGGCTTGGACCACCGTGATGCGAGGTCATGCCGTGGCCAATGGTCTGCCGGTAGTAGCTGTCAACCGCGTAGGCTTCGAGCCCGACCCGAGTGAGCAGACAGGAGGCATTCAGTTCTGGGGCAGCAGTTTCGTGGCTGGTCCGCAGGGCGAGCTCTATTACAGGGCAAGCGACAACGAGGAAGAAAGCCTTGTGGTTGATGTAGACCTCAAGCACAGCGAGGACGTAAGGCGCTGGTGGCCTTTCCTCCGCGACCGTCGCATCGATCATTACGGCAATATCACTCGCCGTTTCATCGACTAAAACACAATCATTAATTTTCAGGATAATGCAGAATTTAGAAGTAATGGTGATGCTTTTCACCATGGTTACATTGGGTTACACCGCCTGTAAGTTGGGGTATATGGGCGACAAGTTCGACAAAAAGCTGTCTTCCATTGTAGTAGACATCACTTGTCCGCTCTTGGTGCTCTCGTCGGTTATGGGCGACGAGATGCCCGACCGCTCGTTGATTCTTCCGCTTGTAGGTGTGGGATTCCTCACCTACATCATTTTGTTGGTGTTTGGTTTTTGGGTTCCCCGATTCATATCCAAGAATCATGACGACCAGGGCATGATAGGTTTTTCCCTGATGTTTGCCAACGTGGGGTTCATCGGTTATCCTATAGTGGCGAGCATCTTCGGTCCGAAGGCTGTCTTCTATGCAGCCTTGCTCAATGTGCCCAATACCTTCTTTATCTTTACTGCGGGTGTGATGCTTGTCAAGGGCGAATACAGCATCCGTCAGTTCAATCCGAAAGTATTGCTCAGTCCGGCTCTCATAGGCGCCTTCATCGCAGCCTTATTGGTAGCTTTTGGCGTGCATACTCCCGAGATGATAGCCCGTCCGATTACGATGGTGGGCAACATTACTGTGCCCGCAGCACTGATGATTATAGGCAGTTCGATGGCACGTCTTCCACTTCGCGAGATTATAGGTTCCGGCAAGGTTTATGCCACCTCCTTCCTCCGACTGGTGATAGTGCCTCTGTCCGTGTATTTTCTGTTCCGTCTATGCGGAGTCAACACGCTCATCAACAACATCAACACGGTAGTAATAGCCATGCCAGTGGCGTCTTTCGGCACAATGTTCTGTATGAAGTACGGCAGAAATCCCTCACTCATGACCGAAGCGACATTCATCACGACCCTGTTCTCCATCATTACCATTCCTCTCATCACCCTGCTTTTTGGAGCATAGAATGAGAGGTTTCCTCCTTCTCTCCTGCCCTTCGCTTGACCGTTTGTCTATGTTTCGGTTACAGAAAATTCTGATTCGCTTATAGAAAGTTCTGTTTCGGTTAGAGAAAGTTTTGCTTCGGTTATAGAAAGTTCTGTTTCGGTTATAGGCTGACTATATAAAAAAAGGTGTGTCATAATCTTATGACACACCTTTTGGGGGTTATCGTTCGTCAAGCGGAGTGTATTCCAACTCACCCAAAATGTTCTTATAAGCAGGACGGATGATGCGACGGCCTTCAAAGTTGAGCTCCTCGATACGGTGGGCTGTCCAACCCACAATACGGGCCATGGCGAATATTGGTGTATAGATCTCCTGTGGCAAACCTATCATCTCATAGATGAATCCACTGTAGAAGTCGAGGTTGGCACAAGCAGGTTTGCTGCCTCCACGATGCTCCTGCAGGCACTTGATACCCTCCTGCTCTATGAGTTTCAGGAATTCATACTCGTCCTCTCTTCCCTTCTCCTTGGCCAATTCGCCAGCCAAACGTTTCAGCTCTACGGCACGAGGATCGCTCAATGTGTAGACCGCATGACCGATACCATAGATAAGACCAGTCTTGTCGTAAGCCTCCTTGTTGAGCATACGGGTGAGATAAACATCCAGTTCCTTCACGTTCTTCCAGTCTCTGATCTGCTCTTTCAGGTGATGGAACATATTGATTACCTTGATGTTGGCACCACCATGAAGCGGACCTTTCAAGCTGCCGATACCGGCGGCAATAGAGCTGTAAGTATCTGTGCGAGTGGAAGAAGTGACACGCACGGTAAAGGTAGAGTTGTTACCACCACCATGCTCTGCCTGGATGATGAGCAGCAGGTCGAGCATTCGTGCATCGAGCTCCGAATAGTTCTCGTGCTTCATCATATAGAGAAAGTTCTCTGCGATGGAGAGGTTCTCGCGAGGATGACGGATATGCAGACTGCGGCCCTGTACCGAGTGGCGGTAGATGTTGTAGGCATAGGCGATAATGGTTGGGAACTTGGCTATCAACTCTATGCTCTGACGCATCAGGTTGTCGCGGCTGATGTCATCAGGATTAGGATCGAATGTGTACATCTCAAGCACGCATCGCGCCAGTATGTTCATGATGTTGCTGCCCTCCAATTCGATAATATGCGTGATGGTGCGGTGGTCGAGCGGCATGTTGTCGTTGAGCAGTTCCTTAAAAGCTTCCAACTCCTCCTTGTCAGGCAACTGACCTGAAAGCAACAGGAAAGCCACTTCCTCGAAACCGAAGCGTTTCTCCTTCAGCAGAGGACTCACCAGGTCGTCGAGCTCATAGCCACGGTAATAGAGTTTACCCTCTGTAGGTGTCAGCTTTCCGTTTGCATCTCGCTCGTAACCCACTACATTACCAATATTGGTCAAACCGACGAGAACACCCGAGCCATCGTCATTTCGAAGACCACGCTTCACATTGAACTTAGTGAAAGCCTCCTTGTCAATCTTGCATGAGTTTTTTACCTCATCGCTCAGTTTATATATTAAATATTCCTTGTTCATTTTTATTGATGTTTAATGGGTAATGTTTAGTGTAATCGCAAAACACTATTTCTTGGCCGCAAAATTCAAAGCCGAACCTGCCTTGAACCAAGCTATCTGCGTATCGTTGTAGGTATGTTCTACCTGGAAACTGTCCTCGCTGCCATCCTGATGCTTCAGAGTTACCGTCAGCTTGCTGCCTGGGGCAAACTCCTTCAGACCGGTGAGCGAAATACGGTCGTCTTCCTGTACCTTATTATAATCATCCTTGTTGCAGAATGTAAGCGCCAGCATACCCTGCTTCTTCAGGTTGGTTTCGTGAATGCGGGCGAAGCTCTTGGCGAGGATCACCTTCACATTGAGGAAACGAGGCTCCATGGCTGCATGCTCACGCGAAGAACCCTCGCCATAGTTGTCTTCTGCCACCACGATACTGCTGATACCCTGAGCCTTATAAGCCTTGGCTGCGGTGGAAACCTCCACGTACTTGCCGTCCAACTGGTTTTTCACCTTGTTGCTCTCACCGTTGAAGGCGTTGACGGCTCCCATCAGGAGGTTGTCGGAGATGTTCTGCAGATGACCGCGGAACTTCAGCCAGGGACCAGCCATAGAGATATGGTCGGTGGTACACTTACCTTCAGTCTTGATGAGCAACGGCATATCGGTCAGATCCTTTCCGTCCCAGGCTGCAAATGGAGCCAGCTTCTGCAAGCGGTTGCTGTCTGGTGAGATCACTACCTCCACATTAGCGTTGTCTTCGCTTGGTGCGATGAATCCCTTGTCCTCTACGGCAAATCCCTTAGGAGGGAATGTGTAGCCTGTTGGGGCATCCAATTTCACGCTGTTGCCTTCCTTGTCCAACAAGGTGTCTGTGGCAGGATTGAAGTCCAGTCTGCCGGCAATGGTCAGCGCCACTGTCAGCTCTGGGCTGCCGATGAAGGCGTAAGTATTGGGGTTGCCGTCAGCACGGCGGCGGAAGTTTCTGTTGAATGAAGTGACGATGGCGTTCTTACGTGTATTGTCGTCAGTATGACGCTTCCATTGTCCGATGCAAGGACCGCAGGCGTTGGTCATAATCAAGGCACCGATCTTCTTGAAGTCGTCGAGGATGCCGTCGCGCTCTGCCGTGTAACGAATCTGCTCCGAACCTGGATTGATAATCAGCTGTCCCTTCACTTCGATGCCTTTCTCGTAAGCCTGGCGTGCCACACTGGCTGCACGTGCAAGATCCTGATAGGATGAGTTGGTGCAACTGCCTACCAGTCCAACCTCTACCACCATAGGATAATCGTTGGCAGGACCCTTCGCCTTCATGTGCGAGATAGGTGTAGCAGCATCGGGAGTAAACGGACCATTGAGGTGTGGCTCCACCTTGGAAAGGTCGATCTCTACTATCTGGTCGTAGAAAGCCGAAGGATTAGCCATCACCTCATCATCGGCGCGGAGTTCTGCCGCATTCTGCTGGGCGAGAACAGCAATCTCCTCACGGCCCGTCTTGCGCAGGTATTCGTCGGCGTTCTCGTCGAAGGGGAAGATGGAGCAAGTGGCTCCCAGTTCTGCTCCCATATTACAGATGGTGGCCTTGCCTGTAGTCGAGATGCTGTCGAGACCTTCGCCGAAGTATTCAAGGATAGCATTTGTGCCGCCCTTGACGGTCAGAATGCCGAGAATTTCGAGGATCACGTCTTTAGGAGTTGCCCATCCAGAGAGTTTGCCCTTAAGATGAACACCAATAAGACGAGGCATCTTGAGTTCCCATGGCTGTCCGGTCAGCACGTCTACCGCATCTGCACCGCCCACACCTACTGCTACCATACCGAGACCTCCGGCATTGGGCGTATGCGAGTCGGTTCCTACCATCATACCACCAGGGAAAGCATAATTCTCGAGCACCACCTGATGGATGATTCCAGCTCCTGGACCCCAGAATCCAATATGATATTTCTGTGAGACTGACTTCAGAAAGTCGTACACCTCCTTGTTGGTCTTGCAAGCCTCAGGGAGGTCGGCAGTAGCGCCTACATCGGCACGAATCAAGTGGTCACAATGAACCGAAGCGGGTACGGCCACTTTGTCCTTACCGGCATTCATGAACTGCAAGAGAGCCATCTGGGCTGTAGCGTCCTGCATCGCCACACGATTGGGACGGAAGTCTACATACTCTATACCTCTTTTATATGGTCGCAACTGAGTGGGATCATATAGGTGAGCAAAGAGCACCTTCTCAGCATAAGTGAGAGGTCGTTTGACTGTAGCCTTGGCTTGTTTTACACTATCTGAATACGAAGCATAAAAGCTTCTCAGCATTTCAATGTCCAGTATCATCGTTATTCACTTTTAAATAAAAAATTCACTACTTTTAGAAATCTGTTTGCAAATATACTAATTAATTTGCAATTAGTCGTACAAAATGCAGAAAAATTATCATTTTGATATTATTTTTCTGCATTTATTATGATTTAGCTGTATATTTATGCTGTTTTAGCGTTCTGTTACGCGACAAACTCTGATTCCTGTCTGTACCGGATGCTTGCTCATATAAGTGCGGAGCAGCATGGGTTCGTCGATCACACGATTATGTATGCTGCTGGCATTGAGCAGATGCAGACCGTCTGCATGCCACGACGCCAGTCCGATGTGAGTGGTGTCAAGTCCTTTCTTGTTGGTGATGATGACAATGATGTCGCCGTCGTGAATCACCGACCTGAAGAGTTGGTTGTTCGCAATCTTGCTTTTCGGGATGTATCTGTAGCTTTTACCTGTAATGCTTCGTTCCATGGCCTTGATGCCTGCCATCCACTCGGGATGAGCAGTGAGCATCTTGTAGTTGGAGGAATGTGTGCTCATCCAGTTGACAGCCACTTTCTGAACAGCTGTGAAGGGAGGATTGGGATGTATGTCGGTAACGATGCCATCCTTCTCGTTGTCGTTGATCCACACCGTGAAATAATGCTGACGTTTGGTGTACTCCACCTTTCCGCCAATATACCTCACGTGTTTTAGATGCTCGCAATATTGCGCAAAGGAGGTTTGTCCCTTCTGGGCGCATAGGGTCAGTGCTGTCACCATCTCCACATAGGTGGTGCAGTCGAGCTGGCGAGTATTGATAACCAACTGCTCTTCCTTTGTGCGGTCGAGGGTTCCTGCCACATAAGGCACACCGACAAACTTCTTGCCAAACCAAAGCATCCAGCTCTTGGGCTTCTGTTTGAGCGACTTCGCCTCCTGCAGCAGGCTCACTATCTTCATACTGTCCTGACGGTTGTAAGCCGAAACGTGACATACCAACAGGCAAGCCAACAAAAGAATCATCGTTTTTTTCATAATGCTATTCATTTTATGTATCAAAAGACGAACCTAACGTTTTCTGCCAAAGTTGACTCCCACATAGAGGTTGAGCTCTCCGAAGGAGTTGTTGGTTGAGAAACGGTCCTTCTTATAATTATAGGTATGCAGGATGGCGCTTGCACCGGCATACCAGTGGGTGTTGTTCCATACCAAGGCAAAACGGCCAATGCCGTCGAGGTTGAAGTTGCGGAAACTGAACTCACGGGTTTTCTTGTTCTCCTCGCGCTCCACATCTGCCATCGACTGGTTGTAGGCCAAAGCCAGGGAAAGGGAAGCATTGAAGAGAAAGTCCTTGGCGAAGACCCAGTTGTATGCATAGCCACAACTGCCCGATACGTCGGTATACTTCACCGTACCAAAACGCAGTTTGTTGTCGATGTCGCCACCGTACTCTTCACCCATCTTGTCGACCACCACATCTTCCAGTTTCTCCCAGTCAACCTCCAGCGTATGGCGGGTGTAACCTATGCCTGCCAACCAGCTACCGGCGCTTCTTCGCTGAACGGTACTCTGCGCATAAGCTGCTGGATAAGAGAATTTTCTGTGGTTGAAGATATAGTAAAGATTAAAACCTTTTACACTCGATTTCACGCCGTCGAAGTCTACTCCCTTGACGGGCGATGTGTCTATCCCGTCGCCTAAATAGAAGCTCTTGATGTGATAGTCGTTTCCTGTCTGTCGCCAGAACAGGTCGATGCCCAGCAGGCTGCTGTAAAGGCTCATAGAGAACCCCTTCTTGGGTGAGTGGGAAGAACCAAAGCCGATATTCTTCAGATCGATGGCGTAGCCTAAGAACACCCATCTCCAGCCAATATAAGGACCTAAGCGGTAGGTGATGTCGGGAGCAAACGAGATGCTCTGTCCTTCCTTGCTCGAGAGTGTGTAGCGTTCGTAGGTGTTGGTGTTCTGCAGCATCACCGTATAGTTATAATGCTGCGACTCGATATAGTTCTCGTCGGTGTTGTTGAACTCACGGAACAGTTTGGTGAAGATATCGCCCACTCTGTGGAAAAAAGTCTTCTTGTGGCGGGCATAAGTAAGACTGTCCGAGGAATGCGGCTTGAACATCGTAGCATTGAACAAGGTTCCCAGCAAAGTGGAATCTGCCGTCTCCTCGGCACCCCAGGCAGGAGAGCCGAAGCCAAGGCAGAAAACGATGAGGGTGTAAACAAACTTGTTCTTCATTGCTTTATATTTTACAGGTCATGCTGATGCAGCAGTCTGCCGGAACTCTCAGTCGTGGGGCCTGGGCTGACTGCAGGCGACATGGTTTAGTTCTTCCACAATATGCGGTCGAGCACCCAGTTGGTAGGAGTGGCTGCCACACAAGTGCTTTCGCAGGTGCCGATTCCCTGAAGGTCTTCTATCACTGTCTTGATGATAGGCAACTGTACATACGAAGGGTTGGGCACTACGATGCTTGTCTTGCCTGCACTCGTAACAAGCAGGATGGGATCGTAGTCGAAAACCGAGAACGACAGCGACCCCTTGTCGCCAACGATCTCTATGCGGTCTTCCTTGGCACTCTCGTGTCCCACAAAGCACCAGCTTCCACTGCCGGGAATACCGCTCTCGAAGTAGAAACAAGCCGAGATGGTGTCCTCTGCTTCATACAGATGGGCACGGTTGGCGGGATAGCCGTGGGCACGGGTGATGACTCCGAAGATATCCTGCAGGAGGTCTATCTGATGTGGAGCCAGGTCGTAGAAATAGCCACCTCCCGAAATGTCGGGCTGCAGTCGCCAGGGCATTTCCTTGCCCGAAGTATAGTCGAGGTCGCGTGGCGGCACCGAGAATCTCACCTGTACGTTGAGCACATTGCCTATGCCTCCCTGCTCCACTATCTGTTTCACCTTGCGGAAGTATGGCAGATAGCGACGATAGTAAGCCACAAAGCAGGGCACTCCCGTCTGTTCGCTCACTCGGTTGATGCGGATGCAGTCGTTATAGCTGGCAGCCAGAGGTTTCTCCACATACACCGGCTTGCCTGCCCTCATCGCCATGATGGCAAAGGTGGCGTGCGACGATGGTGGCGTGGCGATGTAAATGGCATTCACGTCGGGATCGTCTATCAACTCCTGGGCATCCGTGTACCATTTACGTATATGGTGGCGCTCGGCATAACTGCGGGCTTTGTCCTCACTACGGCTCATGACAGCCACTACCTTCGAGCCCTCCACCTCGTTGAAGGCTGGACCCGATTTCTTCTCGGTCACTTCTCCGCAACCGATAAATCCCCAATTTATCTGTTTGATGCTACCCATAATATCTTTGACTACTCTGTCTTCTCGCAACTTCATCGCTTACGAGAGTTCTATACTTTATTATATATTACTCACCTTTCGCTGGATTCTGAAGTTTCTGAAGTAGAACTCTTTAGTTTTACAGACTTATTCAGCTTCCTCTAAACTCTTGTTGATTTGGTCGATGTAGTCGAGCACGTCGTCGCGACCCAACTTCTTCTCGCTGCTGGTGATGAAGTAAGGAGGCAGTTCCACCCAACGGTCTTCCAGCGCGTGCATCCACTTCTCGGCATTCATGCGGGCCTTTACTGGGCCCAACTTGTCGGCCTTGGTGAAGACGATGCAGAAGGGCACGCCACTCTCGCCCAACCAGTCTACGAACTCACGGTCAATCTTCTGCTGGTCGTGGCGCACGTCGATAAGTACAAAGACGTTAGCCAACTGTGGACGCTGCAGAATATAGCTGGAAATCATCTGCTCCAACTGTTTCTGTACGGTCTTCGAACGCTTGGCGAAGCCATAGCCCGGCAGGTCGACCAGATACCACTCGTTGTTGATGATGAAATGGTTGATAAGCAGGGTTTTTCCCGGTGTGGCCGATGTCTTGGCGAGTCCCTTGTGGTTGCAGAGCATGTTGATGAGGCTCGACTTTCCCACGTTACTTCTGCCGATGAAGGCATACTCCGTCTTGTTGTCCTTAGGACACATGCTCACACGTGGAGCAGATATGGTGAATTCTGATTTCTTTATTTCCATATTGTTGTTATTTCTATTTTTTATTCTGTTCTTTCGTTCTCCACTTTCGCTTACTCTCCCGCTACCCTTCTATCTCGGCGAGTTCGAGCCAGCGCATTTCCTTCTCGTCGATCTCGTCCTTGATTTCTGGCAGACGCTTGCTCTTCTCCGTCAGTTCTTCCACCGAGAGTTGTCCGCTGCAGAGAGCTTCCTCCAGGGTTTTCTGCTCGTTTTCGAGCTGTTCCAGTTCCTTGGTCAGCTGCTCGTACTCGCGCTTCTCCTTATAGGTCATCTTTCTTTTGCCCTCTTTCTTCTGGGTTGCCGAAGGCTGTTCTTTGGCTGTAGGCTTGGTGGCTTTCTTCTCGGCTCCCTCGCCCTCGGTCTTGGGTTGAAGTCGGCACCATTCACGATACTGGGTATAGTTGCCAGGGAAATCCTGTATCTCGCCTTCGCCCTTGAAGACCAGCAGATGATCCACCACCTTATCCATGAAATATCGGTCGTGGCTCACCACAATCACGCATCCGGCAAAGTCTTGCAGATATTCCTCCAGCACCTGCAGCGTCTGTATGTCGAGGTCGTTGGTAGGCTCGTCGAGCACCAAGAAGTTGGGGTTGCGCATCAGCACGGTACAGAGGTAGAGCTTGCGTTTCTCGCCTCCGCTCAACTTGTACACGTAGTTGTGCTGTTCCTCGGGCGTGAAGAGGAAGAACTGCAGAAACTGCGAGGCGGTCATGTGTCGGCCGCCGCCCAGGTCGATGTAGTCCGCTATCTCTGTGATGACGTCTATCACCTTCTGGTCTTCCCTGAACTTCAGACCTTCCTGCGAGAAGTAGCCGAAGCGCACCGTCTCGCCGATGTCAAACTGTCCGCTGTCAGGTTTCACCTCGCCCAGCAGCATCTTGATGAAGGTGGACTTTCCCGTTCCGTTATTACCCACGATGCCCATCTTTTCGAAGCGGGCAAAGTTGTAATAGAAGTCGCGCAAAATGACTTTCTTCTCGCCGCGGTCGTCGAAGGCCTTGCTGACATACTGGCATTCGAAAATCTTCGAGCCGATGTAAACGGTAGAAGCTTTCAACCTTACCTGTCGGTCCTCAATGCGCTGTTTTGCCACTTTCTCAAGCTCGTAAAAGGCATCCTCTCTGTATTTCGCCTTATGTCCACGGGCTTGTGGCTGACGGCGCATCCATTCCAGCTCCCGGCGATAAAGGTTCTTCGAGTGCTGAATCTCAGCCCGAAGGTTGTCCATGCGCTCCTGTCGTTTCTCCAAGTAGTAGGCGTAGTTGCCGCGATAGGTATAGATGCCCTGATCGTCGAGCTCCAGTATCACGTTGCACACCTTGTCGAGGAAGAATCGGTCGTGGGTCACCATAAAGATGGTCTTGTTGCCCCTGTTCAGATAGCCTTCCAGCCATTCTATCATTTCCAGGTCGAGATGGTTGGTAGGCTCGTCGAGCATCAGGAAGTCGGGCTCGGTAATCAGCACGTTGGCAAGCGCCACACGCTTCTGCTGTCCACCGCTCAACTGTCCCAAGGGCTGCTCCAGGTTGGTGATGTGCAACTGTGTGAGTATCTGTCGCGCTTTGAGCACCTTCTCGGGATCGCCCTCGTGGTTGAAACAGGCATCGAGTACACTCTCCTCGGGATCAAACTGGGGCGACTGTTCCAGAAAGCCCAGTTTCAAGTCACGCCGGTAGATGATAGATCCTGACTCATAGCCTTCCTTGTCCATCAGTACCGACATAAGAGTTGACTTTCCCGTGCCGTTGCGTGCAACGAGTCCCACCTTTTGTCCTTCAGCGATGGAAAACGAAATATTCTCGAAAAGAACCTGAGCACCAAATCGTTTGGTGAGGTTCTGAACATCCAAATAGGGTATCTGCGTAGCCATTTATTAATTTTTTGTGCAAAGATAAGGAAAAAATTTGGCAGAAACGAATTTTTTAATTATCTTTGCACTCGATTTCAATTCTTATAGGCGTTTCCCCACTCTTCGAAACGCTTATCATCAATCAAAACATCATATACTATTTTTATAATATAATGTATAGCATAGACGAATTAAATGCAAAAAATGTCGCTCAACTGAAAGACATTGCAAAAGAGATAGGTGCTAAAATCAAGTCTAATGACAACAAAAAGACGATTGTTTACGCCATTCTCGACACCCAGGCCGAGCAGCCCGTCCAGAATGCTGCAGCTCCCAAGAGAAAGAGAGTGAGGATAGCAAAGACGGAAGACAAGGTGTACTCCGTGAAGGGCAAGGACGGTGAAAACTACGACGTGATGAAGAACCAGGTGAAAGGACCTGTGTCCACCGATACTCCTTTGTTCAAGGAACCCTTACAGCAGGATGAGCCCATAGCCGAAACCGAAGCAACTCAGACCGCTGCCGGTCAGGATGCTCCAGAAGCCGAAGTGCCAGCCGTTACTTCTGTCGAAACAGCGCAGAGCGATGTAGAGCCAGCCATGCTGAAACCTATAGCCAAGCACAGAGGACGTAAGAGCAAGGCTGAACTTGAGGCCATTGCAGCTGCCAAGGTGGCTGCCTTGAAGGAAAGAAACAAGATGCAGAGTGAACAGGAAGCCAACAGCCCTTCTGAAGACACAACCTCGGAGGATAATACGGAAAAACAAAACTCGGTTGACGATACCAACCTCATTCCCGAACAGGATTTTTCTAATGCTGCCGACAACGGCGAGAGTGACGCTGCAGCCCTGGCTGCACAGTTGCAGGCCAAGTTGAATGCACAAAACGAGAAGGCTGGCGAACAGACTGTTGCACAGGATGCCACAGGCATTTGGGAGGGCGACCCTGGCGACGGCACCGACTTTATCCCTGTAGTCGACCTTCCTATCGAAGACCAGGCTGCCATGCCCACCTTCGACATCTTCGATCGTCCTACCACTCCTGCAGCCACTGCAGCTCCTGTCCCTCAGCCAGTACAACAGAAAAAAGCAGAATCAACATTCGACTTTACCAACATCATCACATCCAATGGTGTACTCGAGGTCATGCCCGACGGCTATGGTTTCCTGCGCAGCAGCGACTACAACTACCTCTCTTCACCCGACGATGTGTATGTGCCCAACAATGTCATCAAGCGCTATGGTCTGAAGACCGGTGACGTGGTACAATGCCGTGTGCGTCCTCCTCACGAGGGCGAGAAGTACTTCCCTATCACCGACATCGAGATGATCAACGGTAGAAAGCCATCCGAGGTGCGCGACCGCATACCTTTCGAGCATCTCACACCTCTCTTCCCCGACGAGAAGTTCACACTCTGTGGCGACCGTGCCACCACTAACCTCAGCACTCGTGTTGTCGATCTCTTCTCGCCTATCGGTAAGGGTCAGCGTGCACTCATCGTGGCTCAGCCAAAGACGGGTAAGACCATCCTGATGAAGGATATCGCCAACGCCATCGCTGCCAATCATCCCGAGGCCTACCTCATGATGTTGCTCATCGACGAGCGCCCTGAGGAGGTTACCGACATGGCTCGCACCGTCAACGCAGAGGTCATCGCCTCTACCTTCGACGAGCCTGCCGAGCGTCATGTCAAGATAGCCGGAATCGTATTGGAGAAAGCCAAGCGCATGGTGGAGTGCGGTCACGACGTCGTCATCTTCCTCGACTCCATCACCCGTCTGGCTCGTGCCTACAACACCGTGGCGCCAGCCTCAGGCAAGGTTCTTACAGGTGGTGTCGACGCCAATGCCCTGCAGAAACCTAAGCGTTTCTTCGGAGCTGCCCGTAACATCGAGGGAGGCGGCTCGCTCACCATCATCGCCACTGCCCTCATCGATACAGGCAGCAAGATGGACGAGGTGATCTTCGAGGAGTTCAAGGGAACGGGCAACATGGAGCTTCAGCTCGACCGTTCTCTCAGCAACAAGCGCATCTTCCCTGCTGTCAACCTCGTGGCTTCTTCTACTCGTCGCGACGACCTGTTGCAGGACAAGACCACCCTCGACCGTATGTGGATTCTGCGTAAGTATATTTCCGACATGAATCCTGTGGAGGCGATGAACACCATCCACAAGAGCATGGAGCATACCCGCAACAACGACGAGTTCCTGCTCTCCATGAATTCGTAAGCAGAAAGACTTTTTGCAAATAACAATTATAATAAAAGGAGTTGTCCCCATCAGGACGACTCCTTTTTTGTTGAAGATCCTTTTTATGCTCAGGAGAATGGCCTATATGCCAACCATGAAGCATAAGACTTTTTTTTTGACATTTCGGAAGTTGTGTTCAAAACTTAAAACTGCTTTAAAGATAATAATTGCGTTCGATTTTCGTATAATTCAAATAATAATAGTAAATTTGCAGATGAAAATATAAATATCGAAGATAATGATTCTTGATTTAGATCTATTAAGCATACTGACTTTAGAGCGAACCCGTAAGGAAAATAAAACTATATATCGATAAAGCAGCATTCTTATACATCTAAAAGTGTAACAAAAGAAACATATATATGTAATAAATGGGATGACTAAAAACTACTATTGTTATCTTTTCCTTCTTCATAGCCATCATAAAGAAAAAGTGTCCGCGATGTCAGACGTGTGACATTACGGACACTTTTTCCATCGGGTTACATTATATCTTTATCAATAGACGATACAATTGGAAATAAAAGAATGTTTTTCGGTAGCGAAACCGTAAATTTTGTGTTATTATATTAGAAGTATCACAAAAGTACAATGGAAATAAATGAGTTTATATATAATGTTAGGCACTTGCGAAAGGATTTGCTTCTACAGGCAAGGCGTTATTTCGACAACACCGAAGATGCAGAAGATGCTGTTCAGGAAACTCTTGCGAAACTATGGGTGGCAAAGAACAATATTTTCGATGCAGGAAAAATGAGAAATATGGCTTCTGTTGTCTGTAGAAATGTTTCGCTGAATATGTTGCGGAAAGCCAAATGCACGTTATCCTTAGAAGACGCAGGGGTAATAGCTGTGCATGACAATCCACAAATAAAAATGGAGGAGTCAGAAGACTTATGCAAACTGGAGAGGAGCATTCATGCGCTAAGTGATAAACAGCGGGCGATACTCAGAATGAGAAATGTGGAAAATATTTCATACGCTGATATAGCAAAGATAATAGGGACATCGGAGTCTTCCGTCCGTGGCATGATAAGTAAAGCAAGGAAGGAACTATTAAGAAATATGAAAGGAATAGAATTATGAAACAGACAAGGGAATATATAAAAGAACTGCTTGACAAGTTTTTGGAAGGACAAACAACTGAAGCAGAAGAACAGATACTGTCCAAGTATTTCTGTGAAGCCAATAACATTTCGCCAGCGTGGCAGAAATATAAACAGTTGTTTATGAGCTTCAAGACAGACGCTTATGATTTCAGTAAAGAAGAAATTGATGCTCTGTTGGTTCCCAACCAGTTGAAGAAGCCATCTGTCATACCTCTGTGGACTTTGGTCTCTGCAGTAAGTGCGGCAGTAGTACTGCTACTGCTTGTCTGGCATCCTTGGATAGGCGATAAAGTCAATGAGATATCGCCGATTGCCAAAAACAATTCGGTAGATGTAGCAGAAACAAAAAAACGTGTTGATGAAGTGAAGACACATGGAGAACCAGACGTGCAGATAACACAAAAAACGTATCTTCTTTCTGAAACGAAATCACCTGTTAGCAAAACGCCCAAGGAGAAATGCCGTAAGCATTTAGTATCAGAGCCTTTAAAGGTACAAGAAACATCAGCCTCAGAAATGATAGACATCGTTTATACTTTGGCAGATTTAAGTCCTGATGATGTAAACATCAATGTATCTCCAGTTTGCAATGGTTTTGCAGTAAATGCCACGGACGGAAATTCGTATATAATGAAACTTAGCGCCGAGGGGACACTTTCGTTAGAACAAACATCTCAATTAATAAATATATAAATTACAAAGTAAAAATGAAAAAGACAATTTTATTTCTGCTCGTTGCACTGCTGAACTTTGCAACAATGAGCGCACAGGAAGTCAAAAAGACAATCTATGTGATTGATGGTAAGAAGGTGGAGAACTTCGATGGTTCACAACTCAAAGGCAAGACTATCGCAAACTATACGATAGACTCTGAACATAACATTCACGCCATTTTCACCTCTGACTATAATACAAATGGTCGCAAAATCGGCAATGTGAAAATAATCTCTAACTCAATAAAGGAAGAGGTCAAAGAGAGTGAACCTGGCAAATCAACCTCTGAGTCTATCCATGTTGATTCAAAAGATGAAGTGGTATTTGTGTTGAATGGTAATGTCGTACCTTATTCAAGTGTAAAGGAAGTTCCGTCTTCTAAAATTGTTTCGATGAATGTCATCAAGAACAAGAAAGATCCGGATTATATCAAATATGCGAAGAATGCAAAACTGCCACCCAAGTGCATTATCCTGGTAACAACAAAGTAATCTCAGTTTTGTGTGAATTATCACGAAACTATAGGTGTGAAGGCGAATTATACTACAATGGAAAGAACTGTAGTATATATTTGCCTTCTTTTACTTGTTGAATAAGCGCATTGAAAGTGTTACCGTATCATTTTTAGCTATCATACATAACAATAATAATATTGTCTCGCCGTTATATAAGAAAAACACAAGTAATGACCAAGCATAAGATAAAAAATGCTTTTATCTTATTTATCCCCTATCACCAAACGCTATTTATCCTTTCTTTTTATACACAAAAGTGTAATTCTTAAGCCGCACTCTTGAGAAATACACTTTTGTGTCAAAGGCTTTTTCCTTTAAAGCAATACTTTTGCAGCAGAAAAATAAAAAAACAAGCAAAACTGTAGCAATATGAAGGAAAAAGTAATTTTGACCACAGCGTTGTGCCTCTCGGCTATGACTCCGATGATGGCGCAGAATATCACCGGTAAGGTGATGGATATGAAGGGCGAGCCTTTGGCGTTTGCCAATGTAGTTTTATTGAATAGAACAGACTCGGCTTTCATCAAGGGCGCTGTGAGTGGAGAGGATGGCAGCTTTGTCATCGACTCTTCCTGCAACGGCGGAATCATCAAGGTGACATCCGTAGGCTATAAGACCGTCTGCAAGGATTGCACTGGTGAGAATGTGGGCATTATCAAGATGGAAGAAGACAGCAAGATGCTCGGCGAAGTTGTCGTGAAGTCATCCCTGCCTAAGACAATCCTGAAGAATGGCGGAATGACGACAACCGTTGTCGGCTCCGTACTTGAGAAGGCAGGAACCATGGAGAACCTGCTCGACCGCATCCCTAACGTGTCTGCCCAGAATGGCAGCATCAAGGTATTCGGTCGCGGTGAGCCTGTTATCTATATCAATGGACGACAGATGAGAGACAAGAGCGAACTGGACCGTTTGCATTCCGACAACATCAAGTCGGTGGAAGTCATCACTAACCCTGGTGCCCGTTATGCAGCCAGCACCAAGGCTGTCATCCGTATTACAACGAAGAAGATACAAGGCGAGGGATTCGGATTTGACGCTACAACAGAAGGATCGTACGACGAGAAAAAGAACATTGGAGGATATGGCAGGCTGAATATGTATTACCGTAAGAACGGATTAGAGCTGGGCGCATACGCCTTTGGGGCAAAGCAATACCAGCCAAACAATCAAGACTTACAGCAGAAGACTTATCTTGACAAGACCTGGAACCAGAAGAGTGAAAACAGACAAGTAAGTATAGTAGAAGCCATGAACTTCCGTCTGGATGCCAGCTACCAGTTGGATGCCAACAACTCTATAGGTGCCAACTTTGGCTTTCTGAGAAATCCGAAACAGACCTGCGAAGCCAATATGATTACTGCTATATGGCAAGACGATGAACAAACGGAAAGCTCTGACAGCCACGGTAGTTTCTTCGAGCAGAAGAGCACTCTTTCAAGCAATGTTTACTATGTAGGAAAGATTGGCAAACTCGGCATCGACTTCAATACCGACTGGCTTTGGTCGAAGAATAACGAGGACGTTGTTACAAAAGAGCAATATCAGGAAGTGGGGATGGACGCGCAGAGCCAGACGGTTCATAGCCTTACTGACAAGAAATATCGTTTGTTGGCTTCCAAGTTGGTGCTTTCCTATCCTTTGTTGGGCGGTGAGTTATCTTTGGGTGGTGAATATTCCAACACGCATCGCACATCCAAGTATCAGGTTGTGCCAACCAACTTCGTGTCGGATGATGACAGCCGTATAACAGAAAGCATGGCTTCTTCATTCTTGGCATATTCAAGGGATTTCGGAAACGTGAGCATGGAGGCAGGACTGAGATACGAGTACATCGACTTCAACTACTATGAATACGGCAAGTATGTGCCTGGGCAAAGCAAGTCGTATGGCAATTGGTTCCCATCGCTCAGCTTGTCGATGCCTGTAGGCAAGGTACAGATGCAGTTGAGCTATGCTACCGACATCGACCGCCCTCCCTATCATGACTTGCGCAGCGGCATACAGTATGACAACCGCTACACGTATGAAACGGGAAATCCATTCTTAGTGTCTGAGATAAGCAAAAATCTTAACTATGAATTGGCTTACAAGTGGTTGACTTTCAATATGACCTACAGCCATACTTCGCATACGATGATGTCGAATATGGAGACTTACAAAGACAATCCTGCAATAGGACTGCTTAAGCCTGTGAATGGAAAGGCATATAATCATGTAGAAGCATCCGTCAACTTATGCCCTTCGTTTGGCATTTGGCATCCTACATTTACGGCATCTGTGGCAAAGCAGTGGCTTGATATGGATGCACATGATGGCAAAATATCCAACAATCCGATGGCAGTATTCAACTTTAATAACACCTTCGACACCAAGTTGGCAATGTTAACGTGGATGATGTCGTATACCACTAAAGGATATGATAGAAATATATGTTTGTATAAACCAAGATTTTGTACCAATGTATCTGTATATAAGTCTTTCTTGAAAGACCGTTTGTCGTTCCAGCTCTTTGTCTATGATTTGTTTAGAACTGACATGAGCCACATGATTGCTCATTTTGGCAAAATGAAGGACATGATTGTTGATATACAGTCAAAAAGCAAAGTGTCGCTTACTGTACGGTATAAGTTCAACACTACAAGAAGCAAGTATAAGGGTACGGGTGCAGGAGAAAGCCAGAAGAACAGAATGTAATCTGTCTGCAGCATCCGATAATGGTGTAATGACAATAAATCTCTCTATAAATGAACAACCCAATAAAATTGTTGATTAGTGGTGCAGACTTGGGAGGCTTGATAGCCTCCTGTGCCTTGCGCCATGACTTCCATAAAAGCTCTCGGCAGGAAGCTAGATTTCAAATCTATCGCATAGAAAATGATACGCTGACGATGAAAGATGTGGATGCATGCGACTTGTCGGGCATCCGATATGCGGTGAATGCAACCTTGCATGACAACGAAGCCTCGTTTGCTTTCGATGAGAAATGCAAGGAGCAGGGCATCCCCGTTATCCATGCCGTCAATCTTGGCAAGGCTGCCTTTCTCGCTGTAGAGAAACCGAAAGGCTATCCATTCAGCGAAGTAGTGAAAAAAGGAACGGATGATTTCCGTTGCTCACTGGGCAAGTATATCTCGCAGTACGGTATGTTCTGGCAGATGCCTGTGCCTTGGGTGGATGAAGCCATCAGGCATTATTCTGAGGAGTCTTTCCCGCTACTGGGCATCGGGGCATATATTGCCGCCGGCTATTGTGCCAACATTCTCGCAAACCTTGCGGAAGGCAAGGAGGTGAAATACTTCCCCAAGTTCTATCTCTCGCCATTGTTGGAAGAGATATGATTGCGATTATATCATCTGATAGTTCGTGGCATGAAACAGCGCCTCGGCAATGTTCTTCACGCCAAGCTTAGCGAAAAGGTTGCGCTTGCAAGCCTTTATCGTATCCACCGACTTGCATAGTCGATCGGCAATATCATTCATCGTGTAACCTTGGGCAGACAATCTCAAAACATCTCTCTCAGTCTCGCTCAAGGTTATGCCTTCTTTCTTTTCCCACTTGTGGCGCAATGTGGAATATTCATAATAGCCGCGCTCACCATTCTTCTGCATGATGATATGTCCCGGTTCATCGGTTGCCGCCAACGATACGGTGCAGAGGGCAAGCCAGATTCTTCCATCATCAGAAAGAAGTATCGGAGTGAGGTGATGATGAATCAATCGGCTATGCCTGCCATTGGTAAGATGAAAGTCGCACGAGATGGTATAGTCCAGACGGTCGCCCACAGGCAATTCATTGAAAAGATCAAAACCTTTCTTGTTCACTTCGAGCAGCATCTGCAGGTCGGCATCCGGAACATGGTCTATATACATCTGATAGCCTGCGTCCA
This sequence comes from Segatella copri, assembly GCF_009495355.1. Classification (GTDB taxonomy): domain Bacteria; phylum Bacteroidota; class Bacteroidia; order Bacteroidales; family Bacteroidaceae; genus Prevotella. The sequence goes on from NZ_VZAD01000052.1 coordinate 26,013, forward strand.
TCAACTGCTCCGGTTTCAATCCGCAGAGATAAGCGAGGTTATCTGACGCATAGATGAAGTCCTGATGAAAATAGTCGATGATATAGACACACTGGTAGGTGCTGCGGGCAAAAGCTTTTGCCGCATTCACCAATAATTCTATCTTGTCGTAATCTTCTCTGTTGATATGATTCACCTCATTGGAATGGAGAAAGAAATCGTCTTTTTCTTTATTCATAAGCTATTCTGAATATTCGTCCGCAAAAGTACAAGATTTTATTTGATTACAACTCTATGGTATTGTTTTATTACAGATAATTAACTCAACTTTCGTACACGCGAAAGTTGAGTGACCATACTTTCAGAAATTGAATCTTCCAGGAATAAAATTTTCCTAATACTTTTTGTCATTTCAAATAAAAGCCGTAACTTTGCGATGTGCTTGAAAGAAAAGGCAAAGAATTGCCATTCTTCATATATGGTACAAACAAAAAGTCTAACCCTTTAAATTTAGAAAACCATGCTAAATAAGAAAGTAGAAGAGGCGCTCAACGCCCAGATTAATGCAGAGATGTGGTCAGCTTACCTATATTTGTCTATGGCGGCATATTGCCATGCCAACGGCAACCCTGGTATGGGTAACTGGTTCCAGGTTCAGTTTCAGGAGGAGCAAGACCATGCCAAGATTATGTTCAATTACATCATCCAGCGTGGCGGTCACGTGGAATTGAAGGCTATTGATGCCGTTCCTACCACATGGGAGAATCCATTGGATGTCTTTGAGTCAACCTTGGCACACGAGCAGAAGGTTACCTCCCTCATCAACAACCTCTTCGCTCTCACTACCCAGGAGAATGACTATGCCACACAGAGCATGCTCAAGTGGTTTGTAGATGAGCAGGTGGAGGAAGAAGAGAACGCCCAGAACATCATCGACAACCTTCGCATGATTAAGGACAACGGCTATGGTCTATACATGCTCGACAAGGAGCTTGGCGCAAGAGTCTATACCCAGGCAGCGCCATTGGCCAACAAGGCGTAAAATGAGAATATAATCAAGATCCTTTTAGAACTGATAGTTAGATAGTGTAACTCGCTCTAAATAGGACTTTGATTGAATATCAAGAAGTTGGGCGTTTGCCTATATTTATAGGTAACAATATGGAAACGAGCGGACTACTGCTCGTTTCTGTATTTTGCAATATGCAAAGAACGCCTTAATTCGAGGACAAAGATTCGATAATTTTCTAAATATCCAATGAATTACGATGAGAATTTTATGGCAATTGCACAAACACCTGCATTGCATGGAGTCATGTTGATGTATAATTGTTATTTATCTCATTTTAAAGAACATCGTAGAATTACATTCTATCCTTCTGGCTTTGACCTGCTCCTGTACCCTTATACTTGCTTCTCGTAGTATTGAACTTATAGCGGACTGTCAGTGAGATTTTACTTGTTGAGAACTCATCGAAGATGGTTTCCTTCAGTTTGCCGTATTTACCTATGATGTGACTGTCGTTCGTGCCAAACACGTCGTTGACATAAAGCTGGAAAGTCAGGCAGTCCTTCAGAAAGCTTTTGTATATTGACACGTCGGTGTTGAACATCGGCTTGTAGATATAAAGGTTCTCCTCATATCCCTTTGTGATGTAAGTCATCATAACGGAGAACATCGCCCATTTCGTATCGAAGGTGTTGTTGAGCTTTAGCTCAGCTACAGGTTTGTTAAGATTATGTCCGTCCCTTGTCTCCAACTTGAACCATTGCTTCTCAACCATAGCTGACAGCATAGGATGCCAGATGCCAAAGGCAGGCTGCAAGTTGAGCATAGAAGACACATTGTTGTAAGATTTGCCATTTATCATCCTCATCAATCCGATGGTGGCATTGTCCTTATACATCTCTACTGTCTGATATATCGGATCGGATACATGTTCATAAGTCAAGTTGAAAGTCAACCATTTATAGGCGAGGTCGTAACTGATATCTCTTGAAATCTCTGAGACAAGAAACGGATTACCGGTTTCGTATGTATAATGATTGCTATATTGCACACCGCTTCTTAATACCCAGTAGTTAGGACGATCGATGTCGGCTGCATAGCTCAGCTGCATCTGTACATTGCCGATTGGCATAGAAAGGCTGAGAGATGGAAACCAATTGCCGTAATTCTTGCTTTGCTCCGCCATATACTTACCATCGTCATAATACTTGAAGTCTACATTCTCGTATCGCAATCCAGCTTCCATGTTCAGCTTGCCAAAGTCACGACTATAGATAACGAACGCAGAAGATATGCCTTCTTTAATGCGGTCTCTTACATTGTCGGAAAGAGTGTTTGGTATGATGGCGTAGTTGGTGTTACGATTGGTGAACGAATACTCGCCTCCTACCGACAAGTCACCACCCAAAAGCGGATAAGAGAGCACCATTTTGGAAGCTATCAGGCGGTTGTACTTTGAAGTGGTACTGTTTACAAGTTGGTTTTGTATTTCAGAGTTTACCTCCTGATAATGCTCATCTATATTGTTTTTATTGTTTCCTTTAGACCAAAACCAGTCGGTATTGAAGTCAATACCCAATTTCCCTACCTTGCCTACATAATATATATTGCTTGACAAGTTGCTATTCTGTCCAAACTCCGATCTAATAGAAGTGTTGGTCTCCGTCAATACTTCATCTCTCAGCACAGAGCCTTCCGTCTTTCCGTCTGTTATCAGCTTTGGATTGCGCAAGAAACTAAAGTTTGCTCCCAACGAATTGTTGTCGTCAAACTGATAACTGACATTCAAGCGAGAACTAAAAGTTTCGGTTTTGTTCTTCCAACGTGTTTTATCCTGCTGATTCCATATCTTGTCGAGATATGTCATTTGCTGTAAGTCTTTCTCGTCTGGCGATGATTGTTTTGCGCCATAGGCATAAGCGCCAAGCTCCAATCCGTTCTTTCGGTAATACATATTCAGCCTGCCATATCCTCCCATGTTCTTTTTCTCGTCATACGATCCTTCTGTTGTAGCGTCAAATCCGAATCCATCGCCTTGTATCTTCTTTGTGGTGATACGTATAACAGCCTTAGTGCTTGCAGCATAACGAGCACCTGGGTTGGATATTACTTCAACCGACCTGATGTTGTCCGAACTTAAACGGTCGAGTTCGCTTCTGTCTCTCATCTGTCGTCCGTTGATATAGATGATAGGCTCGCCACGTCCAAACACCTTGATATTGCCATTTTGTGCAGATACGTTAGGTATGCGGTCGAGTAGATGCTCCATTGTTCCTGCCTTTTCAAGGACAGAACCAACAATAGTAGTCATCATTCCCCCATTCTTCAAAATGGTCTTTGGCAAAGATGATTTTATCACGACTTCATCGAGCATCTTGCTGTCTTCTTCCATCTTGATAACTCCCACATTCACACCTTTGCAGTCCTTGAAGATAGTCTTATAGCCTACAGAAGTTACCTTGAGGATTCCACCGCTACAAGATGAGTCGATAGAAAAACACCCATTCTCTCCACTCACAGCCCCATTGACGAATGTTGAATCTTGACGGTTTAGTAGCACTACATTTGCAAATGCCAAAGGCTCTCCCTTGGCATCTACAATCTTTCCTGAAATGTTTTGCGCCATCATCTGGGACATTGTTGAGAGACACACAACTATTGTAAAGAAAAACTTTCTCATAATACTACTTTTTAATCAAACATACTTTTTCGTAAATGTGGTCAAACATTTATACTAACGTAAGTAAACTGCAATTATTTGCCTCATTTTGTATTCCTGGTGCAAAGATATAAAGACTTTTTTTTACCGAGTAATTTTTCGGAAATATTTAAATTGCATTAAACTACGTTGTACGTGATTATACTTTGCATAATAACGCTAAAACGACATTTTCACTTACTTTTTTTTACGGTTTACCTGCATCTTTATTCTATTTGATTCATTAATAAGTTGTCTTGCTACACTATCTTTATAGAATGCAATCTCAATCATTTTGTGGTAGTGATAGACGGAATCTTCATACACATCAACTTGGGTTCTTAATTTATCAATTATGTCTTCGTCTCGTTGGACATCGAAAAGCATTTTTCTGTTTGCCAAGATGAGAAAGTTATAGATGATGTAAGAAATCGTGTTGCTGCCTACGAGGATTCTATACGCCATCATCATGAAATGGTTGAAATGGCTACTTATAAAATTTCAAAGATTATAAGCCCCGAATTTTCTACCACTGCTTCATTTTCTGTTTTTTGGAATTAGCGTTATTGATTCAAGTTTGGCAACATTGGCCGAGATAGGTTTGATAGTCAGCCTTACATCGTACTGTTCAGGGAGTAGCTTTACATTTGGGTATTGGTTGAGATTGTAACTTCTCCTAAATGGAGTTTCGTTATAACGGAAACATACCTCAACTATTCTACTTGTTGAATATCCCCTCAGCTGAGTTGTCAATGTTGTCGGTTTGATAGACCCCGCTTTTACATTCCAATAGACAAAAAGCACAAGAAAAGTAGAAAGACCGCCAACAGTAGCAAATTTCAAATACTTGCCATATTGGGATTTTCGGGAAATGATAAAACAACCGACAGCAACAAGCCATACGACAATCATCAAGAAATCATATACACGGTTGGAGATAAGGAACCCTCTTGAAAGCCATAAAACTGCACCCATAAGCGCGATAATCGCCAATAAAAAATAGTCAATCGACCGTGAACGTATCGACTGATATATCCATTTGCCTATGCCATAAGCAATAGCGATTCCGACTATATAGCGCAGCATGATTTCCATACTCATTTTCCATATTTCTTTTTCAGATATTCACGCAGTTTGGGAGAATCCTTGCCTTCATATATTCGGTTGCGGTCGAACACCGTCCAACTGTCGCCGTCCGGGAATGTCATCTTCTCAAAACTTCCAGGGTCAGCACCTTGAATGATGGAGTCGTTCCAAAACACATGTTTGTCATCTTTCCCATAGTTGAAATCTCCCCCGAAACCTCCCTCGGACACAGGCTGGAAAGTTTTGGGATTTGCCCCGACAACTAATTGGGAACTCCACCAGACATGCGATTTATCCTTGTACCAGTTGTCGGAAATATGCTCGAAAGTCGCGACATCGGCTTTAGGAAGGATATTAAAATGGGAATCGTAGATATTCGTTCCGTCGGAATACATCAAACGGCCTACTTCGGTGAGTTTGGAATAATCTTTTATTTGGGTTGGAATCCCTTTATTGTAAGCCCTGTGCTTGTCTTGCCCTATATAGAAGTCCACTTCCTTGAACGTCGCAGGGTCAGCACCGGGAACCTCCTTGTCCATGAAAAACACTTTGTGCTTGTCAGCGGCATAGTCTCCTGATTGGTCCGGAGTCTTTGCTTCAATCGGGTGGAAAGTCTCGTAATCGATATCTGTAATCACACCTCCTGCAAGGTAGTATCCATTGTATTTGTCTTTTGCCCAATGAGTTTCCCAAGAATCTGAACTGCCTAAGATTTTGAATGTCGATTTATCTCTTACGTTCAGTGCTTTCCCATCCCAATAAAAATCGTTGGCATCTTCTGCAAAATAGTAGGAATGCACTTTGAATGTTGCCGGATGCGCCTTTTCTATCAATTTACCGGAAACATATACATGCGTATTGTCTGCTGCATACGATTTGGTAAGCACACGGAACGAGCCGCCATCGGCACCATTGATAATATCGCCCTCGTAGAATGCGTGTTTCTTGTCTCGACCATAATCATCATTCAGTATTTCAAAAGTCTTTGGGTCTGCATCAACATGACTTGAAGTATAACCGCTTCCTTCATTCCACGTATTCCATGTTACCTCCTTACCATCGTTTTTATATCCGACAGAACATGAAACTAGGGTCATCAATACCAAAAGTATTGATGTAATGAATATAGATTTCTTAGGAGTTTGCGAACCTAACTTACTTTGTGCTGTTGCTCCGAATGCTATAAGCAGGGAGCAAAATATTAACATAAATCCCTTCATAGCTACATTATAATTTGCAAATATTATATGAAACCTTTGTCCCGAAGTCGAAGATTATTTTCAAACCAGAAGAAAGGTCTTTCTCAATACCCTTTACCTCGCAATAATAACGATGTTGTGCAAACGCATTGCCAACATTACAAATAAGGCATAAAGCCAATAAATATTTCATAATAGTCTTACTCATTTCTTTCTTGTTTTATAGTCCTTGTGATACTTTGCTATACACTTGTTGGAAAACTCTTTCATTGATGGCATTCTGGAAGCTCTTGTTGTCAAGTTGTTCTTTCATCTGTATAACTGCATCCTTTGTCGGTTCAAGCAGCACGTCAATGCGGCGCAACACCAACATAGGCAGAATGACCTTCTTGTAATCGCCTTTGTTGAATGCGTTCACAAGTACATCATTGGCTATGTTCCAGATGAACGAGAACAAAAAGTTATATTGTGACTGTTCCATTATGTCTTGTCTTTTATTTAGTACTACGTTCTTTCGCGTCTGAGATAAGTTCCTTCATATCCACAGACAATATCTGTGCAATTTCAAGAAGCGTTGTAAGGTTGGGTTGGGTACGATTGCACACATAGGCATTGACCGTACTAAAACTCTTGCCCATTTTCTTGGAAAGCCAAGTTTGGCTTATTCCTTTCTCCTCTAAAACTGCCTTTATGCGATTTAACTTCATATGTTTATTGCATTTTACCATACAAAAATAATAATTTATTGCGATAATCTATTATAAAAAGCAAAAATTTAGCATTTTAATATAAGATGATTTTAGCCGAAGATACCACAAATCCGACTTTTTATACTTATTTTAGAGGCTTTATAGCTCTGTTTATAGGTTTTGGCTTAAAAGTAAAGTTGTAATTTTCTAAAGAGATAGGCAAACGCCCAACTTCTTGATTTTCAATCAAAGTCCAATTTAGAGCGAGTTATGCCTTATAACCCAAAGAAAAAGGTCGCTTAATACTGGTGAAATCTTTCTCTTATACTATATAAAAGTTCTGTTTAGCCTATAAAAGTTCTATTCAAAGGCTTTGAATGTCCGTTCAGAGTCTTTGAATGTCCGTTCAGAGCCTTTGAATGTACGTTCAGAGCCTTTGAATGTACGTTCAAAGCCTTTGAACGGAGATTTCAATGTGATTTAATGATTTTTGTTTGTGGTTTAACGATTTTAGTTGACCACTCTAAGTATTATTGACAATACGAGTAGACTCGGTTATGCCTTATTTATAATTCACATTGACTTACTTAATTTTTAGTCATCTTTACAGTTGACTACTTATGTCTATAGTCGCAAATAATACCTCAATGCTCCCAACGAACGGGTGGTCTCGGGATGCGAGAGGATGATAAACTCTCGAAGCAGGCGCTCGGGATGAAAACTGGTCTGCTCGAAATAAGGCTGCGAACTGGTGCTTGCCTGAAAGACTCGCCCCGTCTTCATCGCCTTCAGCTGGCTGTAGCCGGGATATTCCTGCAGCAACTCGGCACGCGAGAGAGGATGGTCGCCCCAATACTTTGTCGCCCAGACATCCACCTTGTCAGCCTTTGCCAAAATCTGCTCAGGACTCATGGGAAGACTGCCGCTATGGGTATCGTCGGCAAAGAGATAACGGGCATGAGCATCCTGCAGCAAGGTGCCTATGGTGCTGCGTCCGCCAGAAACATACCACACACTTCCCGTCTTGCGCTCGGTAAGGATGGAATAGCCTAAGGGCAATTTGGCTGCAAAGGCTTTCAAATGGAGATAAGATTTCTCTATGCCGTTAAAAAGACTGGTAGCCTTTTCGGAACCGTAGAGCAAGCCGTAAAACTTAATCCACTCAGAACGGCCCAAGGGCGAGGTCTCCATATAGTCGGCAGCCTCGATGATAGGTATTTGCAAGGCCGATAGTTTGCCGTAACCGCCGCTGTTCTCGAAGGGCGAGAGAAGCAGGGCATCGGGACGGAGCGACATGATGCGCTCGATATCTGGCTGCATGCTGGAACCGCAGTTGGATATGTAGGGACGAGACTTGTGTGAAGTACGCCTCTGAACATCGGGAATAAGGATGTACTCGAGGTCGCAGACACCCGCGATGGCTTGCTGACGGCCCAGCTCGTAGAGCAGCTGACAATGGGCTGAAGTGGTGATGATGCTCTTCGTCAGGGGTGTGCGCAGGATGTCGCAGGGTGTTGTTCCTGTTATTGCTGTCTTCTGGTCGGCCAGTTTCTTAGCCACCTCGTCGCCTTCTGCCCCCTTGGGAACGAGTAGATAGCGATGAAGCTCCCCACCCTGTTTCCAGGGATTGAGCACCACAGCCTCAGTATAACCCTTGTGGCGAATGAGTTGTAAGTACTTGGCATAGTCGAGTTGGATGGTGTCGCCCGAAGCCTGAGCTGTAGCAGTTCGGTTTCCGCACGAGTTGAACAACAGCATAAAGCCAGAGAGCCATACCAGCACACAGAGCGCCAGCATATTATAATGTTGATAATACCTTTTTGTAATTGACATGATTTTTTTTATAATGGAAGTTCAAGAAGTTAATCAAACTCAAGTTTCACATATGGTTCAAGTATGGGCTGAAGGCCCAGAAGTTCCTGAAGTTCCAGAAGCAGCACGCCCTGAAAGGGAAGAAGCTCTTAGCCCAGGGCATCGCCCTGGGTAATTACGGCAGCAAACCTGTCGCCCTGTAAGGGCAAAAGCTTTAAAATACCGGACAATATACAAAGCTTTTGCCCTTACAGGGCGCCTTGCTGATTGTCATTGTACCCAGGGCGATGCCCTGGGCTAAGAGCTTCTGCCCTTTCAGGGCGTGTGGGGCAAAACTTGCGAAACTTCAGTTAATCAACAACTACTTGAAAAATCAGAATACCACTTTCTTGCCCTTGTGGATGTAGATTTTGCCGCGTTCCACACGTTCCACCCTTTGTCCTGTAAGAGTATAGTAGGCAGCATCGCCCTGCATCTGGTGATCAGGAACCGTGGGGAGCTGGATGCCTGAAGAAGGACGTTTGCGAGGCGTGATGATGTAGGGATTGTCGTCGTAGCCTTCCACGAGATGTAGGTCTACCACGGAACTGACCTCTGTAGAAGTCTCTCCTAACCATCCGCAATACTGGAAGATGCCCGTCTTTACACGGATGAAATCAATATGGTCAAGAACTACTTGATTGCCCTCATCATCTACCGCCCAGTTGATATCGAAGGAAGAATAGAGTGAATCGGTGGCGGGACAAGCATCCGCATAGCCATAGGCATCCTTGGCATAACGATACTGCACCCAATAGGTACCCTTTCCACTGGTATCGATGGCATTGTTGGGCAACTTACCACCCTTAAAAGTCAGTTCATCCTTACCTTCCCAAAGAGGCCAATACGACTGACGATGATAAACATTCTTGCAATGATAGCCGGTAGAATCACGGCGTTCACCATTCTTGTCTGTCCACGAACATTCCCATTTGATATAATTATCGTGGGAGGGGCCGAACTGCGAATGTTCACCGCTTTCCGCCGTAGGCTTGTGATAAGTGATTTCGAAGTCATGGATTTCGGAGGTATAGTATTCCGAGCCTGCAAGCTCATACCATTTTGCCGACTCCAAGTTCTTGCCGACTCCCACATATACGATACCTGGTTCGATGGAACCACCAATCGTAGCTGCACCATAAATTGGGTCAGCGTTAGCGTAGAATCCATTGCCCAATACAAGGAAGTCTGAACCCGGCTTGTTTTCGATGGCATGATCGAACTTCACTGTGATATATCCGCCGAAGGTACCAAGATGAACAAGCGCATCACTGTTCAACTGTTCCTCACATCTCTGATTGACCTCCTCTTGGGTAGTGTTCTCATCAGCAGAAGGCAATGTATTAACAAATTGCCCTGGAGCAGGATGATATTCCAAGACTTTCACTTGCTGAGTCTGTGCCTGTCCACAAAGGCCAAGCACAGACAAGACAGAAGTCAATATAACTTGTTTTATACTTAAAACCATAAATTATTTATAGATTTCAATATCATCGATTACAAGATATGCAGGAGCAGCAAAGCCATAACCATTGTCTTGATCCTTAGAGAACTCATAGTTAATTTTCAAGGTATTGATTTTACCAAGAGAAGACAAGTCAACATAAGCCCAATCGGTCAAAGCTTTCTTACCATCCTGAATACGATACTTCACCATACCCTGAGAGATACCGGCAGCATCGAAGCCCTCGAATGTTACATCGATAAAGGTGTCATCAGTAGCTGACTGGTTGAAGCTATCGCCTTGTGTCAAAGAATGGAGGAAATAAGAGTTGTTGGTAATCCACAAACCCTTGACTTGGCGAGCAACACCATCCTGGAAGTCAAATACAGGACGAGAATCTGTTGCGAACTGGCTTCCATCGCTATAACCATATGTTACAATGAAGTTATCACCAGAGTGAGCAGGAGTTTCTGTAGGCAGAGAAAGCTGCGTATTGGGGCCACCATTTGCAATATCACAATGATAATTAGAAACAGCAGCTCCACCTGACCAATAAGCCCAACTACCATATGCATTATTCAACTTCGAGTGCAAAGATGTCACTTCGTCTGTCCACTCATAGACACCTTCGTCTTTAGAAAAGCCACCGCCATCAGCTCCATAAAGTAATGGACCACCATATTCAGGTGTATCAATCAAAGCACTCCACTTGCTGCCCTCGAAGTCAATCGTACAATAAGGTGCCTCCTTGACAAGCCCCATCACGCTATACTGGGCAGTACGCTCATTGAAGACAACGAGCACTGAATCCTGCTGATAACCACTCTCGATAGTATAGAACTTAGTGCTTCCCTTAGTTGCAGTACCAGACACTGCGATAGGAGCATTAGCATCCCCCTCTGGACCGAAATAGAGGTCGGAACCTGTATTGGTGGTTGCCAGGAACTTGAAAGTATCATCAGCCTTCGGCATCAGTTTACCAGCCCACATATAGTCAGCGATAAGGCTCATGCCCTTGAACTGGAAAGTAGTTGCCTTACCAAAAAGGCTAACGCCCTTTAAGTTAGACTTATATACAGGAGCCTGAGCAGGCTGAGTTGGTTCATCATCGGTAACTGTGATGGTAGTGCTCTCCAAAGGGAAAGAATATTTCTGACCATTTGACTCAACTGTGAATGAAGTTTGCGCAGAGGCAACCAATGGCATTGCCATCAACAATGAAACAAATATCTTTTTCATACTTTTCTAATTCTTTTACTTGATTACTTTTCTTGTTTTACCATTACTCTTGATGATATAGATTTTGCCCGGTACAATATGTGAGGCTTTTGTACCATCTATATTGTAGATTTCCTCGACATTCTTGCCTTCAACAACTACGTTATCTTTGATTCCAGTAGGAGTGAAATCATGGCTTTCAGCTGTGATTTTCTCAACATCAGCACAGTCAGCCAAAACAAGTTGCTTGTTGTCAGCCATAGAGAGTACACATAGCTTTCCATCCTCGGTCTGAATCTTTGGTCGATCGGTGAAAGCCACATACTTGCTACCACCTGATTTAAGAGTCACGCATACCGCATTAAGCGTAGGTTTCTCTTCACCAGAGGCGAAAGCAGAAAGAGCAATGAAAGGCATTGCCATCATAAGTAAATACTTTCTCATAAATGAATTGTTTTTATGTTAATACTATGCCCTTACAGAGGGCGATTTTTCTTTATTTTAAAGTCACCTCAGAATCCCCAACATTTCATTAAAAATGTAATTTATGGCAAAGCCAAGAAGTGGGCGGGATTCAAGCCATCCAAGTAATACCTGTTGAGTAGCTTGCCTTGTCGGTCGAACTCATATACATAGGCATTGGTGGCATAACTTCTCGCATCCGACACATAGAGATGTCCCGAAAATGGAGAGATGTAGATACCATAAGGCGACTGCATCTGCCGGATGACTTCCTCTGCACCAGCATATTCTGCCAGTCCCTCTTCCACTTGCATGGAAGGCAAGCTAATGGTATGTATAGAGTATTGATATTCACCAGTATTATAGGAAAAGGCAGAACCTATGGTATAAAACTTTCCATCATACGTGCAGTTGTAGGTAGCTGGGAAATCAAATATTTTGAACTCCTCACTCTCCATGTTGAGCACTACAGACTTCGGTTCCACATCGTAGTAATCTCCACAAGAGTTGATGCAGATAAACTGTCCGCATTGCGACATCTTACCATAGAGATTGATGCAACCCGTGTCAATGCGCTTGAGTTCCTTCATCGTCTGGGCATCTATCACCGAAATGGTAGATTCATATTCATGCCCCTCTTGGAAAGAATACCCTCCGGTATTAGCTACGAAAAGACGCCCCTTGTAATAGGCAATGCCCTCCGGCTCATAACCCACATGGCAGGTATCCACGATTTCCTTCGTTCTCACATCCACCTTCGCCACATAACCATGGTTGGCATACGAGGTACAATAGAGGTAGTCGCCATCTGTAGCCAACTTGCGATTGTTCGGGATGTCTTCGGTGGCAGCTATTGCCCTTCCATCAGGATAGATATACTGGATGATGTTCGACCAGTTCACAGAGATGGCTATCAAGGTATCGTTTACCTGAATGATGTCATTGCCTGTGTCACCCAGACGATGCTTTGGATTTTGCTTCTGATACCACTTGTTGACGAGCGTTCCCTGATCGAGATAAGAGATGCAGGAGTTGTCCATGCCCCATAATCCCTCACAGAGTATCAAGAGCTTGTCCTCCGTCTTCGTAGGTGTAGAGATGACGACTTCATCGTTCACCTCCATACGGCAGCCCGAAAGTAAGATAACCAGCATCACTAGACAAATACCCCATCTGCCTCTGTGTTCTTGCCAGCCTTTATTTTTTATCAATTGAATCTTCATTCCAATCTTGAATTATTTGCAAGAGAATTATCTTTCCCTTCGGCCGATGACCGTTGGTTCTTCACTCTTGGTTCTTCACTTTTAAAGTTCAAACTTCACCGTACATTTCCAGTTTCTTCCTGGCATCGGATAGCGTTTCACCACCTCATGCCGAGAATCGGTCAGATTGTTGCATTCAAGGGTCGTTTGCAACACATACTTCCCTATCTTGAATCGCTTGTTCAACTTCAAGTCTATCGTGTACCAATCGCCCAACAGGTCGTCGGCATTATTGGACACCAACGCAAAGCGCTCACCTGTATAAAGGAATGAGGTGCAGAGCGAATAGGAATCATATCCCAAGTCAAGAATGACCGAACCCGAATGCATCGGTGAGTACGGAATGTAATTCTTGTACTCAGGATCGGAAGGCATCGTATAGTCCTTGTCTATCTGATAGGTATAGTTGGCATTAGCCGCCAATGAGAACTTGCCCCAGTCCTGATTATACCCACCAGAGAAAGATGCACCATACGACTTCACCTTGCCAAAGTTGACCATCGACCATCTGAACTGGCATTTCATCGGGATGGCAACAATCTTGTCGCTTATCTCGTTGTAATAGGCGTCAAGGGCCAGGTGCAGATGTTTGCCGCGATAGTCGACTCCCGCATCCCATTGCGAGGTGTATTCGGGCTGCAACTGGGTGTTGCCCACCAAGGTATAGTACAGGTCGTTGAGCGTGGGCACACGGAAGATGCGCTTGTGGAAAGCCCTGAGGATCCACCCGCCCTTTTTATACGAGAGCAGGAACATGGGCGTGAGCTTCTGCATGGCGTCAGCCTGTGCCACGGTATGATCCTGCACATGGGTGTAGAGCAGCGCCACATTGGCCTCCCATCCCTTGTACGAACCGATGAGCGAGAGGAGCGACTTGGAGTCGATGCGATAAACGTAGTTGAAGCGATAGACATCGCAGTCGAGGTCGGACCATCGCAGGTCTGTACTCGCTGTCAGCGAGAGATAGGTACTGTTGTAAGAGCCAGCCACAGAGGCGTATAAGTCCTGTTGGGTGTAGTGATTGTTGCAGTACATAGCGGCAGCATTGGTCGATGGGTCCTGCAGATAATGCAGATAGTCGAACGCATACTTCATGTTGGCCTTCAGACCGAAACGGCTCCACAATTTCTTGTACGAAGCCTGTGCGAAGAAATTCTGATCCCATTGCCGGTCTGTGGAATCCCATTGGTCGGAGAGTCGCCTGACGACAGGACCTGGCAAGCCCCTTTCGGAGTTATAATAATAGGTGTGGACCGACAGTCCCCGATAGAAGCCTGCTGCCTCAAGCCGGTAGAAGGTGATGTCGGAATTGTGACGGCGCCCTATCGTGTCTTCCGAAGCCGACTGGAACCGGAACTTATAGTCGCCGTCGCTGTGCTGATATTCGCCATCTACAAAGAGCCAGTTCTTCAAGGCGAAATAGAGCTTGGCTTTCTGCAGTCCAAACGATCCCAGTCCGTACTCGCCCGTCAGCATAGTGCGGTCGGGACGACGGGTCTGCATATAGACCGTAGCAGCCGAGGCGTACTCGGAAGCCGACTGCAGACGCTCGTTCCTGTTGGCGTTGTATAGCGACACAGACTCCATGTTGGACAAAGAGTACTTGCCCAAATCCACCTGTCCGTTCTGTGCGTTGGTGATACGAATGCCGTCGAGATACACGCCGACATGCTGCGATCCGAGCGACCGCACGTTGACGGTCTTCAGTCCGCCCAGTCCACCATAGTCTTTGATCTGCACGCCCGAGAAATACTTCAGGGCATCGGCCACGGAGGTGGTAGACAGGTTCTGCAGCATCTCGCCCTGGAGGGTCTGACTGGGTGTAAGGTAATGAGGGCGCTCGCCCACACACACCACCTCGTCGAGCGAGAGCGTGTCGCGATGAATCGTACCTACATTCTGCGCATGACAGGGCATCACACAGAGGCACAATAATCCTTTGCAGATTTTCTTCATCTTATCCTAAAAAACTTAATGGTTCTCCATCCCAAAACCTAACCCACGAGGCGGGATAGAATCATAGACAGAAAGCGTAAATACTTATAGTATGCTGATTGATACATACAGTGAGCACACACATTGTCTCTCTATGGCAACGGCAGGTCTTCTGGCTCGCGTCGTCAAACTCGTTCAAGCGGTCTTCCCGAAAAAATGTCAGTGACCATCATGCTTGCCCAATAAGACGCATACAGCAGCGGGACTGCTCAGGCTTCTCACCTGATTCCCTTTTCATCGCAACACCTCCTATTGCCTCAGCGGAACGAAGATAGTTGCGAACCAATTGCGGGTGCAAAGGTAAATAAAAAATATGAACCCGCCAAGGTTTCTTGTTTATTTTTGTTAAAAACTTTCAAGCATAATAAACCATTTACCCGAATTGTCATCTTTTTTAAGTGTAAGTCGCGAGGGGACAAGAAATCTCAGGAGTTAAGGAGTTAAGAAGTTAAGACAAATGCTTCAGTGGACTTAAGATTAAGCTCTAAACATTATACATCAAGGCTATTGGCTTTAACTTCTAACGACCGAAGGGAGTGATAACTTCTTTAACTTCTATAACTTCTGAATTTGCGAAAGTTCAATAGATATCAATAAATAATATATATTAAGGATGAGAAAAGTAAAAACAATCACAAAGGCAATCGTAGGCTTGATGATAGCCTCAATGCCCTTCTCGGCAGAGGCACGTCAATGGAGTCTGAAAGACTGCATCGACTACGCCCTGGCCAACAACATCTCGTTGCAGAAAACACGTTTGCAGGCACAGAGTGCCCACGAGGACTATCTGCAGTCGAAGGCAGCCTTGTTGCCATCGCTCAGCGCTTCTACCAACCAGAATGTCAACTACACGCCATGGGTAGCCAACGGCATCTCTGGTGACGGATACTCCAAGGCTTCCATCGACAAGGTGTACTACAACGGCACGTACAGCGTGATGGGCAACTACACCCTTTACGACGGCGGCAAGCGACAGGCGCAGGTGAAGCTCAACAAACTGGCGGGCGAGGCTGCACAACTCGATTCTGCCACACAGGCTGCCAAACTGCAGGAGCAGATAGCCCAGCTCTACGTCCAGATACTCTACTCCACCGAGGCCATCAACGTGAACCAGGAGAGCTATCAGTCGAGCTTGGAGAACGAGAACCGTGGCAAGGAGATGGTGAAGATCGGCAAGATGTCGAAAGCCGACTTGGCTCAGCTCACCGCTCAGAGAGCACAAGATGAATACAACATTGTGGAGGCAAAGAACAATGTGAGAAACTACAAGCGACAACTCAAGGAACTGTTGCAGATAACCGACGAAGAGGCTTTCGACGTAGTAATGCCCAACACGGCCGAGGCGATGGCGCTGGCTGAGATTCCTGCCCTGCAAAGTGTTTACACGGCTGCTCTCGACCGTCGACCCGAGATGAAGGTTTATCAGAACCAGTTGGCACAGAACGACCTGGACGTGAAGATAGCCAAGGCTGGCAAACTGCCAACCATCGGTTTGAATGCAGGATTGTCTACGAGTACAACTTCCATGAATACAAACAGTTGGGGTTCACAGATAAAGAACAACTTCAATGTGGGCGGTGGTTTCAGCGTGAGCATTCCGCTCTTCGACAACCGACAGACAAAGACAGCTGTCAACAAGGCTTGCATCCAGCAACAACAGATTCTTCTCGACATGAAGAACGAGCAGACACAGCTCTACTCCACCATCGAGAACTACTGGCTGCAGGCCAACACCAACCAGAGCCAATACCAGGCTGCCAAAGTGAGCCGCGAGAGCGCACAGGAAAGCTACAACCTGCTGAGCGAGCAGTTCCGCTTAGGTCTGAAGAACATCGTGGAACTTCGCACGGGCAAGGACAACCTGTTGCGTGCCCAGCAGAACGAGTTGCAGGCAAAATACCTCGCTATCCTCAACCTCGACATGCTGAAGTTCTATCAGCAAGGAAGAATCTTGTAAAGGTAAAAAGGTAAAAGAGTAAAAAGGTAAAAAGGTAAAAAAGTAAAAAAGTAAAAAAGTAAAAACATTCAATATGAAAAAGCTGAAGATAAGCAAAGTTTGGATTGCCATGACAGTCGTGGTAATCATAGCCGTGGCTGCCTGGGCACTCTCAGGCGGAAAGGAAAAGGAAGAAATCAACTTCAAACAGGAGAAGGTGAGTCTGCAGACCCTGCAGAACAGCGTGACTGCCACTGGTACCATCGAGGCGGTGACAAGTGTCACCGTGGGTACACAGGTATCAGGTATTGTCAACAAACTCTACGTTGACTACAACAGCCAGGTGAAGAAGGGCCAGGTCATCGCCGAACTCGACAAGACCAATCTGCTGAGCGAGCTCAACACCGCCAAGGCCAACATGGCAAGCGCCCAGAGTCAGCTCAACTACCAGAGCGCCAACATGAAGCGCTATCAGACCCTCTACCAGAAAGGACTCGTCAGCGCCGACGACTATGAGAACGCCCTCCTCACCTATCGACAGGCCAAGGAGGAGGTGGCCACAGCCAAGGAGCAGGTGCAACGTGCGCAGACCAACTTAGGCTACGCCACCATCACCTCGCCTATCGACGGAACCGTTATCTCGAAGAGTGTGGAGGAAGGTCAGACCGTGGCTGCCAGTTTCAACACTCCTGAGCTCTTCACCATCGCCAAAGACCTGACCAACATGCAGGTAGTAGCCGACGTGGACGAGGCTGACATAGGTGCTGTGAAGGAGGGCGACCGCGTTACCTTCACCGTCGACGCTTATCCCGACGACACCTTCGAGGGTACGGTGAAGCAGGTGCGTCTGCAGGCCACGACAACCAACAACGTGGTAACCTACGAGGTGGTGATCAGCGCACAGAATGCCGATCTGAAACTGAAACCGGGACTCACCGCCAATGTCACCATCTACACGCAGGAACGTACTGGCGTACTGGCTGTAGCCAACAAGGCGCTGCGCTTCACACCTACCAAGGAAACCGTAGGCAAAGACATGAAGATAGTTGACTGCAAGGGCAAGAACAAGGTGTGGACCCTCGACGGCAAAACCCTTACCGCTCACCCAGTGAGCATCGGTCAGACCGACGGAATGCATACAGAGATAACAAAGGGACTGAAGGCCGGTCAGCAGATTGTGACCGAAATCGTGGTGAACACACCCGAGGACGACAGCGACGACCAGCAGCAAAGCCAGGGACTGATTAGCGGACCGGGTCCAAGGGGAAAGAAGAAGTAAGGGTTTGCTGTCACTTCTCAACCCAGCTAAAGTTTATTCTGAACCCAGCGAAAGTTCAATAAAAGTACAATCATCATGTCAGAAAACATAGAAAACAAAGCCAGCCAAGACCAGAAGAAGGTCGTGATAGAGCTCGACAACGTAAGGCGCGACTTCCTCGTAGGCGACGAGACGGTTCATGCCCTCAAGGGCGTGAGCTTCAAGATCTACGAGGGCGAGTTTGTCACCATCATGGGTAAGTCGGGATCGGGCAAGTCTACCCTGCTCAACCAGTTGGGTTGTCTCGACACCCCATCGAGTGGCGAATACTACCTCGACGGCGTGTCGGTACGCACCATGTCGCGTTCGGAGCGTGCCGTGCTGCGCAACCGCAAGATAGGTTTTATCTTTCAGAACTATAACCTCCTGCCCAAGACCACGAGCGTGGAGAATGTGGAACTGCCCTTGATGTACAACCCCTCGGTAACAGCCGAGGAGCGCAAGCAGAGGGCGATAGAGGCGCTGAAGGCCGTAGGACTGGGCGAACGTCTCTATCACAAGAGCAACCAGATGTCGGGTGGACAGATGCAGCGTGTGGCCATAGCCCGCGCCCTGGTCAACAACCCAGCCGTCATCCTTGCCGATGAGGCAACGGGCAACCTCGACACACGTACAAGTTTCGAGATTCTCGTGCTCTTCCAGAAGCTCTACGCTGAGGGACGTACCATCATCTTCGTGACCCACAACCCCGATATTGCCAACTATTCGAGCCGTAACATCGAGTTGCGCGACGGTCACATCATCAGCGACGAGTACAATCCGCACATCCTCTCTGCCGCAGAGGGTCTCGCTGCCCTGCCGGCGAATACGGATGAGTAATTTTTCAATATTAATGATTTAAAATGCGATGAATTATCAGAATCTATTCAAGATAGCCATCAGGGCGATCGCAGCCAACAAGATGCGGTCGTTTCTCACGGCTTTGGGAATCATTATAGGTATTGCTGCCGTCATCACCATGCTCGCTATCGGACAGGGCAGCAAGGCAAGCATCAAGGCCAACATCGCCGAGATGGGAAGCAATATGATCATGATTTCGCCGGGTGCCGACATGAGGGGCGGTGTGAGACAGGACGCCTCTGCCATGGAGACCCTCAAACAGGCTGACTATCAGACTATCAAGGACGAGTGCAACTACATCTCTGCCATCTCGCCTACCGTCAACAGCAGCGGTCAATGGATCAACGGCAACAACAATACGCAAAGTTCCATCTACGGTGTGAACCAAGACTACCTGAGCATCCGACAGCTCAAGGTGGCCGACGGTGAGATGTTTACCGACAACGACATCAAGGCGGCTGCCAAGGTGTGCATCCTGGGACAGACTGTGGTGGATTATCTCTTCCCCGACGGCAGCGACCCCGTGGGCAAGGTGGTGCGATTCAACAGCATCCCATTCCGTGTGGTGGGTGTGCTGAAGAAGAAGGGCTACAACTCCATGGGCATGGACCAGGACGACCTGGTGCTGGCGCCCTACACCACCGTGATGAAACGCATCCTGGCCCAAACCTACTTAGGCGGCATCGTCTGCTCGGCGATTACCGAGGAAGCTTCGCAACCGGCTCAAGACCAGATAACGGAGATCCTGCGACGCAACCATAAGCTCAAGGACGCCACCGATACGACCGAGGCAGACGAGGACGATTTCAACATCCGTTCGCAGGAGGAGATTTCGAGCATGATGAACTCCACCATGTCGACCATCACCATCCTTCTTGGTTCTGTGGCAGGCATCTCGCTCCTCGTGGGCGGTATCGGCATCATGAACATCATGTATGTGAGTGTGACGGAGCGCACCCGTGAGATTGGTCTGCGCATGAGCGTGGGAGCACGTGGTGTCGACATCCTCAACCAGTTCCTCATCGAGGCCATCCTGCTGAGTGTGACGGGCGGTGTGATAGGTGTGCTGTTGGGAGTCAGTCTGTCGGTAGGACTGCAACAGTTCCTGCACGTAGCCACGCAGATAGAGCCCTGGAGCATCATCATGAGCTTTGCTGTTTGTACCTTCACAGGTGTCTTCTTCGGCTGGTATCCTGCCAAGAAAGCTGCCCGCCTCGACCCTATCGAAGCCATCAGATACGAATAAAAATCTCTCGCTATTCTGCACAATAATTTCCCAATTGGGACGTTATTGTAGCAGAAAAGAACAAAAAACCACTATAAAACATGATACTAAACTGTGTCGTTATTGACGATGACCCAGAGGCTCTGAACCAGATAACGAGCCACATCAAGCGTACACCAACCCTACAACTTATTGGTGCTTATACCAGTGCGCGGGAGGCTGTAAGAGACGTGAGGAACGGACATGTCGACGTGCTCTACCTTGCCATACAGATGCCCGAACTGAGCGGCATTGAGTTTGCCCGTCTCGTGCCCGAGAGTTGCCGTCTGGTCTTCACCACGGCCTACAAGGAGTATGCCTTCGACGGTATCAAGGCTGGAGCTGCCGACTATCTGCTCAAACCCATCAGTTTCGAAGACTTTCAGGAGTCGTACAAGCGAGTGAGGGCTACCTTTGACGAATACCAGTTGCAGGACCCGATAGAGCGCGACCGCTGTTTAGTAGCCAGGGTTGAGAATAAGTTTGTCCGCATCGACCTCGACGATATTCTCTACATCGAGAGCATGAACGACTATGTGCGTTTCCATCTCACACAGGGCCGTAAGGTCACGACCTTCTCCAACCTCAAGCGACTGGAGAGCCGTCTGCCCCGCCAGCAGTTCAAGCGCATCCATCGTTCTTTCATCGCCAACCTCTGCCGCATGGACTCCATCGGTCACATGCGCATCTTTTATGGCGAGACCAGCATCCCTATCTCTGATTCCTACAAGGATGCCGTCTACCAGTTCGTCAACTCGCATTTAGCATAAGGGAAGGAGATTCTTTGGGGGAAATTTGATGAGAAGATTAAAAGTTTAGTGAATTATCGTTCTCTTTGGTTACAGGAATTTATTGTAAAACCAAGTTGTCTGAACTATTTTAGCAAGAAAACTCTGTAAAAACTTGGACCATAATAAATAATATTGTATATTTGTGGCAAAAATGAAAAGACAATGAAGACAACAAACGATTATATTACTATACTTCGCAAATACCTCAGCACCAAAGCGGATGCTTATGGCATTACAAAGATTGGTATCTTTGGGTCTGTGGCAAGAAATGAACAGACAGAAGACAGCGACGTTGATGTTTGTGTCGAAATGAAAAAGCCGGACTTATTTATATTAGTTCACATCAAAGAAGAACTGCAAGAACTTTTTGGTAAGCCAGTAGATATTGTTAGATTACGCAACAATATGAACCCAATGCTTTTAAAGCAAATTAAAAGAGACGGAATCTATGCATGACGAAGAACTCTTATACTATTCACTCAAACGAATAGCTTCAACTATAGAAAGAATCATCAACAACTCCAAATCTATTGATGATTCGCAATATTATGTCTGTACTCCTGCTGGTATGGAACGTCTTGAAAGTACCTGCATGTTGCTTCTCGCAATAGGCGAAAGTATAAAGGGAATTGATAAGATGACCCAAAAACAACTTCTTCCTAATTACCCTGATGTAGATTGGAAAGGAGCTATGGGTATCCGTGATATTATTGCTCACCACTATTTTGACATAGATGAATCTATTGTCTATGATGTAGTCAAAAACAAACTCCCGGGAATGTTAGAAACAATTAATAAGATTATAGAAGAAATATAAAACATATGTCTTAACTCCCGAAGGAGATTCCCCCAGAAAAGCCTTTCCTTTCAGAAAGGAAAAATTTCTTCGGGAGAGTGAACGAAAGTTGTGGCGCCATGATCCACGAGGAATTCTTTGTCACGGAAACCCCATAACACGCTGATACAAGGCATTTTGCAGTTGCGGGCAGTCATGATGTCGACGTCGCTGTCGCCAATGTACACTGCGCCAACCCTGTCGGCATCCAACTGGCGCAGGGCTTCCTCTACCGTGTCGGGCGCAGGCTTCTTCCTGATGTTCTCACGCTCTCCTATCGCCACATCCACCAGGTCGCCAAAGAAATGACGGCAGAGCGCTTGCGTGGCAGCATAGAACTTGTTGCTCACCACAGCCACTTTCTTGTTTCTCTCCTTCAGTCTGCTCAACAGATCCATGATGCCGGGATAAGGCTTGGTGGTGTCGAGGTTGTGCTCCATATAATGCTTTCTGAAGTCGGCATAGGTCTTGTCGAAGAGCGGATTGCTGTCGCCCTGAGGAATGGCACGCTCCATGAGCTTGCGCACGCCGTTGCCCACAAATCTCCTGACGTCGTCGACAGAGTGCTCCTCCATACCGTTGGTGCGAAGGGCGTAGTTGCAGCTCGCAGCCAGGTCGTCGAGTGTGGAGAGCAACGTGCCGTCCAGGTCGAAGACATACGTATCATATTCCCTTATTCCTTCTTTATAATCCTTTGTTTCCATCATTTTTCTGTTATTGAACTTTGCAAAGTTACGTCAATCTTATCGAAATAATAAGGAATTAACCTATTTTTACCTATACTTGAATAATATAAGCCCAATAATTTTGTCAATTCCACGAATAAATGTACTTTTGCAGCGAAATTCATGCACAAAAACAAAACACAAAAATGAAGAAAAAACAAAGCAAGACCGCTTACAAATTTTATTTCTATGGCGCCTTGGTGTGCCTCGTGGCGGTAATCGTCATTACTTATATCTATGGCTTTTCCTCATTCTCGAAAAGCGAGAAGACAGAATATGTCTATATTGACGAAGACGACAATATAGACTCCGTTTATCATAAGCTCGCGCCGATAGCCCGCGCCATCCCGATGCAGGCTTTCCGCACCCTTACCCATCACTCCGAATACGCCGAGCATATTCGCACGGGTCGCTATGCCATCCATCCCGGTGACGGTTCGCTCAAGACATGGCGCCACCTGAAGAACGGACTCCAGGAACCCGTCAACCTGACCGTTCCATCGGTCCGGACACTCGACAAACTCGCAGCTGAGTTGGGACGCAAGCTGATGCTCGACAGCGCTACCATCAGCCATGCCCTTACCGACGAGGCCACCTGCGAGAAGTATGGCTACGACACGGCCACCATCGCCTGTATGTTTATCCCCAACACCTACGACATCTACTGGAACGTGTCGCTCGACAAACTGCTCAGTCGCATGAAGAAGGAGTCGGATAAGTTCTGGAACTTTGAGCGCACACAGAAAGCGAAGAACATGAACCTCACCCCGCAGCAGGTCATCACCCTGGCAAGTATCGTGGACGAGGAGACTGCCAACGACGGTGAGAAACCGATGATTGCGGGCATGTACTACAACCGTCTGATGCTTCGCAATGCCGAATATCCTGAGGGAATGCCTCTTCAGGCCGATCCTACCATCAAGTTCGCCTGGAAGCGTTTCGACCTGAAGCGCATCTACAACAACTTGCTCAGCATCCGCAGCCCCTACAACACCTATCGCAACCCAGGACTGCCTCCAGGGCCTATCCGCATCCCTACTGTTGCCGGCATTGATGCCGTGCTCAACCACATCCATCACGACTATCTCTACATGTGTGCGAAGGAGGACTTCAGCGGCACCCACAACTTTGCCCGCACTTACTCCGAGCACCTCGACAACGCAGCCAAATACTCAAAGGCACTCAACGAGAGAGGAATCAAATAAATAATCCCCCACTCACATCTCTTAACAAGCTTTCAAAGACACAGCAGCCTCTTACATCCGCAAGATGAGCGATGGCATCATTGAGAGCACGTTCCCCACCATAGGGCATTCTCTATGCGGGTCGACAAAAAAAAGGCAGTTGCAAGCACCATAGCCTGCAACTGCCTTTCGTATTTTGTAAAATTAATAACTTACTTTAGTTCCATATTACTCACCGAGATGCATCTTTTTGTTGATTACTACAATCTCAGCAAATGTGATAGCTAAAACTACCAATGTCATTCCAAAAATCATCATAATTGTTACCCTTTCTTTACTTTAATTATCGTTATTCAATCTTTTCAAGTGCAAAGGTAATACCTTTTTGTGTTCGCACACAACATTTCTGTCTTTTTCTTCTTAAAAGGCATGAAAAATTGATTTCTGTCAATTACTTCCCCTCTGAAATGCCAAAATGACACGTGTCACTCCTCCCTGTTCTGCCTCTCTGACAATATCATCCGAATCAATTCCTCATTGGCCTCATTGTCAATACTTGCATCCTTCACTTCGGTGGCATAATCAAGCATATTGGAACACTCGCCAGTGATATCCACTCCCATCACTCTCTCGTGAGCATAGACGATACGCAGAACAGCCTGCAGCTCCATAAGGGTCATGTTGCCATTGCTCCAGTTGGTGACGGCATCATCAGTCCTCAGCACATCCTTGTCGATAGAGATATATACGGGTTCATGTATCAGCTTACCAGCCTTGGAGGGCCAAGCCTGATGATGGTCGATTTCCGACTCACTGTAGAACAGCACCTTGCTCCTGAGTGCAGCCGGTATTTGAGACATGAGTTCGTCGGATACGCCAACGAGGATGATGTGTCTCACAAAAGGATTGGACTTTAAGACATCCGTCACCCAACCGCCACACGAAACCAAGCCTTCCCATTGAGGCTGTTGCATATCCGGGTGATGATCAAAGACTATCAGAGAGAAAGGTTCCTGCAGCCGTGACACCCAGTATTCGGTAAGATAATGGAAATCTCCTGAGTCCAGGAAATGAATGGCTTTAGAAGGGTATGGGGCCAACCTGCGATGAAGTTTCTCCCTGCCTTCCTCATCGCAATAGCAGTCCACTCCTTTCAGGTCCTTACAATCTACACAGATGATATTACGACTTGAAGCAAACGCCTCAAAATCATATACTCCCGAAAAATCCAAAACTATAATAGGTAACTTGTTCACAATTATAATATGATTAACTGATGATTATTGTTATCTAAACTTCGGAGCAAAGAAACCTTTCAGTCTTGCGAATCTATCATCTACATCTCCGCTTTCAGCTGCTGTATCATTTGTGCCGACAGCCCAGTTATTTCCATAACAGTCGCTTCATCCATACCCTTTGTCAGCATCTTCTTGGCAATCTCAAGACTTTTCTTTTCCATTCCTTTTTCCATTCCTTCAGCAATACCTTCACGTTTGGCGGTGTCTACGGAATTCTTGATGTCGCGATACGCTATCTTACTGGCCTCGTACTCCCTCAATTCCTGCGGAGTAAACTTGGCAATCTCGGCTTCCTCGAAGAGGCGGTCGAAGACCTTGTCGCATAACTCCTTAGGGCGCTGGGTAAGCTTGTAGAGATTCTTCAGCGCATAGAGCCACTTGTCGTAAAGCGTCTCCAGTTCCTCCAGCGATTTGTTAAACTTGGCTATTTCTACATAGATGAACTCCAGCTTGTCGTAAAACACTTTATGAGTGGCGGTATCGCACAGCTGTACACTATGGCGGATTTTTTCCTTTTCGAAGGCTTCCTCGTTCATGTCGAAGTTGAGCAGGGCAACGGTATATACGTAGTTGAGTTTAAAGTCCCAATCCTTCCCCTTTGGTGCCTGCTCACG
This sequence comes from Segatella copri, assembly GCF_009495355.1. GTDB lineage: Bacteria > Bacteroidota > Bacteroidia > Bacteroidales > Bacteroidaceae > Prevotella. Next base: position 51,710 of record NZ_VZAD01000052.1, read on the forward strand.
GATAGGGAATGTGGAATAGAACAGGGAGCGGTCCTTGAAATATGTCTGATAGGCATTCTGCATTTCTACGATGAACTTCTCGCCGTTTTCGCCCTCGCAATATACGTCGAAGATGGCTTTGCGGTCGGTGTAGACGTCTCCCACATGCTCAGGGTTGAGATACGAAACGTCCTTCACAACCTGTTTGCCATCAAACAAGCTGTTGAGAAAACAAATCAGCAAATCCTTGTTTATTGCTGTTCCAAAAATTCGCTTGAAGCCGAAGTCGGTCAGCAAGCTGATATATCTTTCTTCTACCTGTCTCATACGCATTTCTTTTTATTCCTTTGCAGGGATACGTTTTGATTCCTTTGTCTTGATAAGTTTTATTCTTTTGCAAAGATACTCTGAAATTTAGTAACTTCCAAATATTTAGGCTGTTTTTTAGCTAAAATGAGTAAGCATGCTGGTTAATATCAATCATACAGGAGGGCGTGCTGCTTGAATTCATTTGCCCTGGGCTTTGAGGGGTCGTAAACCTGGCGCCCTGAACCAACGGTCACCGGCGCATAGCGGAATTGAAAATCCCTACGCTCATCGCCGATTTCTGCACCTAATACGCTCCGCATCCGAACAAGACGGTCATCTACTACTATGATGCCACAGCCCCTGGCTCTAACTATGCCGTGAACGACCAGGACTTTCATTGGGTGGTTGTCCATGAGTTTGAGCGCCACGGCTGGCAGGTCATTGACGTGTACCTCGGCAACCCGATGCGCCACGATGATATATCGGCTGCGAGAAGTTCCCACAGCACGATTTGTATCCAATTGCTATTGGTGGAGTGAGATAAGCAATATTTTACGTTAATAAGTCTTTAAACATTTGGAATTTCTGCAAATAAATGCTATTTTTGTAAATCAAATAATAATTTATACCTAATAAAACGAGAATGAATATGAAGAAGATTTTAACAATGCTATTTGCCTTGTTGTTTGCATTTACAATGCAAGCACAGAATATCAAGTTAACACTGAACAATGGTCAAACAGTGAGTGGAAACACTAAATCTTTGTTTATGTACGACAATGGAAGTGAAATCCGTGTTAAAGATAAAAAGAATGGTGAGCATAAAGATTACAAATCGTCTGAGATAAAAGAAGTAAAGTATTTCGACGAGAAAGGAAAAGAATGGATTACATTCGTTCCTCTGATGGCGCAAAAAACTATGCCGAGCGTTTGGGTCAAAAGTCCAAAACCATACAAAGAACCTGTATTTATGATTCCTTTATATGAGGGAAAGAGAGCTACTGCATATATGCATCCAATTACCACCCAGACCAATACCAAGAATTTACAAATAACTGGAGGTGGCTGCATTTATTATTTTAAGGTTAAGGGTGAGGATGTCGCCAGAGCTTTTTGGATGTCATCTGCCATTGGTGTGAAAGCAATGTTGAAAATTGTCTTCAAAGACTTTCCTGAAATGAAGCCTATTATTAAGGAGCTTGATACAGACAAGTTTTATGAAGATCCGACTATGCTCATAAAGAAGTTTGACGAGGCGAAATAATGTACGTTACAAATTTCTTTAGAGAAATATAATGAAGCGGAATAAAATAATTGCTACATCACTCCTTGAATGAGAAAAAACAGTACCTTTGCGAACAAGAATTCAAAACAAATTATAGATATGAACAAGCTTTTAATTATGCTATTTTCATTGCTTAGTGTTGTGATATTAAGCAGTTGCGATGAAGTGAAAGACTCGCCCCTTTTGTTTAAGGCTACTTCAAACACTAATCCTGAATATATAAGTGTCCGCTATTATCCCGAAGAAATAGGTTATACTCTTTACCCTAAGGAATCGAAATACTTCATCTATTCGTACACTTATATTGATGGTGATTTAGAGCTGACATGCACTAACTGCGACAATATTAACTATTCATTAGATTGCAGTTTTGGAATAGTAAAAAACAATAAAGGGAAAAATATCTCTGCCACCGAGGAAGAGGTTGGTATCTCTGTGAAAAATATCGATAATAAGACACTTCGCATTCACTTTGCCAAGTTGAAGGATGAAGATTTGCCGTTGGGCTTCTTAGGCGCACGAGCCACTATAAAAGTATATGGTCGAGTAGGAGGAAAAGATGTAACCACAAATATTTCGGTTTATCGCTCAAATCTTCGTAAGCAACCAGATGATGACATTAGTAAAAAGTAAAGACATCAAAGACTATGAAACTTCAATGAAGTGAAATCCCTCCTAATCACCCTTTCAATAAAGCCTTTATCTTGGCAACGCAGGATGAAGGCTTTTCTTTGTGTGTCGGGCATGACACTAACCTAACTGGTTTAACTCCAGTCGCAGGTATT
>NZ_VZAD01000066.1 GCF_009495355.1 Segatella copri
TATTCACGCTGCATTTATATCGTATTAAACACTCGGTTATCCCGAATTGGGGTAAAATTGCAAAGTTATGAAGAAGAAAAAGTTATTTTTCAAGGAATGTCATCTCGCAGGTCGCCAATATCATGATGCCAATGAAGTTTGGGAAGAGTTGAAGGTCGGTACTCTGCTTGAATTACAAAGAGACCAAGAGAACCCATACGACAAGAATGCAGTCGCTGTGGTTTACTCAAAGGTGGCAGATAACAACGAGAAAGAGGAATATCTGCTAGGCTATCTTCCTCGCACTTCCAATACAGAGATTGCCCAATTATTGGAAATGGGGTGGGCATCTATCTTTGAATGCCGCATCAGCAAAATCAACGAAGATGCCCATTACGAGAACCAAATTCGCTTAACCATTCGCATCAAGCAAAACCAACAAGCACAGAATTGTGTCGAAAGCTAACCCTAATATCGAGTCAGGTCGTAGGGACCTGTATGGTGCGACGTGGCCTTGACCTTTCTGTGCTTACCTACAAAGGGACAGGATACGCCGCTCACACGTCGGTCTTCGGATGCAGGCTTCGGGAGATTTCCTGTCCCTTATTTACGAAATAATCAGCAGCTTATACTATTAGCTTTTCATGACGATTTTAAGCATTCTTTCTTGATGCTCATTCATATCATCCACATTCCATTCCAAACCAAAAGGACGTTTAGCCGTCTCATTCTTAATCCCATCATCATAATTGTCTTGACATATTTGCAACATGATTCTGAACTTTAGAGATGCTGTACTTACTTGATTTGACTTTGAATCCAAATAACGGTTTTTCTTATCAATTGGATTCCAGTCTGAACCGGAACTATTAGCATCGGAACCTATCATGGCAAAGTTTCCAAAACAATTGATGTCTTCTGAGCTGACAGGTTTATCGCTACCAGCCTTAGCCTGAGGATAATAATGTTCAAGGCTCTTACGAGTTCGAGAGAAATAGAAGTTATTAAATACCTCTAATTCAAAATCACTACATCCCAAATCTTGGAAGAATCCGATACGTTTTGCATCTCCTTTCTTAGCTTTTTCTCCACGTAGCTCCTCCGCATACTTTCTCCATATTTTATAGTCTGTATAATCAAACACATAGAGAGGTATATTGGGCGCTCCCTTAGGATAGATGCGATTAAAGTCTCGTTCTACATTTTCCAGTTCTACATTCAGATGTCCATTTCGTATCATCGTGTCATCAAAGCTATTAGGCTTTGGCTGGTTTCTTTCATTGAGTTTTTCCGCATTCAGATACACATCAAAGAAATACTTATCAGCCAAATCTCTCATAAAGACGAGATAATCACTAATATTATCGCTCTCAAACAAATGATACAGACAATAAAACAGGTAGTTCTTGCGTTGCTTCGCCGTAAAAGTTACCTCGAACATAGATAGCAACTGTACCAGTTCTGCCTGCACAGGTTTGTCTTCCGACAAATCCTTCAGATAGATAGCATTTCCATTTTTATAGTAACGCTGCAACTTCCACGGATTTTCAGAAATACGGTCCTCACCGAGCGTATGATGAACCACATAATTATCCAAGAAATACTTAGCCTTCAACAGATTATAAGCAAACCGCTTTACGAAATCAGCCGTAATGGTAATCTTCTCAAACTCATTAAGCAGTTCCTTGTCATCAAGAGATAATTTCAAAGGATCAAATCCTTGTTCCTTCATCCTCGTAATCTTCAACACAATCAAGAGGAAATTAGGAAAGTCTATGATTGGTTGAAATCTATCATTTTCATCTAACGTCGTACTCTGGGGCACTGGCTTAACAGGAGTATTCAACAACTCTGCAATTGTTTTTCTACCCAAAGAATTACCTGCATTAGCTGGCATATCGGCAAATGCATCAAACGACTCTAAGACGAAACTATCCATGTTCTCACCAAAAACAGTTTTCATATCAGACATTTTTTGCTGAACGTAGAAGCACATATCACTACATGCTTCCCAGATATGGCTGAACTTCTCCATTGAGGTATTATCCCCGATAAATTGCTTACTCAATTTTGCCTTAACAATCTCATGCTTCTCCAGCTGTTCGCCACGAGAGTTCATCACCTCAAAATAATGGTTCAAATCCACATCCTTCGGCACTCGATAATGTATGATATGGACATGATTCAAGAAATACTCTTTGAATTTATCCACATCAGTTTGAGCCATACCAACAATCTCATTCAATCCTGCTTTTGCAGACTCGAAACCATTCTTGATACCAAGGTCAGGCATCTCACCAAGGTCAGGCATCTTGCCAAGGTCATCTTTCTCTCCACGCCCTGATAATGCCTCTATCGTCGAAGCAGAAGCTTTTCGTGCCGAATAAGTCAAGCTATTATAAATGTTCTGCACTCCCAAAGCTCTAAGTATGAGGAAAATCGTAGTCAAACGTTGTTGACCATCTATCACCTCATATTTGTTCTCATCACGCTTATAAGTAACAAGAGTCCCTATGTAATAAACCGTTTTGCCCACATCCATAGAATCATGGACATCTTTTATCAAAGCACAGATTTCATCTCGTTCCCACGCATAGTTACGCTGGTAGACAGGAATTTCGTATGTAATAGGTGCTCCATGATTATCACAATAGATTTCCCTGATAGAACACTCTTTCAAAATACTTTTCAAATCTTTCATTGTCTTCTACTATTTATAAAAAACGATTAACTTTAAAGAAATGGAGATAATTCAGATAGACTCCATCGCCATCATGCCCATCCAAATTCTCGGCATGTGTTCTGCCATTCTTTTTTCCATCCTTTAAGTCGCTATCAGACAAAGGAGTTAGCTTATCTGCCAACACGCTGAGTAATGTAGTGGGAGTATCCTGCCTAACTATCAACTTGTACATATTAAATGAATTCTTCAAATTCTCATTAGTTTCCATAATGAAATTCTGAGCAGAAAGCCATCCCAAATTTGTATATTGCGCTCTAAGCGAATAAGCCCAAACAAAGGCATAAACGACAAATTGCTCAAACAGCTCCATATCTTCTTTGGTTGGATATGACTCCGGACAAAACCTATCTACATACAGGAGTACCGAGGTATCAAACAGCAACCGGGCAATACCATTGCCTTTTCCCTTCTTGAAATAGCGATCCAATGTCTTCACTATAATATTGTCGTTGATATAGAACCCCTCGTACTTACTATTATCTTGAATGTCCTTTAGTATGGCATAATAATGCTTCGTATATTCAAAGAAAGGTTTGCCTGCTATAATTGGAGCGTCCAATTGAAATGCATTGATATTGCGAGTTCCAGAAACGAATGGCATAGCAGAAGAATTTACCATATCTGCATAACAATAAGCACTCTTATAGAATTGAGCATAAGGAGTCCGTGCAGAACGAGTAATCCCCTTGAACATGTGGATATTACGTTCATCCAACACTTCTGCCCTATTGCCATTTACCCATTCTTTGATACGATACAGATAGTTTCCGAAAAAATCTGCCAAACCACTTTGAGATATTTGTTCCCATCCCTTGACGATTCTTTCAACCTCATTCTCCTCTATACCAATCATTTCACGTAAATGATAAGCTTTCAGCAAATCATGTGGATATAGAGCTTTGCCACGAGCATTCTGAGAGTCAAAGAACTGAAAGGCTTCAGAAACGTCAGATGTGACAACAACAATAAGTTCACATCTACTCTCAACAAATTCTTCCAGTCTTCTACACTCTCGTTCCTTTACATAATAGTCTTCTTTCTGTTGTTGGCTTTCTTTCAAATCAGGTTTGCTGACGCGTCGTTCCAATGCTCGATAATTATTGGATATATTACGGGCATTATACTCATTATCATATAATTCTTGCTGGAGAAAAGCTATATCGTTCTTCCCCAAAGCCCTTAGCAACAAAGAAAACGTAATGATTCTCTGCAATCCATCAACTATATCATACGAGCCTTGGCTTGATGCTCGATGAAGAATCAGAGTACCTACCCTATAACTTTCTTTATTGTCATTCATCGCTTCGATAATATCATCAAGCAACTGTATTGCATTACGAGCAGTCCACTTATATGGACGCTGATAGATCGGAATCGACAGATTCACACCATTAATGGGTTCCCCGCCATTCGAAATCGTTTGACGAAGAAGCAAATCACCAATAGTAGTTATAGACAACGTAAGTTTATCCTTTTGGGATTGTTGTTCTACTGATTGTTGTTCAACTGATTGTTGTTCAACTGATTGTTGCTCAACTATATGTATTTGCGAATTATCGTCTTTCGCCCTATTGATAATGATAGTATTCTCTATGGTATCTCCCATCGTCCAATACTTATATCCATCAATATGAAGATAGGGGAAATTATATTTCCACCATTGTTGTGGAACACCAAATTCTCTTTGTGACTGCACAAAAAAGACGAATTCCTCATCAGACAAGGCACATTTATTCCTCACAATGTACTCATGAGGACACGTTGGCATTGTCTTGGCAAAAGTCCATTGGCATTTACCTATCAAACGGCGTAGTTTTACTTCATCATAGTTCATATTTTATGAATTTATTTGTTATGTCGGCACAAAGATAAGAAAAACTTGTATCAAATTATAGGACAAGTTCTTTTTTAAAGAAAAATGTATCATAAATCAATAAAAACGCAAAAATCTCGTTACTTAATGTAGATAAAATCGTATATAACATGAGAACTCAAGCGAAATTCAAAGAATACATTTGGTTGGTAAACACCATCAATAAAGCCCGAGCTATTTCTTTTGCAGATATTCAAAAGAAATGGCTTGAAACGGACATGAGCGAAGGAATAGAATTGGCTCGTTCAACCTTCAATCGACACAAAGATGCCATAGAAGACATTTTTGGCATATATATCGAGTGCAACAGAAAAAACGGATATAAATATTCTATTGGAAATCCTGAAGCATTAGAGTCTGACTCCATACAAAACTGGATGTTAGCCACACTTGCATCCAATAATATTATTAGCGAATGTGTATCGCTTCAAGATAGGATTGTGCTTGAAACTGTACCCTATGAAGGCGAAAACCTCAAACTAATCCTTGATGCCATGAAACGAAATATCAAGATAACCATTCTTTACAAGAGGTATGGCAATACAGATGCCAAAAGCTATACTATCGAGCCATATTGCATAAAATTGCATAAGCAACGTTGGTATGTATTGGGGCACTTCCATTATACAGAAGCAGAATCCCAAGAAGTAAAGGATTACTATGCCCTATTCTCACTTGACAGAATCAAAAGCATAGAATCCACAGATACCAAATTTGAGATAACTCAAGACTTCAACGCTCAAGATTACTTCAAGGAATATTACGGAGTGCTGATTGGCGACGGAACTACTGTTGAACGAATTAAATTTAGAGCTTACGATTACGAACAGTACCGGGTAAAAGACTTACCTCTCCATGCAACTCAAAAAGCTATCGCAAAAGGCGACAACTATATGGATTTCGAAATTACCATGCGCCCTACCGTAGATTTCTTTGGATATTTAATGAGCCGGGGAAGCCAATTGAGAATCCTCTCACCAGAATGGTTGGCTGAACAGATACACGACTTACATCGAGATGCAATGAGAATGTATGAAAAAACAGAATAGTAACTATCCAAGTTTCATACATATTTTTCGGATTAGAGCATTTTAAAGCAAATTATTTCTCGGATTTGGTTAGATAGCACAAAGGTAGTACAATGTTTTGAAATAGAAAAGAGATTTTAGATAAAAACAGAAACTTTCCTTTTTAAAAGGAAATAATTGCCGATTTCTTTCCTTTTTAGAAGGAAAGTTTGTGTCTTTGCAACCGAGTGTAGGAATCTACATATTAACAATAAAATAATCAGTAATAAAGAAGGTACACAAATGGAACTACGCAGCACATTTCAGTCAATCATTTCCTTGCACCAAGAGGAATTACCTTTTGCCTTGCAAGAGAGAAGCACCCAACTTCCGTTGGATGGAAACCGCATCGTGACTGTTACTGGCATTCGCCGTTGCGGAAAGTCATCATTATTGGGACTTACGATTAATCGCCTGCTACAACAAGGAATTCCAAAAGAGCGCATCCTCTATGTAGGTTTCGACGATGAACGTTTTCTCTCCATGTCGCCCGAAAACTTCGATGAATTACTGCAAGCTTATCGTGAAATGTATCCTGACACATCGCTTAAGGATGTTTATATGTTTTTTGATGAGATACAACTCATAGAGGGCTGGGAACTCTTTGTTCTCCGGGTGTATAAGAATTATTGCAAGCATATCTATGTAACAGGTAGCACAGCCAAGATGCTTTCAGAAGAAATGGCTTCCGCTTTGCGAGGATGGCCTGACGAATATCGCGAGTATCCTTTGAGTTTCAAGGAATATTTGGCGTTCAAAGGCATCAAGGCAAATCCATTTAGCGAAGCTGGCAAGGCAAAGATGGCGGTCTCCTTCCGCGGTTATTGCGAGGAGGGCGGTTTTCCAGAGGTTGTTCTCGAAAAAAGCAAGATAGAAAAAGTCAAAATCCTGCAGTCTTACTTCAACACCATGCTCTTCAGGGATATGGTGGAGCATTATCATATCGGAGCTTCTCCTTCGGTGGTGCGTTATTTCTTAAAGCGTGTGATGAACAAACTCACGAAGCCGACCAGCGTGAACAATATTTATAACGACTTGAAATCGCAAGGCTTAAAGGTCTCCAAGGATTCCCTCTATCTGTGGCTCGACTATGCTTGCAACATTTTCATGTTTCGCAAAGTGGAAAAATACGATAAGTCGATGGTAAAACAGCGTTCTGCTCCTGCCAAGTATTATGTGGCAGACATTGCCCTGCGCAATGCCGTATTATTGCCTGAGAGCGAAGATGCAGGCAAGGCTTTGGAGAATATCGTTTATCTCAACTTGGAGAGAACGCTTGGAGAAGAGGACGGGATATTCTACTTCTATGAATCGAAGGAATGCGACTTCGTTGTGAAAAAGGGCGAGCATGTAGCTGAGCTGATACAAGTCTGCTGGACATTGAATGATGATAACGTAGAACGAGAGATAGGAGGCTTGATAGCTGCCTCCTCCGTTACAGGCTGCAAACAGGGAAAAATCATCACTTTCTCCCAACGAGAGACCTTCGAACGAGACGGAATAAGGATTGAGGTTATGCCGATATGGGAGATGGAATAGGAAAAGGGGCTTTTCTGGGACAGCTGCCAGTACCGAGCAGCAACACACCCTGCCTGAAGGGCAGAAGCTCTTAGCCCTGGGCGTTTCGAGACCGACACACCGCACGAGCTGGCAGCCCGAGGCTCGCTCTCATTGTTCATCGAGCATAACGGCATATATAGATACTTTTTTATTTTTTAATGCTATTTTTAGATAAATATTTATAAAATCGGTGTAAATTATATTAAATAAATCGGTTTTAAAAGGTTTAAATAGTAATTTCTTATTAATAATTCTTATTTTTGAAGCATGTACCGAAAAAGTTTCGATACTTTTTAATAACCTAAAACTTAAGATAATGAATCTAAAGTTTTCAATTAACAGCCTATTCATGGCTATTGCACTATTAGTTAGTGCCGGTTGTACAACCGAAAACGGTGATGGTAATGAATCATCCCATGTAGCGAACCAGCAAGTTAGCTTGTCGTTTTACCAAGTGACCATGCAGTCATTGGAGAATTCTCAGGCAAAGACTCGAGCAGACGAAAGCAGTACGAGTACTGCTTTGAAGAACAGCCCGTTTACTTACTTGGATATTTCTCTGATCCCTACCAATGGCACGGGCAAAACTATCGTCTTCAGACAGGTGAAGGCTGAAATGGCAGACAACTTCGGTCATGTCAGTATGCAGGTTCCTATGGGTGAATATGATATGGTAGCTGTAGCCAGTAAGAATGCCGATGTGAAGATTAATTCTGTGACGGAGGTTGTCTTCCCCAACAAGGTGACAGACATGGCGGCTGTTTGCCAGAAGATAATGGTAAAGGAAGGAAACAATACTTTTAATTGTAATATGAAACGTTCTGTGGCTAAGTTTACCATTGAAAATACTGGTGCCACGACGGATGTGGTGAAGAATATGAAGTTCCGCATTTCGGGTAACTGCAGCAACAAATGGAATCCTACGACAGGTCTGGCGGCTGACGTGAGCGTGGTGACTCCGACAATCGCGATGAGCAATACTTATTCCCGGTTTAACGCTTATGTCTTCCTAAGCTCGGCGGAGGAGGAGAATATCAAGGTGGATGTGGAGATGCTGGACTCGGAGGGTACGCTGCTGAAGAGTCTGTCCTTTGAGAACGTTCATCTGAAAACCAACTATGTGACGAAATACACCACCGGCGATCTCTTCGGTGTGTCGAACTCGGCTGACTTCACTTTCTCTAATGCTGAGTTTATGGACTCTGGCACTGGTAAGAACTTTTAGAATGGCGGTGGCTTCCCTATAAGATAAAAGGCTGGCTTCGAAATGAAGTCAGCCTTTTTATGAATATGTTGTGTGCTTATTCTTAATACATCAGCGGATAAATAGCAGCTCGCGATACTTTGGCAGTGTCCAGAGTTCATCGGCTACGAGAAGCTCGAGTTTGTCGATCTGATAACGGATTTCCTCCATCTTAGGCGCCACGGTGTCGTGATAAGCCACTGCCTTCTCGCGCTCGCTCTCTATTCTGTTGGCCACTTTGCGGGCATTCACCAGTGCCTCAACTCCAGTCTCTATGGTCTGCGTGCGCTCGGCTATCTCGCGGATAATCTTCACATTGCGAGCGGTGAGTTTCTTGCCTTCCTCTCCGCCGAAGATATTGATCATGCCCTCTACATTCTTTGCCAGACGGCTCTGGTAGTGGGTTGCCACAGGAATGATGTGGTTCATCGAGAGGTCGCCCATCACACGGGCCTCTATCTGAATCTTCTTGGTGTAGATTTCCCATTTCACCTCGTTGCGCGCCTTCAGCTCACTCTCGCTCATCACATTGGTCTTGGCGAACATGTCGATGCTTTCCTTGTCGAGATAACGGTCGAAGACAACGGGGCTGGACGCCTCGCAGTCGAGTCCGCGCTTCTGAGCTTCTTCCTTCCACTCGTCGCTGTAGCCATTGCCGTCGAAGCGGATGGGCTTGCAGGTCTTGATATCCTCGCGCACTACGTCGATGATGGCGGAAGTCTTGTCCTCGCCTGCCTCGATGAGTGCATCAACTCTTGTCTTGAAGTTCTGCAGCGCCTCGGCTACAGCTGCATTCAGCACGATGAGCGACGATGCACAGTTGGCCTCGCTGCCTACGGCACGGAACTCGAATCGGTTGCCGGTGAAGGCGAATGGAGAGGTGCGGTTGCGGTCGGTATTGTCGATCATCAACTCAGGAATCTCCGGAATGTCGAGCTCCACACCCTTCTTGCCTGCCAGGGCAAAGAGTTCTTCCTTGTCGGCTTTCTCGATATGATCGAGCAGGTCGGTGAGCTGCTTGCCTAAGAAAGATGAGATGATGGCTGGAGGAGCCTCGTTGGCACCCAGTCGGTGCGCATTGGTGGCACTCATGATGGAGGCCTTGAGCAGACCGTTGTGCTTGTACACGCCCATCAGGGTTTCCACGATGAAGACGACAAAGCGCAGATTGTCCTCGGGAGTCTTGCCTGCAGCATGGAGCAGCACACCTGTATCGGTACAGAGACTCCAGTTGTTGTGCTTGCCCGAGCCGTTGACACCGGCAAATGGCTTTTCATGCAACAGTACTCGGAAGCTGTGCTTGTGAGCCACACGCTTCATCAAGCTCATCAACAGCATGTTGTGGTCGACAGCGAGGTTGCACTCCTCATAGATAGGAGCCAGCTCAAACTGGTTTGGCGCCACTTCGTTATGGCGTGTCTTGCAGGGAATACCCAGCTCGAGAGCATGGATTTCCAGGTCTTTCATGAACGCTTGCACACGCTCTGGAATGGTGCCGAAGTAATGGTCGTCCATCTGCTGGTTTTTGGCAGAGTCGTGCCCCATAAGGGTTCGCCCAGTAAGCATCAGGTCGGGGCGTGCCGAGTAGAGACTTTCGTCCACAAGGAAATATTCCTGTTCCCATCCCAGGTTGGTCTGCACCTTCTTGACCTGTGGATAGAAGTAATGGCACACGTCGGTAGCCGCCTCACTCAGTGTGTGGAGCGAACGCAGCAACGGAGCCTTGTAGTCGAGAGCCTCGCCAGTGTAAGAGATAAAGATGGTAGGAATGCACAGTGTGTCGTCGATGATGAAGACCGGCGATGTTGGATCCCATGCCGAATAGCCACGCGCCTCGAAGGTGTTGCGAATACCTCCGTTGGGGAATGAACTGGCATCAGGTTCCTGCTGTACGAGCAGTTTTCCGGAGAACTCTTCTATCATGCCGCCCTTTCCGTCGTGCTCTACGAAGGCGTCGTGCTTTTCAGCTGTTCCCTCCGTGAGGGGCTGAAACCAGTGCGTATAGTGTGTTACCCCGTTTTCCTCTGCCCATAGCTTCATGCCGGCTGCCACAGAGTCGGCGATGGAACGATCCAGTCGAGTACCGTTGTCTATCACGTCGATGAGTTTCTCGTACACATCGGATGGAAGATACTTGTACATCTTCTGGCGGTTGAATACATACTTGGCGAAATACTCCGAAGGTCTTGTCTTGGGAGCATCCACCTCTACAGGTCTTTTCTTGAAGGCCTCGGCTACAACCTCAAATCTCAAATTAGCCATTCTTTTATTGTTTGTTTAAAGTTTGCGGTGCAAAATTACAAAATTCTTGGCAAATGGCTAACATATTGACGATTTTTTATAATAAAATCGCACAAAACTGCTCATAATAGTAGTTTTTGGCACAAAACAGCTCACGATAGTGATTTTTCACACAATGACGGGGGTTGTCTACAGACTGCTGAACCTCTCTATGAGTTTGCGCCGATAGAACCGCCCCACCTTTACATGAGTGAGCGTTTCGAAGGGTGGATAGAAATGGCACACGTTGTCGACCACCTCGATGAGATAGTTCATATTGATGATGCATCGCTGGCTCACCTGCACAAACTGGCTGTCGAAATCGAGCAGTTCCTCGCTCTTCAGTGTGCGCTTCAGCCTCACCGGAGTCTTGCATCCTGCCACCACAGCCTCCCAGCACCGCACCTCATGGTTGTACTGAAAGAGGCACACGTCGCGCTTGTCCACGAGCCGAAAGTCTACGGTGTTGGTATAGAGCAGAAACTTGTCGTCGCTCTTCTTGCCGTCCTGCATTTCCTTCTTGCCGTCGCTTGCGGCTGTCACTTTCTGCAGTCTGCCCATTACCGTTGCCAGTTCTTTCCCGTCTATGGGCTTGAGCAGTACATCGAAGGCTTTTTTGCGGAAGGCAGGCTGCACAAACTCATCATAGGCGGTGTACATCACCACACGGCAGCGTCCATGCGTGAAGATGTCGACACGGTCGAGGAAGTCGAGCCCCGAGATGTCGGGCAGCTGTACGTCGAGGAATATCAGGTCGGGCTGATGCTCGCTCACCATAGTGAGTCCGTCGAATCCGTTGTAGGCGATGCCTGCCACGCTGACCTCGTCGTAATCTGCGAGATGCTCTGCCAGGCTTCGGGCTGCATCCTTGTTGTCGTCGATAATGATTGTTTTCATGAGCTGTATGTGATGTTGGTTTTTGTTTTCTTTTACTTTCGGGGTTTAGAAATCCAGTCGGAAGTCGTCTGGCACCATGATGACAGCCTCACATCCACGGGCGTTACCCGCCTCGTCTTTCCTGTTGGTCATGGCGAAGGACATCTTGCTTCTGTTGCGCTCATTCACGATGGCTATGGTCTGCGTGATGATGCTGAGCCCCGTGCGCTTGCTGCGTCCCACGCTTCGTATATCGAAACCGGGTCCGTTGTCGCATACGGCTATCCGTATCATCTTCTGCCTGCGCTCCACGCTGATGTCGAGTTGCTTGTGTCCTTCCCATCCTCTGAGTCCGTGCACAAAGGCATTCTCTACCAGTATCTGCACAAACATGGAGGGTATCTTCACCTTATTTATATATACATCGGGAGCGATATGAATATGAAAGTCGAAGTCATCGCTCAGCAACTGCTGTTCTACCTTCACATACTGGTTCACGAAGTCGAGTTCATCGCCCAGGGTTACAGCCAGCTGGCACGAGATGTCGAGGTTGGCTCTGATGAGTCGGGTAAGCTCCTGCAGTTCGTGTGCTTCCTGCTGTTCGGAGTGTACAATCTTATTGTTGAGCACATTGAACACAAAGTGGGGCGAGATGCGGTTGCGTGCGCTTCCCAGCCTCAGTTTCATGATGTTCATCTTCGTCTGCAGGTCGCGCTTTCGCGTACGCAATATCCACAGTGCGAATATCAGTGCCAGCACCAATGCAGCCGACACGACGGCAAAGGTTGTGGCATGCGCCTGCTGTATGTCGACATTCTTTCGTTCGAGTTCCAGGGAATGATGCAGCTTCAGTGTGTCCTGCGTGAATCGCTCCATGATTTCCGAGGCCCGCATATTGATGCGGTTGTGCTCCAAGGAGTCGTTCTTCCTCATGTCCTCTCTCAGGTTGTCGTAAGCCATGCGGTAGTTGCCCGTCGACTCATAGTAGCGCCGCAGGTAATTGTTGCGCACCTGTCTCATCGTAAAGGCGATGTTGGCTGTGTCAATTCCCTTCTCCGTGTCGAGGACCGACTTCACTTCTGCCATGTTGCCACGCTTCACCGCCAGGCCTATACGTATGGTGTTGCAGTAGTAGGTGATCAGCGCATCGTTGGTGCGGCTGGCAAAGGGCTCCACTTCGTCAAGATAATGAGCTGTGGAGTCGAGGCGATTGAGGTTCAGATACACATCCGCCAGGTTTACCTTGCAGATGAACATATCGAAATTGTCCTGCATGTGATGTTTCTCCAACAGGCTTTTCAGGGCGACGAACTTCCGGAGCGATGCCTCGTAGTCCTTGGCGTAATAATAGTAGTTGCCATAGTTGTTCAGAAAATAAGCCTGCATTCCCACCGACATGGATTTCATGCAAGCCTCCGTCTGCTGATAGTAGCGCAGCGATGTTTTCCAGTCGTTGAGTTGCTGATAGATGGTGGCAAGACCCATGTAGAGCGTCACGTTGTCTTGCTTGGGCAGCTCGAGCGAATCCACCAGGAAGAGTGCTCTTCTGTACCACGCGGCAGCCTCTACGCGGCGATTCTTGAAGAGATAGGCGTCAGCCAGATTGGCACACACCAGTGGGCGCTGACTCTGCAGATTACTCTCCCCCAACAGCGAGTCGGCACGATGATAGAGCCTGATCACCTCGTCGGGGTCTTTGTGGAAGTTGTGCAGGTTGACAGCCTGGCAATTATAAGCATAAGCCAACAAAGCGTTGCACCTCGACGATGAGGGTTGTCTCTTGGCAAAGTTGATTGTCGCCTTCAGATAAGGTGCCATGGAGTCGGGAGTGGCAGAAAGACAGTACATCTTGCCCATCCTTACATAGCATTCATAGTAAGCGATGCTGTCGGGCGCCTCAGCCATAGCCTTGAGAATCATCTGTCGGGCTTGCGGCGACTTGGCACCTATTGAGTCCTCAAGCTGCTGCAACAGGAGCTGCCCGGCATCGGGCACAGCCTTTCCTTCCTGCCGACTACAAGCCGCCACAAACAGCAAGCACAGGCTCACTGTCGCCAAGATCATGTACTTCAGATATGTTTTCACTACTTTTTTATTCCAAATAATCTGCTGCGAAATTAATCATTTTTTTTGAAACGACAAAGCCTTGACTACAAACTTTCTTTGCTTTTATCTTCTAACTTACGATTATTTTTTACCACATAGGCACGTTTTCCGACAGCATAAGCACTCCTTGCACCCATTTAGACACGATGTGAGTTTTTCTGTGTTTGCACTTTCATAAGAAATGCTTAACTTTGCCAAACAAGATATTTTGCCTAATGACACGACGGTGTCATAACATCATCAGGAAAATTATGTCTGTTAAACCCCTTTTCTGACAAAGGTTGGCGCTCCTCTCACATTCTTATGTCGAGGGAGCGTTTTTTTGTATGTTTGACAGAAGTTCCCTCATTTGCGAAACTTCAATAAAAATAAACGAATTTATTTTGTATTGTCTTCGTTTTGCACTACCTTTGCAAGCAAAAAGACAAGATATGGACAAACAGCAAAACAGAAATCAGGCACACTTGCCCTACCGCATCATCGCACTCGACTTAGACGGAACTCTCACCAACCACGACAAGGTGATAACTCCCAAAACACGTGAAGTGCTACTCAAGGCACAGCACGAGGGTGCCATCGTGGTGCTGGCTTCGGGAAGACCGACCTATGGCATCGTGCCGCTTGCCAACGAGCTGAAGCTCGACACACATGGCGGTTTCATCCTGGCTTACAACGGTGGAAAAATCGTGGACTGGGGCACACAGCAGGAATGCTTCGCACAGCACCTGCCGCCATCTGCCATCCCCGTCATCTACGAATACGCCAAGCGGAAGGGACATGCTCTGTTGGGCTACGCCGGAAACGAGATCGTGACGGAAATGCCCGACGACCCTTACGTGAAGGAGGAGTCGCGCATCAACAAGATGAACATCAGACGTGTGGACAACCTGCTGATGCACTTGGAGCCTAACCCCACCAAACTGCTCATGACGGGAGAACCGACAACGATGATCGTTGCCGAGGAGGAACTGGCTGAACAGCTGGGCGACAAGATGGATGTGTTCAGATCGGCGCCTTTCTTCCTGGAACTGGTGCCGAAGGGCATCGACAAGGCGCAGTCGCTGTTGAGACTGTTGGCTAAAGTGAACCTCACGCCTGCGGATATGATTGCCTTCGGCGACGGATACAACGACCTGAGTATGCTGCGATTGGCGGGAATGGGTGTGGCCATGGCGAATGCTGCGCCAGAGGTGAGAGCCGACGCCGACTACGTAACGCTGTCGAACGAGGAGGACGGTGTAGCTGTGGCGATAGAGAGGTTTTTGAATATTTAATGAAATAATATAATATGTTACAGCTGGACAATTTCTACAAGGCTCGCTTCGTGCTGAGCAAAGTGATTAGAAAGACTGAGCTGGTTCACACTCCGCGAATCAACCCAGAGAGTGATGTGTTTCTGAAGCCGGAATGTCTGCAGAAGACGGGATCGTTTAAGATTCGTGGTGCTTACTACAAGATTTCGCAACTCACTCCAGAAGAGAAGGCAAAGGGTGTGATAGCCTGTTCGGCGGGCAACCATGCCCAGGGTGTGGCGCTCGGTGCTACTGCCATGGGTGTGAAGAGCCTGATATGTCTGCCCGAGGGCGCTCCTATATCGAAGGTGGAGGCTACCAAGCGATTGGGCGCTGAGGTGTGTCTGGTGCCGGGAGTCTACGATGATGCTTATCAGAGGGCACTGGAGCTGCGCGACGAGCACGGCTACACCTTTGTACATCCTTTCGACGACGAGAACGTGATTGCTGGTCAGGGGACGATTGGCCTGGAGATTCTGGACCAGCTGCCCGAGGTGGAGGCTGTCGTGGTGCCTGTGGGCGGCGGCGGACTGATTTCGGGTGTGGCGTTTGCCATCAAGTCGCTCAACCCGAATGTCAAGATTTATGGTGTGCAGGCTGAGGGTGCTGCCAGCATGGTGCAGAGTCTGCACGACCACAAGCAGGAGAAACTGCCCTCGGTGGCAACTGTGGCCGACGGCATCGCTGTGAAGGAGCCTGGCAAGCTGACTTTTGAGACTTGCTCGAAATACGTAGACGAGATTGTGACGGTGAGCGAGGACGAGATCTGTGCTGCCATCCTGAAACTGATAGAGAGCGAGAAGATGGTGGCTGAGGGCGCCGGTGCTGCCAGTGTGGCTGCCGTGATGTACAACAAGGTGCCGGTGAAGGGCAAGAAGACTATCTGTATCGTGAGCGGCGGTAACATCGATGTGACGATTCTAAACCGTGTGATTACGCGTGGTCTTGCCAAGAGCGGACGCCTATGCACCATCGAGATGGAGCTCGACGACAAACCGGGCGAACTGGTGGAAGTGTGCTCGGTGATAGCAAGCTTGGGTGGAAACATCACAGGTGTGCACCATGACCGTTCTGCCAACCGCCAGAAGGTGAACTCGTGTGTGCTGCGTCTCACCATGGAGACCCGTGATGCTGATCACGTGAAGGAAATCAAGGGGGCGCTCGAAGAAAAGGGCTTCCACCTGTATATTGTTTAAAAGTAAAAAGGTAAAAAAGTAAAAAATAAAAAATTAAAAGGTAAAAATTATGAACGCAATTCACACAGACAACGCGCCTGCTGCTATAGGACCTTATAGCCAGGCTATTGAAGTTAATGGTTTCGTATTTGCATCGGGTCAGATTCCTATCGACCCTGCAACGGGTAATTTCGTAGAGGGTGGCATCAAGGAGCAGACCCGCCAGGCGCTCACCAACGCGCAGAACATCCTGAAGGCTGCCGGCACCGACCTCGCCCACGTGGTGAAGACTACTGTCTATTTGGACAGCATGGACGATTTTGCAGCCATGAACGAGGTTTACGCCGAGTTCTTCAGCCAGCCTTTCCCTGCCCGCTCTGCCGTAGCTGTAGAGAAGTTGCCCAAGGGGGCCTTGGTAGAGGTTGAGGTATTGGCAGCGAAGTAAGCAGACCTTATCATCGTAACGGAAGTTAATTTATCTTCTTCCGTTACGATTTTTTTATTATCATAAAAAATCATACCATCTGCACGAGATGGTATGATTCACACTAACACTTAGGCGTATAAAAAGCACCATGCTACTGGGCCTGCTGGCTACTCTTTCCAGAGGCGTAACGCAGCATGTTGAGTAAGAGCTGGCGGCCTACGGCGTCGGCTTTGTTCATGCCTTGCGTGTTGAAAGTATTCATCGATTCGTTCATACCGTCGAGGTCCACCTTCTTGTTATAGGCGGCTGTGCCACGCAGACAGGCAGGAATGTCGAGCGTGGTGATGAGCACGCGTCCTCTGCCTACGGCTATCTCGGAGAGGGCTGAATACACCTCCTTGCGATGGTCGGACACACAGCCTACGAGCACCTCGCCATTCATGTCGCGCAGACCGACGCGGCGGCGGTTATAGGCGGCAAAGCACTGATACTCCCAGTTGAACACACAGTCGGTGGGCAAGCCCTCGAAGATGGGGTGTGACCGGCAGAAGAAGTTGCCTCCGTACCAGGAGCGCCCCAACTGCTTGAAGCCCCGGTAATCCATGAGCTCCTTATCGCTGAGCAGGTCGGCCCAGCGCAGGGGATTGTCGACGATGACTACCGTGTGGCCTGTGCTTGCCCATTCGAGGATGTCGCTGTAGCCACTGCCGAACTGGGTTGGCTCAAAGGCTCCCACAATCATGAAATCGCCCTGCGGACGACCAGCCTTATAGTCTGTAGTCTGTATGCCCTGACTCTTGAGATAGGCGGCGAGCACTCCTGTGGTATCTGCCACCACGCACGTGCCCTCTATGCTCTTGGCGTTCATGGCCACGGCATAGATGCGGTCGCTGCCTGCTGCCACGGTGCGGCCCTGCTGCACCAACTTGGCGTCGACGCTGACATAGCCAGAGCCTGTCACCTTCCACTGCCATCCGGTCATCAGGTTCTCGCCATACACTACACCACCACTCACCTTCACCTTGCGCTTGGTCTGAGCCAAGAGGCGCCCTTTGGCATCACGGGCGGTCAACACCAACTGTGCCGTGCCGTGTACGTTCTTTCGATTGACGATGTACACATCGGTGGTGGTGGTATCGTCTACAGCCAGCACCTTATTGGTCAGCTTTACTGCCAGGTAGAGAGGGCGGTTGTAACGGGCAATGAGGTCGGCGTCGCCCTTCAGGTTGCGGTAGTTGTCGACGATGCCCGAGTGGTTCTCCAATTTCATTGATTCCCATCCGTTGACGGCGTAGGCATCGACGGTGTTGCTGATGTGTATATTCTCTATCACTCGTCCCTGATAGTAGTAAGCCACGTTGCCCATCTGTCTGGTCAGACTGTCGACACAGGGGAAGGCTTTGCTGAAGCCACGCTGGCGCAGGAACTGATCGTAGGCATCGTACCAGGCGAGGTAGTCTTTGGCTTCCCATCCTGTGGTGCGTCCGGTGCGCAAAATCTCATCGCGTATCAGCTGCAGGCGTGGTGGTGTGCCGATGGCTCCCTCCTCGCCCCAATATACGATCTCGCCCTTGTTGGCGGAGTAGCGCAGATAGTTGTCCTTACCTTTATATATATAGTCGTGATAGACACCGGGGCCTCCGGCATGATGGTTGTCCCACCACCCTACGTTGTAGAAAGTGGTATCGTTGGGCATCAGGTGCAGCTTGAAGTGATCGTCGGGCTCTCCTTCGGGGTTCTTGCCGTTGCACGAGTTGTAGGTCAGGATGCGCGAAGGATCCAGTCGGTGTCCCATCTGCATCTCACGTCGGTCTTCAGCCTGCGGAGACGCTCCGCGCTCGTTGTGCAAGTTGTAGATGACGAGCGATGGGTGCGAACGGTCGCGGCGAATCATGCGTGCCAGCTTCTCGTTGCGATAATCGAAGTAGAACTTGGTATAGAGAGTTCCGTCATCAAACTTGCCTGCGGGATACTGGTTTCCACCAGGCTCCTCGAAATAGAGCAGTCCCAGTTCGTCAGCGGCATCGAGTACATCGGTGTTGCCGATGGTGCGGTGAAAGTTGAGCATCGTCATGCCCAGTTGTTTGGCGTCACGCACCTGCTTGTAGGCCAGTTCCCTGGACGGCGTGATGCCGTTGTCGGGCCAGAAGCTCCACGATATGGCGGTCACGAGGGTGATGCGCTTGCCGTTGAGGTAGAACTGCTTGTCGCCCTTCACCGTGCGCACCTCGAACCAACGGAAGCCAAAACGCTTCTTCACCTCGTCGTTGCCCAACCTCAAGGTCAGTTCGTACAGGTTGGGGGCGTCGACACTCCACAGTCTGGCCTGTGGCAATGACGCCTCGATGGTTTTCTCGGCTGTGGTCATCTGGTCGTTATGACGCCATACCACCTTCTGGCTGCCACGCTCCCTCAACTCCATCACCAACGGAGTGTCGGCAGTAAGTCCTCCTGCCGCAACATGAACCTTCACGACAGAGGGGACAGGGGTGTTCTCGACAAACACGTCGTCGATGTACGTTCTGTCGGTGGCACACAGATGCACACGACCCGTGATGCCGCCAAAACCATGCGAGGGATTGGTGAGATAGTTGCCCCACGCATAGCACTGCGAGTCTTTCCAGTTGAAGTTTCCGTTAGGGTCGGTGATGCGGATGGCGACATCGTTCTTCTGACCCAGCTTGACGTATGGGGTGATGTCGATAGAGAAAGGGGTACTGTTGACGAGGTCGTAACCTGCAAGCTGGTGGTTGACGAACACCTCGGCGCGAAAGCGTACGGCATCAAACTGCAAGGTGATGCGCTTGCCTGTCCAGTTGGCAGGCACGTCTACCGAGGTGTTGAACCACGATACGCCCACATAGTTTCCTGTCACACCGTAGGTCTGTCCGTTCCATCCCCACAGCTCTCCCTCGACAGTGGCAGGCAGCTGAACGTTGCGCTTCTGGGGAGCGTCGAGCAACTGCCATCCTCCTGTGGGCTGATGAACGGGGAGCGCAGCAACATTGACGGGCGAAACATACAGTTCGTCGCTGTTCCATTGAGCCTGGGTGTCGAGCGTAATGTTCCACCCTAACGAAGAAAGGTCGACCGACTCTCGTGCCATCGACTGCAGCGATACCACAGCCAAGGCCAATAATAGTTTGTTCTTGATTAACATAGAGATTAAGTTTTTAAGTTTTAAAATAAAGAGGTGTAAATGCTAAATAAGTTTATTTTTATTCTGTCTTCCTGTCGGCTGTGTACATACCTATGAGGATGCAGGCAGCACCTGCGAGGAAGTAGGGAGTGATTTTCTCGCCCAGTACCCAGGAGGCAAAGATCATGGTGGAGATGGGGTTGAAATAAACCCAGTTGGTGGCTTTGACGGCTCCCAACTTGGAGATGCACCAGTTCCACGTGAGGAAACACGCCATGGAAGCCAGACAGCCCAGGAAGAGCAGGTTGGCAAGTACCACGGGATGCGTGAGCACCTCCGGGGAGGGAAGACCTGGCACCACGGCATAATAGGGCAGAATGGTGAGTACGCCATAGAAGAACACCTTTCGCGTGATGAATGCGGCACTGTACTTGTCGGACATCGACTTCATGAGCAGCGAATAGACAGCCCAGCACATACAGGCTGTGAAAGCCAACGCATCGCCCACGGGAGAGAGATGGAGCACGAAACGGCCGTTGAGCACCACGATGACCATGCCAACAAATGCCAACAGCGAACCCATCAGTTGAACCACATGAATGTGCGAGGAGCGATAGACGAGCCTCACCAACAAGGTGGCGAAAAGAGGACACGAGCAGACGATGAGCGAGGTGTTGGTGGCGGTGGTGAAGTTCATCGCCTCGTTCTCGCTCAGAAAGTAGAGTGAGCCGCCCGTAATGCCCAACAGCATCATCCTGCCCTCATCACGCCACGACGAGGCGAAGAGCCGACGGTGGTTGAAACACAGCATCAGCACATAAGCCATGAAGAAACGAAGGGTGAATATCTGGGCTGGCGAAAGGCCATGAAGCATCAGCACCTTGGTGGAGACAAAGGTGGTTCCCCATATCGCCACAGTGATGAAGGCGACAAGATGATAGAAAAATGTACTGTTATGTTGTGTCATCGTGATTTAATAAAAACTAATGCAAAGATAATGCAAAATTCTGAATGAGCGAAAAGAATATAAAAAAATATCGTATCTTTGCAGCATGAAATTTCATCCAATACATATAGACCCAGCCTCGGGCATCCGGTTGCCCGAGAGAATGAACAATCCGTTCTGTTATGAGCCGCACCCTCTCTGCATCATGGCCTGCAAGGAGCTGCAGGAGGAAATCGCCCAGCGTGACGACTGGCGCGAGGAGATAGACCGTGGCAAGATGTTCGGCGTGCTGATCGTGGAAAAGCCCCGGAAGGACGGCGAAGCGACTGAGCCACAGACAGGCTATATAGCTGCCTACAGCGGACAGATAGGTGGCCGGAGCGACTGGAGTGGCTTTGTGCCTGCCGTATTCGACTATCTGAAGCCCGACGGATATTTCAAAAAGCACGAGAGCGACATCTCGGACATCAACGTCGCCATACACGATCTGCAGAACGATGAGCGGATGAAACAGATAAAGACGGAAATCGACACCCTGAAAGCCCGCTGGCAGCGCGACATCGACGCCTATCAGCTACAGATGAAGGCTGCCAAAGCACAGCGCGACGCCCGACGCAAGGCGGGCAACCTGAGCGAGGAGGAAAAGGCAGAAATGGTGAGGGAGAGCCAGTTTATGAAAGCCCAGCTGAGAAGACTCAAGAAAGAACGGGACAGGAAGACCGACATCGAGGAGGAATACGACAGAAACCAGAAAACCATCAGGTATCTGAAACAACTGCGCAAAGAACTCTCCGACTCACTGCAACGATGGCTGTTTAGCAAGTTCTGTATGCTCAACCCACAGGGCGAACGCAAGAACCTCTTGGAGATTTTCAAGGACACGGCAGCCAAGATTCCACCGGCTGGCAGCGGAGAATGCTGCGAGCCCAAGCTGCTGCAGTATGCCTACAGCTACGGTTATCGTCCGCTGCAAATGGCCATGTTCTGGTGGGGAGAAAGTCCGAAGGAAGAAATACGCCATCACCTGAACTTCTATCCTGCTTGCAACGGCAAGTGCAAGCCCATCCTGCAATGGATGCTGCCCGAGGCCACCTGTACGCGGACGGAAGAATACAAGGCGGAGCTGAAGACTATCTACGAAGATGAGCAGATAGCCGTAATATGCAAGCCGGCAGGAATGTTGTCGGTTCCAGGAAAGAACGGAGCCGAGTCGGTGTATTCCATCATGCGGAGCAGAATGCCCGAGGCCACAGGACCGCTCATCGTTCATCGGCTCGACATGTCGACCAGCGGACTGATGGTGATTGCTAAGACCGAGTTTGCCTATCATCGTCTGCAGCAGCAGTTTGCAGCCCGACAGGTGGAGAAGCGGTATGTCGCCGTCGTGGGTTGCCAGGACAAGGCAGCAGCCGACCGTATGGCGCAGGAAGGAACCATCAGTCTGCCTCTGATGCCCGACTACATGGACCGTCCACGCCAGATAGTGAGTCATGAGCATGGCAAGGAGGCAGTCACCGAATATCGGGTGCTCGCCCGCATCGACGACACACACCTGCGCCTCGCCCTCTGGCCCAAGACTGGCCGTACACATCAGCTACGCGTACACTGTGCCCACAGCGAGGGGCTCCATGCCCCCATCGTGGGCGATCCGCTTTATGGCAATGAACCGGCACAGCGACTCATGCTGCACGCCGAATCCATCAGTTTTGAGCATCCGCTGACAGGCAAGAAAATTTGTTTGGAAGAAACGATTAGTATTTAATTCAGAAGTTAACTCCTTAACTCCTTTAATTCCTTAAAAAGACAACTCCTCGAAAAAACTATACGAAAAACATGATCAGCACTTGGGCGATAATCACCCTAACAAACATGCCGAGGGGATAAACCGTGGCATAACTGATGCTTGGCGTGTCGCCGTCGATGGTGTCGTTGGCATAGGTCAGCGCCATAGGGTTCGCCATGCTGCCACACAGAATGCCGCAGATGCTGCCAAAGTCGTACTTCTTGGTTTTCAGAATGACGAGTCCCACTATCAGCACAGGCACCACGGTGATGGCAAAGCCTATACCTACCCACATCAGTCCCTCAGGGCGAATCACCGTCTCGAAGAACTGTCCGCCAGCCTCCAGACCCAAACAACCCAGATAGAGCGCCAGTCCCAACTCACGAAGCATCAGTCCGGCGCTGCGCGTCATATAAGAGATGAAATGCACACGTGGACCCAGGGCACCGATGAGGATTCCCATCACGATAGGACCGCCCGCAATACCGAGACGCACAGGAGCCGTCATACCGGGAATGTTGAAAGGTATCGTTCCGATGGCAAGACCCAGGATGATGCCCAGGAAGATGGCGCCAAGATTAGGCTCGTTGAGCGTCTTGACAGCATTGCCTAAAAACTGTTCCACATGGTCGATGCTGGTAGGATCGCCCACCACGGTGAGGCGGTCGCCATACTGCAGTCGCAGGTCGTCGGTGGCAAGAAGGCGAATATCGCCACGGAGCACACGGCTCACATTCACGCCATAAGTGTTGCGCATGGAGAGATGACCCAGCAACTTGCCGTTCAGTCCCGGACGGGTCACCACGATGATGCGGCTCTCCACCTTGGCATCGATGGCGTTCCAGTCCACCTTCTCGCGGTTCCAGTCCTTGTCCACCTTCTTGCCGAAGAGAATCGACATGGCAGAAACCTCATCCTTATTGGTTACCACCAGCACACTGTCGTTGGTGTGCAGCACGGTGTCGGCCTGAGGCACGATGACCTGGTCGCCACGCCACACGCGCGAGATGATGAACTTGCGGTGTGTGAGCAACGAAATCTCGGCTATGGTGTTGCCATTCAGGGCAGGATTCACGATGATATACTGTCCGATGGCAGTATGGTCGTCCTCGTCGTTTCGTCTTATCTCCAGGTCGGCAGGCTTCACAAAGAGCTTGCGCATCGTCATCATCGCCAGGATGACGCCCACCACGCCCAAAGGATAAGTCACGGCACAGCCCAGGGCAGCACCACCGCTGGGAAGTCCCAACTGCTGCAAAGCCTGCTGGGCAGCACCCAGGGCAGGCGTATTGGTAGTAGCGCCGCAGAGAATGCCCACCATGTCGGGCAGACTCACGGGCAGCAGCCAGCACAAAACCAGAGAGAAGAGCGTTCCCACCACGATGACAGCCATCGACCACAGGTTGAGCGCAATGCCCTCATGTCGCATGGAGCCGAAGAAGTTGGGGCCGACATAAAGTCCCAGTACATAAACAAACATGGTGAGTCCGAAGCTCTCGGCAAACTCGAGCATATCCTTGTCGATCGAAAGTCCGAAATGACCGGCAATGATGCCCACAAAGAACACGAAGGCAATGCCGAGAGAAATGCCACGCACCCGAATCTTGCCAAGGGCAAGACCCAGTGTGCAGATAAGAGAAAGTATGACGATGCCCTGCACCGCCGAATGATCGTAGATTAATCCATTAAACCACATGACAATCTATTTCAGCCTTTTATTTCTGAGTTTTTTGTTATTTGCTTTTATTCAGCTGCAAAGGTACAGCATTTTTTCGACAGAGCAAAAGATTGGGTATTAATTTTCGGAAAATATACATAAATCGTCCGAAAGGTATTGGCTCAACTTTCGCATTTTGCTCAACATGAGTCACTTATTGTCCAAAATCGTTTGCCGTTTCGGAGAATTGTGGTAACTTTGCACACAGTTTCAATGCATCAGAAGCGACAGGGTGCAGCATCGTGAAACCACAACACAGACATAATAGAAAAAAAGACAATGACAGATATTTGTTGTATAGGACACATTACTAAAGACAAGATAGTAACTCCCAACCGAACCGTATATATGGCGGGCGGAACCTCATTTTACTTCGCCTACGCCATCAACCAACTGCCCAAAGACATCACCTTCTCATTGGTGACGGCGATGGACCCCACCGAAACCGAGCCGGTGGACCGAATGCGCAAGGCAGGCATCAACGTGATGCTCAACGCATCGCGCAACACGGTGTTCTTCGAAAACCGCTACTTCGGCGAGAACCAGAACGAGCGCAAACAGCGAGTACTCGCCAAGGCCGACCCCTTCACCATCCCGCAGCTCAAGGACGTAAAAGCCAAGGTGTATCATCTGGGCAGCCTGCTGAGCGATGACTTCTCGCCCGAGGTAGTAGAATATCTCGCCACCAAGGGCAGAGTGTCTATCGACGTGCAGGGCTATCTGCGCGAAGTGAGAGACGAGAAAGTTTATCCCGTCGACTGGCAGGACAAACTGAAAGTTCTCAAGAACACCTATTATCTGAAGGTGAACGAGACAGAGATGGAAACCATCACCGGCAAGAAAGATCCGCGCGAGGCAGCCCTGCTGCTACATTCCTGGGGCGTTACCGAAGTCATCATCACCCTGGGCAGCGAGGGCTCGCTCATCTATGTAGACCAAACCTTCTACGAGGTCCCAGCCTATAAGCCTCACGAGGTCGTCGACGCCACAGGCTGTGGCGACACTTACTCAGCAGGTTATCTGTACAGGAGGCTGCAGGGCGCATCACCCTTAGAGGCAGGCAAGTTTGCCGCAGCCATGTGCACCATCAAGCTGGAGCACAATGGCCCCTTCAACCGCACGCAGAAAGACATCCTGCAGATAATGGGAGAAGCTTAGCCGAGCCTATCTGCTCATCGACCGTGCGGTGAGGTCGAGCAGACTTTGCAGATAGTCGTCGTCAGTATCCTTCTTCATCTTGGAGAGGGCGTTGGCGCAAAACTTCCTCTCCTCAGCGTTGAGAAGAGAGCCGTGACCCTTGCATAGCCTGATGATCTTGTTGGCAATGCCCGTCTGCAAGTTGCGGCGCAACTGCGACTGGAACCCCCATCGATACTGATCCTTTGCATTCTTGAAGGCAGCACGCAGGTTGTTGAGCAGAGTGAGGAACTCAGCGCTGTTTTTTGGCTCCGGCTCGTTAGCAGAATACTTCTTGGCAAGGTTTTTCCAGTACTTCACGGTCTGTCCGTTGACCACCACCGAGTCCACGCCGTCGCTGCTGCTTACCACCATACTGCTGAGTCCGTCAGCCAGACTGTTCAGGTCAGCCTCCAGACCCTTCAGGTCGTCTACCTCAGCGACGGTTCCATCAGGATTGATGATGGTGGCACGTCCCGTGACGCGATGAGCCCTTTCCCATGCCGGGTCCCTGCCATAGAACAGATAGACAGAACCTTTGATCAGCTCCTCGTCGCCGTCCTTCCTGGCCCGCCAGCTGTTGCTCTCGTCATTGCTGCTGTACCACACCAGAGTGTACACATATCGCATGGTGCTGTCCTTAGGGTCGCGGAAATACTGCAAATTGTAGTTGCGTTCCTTGTGCGCACCGAAGGTGATGCTCTGCGAATTCTTCTCGCCGTACGCTATTCTTTCCTGTTTGTCAGAGTCGAAGCCCTTCTTCTTGATCATGGAAGAGTAAGCAATCTTGTTGCTGGCGAGCAAAGCCTGGTTGTAAGTCTCTATCGGCTTAGCTTTCCTGACGGGGACAGCATAATCGTAGGAAACAACATACCCCTTGCTGTATTGTTTCTTCGACGAAGTAGCGACATAGTCGTTGGCGGTGAGCCAGGCAGCAAGGTTCTCGAAAGCCTGCTGAGGCATCAGGATAGTTTTCTGTGCGACGGCAGTACCCGAGAGTATCATCAGGCAAGCCATCATGACGATTCTGAGATTCTTTTTCATCATGTTTCCTTTCTTTATTTTACGTTCTCTTGTTCTTGTCCATAATCATCCTCATCGTTATACGATGCCAGGTCTTCAGTCTGCAGGGCGCTGACCAGATACAGGCGGAAGAGCATTTCGTTCTGCTGCTCCTCGAGCGCTTGCAGATGCGCCTCAGCCAAGGCTTCAGGCGACTGCTGCATAGAGTCGATGACAGTCTGAGCAATCCATGTCACAGGAGGCGCCGGACTGTGTAGATGCTTGCGATAGACACCACGTTTGCGAGGTCGCATTTTCGGCCTGACCGCCTGTTTCACCTGATTCCTCACCTCAGTTTCAGCAGCGGGCACAAGGGTCTCAGCAGAGTCATTGTCAGCCCGTGCCAGCGTCGCAGCAGGCGAGGCCGTACTGTCCCCGTTCCTCGCAGGCCAAGTCATAACCACGAGCAGAGCCACGGCGGCGGCAGCAGCAAGCAAGCACCACAGCGGGCGCAGACGTGAACGATAGCGAAGCGGCTCACGGCAAACATCCCCATCAGACATTTCCCCGTCTTCAGGCATCAGCCCATCCGTAGGCATCCCCTTGTCGAAGTAAGCGAACATTTGCTGATAAGGCTTCAAGTCATCGCTCACATCAGCGTGTGCAGCAAACCATTGGCTTATCCGTACCTCCTCCTCTATCGAGGTAAGTCCCTGCATGAATTTCCCGATGAGCAGTCTAATATTCTTTTCTCCATTCATTTTTATATTAATATTTAATGTTCAGTGTTTAACTTCCCTCATTCCCTCGAAATCTCCATTCTTCTTCTGATTTCCGTCAGCATCCTTTGTCGGGCTCTCGACAGGATTGTAGCAGCCGAAGCAGGAGTGATACCGATGATACCGGCAATCTCTTCCATGCTTTTCTTCTCCACCTGTCTCAGGTGCAGCACCTGGTATTGCGTGGATGGCAGTTCGAGCAGTTTCTGTTGCAGCCACATATCATTCTCCTGCGTTTCCATCATCATGTCGGGAGGCGGCTCGTGGCTTTCAGCCTGAAGATGCGGATGCAGCAGCAAGGAGACTTCCCGCTTTTTGCGGTGTCTGTCGATACAGAAGTGTTTGGCGACGCATCCCGTCAGACCTTTAGCATGTTGCGCAGAGGTGATGTCCTTTCTGATGGCCCACAGCCTGAGCATGGTGTCTTGCGCCACGTCTTCGGCAGTCATGCCGTCGGTGCCACAGCCCCTGCAGACGTGCAGGGCTGTTTGCCGCAGCTCGGGAACCAGTGAGGTGAATTCTTTCTCTGTCATGTATGCCTTGTTTTGCTTGTTCTGATGTATAAACGCAGAAATTGGAATTTTATCAACACCTTTAACTTCTCTTAACCTCTGAGGGGTCAGAAGTCCTTAATGACAAATGACACATGACATAATGACACCG
Source organism: Segatella copri (assembly GCF_009495355.1). GTDB lineage: Bacteria > Bacteroidota > Bacteroidia > Bacteroidales > Bacteroidaceae > Prevotella. Next base: position 27,827 of record NZ_VZAD01000066.1, read on the forward strand.
GAGGCTTAAAAAATGGCAGCAGAAATACCTGTGCATAAAAATACACAAAAATACTATAGTTAACTGCCAAAAAATAATTTCCCAGTTAGGAAAAAATAATTTCCCAGTTGGGCAGATTATTTTTCCCAGTTAGACAATGTGTTTTTTGACCATTATTGCATAAATTTGCGGAACACGAATAATCCGAGTACGCCCCCTTTCGCTCATACGCATAGACCTGTTGTCACGTACGACGATGTGACTTGCCTATAGGCTTGGGCAATTTCTAATCATGCTGAACTTTTAAAACATCCCGATTTGCAAAAGTTGAGTGTATTATATATTAATGTACGTGCGCGCAAGAAAAACTTGCTTCCTACTTTTTGGTAAAAAAGTACTGTTTAAAATTCAAAATTGAGTTAAATATCTATAAAAGTAAAACGCTTGAGTTTGTAACTTACACATAATTAAATAAAAATGTGTACTTTTGCAGTCCGATTATTTACGGGGATACGCTTAGAGTCCCCTGGGCAGTGTGTGTTAATAGCAATCTCCTGTGGCCGGGAATTGCGGTTAGTGAATCGCCTGTCTAAAAGTGAGTAAAAAGATTTAAAAACGTTTTTTAGTAGTAATTTAAAATTTAAAATGGACACATTAAGTTTCAAGACTATCTCCGTAAACAAGGAGACAGCTAAGAAAGAGTGGGTTGTAATCGACGCAACAGACCAAGTTGTTGGTCGTCTTTGCTCAAAGGTAGCAAAGTTGCTCCGCGGTAAGTACAAGCCAACTTTCACTCCACATGTAGATTGTGGTGACAACGTAATCATTATCAACGCCGCTAAGGTGGTATTCTCTGGTAAGAAGGAGACAGATAAGGTTTACACACGTTACACTGGTTATCCTGGTGGTCAGCGCTTCAATACTCCAGCTGAGTTGCGCACACGTCCTGATGGCATGGACAAGATTTTGCGTCATGCAGTAAAGGGTATGTTGCCAAAGGGCCGTTTGGGTCGTTCTCTGATGGACAACCTCTTCATTTACGATGGCACAGAGCACAAGCATGAGGCTCAGAAGCCAAAGGCAATTGATATTAACCAGTATAAATAATTAAGGTAGAATGGAAGTAATTAATGCAATTGGTCGCCGCAAGAGCGCTGTAGCTCGTGTATACCTTTCAGAAGGTACAGGTAAGATCACAATCAACAAGAAAGATATTGAGACATATTTCCCATCAGCAATCCTTCGCTATGTAGTGAAGCAGCCATTGCAGTTGCTCGAGGCTGAGGGTAAGTATGATATTAAGGCAAACCTCGATGGCGGTGGTTTCACCGGTCAGAGCCAGGCTCTTCGCCTCGCTATTGCCCGCGCGCTCGTTAAGATCGACGCTGAGGACAAGAAGGCATTGAAGGATGCAGGCTTCATGACACGTGACTCACGTGCTGTAGAGCGTAAGAAGCCAGGTCAGCCAAAGGCTCGTCGTCGCTTCCAGTTCAGCAAGCGTTAATCTTATACATATTATATATATACAGATTATATATAGCTGAGCTAAAAAGTTTAGTATCTAAATCGGTGAGATTCCATTAATCGGGGACTACTCATCGACTGATCTAACAATTAGATTCAAAAAGAAAGTAAACAACAATTAAACAAGAAAAGACAATGTCAAGAACAAATTTTGACCAGTTACTTCAGGCAGGTTGCCACTTCGGACACCTCCGTCGCAAGTGGAATCCAGCAATGGCTCCTTACATCTTCATGGAGCGTAACGGTATTCATATTATCGACCTTAACAAGACCGTAGCCAAGGTAGACGAGGCTGCTGAGGTACTTAAGGGAATCGCCAAGTCAGGTAAGAAAATCCTGTTTGTCGCTACTAAAAAACAAGCTAAGGACATCGTAGCCGAGAAGGCTGCCTCTGTCAACATGCCTTACGTTATTGAGCGCTGGCCAGGTGGTATGCTCACTAACTTCCCTACAATCCGTAAGGCTGTCAAGAAAATGGCAAACATCGATAAGCTGATGAATGATGGTACATTCTCTAACCTTTCTAAGCGCGAGTTGCTTCAGGTAAGCCGTCAGCGTGCCAAGTTGGAGAAGAACCTTGGTTCTATCGCCGACCTGACTCGTCTTCCAAGCGCACTCTTCGTTATCGACGTAATGAAGGAGCACATCGCTGTTAAGGAGGCTAACCGTCTGGGTATTCCAGTGTTCGGTATCGTTGATACCAACTCTGATCCTAAGAATATCGATTACATCATCCCAGCCAACGACGATGCAAAGGATTCAGTAGAGGTAATTCTCTCTGCTGTTTGCGGTGCTATCGCTGAGGGTCTTGAGGAGCGCAAGGCAGAGAAGGCTGATGAGAAGGCTGCTGCCGAGCAGAAGGATCAGCCTAAGAAGAAGGCTGCCCGCAAGGAAGAGGCTGCTGAGGCTGCTGAGTAATCAGGCAAAGGCTTAATAAGCTCTGAGCCATCATCCAGGAAAGGGGTGGCTCAGTGCTATAGCAACAAATAGAACATTAACTATTTTAATTAAAGAAAAATATTATGGCTGTTTCAATTGAAGATATCAAGAAACTTCGCGCTATGACAGGTGCTGGTCTTGCTGACGTAAAGAAGGCTCTGACAGAGGCTGAAGGTGATTTCGATAAGGCAAAGGAGTTGCTCCGTGAGCGTGGACTCGCTATCGCTGCAAAGCGTTCTGACCGCGAGACATCTAATGGTTGCGTTCTCGTTAAGAAGGTTAACGATTTTGCTGCTATCATCGCTCTCAAGTGCGAGACAGACTTCGTTGCCAATGGTGCTGACTTTATCAAGTTGACATCTGACATCCTCGATGCTGCTATCGCTGCCAAGGCTCACACTCTCGACGAGGTGAAGACTTTGAAGGTTGGCGAGTCTGATGCTCAGGCTGCTGTAACACAGCGCTCTGGTATCACAGGCGAGAAGATGGAGCTCGACGGCTACTGTGTTCTCGAGGGTGAGAACATCGAGGTTTACGACCATATGAACAAGCACACTCTGTGTACTATGGTTCAGCTCAACGAGAACAACGAGGAGGCTGGTCACAAGGTTGCTATGCAGGTAGCTGCTATGCGTCCTGTAGCTCTCGACGAGTCTTCTGTTTCTGAGGAGACTAAGAAGACAGAGCTCGAGGTAGCTGTGGCTAAGACCAAGGAAGAGCTCGTAGAGAAGGCTGTTAACGCAGCATTGAAGAAGGCTGGCATCAACCCAGCTCACGTTGACTCTGAGGATCACATCGAGAGCAACACCAAGAAGGGTTGGTTGACACCTGAGCAGGCTGAGGAGGCACGCAACATCAAGAAGACTGTAAGTGAGGAGAAGGCTGCTTCTTTGAACCCAACTATGATCCAGAACATTGCTAATGGTCGTCTGGCTAAGTTCTTCAAGGAGAACTGCCTCGTTGATCAGGAGTTCCAGTTCGGTGATGGCGACAAGCAGACTGTTGCTCAGTACCTCGCTTCTCAGAGCAAGGATCTCAAGATCGTTGCTTACAAGCGCTTCACTCTTGCTGCTGAGTAATCTGCTGTTGCGGACGAAATGCTTGGCATGGCAAGATTAATTTGACTTATAGTTAAATTAGAATATCAGGGAGTTATGGAGTCAAGGCTTACGCTTTGCTTCTAACTCCCATTTCTTTTTTATTGAACTTTAGCAAGTTCAGAAGTTATAGAAGTTTTAGAAGTTATGAAGATATTTGCCATAGGCATGAACTATGCCGAACACAATAAATCGCTACATGACACGTTATCTAAACCAGAGAGACCTGTCATTTTCACCAAAGCCGACTCGGCGTTGCTGAAGGATGGAAAACCATTCTTCATCCCTGATCATCTGGGACGTATAGAGTACGAGACAGAGTTGGTGGTTCGCATCTGCAGGTTGGGAAAGACCATCCCGCAGCGCTTCGCCCACAGATATTATGATGCGGTGACGGTAGGAATCGACTTCACAGCCCGTGAGATGCAGAAGAGGCTGCGTGAGGCTGGCCAGCCATGGGAACTTGCCAAGGGCTTCGATGGTTCGGCGGCGATAGGTTCATGGATGGATGTGCAGAAGTTTCGCGACATACAGGCCATTCATTTCCATCTCGACATCAATGGCAAGACTGTACAGGAAGGTTGCTCCAGCGATATGTTCTACAAGGTGGACGAGATTATCTCTTATATCAGTCAGTACTTCACGCTGAAGACGGGCGACTTGCTCTATACAGGCTGTCCTACCGGTTGTGGACCTGTCAGCATTGACGACCATCTCGAAGGTTATCTTGAAGACTGGAAGGTGCTCGACTTCAATTGCAAGTAGTTACATTTGCAAACAACCCGATGAAAGCTGTTCGTAAGGTTTTCTGAGTAAGTGCTTTTAACAAGCCACTCGAAAGAACAGTACGGATTTACAGAACAGGGCGGTGGAATTTATCTTCCGCCTCATAAGAAACAAGTTTGTTATTCCAAGAAATGACGAATAAAAGAGTTAGGATATTTTTCGTGTGGATGGCTTTGCTGGTTCTTGCTCTGCCGGCAAAGGCACAGCAGCGGTTCTTTAACTTGACAGCCGACGAGGTCAAGGTCGACTCAGTGTTGCCACATTTTCTCTATTCCATTCCTTTGCCCGAAAACTATCAGGACTCGGTCTACACCGTCTCGGTGAAATATCCAGAATATATGGATATGACCGTGAGCGATGTGGCCAACTACAATCGCATATCCGGTGCAGCCCTGCCTTCGCAGGTGCCTCTTAGTCAGAATATCTCCGTGAGCAGAAGGAAAGGATATCTTGTGGCTTCCTTCTGCCCATTGGTTTTCCGCAACAATAAATATCAGATGCTGGTGAGTTTCATGCTCGATGTCAAGGCAAAGGCCGTGAAGAACAGCGTGCTGCGCCAACGCAAGAACGACAAGGCTTATGCCTCGGCAGCCGACATCTATGCCGAACATTCTTTACTTGCCTCGGGCAAGTGGGCAAAGATAAGAGTCAGCTCTTCAGGTGTTTACCAGCTTACCGATGCCACGGTTCGTCAGGCAGGCTTCTCCAATATCAATAAGGTGAAGATTTATGGCTATGGCGGCAATCTGCAGAACGAGGCTCTTTATGCCAACGACCTGGCCCGCACCGATGATTTGAAGGAAGTGCCCCAGTGTGTCGTAGGCGGAAAACATCTGTTTTATGCCAAGGGTCCTGTCAGCTGGACGTCCAACTCATCGACTGTCCGCCGACGCAATCCTTATTCCGATTACGGTTATTATTTTATTACCCAGAGCGACGAGGAGCCTGCCACGGTCGACTCGGCAGCCTTTGTTTCCTCTTTCTATCCGTCGCCCGATGACTATCATTCGCTTTACGAGGTCGATGGCTACAGCTGGTATAATGGCGGACGAAATCTCTTCGACCCTACGCCCATCAGCGTGGGCGGCAGTCAGCAGGTAGTGATCACCAACACCACTGGCAGTCAGAAAGGACGCCTTACCGTCAATGTCTCGGCAGGAGGAAATAACCAAATACGCATTCTGCTCAACGGCAAGGACATAGGTACCTTGAATGTTCGTATTCTGGATTATTGCAAGGCAGGGCAGGTGGGTGGCACCTATTCGCTCGACAATCTTAGGATAGACGCCAAGGACACCGTCACCATCGTGAATGTGAGCGGTGAGACAGCCCGTCTTGACTATGTGTCGATGGCTTGGGAGAAGGCGATTCCGCTGTCGCCTCTGTCGGGAAAGCATCCTACAGCCACTTATGTGAAGAACATTACCAATCAGGATCTTCATGCTGACGGTCAGGCCGACCTGGTCATCATCGTTCCCTCCTCAGGCGCACTGTTGAAGCAGGCACAGCGCCTAAAGGAGTTCCATGAGAGTCATGACGGTATGCGGGTGAATATAGTTGCCGCCGACCAACTGTACAATGAGTTCTCGAGTGGCACACCCGATGCCAATGCCTATCGTCGCTATCTCAGAATGTTGCAGGACAGAGCTGCGACAGAGGCCGACATGCCTAAGTATCTGTTGCTCTTTGGCGACTGCGTTTGGGACAACCGCATGCTCACAGCCGACTGCAAGCGGTTTGATCCAGACGATTACCTTCTCGTCTATGAGAGCGAGAACTCGTTTAGCGAGACAACCTGCTATGCAGGTGACAGCTGGATGGGCATCCTGGCCGAAGGTGCAGGTTCCGACGCACGACGTGAGCTGCAGGACGTAGGCGTGGGCCGATTCCCGGTAACCACAGTAGCCGAGGCGAAAATCATGGTCGACAAGACCATCAATTACAGCAAGAATCAGAATGGCGGAGCCTGGCAGAACACCATCATGTTCATGGGTGACGATGGAAATGACAATATCCACATGCAGGATGTCGACTCTGTGGCCAATAGCGTGGGCAGGGATTATCCCAATTTCCTGATCAAGAAAGTGATGTGGGACGCCTATACCCGTGAGAGTTCAGCCACTGGCAATACATATCCAGAGGTGAGCAAGATCATCCGCCAGCAACAGGCCAACGGAGCCTTGGTCATGGACTATGGAGGGCATGGCAACACCACCCTCATCTCGCACGAGTCAGTACTTGGATTGAGCGATTTTAGCGAGTCGCGCACCTCCAATCTGCCATTGTGGGTGACAGCAGCCTGCGACATTATGCCTTTCGACGGCGTAACGGAAACAATAGGCGAGGCAGCCGTGCTCAACGAGAAGGGCGGAGCCGTAGCTTTCTATGGAACGGCCCGTACCGTTTTCACATCCGCCAACAAATACATCAACCATGCTTTCATGAAGCGTGTGCTCTCCCTGCAGGACGGCAAGCCCATTGCTTTAGGCGAGGCTCACCGACTGGCGCAGAACGACGTGATGTTGGGAACCAACCGTTATCCGACCCCTACCCGGGAAGACCCCAACAAGACGAGTCCCGAACAGGACAATACCGAGAACCACCTGCAGTATTCGCTGTTGGGCGATCCAGCCCTGTCGCTCAATCTTCCTACAGCCCAGGTTGTGGTCGACGAAATCGACGGTGTGGCTGTCGGTTCAGGAACGATGCCTACGGTCAAGGCAGGATCTGTGATCAAGATGAAAGGACATGTGGCAGGAGTAGAAGGATTCAATGGTGTGGTGACAGCAACGGTGCGTGACACTCAGGAAGAGATAACCTGTAAGCTGAACAACACCAGCAATGACGGCGCAGAGGTGGCGTTCAAGTATTTAGACCGCACCAAGACGCTCTATCATGGTTCCGACAGCATTCGCAACAGCAGTTTCGAGCTGACGTTTGCCGTGCCCAAGGACATCAACTATGCCGATGGTCAGGGAATGATCAATCTCTATGCCCTGAATACCGATAAGACCATCAGAGCCAATGGCTCCTGCGACCAGTTTATTGTGGGAGGAAGTGCCGAGGCAAAGAACGATTCGGTAGGCCCTTCCATCTATTGCTATCTCAACTCGCCTTCGTTTGTTGATGGTGGAAATGTGAACAGCACGCCTTATTTTGTGGCAGAGATCAAGGATAAGGACGGCATCAATGCAGCCGGCAGCGGAATAGGTCACGACCTTCAGCTCGTCATCGATGGCGACATGGCGAAGACCTATACGCTCAACAACAACTTCAGCTACGATTTCGGAACCTATACCAGTGGCTCCACCTTTTATAGTATTCCCGAGTTGGAGGAAGGACCTCACAGACTGCAGTTCCGCGCATGGGACATTCAGAACAACAGCTCAACAGCCGTGCTTCACTTCAACGTGGTGAAAGTTTTGCGTCCGCAGCTCTTCAACATCGGCGTGACCAACAATCCAGCCCGTACTTCCACCACGTTCATCATCAGTCATGACCGTATGGAGAGCAACATGGATGTAGTCATCGAACTCTTCGATGCGGCAGGCAGACAGATGTGGCGTCATGCCGAGAGCGGAGTGTCGGCTACGGGCAATTATACGGTCGACTGGGATTTGTCGGTAGATGGTGGCCGCCCCCTGCAGACGGGCGTCTATCTCTATCGTGTCAAAGTGTCGTCGGAAGGCAGCAGCTATGTGTCGAAGACGAAGAAGCTCATTGTCATCAGCAACAGATAAGACAGGCGATAAAACAATAACAGAACTTCTATAACTTCAGAACCCAGCGAAAGTTGAGAAAATAAGAGGATATTAACAACAAATAAGGCGCACGGCAAAATAAAAAGGCTGCTTCTGCGTTTTATTTTAGGCAACAGAATAATAAACCACAAAGAAGATATGAACAAAGCATTCAGAATATTACTGGCGGTGCTCATGGTGCAGCTCTCTCTGCAGGCGAGTGCTCAGGAAAAGAAGGATCTTTTCAATCCTGTCAACTATGCGGTCGTTTCGCAGACCATAGCTCCTGATGCCCGTGGCGGCGGTTTGGGAGACGTGGGTGCGGCCACCGACCCAGATGTCAACTCTCAGTACTGGAACCCTGCCAAATATCCTTTCTGTATCTCGCGTGCAGGAGTGGCGCTCAACTTCACACCTTGGCTTCGCTCGTTGGTCAACGATATGAACCTTGCCTATTTGGCAGGCTATTACCGCATTGGCGACCACAGCGCCGTGTCGAGTTCGTTGCGCTATTTCAATCTGGGTAAAGTCTACACCTCTTACGAGGGAGCCGAGTCGGGAGAAGGAACCACTATCAATCCTTACGAGATGTCGCTCGACGTAGCTTACTCGCTGATGCTGAGCGAGACATTCTCACTCTCTGCCGCTTTGCGCTGGATTTATTCCGACATGCGTTTTGATGAGCGCGAGGACAATTCTCCCGCTTCCGCCTTCGCTGCCGACATTGCAGCCTATTATCAGAACTATATCAACATCGGCCAGCGTGAGTGCCAGTTGGGTATCGGTCTCAACATCTCCAACATCGGTAGTAAGATCAAGTTTAGCGGCAATGAGTACAGCGAGTTCTTGCCAGCCAACCTCCGATTGGGCGCCTCGCTGATGATTCCTATCGACGAGTACAACCGCCTCACCATTGCTGCCGATGCCAACAAGCTGTTGGTACCTACCGTTCCCAAGCAGGAAGAGGGAGAGGACAATTCAGAATATGAAGACCGCGTGCATCGCGAGTATAATGATATTTCAGCTATCCGAGGCATTTTCAAGAGTTTCGGCGATGCGCCAGGCGGATTCAAGGAAGAGCTGCAGGAGATTTACTATGGCGTAGGAGCAGAGTACACCTATAATGACAAGTTCTCGCTCCGTGCAGGCTATCATCACGAAGCCGAGAACAAGGGCAACCGCAAGTACTTTACCGTCGGTGCCGGTTTCAAGATGAGTGTGTTCCAGCTCGATGCCGGTTATGTAGTAGCCACCGCCAAGAGCAATCCGCTCGACCAGACGTTGCGCTTTTCGCTCACCTTTGATATGGATGGCATCAAGGACCTGTTCAAGAGAAGATAAACCCCAAAATGATGAATATTCGAGTAGGATTCGGCTATGATGTCCACAAGTTGGTGGCAGGGCGCGAGCTTTGGCTTGGCGGCATCAAACTAAATTATGAGTTGGGCTTGTTGGGGCACAGCGATGCTGATGTGCTGATACATGCCATTTGTGACGCACTCTTGGGAGCAGCCAATATGCGCGATATCGGCTATCATTTCCCTGACACTTCGGCCGAGACGCTGAATGTCGATTCCAAGATATTGCTTCGCAAGACCATCGGACTGATAGCCACCAAGGGTTATCAGGTGGGCAACATCGATGCCACAGTGTGTGCAGAGCGCCCTAAACTCAATCCTCATGTGCCAGCCATGAAAGCCTGTCTGGCAGAAGTGATGAACACTGACGAGGACAACATCTCCATCAAGGCAACCACTACCGAGAAGCTGGGTTTCACGGGCAGAATGGAAGGAATATCGGCTTATGCCACGGTTCTCATAGTGAAAGCTTAACGACCGTTAATGGATGATTAAAATGTGTTGTGTTCGGGCACATTTGATTGATTTATATCAAATAAACACTAAAATCTATCATTTTCCTTTCAAAATGTTTGGAGATATAGCAAAAAATGTTGTATCTTTGCATCGTCAAAAGGTTAATAGATTGTTTAGGTTAGTAGTAATAGATTTAGGTTTTTAGTTATTAGGTTTTAAGGTAGATTGTTTAACAGATAACAAAGGGGATCGTGAGATTGCCTTTGGATTAGAAAAATTAAAGTTAAACATAATGATACGCTGCAGCTCGTTGAGAGTTGCAGCGTGTTTTTTTAGTGACACTTATCATTTTGTAGTGTCTTTTGTTTTGTGTTTTCCCCAAATAGCATTATCTTTGCACATGTGTAAGATTGCATACGTCCTGCCGTGTCGAGCCGGGCAAGCATGCAGTCGAATAATAAAACATGCAAACGATGCGAGTACTCATAGTAAATACAAGCGAGCAGACCGGTGGCGCCGCAGTAGCAGCCAACCGTCTGATGGATGCTCTTAACAACAATGGAGTTAAGGCCAAGATGTTGGTGCGCGATAAGGAGACAGAGTCGATCACAGTGGCTCAAATGCCCCGTTCCATCTTCGGACAGTGGCATTTCCTGTGGGAGCGTTGGTGTATCTTCTGGCACATGCGCTTCTCCAAGCTTCATCTCTTCGACGTCGACATCGCCAATTCGGGTTACGACATAACGGGCTTGCCTGAGTTCAGGGAGGCCGACATCATCCATCTGCACTGGATCAATCAGGGCATGCTCTCATTGGGTTCTATCCGCAAGATACTCAAGAGCGGAAAGCCCGTGGTATGGACCATGCACGACATGTGGCCAGCCACCTCGCTGTGCCATCTCACCATGGGGTGCAACAAGTTCCACAGCGGTTGCGCGAAGTGCAAGTATCTGCCTTCAGGAGGCTTTTGGGGCGATTTGGCAGCCAAGGTGTGGTGCCGCAAGCAGAATCTCTACAGGCAGAACAACATCCTCTTTGTGGCTTGCAGCAAGTGGCTGGCAGGCGAGGCGAAGTCGAGTCTGCTTCTCTCCGGGCAGAAAGTGGTAAGCATCCCCAATCCCATCGACTCCCGAGTATATTGTCCAGCCGATCGTCAGGAAGCCCGCACCCGTGCCATCCTGCCAGCCGACAAGCGCATCATCCTCTTCATAGCCCAGCGAGCCACCAATCCCTACAAGGGCATGAATTATCTTATGGAAGCCTGCCAGCAGCTGGCAGACAAATATCCCGAGATGCGCGACAACACCTGTGTCGCCATCCTTGGCGGCCATAGCGAGGAACTGGAGGGCAAGTTGCCCTTCCCGTCCATCTCGTTGGGATACGTGAGCGACGACCGTCGCATCGCCGATATTTATCGTTCGGCAGATGTCTTTGTGCTTCCCTCGCTTTCCGAGAATCTGCCCAATACCATCATGGAGGCGATGGCTTGCGGCGTGCCCAGCGTAGGTTTCAAGGTAGGCGGCATTCCCGAGATGATAGATCATCGCAAGAACGGTTATGTGGCCAACTATCGTGATGCAGCCGATCTGGCGGAAGGAATCCACTGGGTGCTCTTCGAAGCCGATGCCGACGAGGTGCGCAGCAACTGTCTGCACAAGGTGTCGTCCAGCTATTCGCAGCACGTCGTGGCACTCAAGTACATCGAAGTCTACAATCAGGCGATGGCCTATAAAAACTACCGTATATGATCAAATTCACCATCATCACCTGTACCTATAACGCAGAACGGGTGCTGCAGAGAACCCTCGACAGCGTGAAGAAACAAACCTATTGCAGCATCGAGCACATCATCATGGACGGAGGCTCTTCCGACAAGACCCTGTCCATGGTAAGAGCCTACCAGCACAAGATAAGCAAGGGCGAGAATGCCCACGACATCGTTGTCGTGTCGGAGCCCGACCGAGGACTCTACGATGCGATGAACAAGTCGATAGACCGAGCCACGGGCGACTATTTAGTGTTTCTCAATGCTGGCGATGTGTTTCCATCTGCCGAAACATTGGAGTATGTAGCAGGTTGTGTGGGTGAAGGTGAAGTGCTTCCTGGTGTGCTCTATGGCGATACCGACATTGTAGATGCAACAGGGCGCTTTCTGCATCATCGACGTTTGCAGCCACCTGCTCACCTGTCTTGGCGTTCGTTTCGTTGGGGTATGTTGGTTTGCCATCAGTCATTCTATGCCCGTACCGACTTAGCGAAAGCCATCCATTACAATCTCAGCTATCGTTATTCAGCCGATGTAGACTGGTGCATACGTGTGATGAAAGAGTCTGCAAGGCTTCACCTGCCATTGCGCAATGTGGGTGCTGTCATCACCCATTATCTCGATGGAGGTATGTCGGTGCAGAACCATCGTGCTTCTCTTCGCGAGCGCTTCGAGGTGATGCGCACCCATTACGGGCTGCTCACTACGCTCTTTGTTCATGCTTGGTTTGTGGTTCGTAGCATCTTCAAAAGATAAGAGTTTCCTTCGTGATTTTATCTCGACAACCCAGATGTTGAGCATTCTTGTTGCCTTCCTCGTCTTGCTCGTCTACATCATGATGGCAGCCCGCAAGAAATCTACGCACGCAGAATCACAATAACCAGCTTTTTTTTGCGTTATAAGTCTAAGAAGACTTAAAGCTACAGAAACAATGAAGAAAACATTCAAGACCTTGACCATCATGACTGTGGTCTGCCTACTCACTGCCACAGTCCATGCCGCAACCCATGTAAAGCCCTGGAGTCATGGTAGACTGATGGTGTCTGCCAACCATCGCTACCTTCAGTTGAAAGATGGTACCCCCTTCTTCCTTCTGGGAGATACAGGCTGGCTTCTCCCCGAACGTCTCGATCGTTCGGAAGCACAGTATTACCTTCAGAAATGCCGTGCGGCAGGCTTCAACACTGTCTTGGTGCAGGTGATGAACGGAACCCCTGCCTATAACATCTATGGACAACCCTCGCTGCCAGCTGGATGGGACTTGACGAAGGCCGATCCCGATGGTGTGTACAGCTATTGGGATCACATGGATTATATCATCAAACTGGCCGAACAGAATGGTATCTATATCGGTATGGTGACTATATGGGGCTCACAGGTGAAGGCAGGTAATATCAATGCACGCCAAGCCAAGGCTTACGGCAGTTTCCTGGCCAACCGATACAAGGACTCGCCCAACATCATCTGGGTGATGGGTGGCGACATACAGGGCGACATCCACCCCGAGGTATGGGAATCGTTGGCAAGTTCCATCAAGAGCATCGACCACAACCACCTAATGACGTATCATCCCCGTGGTCGTTATACCTCAGCTAAGTGGTGGAGCAAAGCTCCGTGGATAGACTTCCATGCTTTTCAGAGTGGACACCGCAAGTATGGACAGCGCATGGGCAACAAGGACTATCCCATTCCCGACAATACTGAGGAGGACAACTGGATGTATGTGGACTCAACCTGGGCCTATAACCCCATGAAGCCTGTGCTCGATGCAGAGCCCAGCTATGAGGATATCCCCAAAGGACTACACGACCCTTGTGAAGAGCGTTGGCAAGACTACGATGTGCGTCGCTATGCCTATTGGAGTGTTTTTGCCGGCTCTTGTGGTCACACCTATGGTCATAACGCCATCATGCAGATGCTGAAGCCTGGTTATCCCACGAGTTATGGCATCAGCGGCTCGGAGAAAACTTGGTATCAGGCTCTTGATGACCCTGGCTTCAATCAGATGAAGCATCTCAAGAACCTGATGCTCACCATGCCTTATTTCGAGCGGGTGCCCGACCAGAGCATCATTGTGGGCAGGAATGGCGAACGCTACAACCGTCTGCTTGCCACCCGTGGCAAGGATTACCTGATGGTGTACAACTACAACTGTGTGCCCATGAAGATAGACCTTGGCAAGGTGTCGGGTGATAGGAAGAATGTGTGGTGGATGGATGCTGCCACAGGCTGTCTCGACTATATCGGCGAGTTCGACAGCCGCATCGTAACCTTTGCCCCACAGAAGGGAGTCAGAGGCATAAGCGACGGCGTGTTCATTGCCATCGACAGCAGCAAGCATTATCTTGCCAAGGACCAGAAACAGATTGCCGACCAGAGTCTGGAAGGCAAGCCGAGAGACCTGAACGAGTAGGTAACTCAGATAATACATGATTTTTTTATCTTTTTTAATCTCTTATCTTTTCCGTTTTCACAAAAATAAGCTATCTTTGCCGCCCAATTATACAAAAACATGAATGTTATGATGGATGAGAAACAGAGATTAAGATCAGTTTACAAGGTAACAATAGCAGGCAGCATCATCAATGTGCTGTTGCTTGTGCTGAAGTTTGCCGCAGGCATCTTGGGACATTCTGCCGCCATGATAGCCGATGCCATCCATTCGCTCACCGATTTCGCTACCGATGTGGTGGTACTGGTATTCGTAAAACTGGGCAATAAGCCGAAGGATAAAGACCATGATTATGGGCATGGCAAATACGAGACGCTTGCCACTGCCATCATCGGCATTTCGCTCTTCGTGGTGGGTGTGATGATCTGTTATTCTGGTGTTACCAAGACCTATCGTGCCATCTGCGGCGAGACATTGCGGCAGCCGGGCGTTGTAGCCTTGATTGCTGCCATAGTAAGTATCGTGATGAAGGAGTGGGCTTATCAGTTTACGGTAAAAGCCGGAAAGAAATATCATTCCGAGGCAGTTGTGGCGAATGCCTGGCATCATCGCAGCGATGCTTTGTCAAGTATCGGAACGATGTTCGGTATAGGCGGCGCCATTATCCTGGGAGAAAAGTGGGCGGTGCTCGATCCGCTGGCTGCCATCATCGTGAGTGCCTTCATCATCAAGGCCGCCTGGGGACTGGTGATGCAGTCTGTGAAAGAACTGACGGATGCCAGTCTTCCGGAAATGGAGGAAGATGAAATTCTGAAGATTGCGAACGAAGAGCGGGGAGTGGAAGAGATTCATAACCTGCGTACCCGTCGCATCGGAAACAAGATTGCCATCGAGATGCATGTCCGCATGCCAGGTTCTCTTTCGCTTTATGAGGCGCATGAGCATGCTACTCATATAGAAACAAAACTGAAGCAGCACTTCGGCGCAGATACCCATGTGGGAATCCATCTCGAACCGATAAAAGTGAACGGAAAATATCTGAAACCGGAATAAAAGTAGGTAGAATTATACGAACTCCGACTAAAAAAGGAACGAGCCTTGAAGTAACTGATGAAAAGTTCGCTTCAAGGCTCGTTTTTATTATATTGCCAGTTTATTACCAACCGAGGTTGACACTGGCACCAGCCATGATCCACAGTCCTGGCTGCTTCACGCCAGCGAGGTCGTAGTAGCGATGGCAAGTGATATTATCGGCCTTCACGTAGATGCTATATTTCTTCTCATCCCACATGAGCTTGCAGTCCACCTTGGTGTAGGGAGAGTAACCATTCATGCGTTGTTGCCAGCGCACCGCCCATGAAGCAGAAAGCTTTTTCCATATCTGATGATCCAAGCCGAAGACAGCTTTGTGCTTGAGATATTCCAAAGCATAGAGCGACTTGAGAATGTCGGCATCGGTTTTATGATCCTGGTAGATATAGGCATATCCCACCTTGATGCGTGTGATGAAGCAGTTGTGTATGAGCTCTCTCATGTAGATAGTGGCATCGAGGTTATAGCCCATGTTGTTGAGTTTTCCGATATTCATCACGTGATATTTGCTGTCGGCGAGTTCGGTTTCCGAGGTCTGTACCCAATCTATCATGTTGGTGCCGTGTGCATAGAATCCGCTTATCGTAGCAGCCAACCCCTTCTGTCGGTACTGTGCACCTATCTTGAAAGTAGAGTTTTTCTCAGGGCTTAGTGTGATGTCGCCTTGTTGCACCACATTACTGATATATAGATCGGTGTAGGTAGGCATACGCAGCGCCTTGTTCCAGGAAGCAAAGAACTTCCAGTTGTCGTCAGGACGGTAGCTCATGTCTATACCTGGATAGAAACGGAAGTCGTTGTCAAGTCCTGTGTTCTTATTGGCGAGGACACCTGCCGAGAGTGTGAAACCTCCGAAGATGAAGTTGTGCTCCAGCATGATGTTGGTATTGGTTCGCTCGCCCTTGCGTGTGTACTGTCGGTCGGTTCCGTGAATGTTCTTATAGTCTTCTTCTGCCAGTGGCTCGCCGAGGGCAGTAGAGTAGATGCGCTCCTTGCTGATATCGAACGCTACGGCTGTCTTACCTAACATCCATGCTATATTGGCATTTAGTCCGCCTCCATATACATCCAGGTCGTGGTAGTTTTCACCCGCTGCAGCCCCCGCTTTGCCGCGTGTCAGCTGATAGTGGTCCTTGAAGTTGTTGTAATAGAACTGTGGAGCGATTTGCCACGTCTGGTGTGGGTTGTGCAGGTTGAGGTTGAGCGATGCCATTGTGTGGTCGGTCTTCTCATACTGGTTGTTGAACTTGGCGCTGTAGAATGTGTTGGCTCCGTAGCTCTGTTGGGCATATCCCACCTGTGCGTTGATATCGAAGCGTTGGTTGTAGCTCAGGTTGACTTGTCCGAAGCCCTGTCCTTTCTCAAAGTCGCTGTTCTCCGTGCCACCATCCGAGCGCTTGTAGCCACCACTGGCAGAGTAGGCGTGTGTCCACTTGCCTGTGGTGAATGAAGACTGTAGGCGCCCCTGTGTAGCGAAGCTGCCAAACGATCCACCCTCTACGAGTGCTGCCACTCCATCGTTTTGTGCTTTTCGAGTCACGATGTTGATGGCGCCATTGAAGGCTGATGTTCCGAAAATGCGAGAAGCAGCACCCTCGAGCACTTCGATGTGATCGATGTCGGCAAGGGCAACAGGAAAGTCGGAAGCATTGTGACCCGTCTGTGGATTGGAGATGTTGACGCCATTCAGGAGAATGGTAATCTGGTCGAAGGTTCCACCATTGATGGAGATATCCGTCTGTACACCAAAGCCACCGCGCTGACGGACATCCACGCCAGTAGCTAATTTCAAAACATCATTGATGGTCTGCGCAGCCGCACGATGAATATCGTCGCGGGTAATGACAGACACAATCTTGGGAGACTGCTCAACAGTCATTGGAGCACGTGAGCCGGTAACGTTCACCGCGTCGAGCTCGTAAGCCTTTCCTCCCTTATACAGGGTAGAGTCGGCCTTTACACCCTCTGTGCTGATGCCTTCAGCCTTGGCATGGCTGAGTGTGGCAACGCTGAGTGCGCCCACGAGCACCTCTTTTCCCAAAACGGAGAAAAGAGCATAGCCCTTGTTGGAGAAGCGGTTGAACTTCAGGCAGTTGTGCTTGTTAAAAATTGATTTGTACATTAAAAATGAATGTATAAAAAGATTAAAAAATAAGCCTTTGGCTGTTTTGCCATGGGCTTTCGGCCTGCAAAGGTACTGCAAAAATCTGATTAAACGAAGAGATTGGGAATTTATTTTCATCCCTGAGTGTGAGATTTTTAACTGAACTTCAGAAGTTATAGAAGTAAAAAAAAATCTTGTAAAAAATCCTATTCCTTACAATTATACGCAGTTTTTTATTATCTTTGCATAAGATATCCTGCGCTCGGCAATTTGAAAGCAAGCTTTCATTGCGCTCGCTTGCGATATCTTTGCACTCAACTTTCGCAAATGTGAAGGCTCTGCTAATGACACAACATAAAGGTGAGTTTCACCTTATTAAATATAATATAGATATGAAACAGATAGACATTAAGCAAATCAACGACAATGTTTTTGAGACGATAGGGAAGGAGTGGATTCTTGTGGCTGCAGGCAACAAGGACAAGTTCAACATGATGACAGCTTCTTGGGGTTGCCTGGGCTGGCTGTGGAACAAGCCCGTGGCAGTGGTGTTCATTCGTCCCGAGCGCTTCACACACGAGCTCATAGAGGCCAACGACACCATGACACTCTCTTTCTTGGGGCATAGCGAGGAAGCACGCAAGATATACAATTTCTGCGGTTCAAAGAGTGGACGCGACCTCGACAAGTGTGAGGCCACAGGACTCAAGCCCGTCGTCTTGGAGGGTGGCAGTATCGGTTTCGAACAGGCCCGACTCACCTTGGAGTGCAGAAAACTCTATAAGGACAGTATGTCGGCAGAAAAGTTTATCGACAAAGACCTTCTGCAGTGGTATGGCGCCAAGGGCGGCTTCCACGATGTGTATGTGGTGGAAATCACTCATGCCTACGCAGAGTAGAACTATCAAAAAGACTCATTCTCTCTTAGCAACATAACAAACGCATTTGAATTATGGCACAAGGACAAACAGCAGTAAAAGAACGTCAGGATCTTGAAATCAAGAAGCCTAAACGTTATCAGGTACTTCTACACAACGACGACGTCACACCGATGGAATTTGTCGTCGACATTCTGTACACATGCTTCTTCAAGGCCGCCGAGGAATCCAATGCCATCATGCTCAAGGCCCATCGCGAGGGGAAAGCCTCGGTAGGCATCTACAGCTATGACGTGGCAAAGAGCAAGGTGGAGAAGGCGAGGAGGAAGATAGACAAGGCAAAGTATCCTCTCGAATTTACCATTGAGCCTGTGTGAAAAATTGATTTTGCAAAGTTGAGTAAAAAATAAGTATAGCTATGGAATTATTCCCAGGACTTACCCAATCCATGTCCTTCTTCTTTTACAAGGCAATGGACAATGTAGTCTCATACCATCACGAGTTTCTCATGCCCGAGCATCTGCTGTTGAGCATCATCGACCATCCCGAGGTTGTCCGTATCATGCGCCGGATGAAGATCGACCAAAAGTCCATGCGTCAGGAACTCGACGCGTGGCTTAAGCAGCAGGAGCGCATTCCCAAAGAATTCTCTCATGTGAAGCCCGAGCCTTCGGTGCTTTTCAAGGCAATGCACAGCTCTGCCTATCTGGTCAACCTGGCTGGCGGAGCTGGGGTGAAACTCAATGTGACTCATTTCCTCACTGCCATGCTGACTCTTCCTTACACAGAGGCTCCCTTTCTCATCGACAAGTACATCGGTGAGCAGGGCGAGAAGTTCACCCGACTCGTAGGCGAAAAGTTTCCCGATGAGGAAGACCCGGAAATGAAAGAGCTTAGCAAATTCTCTCCCCTGTTGGCGAATGAGAGCGAAGGCGGTCTCAGCGATGAAGAGTTGATGAACGAGATGAGGGCATTTATAGAAAGCGGAAGTTCCGACTTCGATGATGACGACGAAGACGGTGATGACGGCGACTTCTGGTATGATGACGACGATGACAACGATGAAGACGACGGCATCGACAACGATGAGTATGACGACCCTGAAGGCTGGCAGACCGGAAAACGCCATCCCTCCGACTGGCATAAGCTCGTCACCTGCATCTCCGACAAGGTAGACCAGCACAATCCGCTTATCGGCCGCGAGAAAGAACTCGACCGCACCATACAGGTGCTCTGCCGTGCCGAGAAAAATAATCCGCTGCACGTGGGCGAGCCTGGTGTGGGAAAGACAGCCCTCGTCTTCGGACTTGCCAAACTCATCAACGAGAATCAGGTGCCCGACCGCCTCAAGGGAGCCCGCATCTACGGCATGGACATCGGACAGATGCTTGCCGGATCGCAGTATCGTGGCGACTTCGAGAAACGCATCAAGATGGTGATGGACGGAGCTGCCAAGGAGGGCAATGTCATCATCTATATCGACGAGATTCACAACATGATAGGAGCCGGAAGGGGATCGGATGGCGGACCTGATGCCTCCAACATGCTCAAGCAGTATCTCGAGGCTGGCGACATCCGCTTCATTGGTTCCACTACCTACGAGGAGTACAACCGCTACATGGCGAAGAGCAAGGGCATCGTGCGCCGTTTCCAGCAGATCGACATCAAGGAGCCTTCCGTCGACGAAGCCATCAAGATTCTCGAGGGGCTGCAGCATAAGTACAATATCTATCATGGCGTCACCTATCGCAAGGACGCCCTCGAATATGCGGTGCGGGCCAGCGACAAATACATCAGCAACCGCTTCCTGCCCGACAAGGCCATCGACCTCATGGATGAGGCCGGCGCCTATCTTGAGGTGCATCCTGCCAACCGCCAGCGCTCTTATGTCACCAAGGCCGTCATTCAGCAGATTCTCACCAAGGTGTGCAAGATAGACGCTGCCGCCATCAAGGACGAAGACAACTCTGCCCTGGCATCGCTGCGCCAACGAATGCTCGACAAGATCTATGGTCAGGACACAGCCGTCGACAAGGTGGTGGAAGCCGTGATGATGGCGAAGGCAGGACTCATCGACGACGACAAGCCTATGGCGTCGCTTCTCTTCGTAGGACCTACGGGAGTGGGCAAGACCGAGGTGGCACGCGTCCTCGCCCGCGAGTTGGGCATCGAACTGGTGCGCTTCGATATGTCCGAATACACCGAGAAGCATGCCGTTGCCAAACTCATTGGCTCGCCGGCAGGCTATGTGGGCTACGAGGACGGTGGACAGCTCACCGACGCTATCCGCAAGACGCCCAACTGCGTGCTTCTGCTCGACGAGATAGAGAAGGCACACAGCGACATCTACAACATCCTGCTCCAGGTGATGGATTATGCCCGACTTACCGACAACAAGGGTCAGAAGGCTGACTTCCGCAACGTCATCCTCATCATGACCTCTAATGCCGGAGCTCAGTATGCCTCGCAGGCCAACATCGGTTTCGCAGGCAATGTGAGTCGTGGTCAGGCGATGCTCGCACAGGTGAAGAAAACCTTCCGCCCCGAGTTCATCAACCGTCTTTCCGACACTGTGGTGTTCCACGATATGGACAGGCACATGGCAGAGCTTATCCTCGACAAGAAGCTTGCCCAGCTCGCCGACAAACTCAGCGCCAAGGGCGTCAGTATCGAGCTTACACCTCAGACGCGAGAGCAACTCCTAAAGTGGGGATTCACCAAGGAGTATGGCGCCCGCGAGATGGATCGTGTCATCGGCAACCGCCTCAAGCCTGTGCTCATGAAGGCTCTTCTCTTCGGCAAGCTGAAGAAGGGTGGAAAGGCAGTGGTTAAGCTCGAAGGCAAGGAGCTGGTGATATAGTTAAGATGTTAACTTCTCTAACTCCTTAACTTCTCTAACTCTCCATTTGCAATTAATACTCAAAAAAAGAACAATGATATTTCAGATAGACGAGTCAACGCCTTATCCCACGTTTCCCGACCCACGCTCAGGCGATGAGGACGGACTCTTTGCTGTGGGCGGCGATTTAAGTATCGACCGCCTGCTGCTGGCTTACTGCCACGGCATCTTCCCCTGGTACAGTTTTCGCGACCAGCCTGATATTCTGTGGTATTGTCCTATGCAGCGTTTCGTCATCTTCCCCGAAGAGATACACGTGAGCCACTCCATGCGCACGCTCATCAACAAAGACCAGTACAGCTACAGCATCAATGAGGCGTTCGACGACGTCATCGCACAGTGCAGCAAACTGCGCATCGAGCAGGATGGAGCCTGGCTGGGCGACGATATGATCAAGGCTTATACGGAGCTTCATCGTCAGGGCTTTGCCTCGAGTGTAGAAGTGTGGGACGATGCTACCGATCAGCTCGTGGGCGGACTCTATGGCGTCACCATCGGCCCTGTGTTTATTGGCGAGAGTATGTTCTCGCTCGTTCCCTCAGCCTCCAAGCTGGCGCTCATCTATCTGGCCCGTTTCATGCAGCGTAAGGGAATGAAACTCATCGACTGCCAACTCGAGACTCCGCATCTCCGTTCCATGGGCGGTAGGTTTATCAGCTACGATGACTATCTGAAAATCATCAATGATGATGATGAGTCTTGATAACAGAAAATATTATCAAGATTTTTTTGTTTTATCAAGAATTAGATAAAAACAAATCCTGACTGAAAATCGATTTTGAACAAAATGACTTTGAACAAAATGACTCAGTCAGGATGTTGTAAGAAGCTATGACATTCTAATGTCTTAACCCCTTGATACTTTATAAAACTTGTATCTGAAATTCCATTAGAATATAGGTGTTCCGATGCAGCCGTTGGGTGCCTGGATGTGGAGCAGGGCACTTACGGTGGCGGCAATGTCGGTCATGTAGTGAGGCTGGGTAGTGGCACCATGCTGAATGTGCCATCCCATGAAGACCAAAGGAATGTGGATGTCGTAAGGATTACCCCAATTCGGGATAACCGAGTGTTTAATACGATATAAATGCAGCGTGAAT
>NZ_VZAD01000088.1 GCF_009495355.1 Segatella copri
GTTGGCACGCCCTGAAGAGGCAGAAGTATCAGTCAAAAAGTAACCAGGACTATAACAACGATTTCAACCTGTACTGTTGGCACGCCCTGAAGAGGCAGAAGTATCAGTCAAAAAGTAACCAGGACTATAACAACGATTTCAACCTGTACTGTTGGCACGCCCTGAAGGGGCAGAAGCTCTTAGCCCAGGGCATCGCCCTGGGTATAATGGCAATCAGCAAGGCGCCCTGTAAGGGCAAAAGCTTTATAAATTGCCTGGAGTTTTAAAGCTTTTGCCCTTACAGGTAGGGTGTTCAAAATCCGTTTAAAATTTGGCACGTTTTTTAGTCGAATAATCGGTTTAACTAACTGATATTTCAATAATTATCGACACGAATATTGCGCAGAACTAAAAAAAGTCACATTTTTGAATTCTTAACACGTTGATTTCGTGCGAATTAACTTGTATTTCGATGCAAAAAACGTGTCAAAAAATTGATAGATTTTGAACACCCTACCTTACAGGGCGACAACCTTGCGTCCATGATAACCCAGGGCGCTTCCCTGGGCTAAGAGCTTCTGCCCCTTCAGGGCGTGTGGGCCGAATATGGCTTTAACTTCTCTAACTTCTTTAACTTCCATACAAACGAAACCTCAGTATAATAGTTAGCATGTCCCGGTAAGTCACTGAGATGTCTCAATGACTTACCGGGAAATCTCTGTAAGTCATTGGCAGGCCTGAATAACTTATCGGGCTTGAGACCATTTTGTGAAGTTGTGAACGTCTATTATAATATATATATATTCTTTTATATGTTTTTAAGGCATTACCCATACAGCTGTTTTCTTTCTTTATTTATTTTCTTTCGCGTATGCGTGTGAAAGCAAGAAACGAGGGTTCACCCTTCACATCAGCGTCGGAAGTCCGATAAACAGAGGGGATTCAGGGCGTGAACCCACCCTTCACAGGTATTCACAAAAACGTCACAAATGGCATAAAATGGTGAATCCTTGGTGCACCAAAAGTCCGAAATGTGAACGCTTTTTTATAGTTTTTTGCCAACAGAATGAACACTTTGAATTAGTCAACACCCATATTGTCATGAGTTGTTACGTTAATACTGTGAGTCAACGTGTATTATTAATAAAGTGGTCAACTATATTTTTTTATAGTTTCTATCAGAATAATACAATAGGCTTCAACTGCTTACGAAGCCGCTTTCATTGCTCTACGCAATAGGCTTCATTGACTATCGAAGCCGCTTTCATATTTCAAGGCCTTTCTATTTTCAATAGGGGTGCTGAGTAGTTATTTTTAGCCTCTTACTTTGTAGTCGTTAATAACGTGTATTTACACAAAATAAACGAATAGAAATGTGGTAATCCGTAGAGTTCTTGGTTTGAAATAAAAGAAAAGAATGAAATCACTGCAAAAATAGTCGTATGATGCGACTATTTTTGCAGTAGTTCTTATATCATCGTAAATGCCACATAACTTACCGCTTTATATGGTGGTAAGGGGGGACTACTTAAAAGTACAAAAAAGAAAAGTCCCATAAATCTTTCGATTTACTGGACTCTGTGCGGAGAGAGAGGGATTTTATATCACTCTACCATCTTCTGTAACTCGTTGATATTCAAGTGCCGTCTTTAGCACAATGTAGCGTTATATCCTATTATTGGTACAAAATTAGTATAAAACAATTAGAATAAAGATAAATTCCTCGTGTTTAACACTAACTTTGCAAGTAAGCTACAAGGCTTCCTTGGGGATGACTCTATCTATTTGGGAAACAAGAAGTCTTTCAACTTTTTAATTCCCTGCTCATGTTTTTGAATGTTATGCTCCTTCAGATTTCTGATATTGAGCAATTTCCATTGTACAGAAGGATATTTGGACAAATCACCGGCACTACACAGACTCCAATCAGGGCAGCCTTTCTCAAAAGAAAGCAAAAAATCCTTGTCTGCCTTGGTCATGCCTTCTTGAACCAATTTGACCAACTGCAATCTTGCTTGCTTATAGTCCTCGTAACTAAAGGCTATGTCTGACATACCCTCAAACTGTTTCTCCAAAGCATCCGTTTGGTCTATCTCATTGGGTTGCAATGACTCGATGATAGGTTTGTCACTTCCTAAGAGGCACAGCATAAAGCCATCTTTAACATCCTCAAAAGATCTAATGTCCATATACTTACAGTCAAACAGGTCACGAGGATGCTGTCTACTCAAAGCTGCAGTGATTTTTCCGCCATATAATTGGGTGAAAGAGACAGTTCGAGCCTTACAGCCCATATTGAACTCATCCTTGGCTTTGGCACACAATGACATATCCACTGTATCACCAATGATGCCTCGTTTCGTACCATTCACTTCTATCTTGACGGTTGCATCTCCTAATGTGCATAGGAGTTTCCATACATTCGGTTTGGGAACGACCACAATCCCTGGTATCGTTCTTTCCACGTACCTCTTGACTTCAAGCAGTCTTTCATTGATAGTACATAAACTTGTAGTCCTATCTTGAATGGGAATATAGGTAAGGTCTATATCCACTGAATACCGTGGCAAATTCTTATGGAACAGATTAATGGCTGTTCCACCATGCACAGCAAATTCCTTGATACGATATACAGACGGCATAATTCTTATCAATAATGCGACCTGCTTCTTGTACTTATCCCTCATATTCTTCTAAATCTTTTGGAATAGTCATGTTATATTTACGATTAAATGTACCATTGGTAGCAGCTTGGATTTTCCCAGTCCCGACATCTATCTTTTCGGGATGCAGTTCTTCGAACCAAAAATGACCTGCCTTTTCAGCCATATACAGAAACATCCTCTTTACTCTGTTGTTGTCCAAAGTTTCCAACAAGTGCTGTACAACATCAGAACGTAGGGTGGTCAGTTGCTCCATAACATAGTACAGATCCATGTAGCTGTATGACTTTGGAGCCAAGATTAGACACTCCAAGAACGCTTGTTCTGGAGAAGAAACATATAACGTGCCACTGTCCGTAACTCTTTCTATTGTCTCTGTATACGAGAAGGCATTTGTGTGAAACACCCGGAAGGTAGCGTCATAGACATCACTTTGCATCCACAATGGTGTCTTGAACGTTGGTGCTGCCACCATCAGAACAGGCTTTCCCATTGGTACATAATGGTTGAACCCCGTATATTCCAAAGCAGACATTGCAGCCACTCTGAGGGTGCCACCCATCTGTTTGTTATATGACGCTATGGCATCATAAGCATTCAAACGGGCACCAGTGCGACACATCACACCTTTGCATATAGCTGTCAGCCATCCAGAGTCCCTGTATTTCTTTTGCAGTTGGACAGAATATCCTTTCTTCTTTAGCCAGTCAGCAAACAACAGTCCTGTCGGTGCGGTATTGGCAAGCAATTGGTTTATTTTTGTTCCGTATAATATATCCATAGTTTATTGCAAAGCT
Source organism: Segatella copri (assembly GCF_009495355.1). Taxonomy (GTDB): domain Bacteria; phylum Bacteroidota; class Bacteroidia; order Bacteroidales; family Bacteroidaceae; genus Prevotella. The sequence goes on from NZ_VZAD01000088.1 coordinate 3,440, forward strand.
AAATATCTAACTGCAAAGATAGATGTTTTTATCCTTCCTTGCAAGAAATGAACTGGAAAAATCGCCTTGAAATAAACCAAAAGTGTATTTTGACGCATAATTACCAACCAAAGAACTTTCCTCCATCATCATAAGTTTTCTCCCAATCGGATTTGGGCTCATTTAAGAAAATAGACCATTAAATAAAAGTCCTGTAAATCTTTCGACTTACAGGACTTTGCGGAGAGAGAGGGATTCGAACCCCCGGTACCTCTCGGTACGACGGTTTTCAAGACCGTTGTAATCGACCACTCTACCATCTCTCCTTGCAAGATGACCAGCTTGGTTTTCTTTAGCGGTTGCAAAGGTACGACTATTTTTTCTTTCTGCCAAATATTTATGAAACTTTTTTTGATTTTTCTTTAAAAAAGTGGTTATACGTATGCTTGTAGGGCTGTTTATAGGGCTGTTTATACAAAAACGGGGCTACCGCCGTAGCCCCCAACCTTGATAACCTTAAATCTAATACTATGAAAAACACACTGCAAAGATAAGTAATTCTTTGATACATGATGTCAGATATTCCGAAAATCTTATCTTTTGGCAGTTGTTTTGTTTATTTTTCATCTAAATATCCCTTTTCCTGAAACTCCAGCATGAGAGGATAGGCCAAAAGTTTGGCATCAGGGTGGGGGGCTCCTGTGGTACCAAGAGCACGAAGATCGAAGAAATGACGCCAGTCGCTGATGAAAGCTGTATGCACGAGTTCGGTGTTGCAGTCGAGTGGCAGGATGGCTCGTGCCTCCTGTGGTTTGCAACCGGCATTGATCATATTCATATACGCATACTCTGCGGCGAGGTTGGCAAAGAGCCAATACTGCAGTTTGCTCCATTGCTGTGACTTGCCTTCGGCTACTTCCTGGCAGAGTGAAGAGAAAGTTTCGGGCGATACTTCCGCAGTTGCGTCATCGAAGTCGGCTTGATTGGAAACCCACTCTGGCAGGTTGATGGTTATCTCGTTGCCAAACTTGTTCTTGGTGTAGTTGCAGTAGCGTGTGCTCTGCTCGGCCATGGAGTTGGCACGATGGCGATTGTATTCGCGGGTGATGGAAATCTGGGTGGTGAAATGCACGGTGATGCGCAGCTCATGTCTGCCAGCCACGTAGTTGCTGAGATACTTCAGGTCGGAGAGTGACTTGTTCTCGGCAAGAACGCGCATGTTGGTTGTGATGTAATCCTTGCCCTCGACGGTGTGACAACGTGAGAACTTGTTGGTGAGATAAAGTGGCAGCTCGCCATGATTGCACACGAGATAGACCGTGCCATGTTCGAGCATGGCGAAGTGCTCGCTCTGAATCATTCGTTCAACGAATGGTCTGGCAGAATCGTCTGTTGTATGGTCTTCACTCTTGTAGCATACTCTTCCGGCACGCTCTATCTGCTTATAGATGCCTGCTTCTCCTGCGATTTGTTCCCAAATCTCATATTGGGGTTTCTGGATTTTCATTTCTTGATGGATTTGATTGTTTTGCTTGCAAAGGTACATTAAAAAGCATGGAATACCAAATTTTTTCTTTTTATTTCTTTTCAAAATGGATTTAATTGTGTAATTTTGGCGCAAATTAGAAAATATGGAAATAAAACCAATAGCACATTTTCGCTCACCTTTCAAGAGTAAGTTTGGTATTCCCAAGCAAGCAGGACTGGTGGCTGAGTTGGAGGGAGAGATCGTCTTTGAGCCGGAATACCGCAACGCAGATGCGCTTCGTGGCATAGAGGGTTTCGACTATTTGTGGTTGATATGGGAGTTTTCTGCCAACAGGCATGCTGCCAAGAGTCCGGTGGTTCGTCCTCCGGTATTGGGCGGCAACGAGAAGGTGGGTGTCTTTGCCACCCGCAGTCCGTTTCGTCCCAACAACATCGGATTGTCTTCTGTGCGTCTGTCGCATGTGGAGTGGGAGAGTAGCCGCGGTCCTGTCATTCATGTGAAGGGTGCCGACCTGATGGACGGTACTCCTATTTATGACATCAAGCCCTATGTGGTGTATGCCGACTGTCATCCTGAGGCCCGCAGTGGCTTTGTGGATGAACGCCAGTGGTATAAGTTGCAGGTAGAAATATCTGATACAGTAAAAACCTTTCTGCTGTCTCAGGGAATGACTGAAGAAAAGATTGGGATTTTGAAAGAGGTGCTGTCGCAAGACCCTCGCCCGCATTATCAAAAAGACCCTCATAAGGTATATGGAATGCCTTATGAGGGTATGGATATTCACTTTACGGTGTGCAATCAGATACTTACCGTAGTGAAGTAGTCGTTTGCTTTACTTGGCGAAGGTACTGAAGTTGACATTCTCTACCTGAATCTTGCAAGCCTTGTCGATGTCTTGTGCCTGCTTATTGTAGAAGATGTTGCAGTCTTTGATGGTGATGTCGTGGATCATACCTTCCTGGCCATGTGCCACGATTCCGTTTTTACAACCTCTTACATAAACGTTGCTGATATGGATGTCCTGGAAGTTGGGTACGAACTCAGCTTTCTGGACAGCCTCCTTAGGCTGCTTGGCACCTACGTGGTTGTCCCAGTAAGTGGTCTCGAAAGTGATGGCGTCGCCTGTGATGTCGGTCATATAGATATGGTCGATGAAGATGTTCTCTGTCTTTCCGCCTCGCTTGACAGCACTCTTGAAACGAAGTCCTGCGTCTGTGCCCTGGAAGGTGTTGTTGCGTACCAGGATATTCTTCATGCCACCAGAGAACTCGCTTCCAATGACGAAACCGCCATGAGCGTGATATACGGTGTTGTCCTGAATGTTGATATTCTCGCAAGGACCTGCCTTGACACCGCTTTCGCCAGCTCCTCCCTTCATGCAGATACCGTCGTCGCCCGCATCAATGACGTTGTTGACGATGAGTACATCCTTACAGCTTGAGATGTCGATGGCGTCGCCGTTCTGGGCATTCCAAGGACATTTCACGGTGATGCCGTCGATGATGACATTCTGGCAACGGGTAGGGATGATGTGGAAACGAGGAGAGTTGAGCAGGGTGACACCCTGTACGAGAACGTTCTGACAGTCGGTGAAGCGGATCATGTGGTTGCGGTATTTCTCCTGCTCCTCCATCGTGGAAGCCACATTGGGCTGGTGTTTCAGATTGAAAGGATACCAGAGGTCGCCCTTGGCAGAAACACTACCTCCCATTTCCTGGAACTGTTTCCACTCCACGTCGCTAACCTTGCTGCGTTTTACAGCTCGCCACCATTCTCCGTTTCCGTCGATGGTGCCTTCACCTGTGATAGATATGTTCTTGCGCTTGCTGGCTGTGATGGCTGTTGCGGCTCTCAGTTCCTTGGCACCTGTCGTCTTGTCGACCTTGATCAGGTCGTTCTTATCCTCGGAGAACACGATGATGGCGTTCTTCTCGAGGTGCAGGTCGATGTTGTCCTTGAGTGAGATGAGTCCTGTAAGATAGATTCCTGCAGGTACATTCAGATGACCGCCGCCCTGTTTGTTGAGCTGGCTGATGGCTTTGGTGAAAGCCTCTGTGTTGAGAGTCAGTCCGTCGCCCTTTCCACCGCAGTCGAGGATGCTCACCTGATTATCCGGTATGGTGGGCAGGGTGGGTTGTGGCATCTGTACAGGCAGGTTTTGGTAATACTTGGCATAATCGTTGTTGGCTTGTACGGCTGTAACAGCGAGAAGTGCCAGTAAAGAGATGATGATTTTCTTCATAATCTTTAAAATGTTTAGTTGTTTGAATATAGTTTGTTTTGTTTGTTTCCTGATTCTTCTTTATAAAAAAAAGGCGGCTCTAACCGAAGTCAGAAACCGCCAAATGAAAGGAGGAGTGGTACCACCAGGAATCGAACCGGGGACACAAGGATTTTCAGTCCTTTGCTCTACCAACTGAGCTATGGCACCATCGTTTTATTTTGCGGTTGCAAAGGTACAATATTTTCTTTGATTGAGCAAGAGAAAAGAAGATATTTTCTCTTGCTTAATGTTTATTAACTAAAGAATAGTCCACGAGGATGTCGGCAGACTCAGTCTTTCAGCGGGTTCCACCCCTGGGCTTTGAGTTCGAACTCCTGTCCATCTCGCGTGATGAGCATTCTGCCGAGGGATTCCTGTGTGATGTAGCCTATCTGCTTGATGCCTTCCATCTCTTCGATTTTGGCATGGTCGCCGATAGGTACGGTGAAGAGCAACTCGTAGTCCTCGCCTCCATTCATGGCGCAGGTGGTGAGGTTCATGTTGAATTCCTCTGCCATGACTGCCGTCTGGTAGTCGATAGGGATGTTCTTCTCGTAGATGCGGCAACCGCAATGACTCTGCTGACAGATGTGCATCAACTCGCTGCTCAGTCCGTCGCTCACGTCCATCATGGCTGTAGGCCGTATGCCAGCCTCGCGCAACTGGGCTATGATGTCACCTCTTGCCTCTGGCTGCAGCTGGCGTTGCAGCAGATATTCCTTGCCAGAGAAGTCGGGCTGGAAGTTACGCATACCTGCCAACTCCTGGTTGAGTGCAGCCAACTTCTGAGTCTCTCCGGCAGCCTTGGCTTGTGCCATCTTCTTGCGGATGTCTTCCACCTGTCCATAATATACGGCTTTCTCACGTTCCAGAAGCTGCAGACCCATATAGGCTCCGCCCAAATCACCCGACACACAGATGATGTCGGTGTCTTTGGCTCCATGTCGGTAGACAATGTCTTCTTTTGCAGCCTCGCCAATGCAGGTGATGCTGATAGCAAGTCCTGTAAGCGATGAGGTTGTGTCGCCTCCGACAATGTCTACGCCGAACTTATCGCATGCCATGCGCAAGCCCTTGTAGAATTCGTCCATGTCCTCTACCGAGAAACGCTTGCTCAGGGCGATGCTTACTGTCATTTGCCGTGGTGTACCGTTCATGGCGAAGATGTCGCTGATGTTGACCATGGCACTCTTGTATCCCAAGTGCTGCAGGTCGATGTAGGTGAGGTCGAAGTGTACTCCCTCCATCAGCATGTCGGTCGTGACGAGAACTTCCTTGTCGGGATAGTGCATCACGGCGCAATCGTCTCCTACGCCATAAACAGTAGAAGCATTTTTGTTTTCGTGTCCTTTTGTGAGATGGTCGATAAGACCAAACTCACCCAATTTTGCGATGTCCAATTTGTTATAAGAATTTGAATTTAGCAAGTTCTGAAGTTGTTAAGACCGGCGAATCATCTCGCGCATGATCTCTGTCATCTTAGGCTGTGCGGCGTTGGCAGCTTTCTGAACCTCCTCGTGACTGACTTCTACCGGTACGTCGAAGCCTCCCAGGTCGGTGATGATGCTGATGCCGAATACCTTGATGCCACTATGGCGAGCCACGATAACCTCGGGTACGGTACTCATGCCTACAGCGTCGCCTCCCAACAGTCGGTACATGCGATACTCGGCAGGAGTCTCGAAGGTAGGACCCTGTACGCCTACGTATACTCCGTGCTTCAGGTCGATGCCCTTCTCCTGGGCTATGCTGTCAGCCAAGTCGCGCAGACTCTTGTCGTAAGCCTCGTGCATGTCGGGGAATCGAGGACCTGTGGGGAAGTTCTTGCCACGAAGCGGATGCTCGGGGAAGAAGTTGATATGGTCGTCGATCACCATCAGGTCGCCTATCTGGAAGGTTTCGTTCATGCCACCAGAGGCGTTGCTGACGAAGAGGGTCTCGATGCCCAGCTCGTACATCACACGCTCGGGGAATGTCACCTCTTTCATGTTGTAGCCCTCATAGAAGTGGAAACGTCCCTCCATCGCCATGATGTCCTTGCCGCCCAGCTTGCCGAAGATCAGTTTGCCGGCATGGCCTTCTACGGTTGAGACAGGGAAGTTGGGTATCTCACTATATGGAAAAGCATAGCTTTCAGTTATTTCTGAAGCTAATTGTCCGAGTCCCGTTCCCAGAATGATGGCGGTCTTTGGACTTGTGGTCATCCTTTCTCTTAGCCAGGATGCTGTTTCTTGAATTTTTTCGTACATAGCTTATGATTTTTTCGTTAAAGTTTTCTTCTTGATCGAGCATGAAGCTTACCTTGATGGGCAGCGCATAGATGTTTTGTCTTACGGGTTCGCTCAGTCCTTCGGCTTCCTTCAGTCGCACGGCATCCTTCTCTGTCGTGATGATGATGCGTGGCTCGGGCATCGACTCGAAGGTGTCGTTGATGAGTTCGATGTCGCGTGGCTTGAACTGATGATGGTCGCCAAACGACAGGCTTCTGATGTCGCCTACATGGGGCTTGAGGTCGTGCTCCATCTGTTTGGGCGATGCGATGCCTGTGAGGAGCATGACGTGCTGCTGCTTCAGCTCATGGAGTGGGAGTGTCTTGTCGCAGAAGAGGCCCTTGGCATCGTCGTAGTCGATACACGTGAAGTAGAGCTTCTGGAAAGGATAGAGACTCATGGCTTTGGTGAGCACACGGAATTCCATGGGACGAAGGTCTTTAGGACACTTGGTCACGATGACGATGTCGGCACGGTTCTTTCCGCTTAATGGCTCGCGTAGTCTTCCTGCCGGCAGCATCTTGTCGTAGATGATGAGTCGATGGTAGTCCACCAAGAGGATGTTGATGCCCGGTTTCACATATCTGTGCTGGAAGGCATCGTCGAGCAATACCACATCCACATCCTTTGTCTCTTCGTCAGACTGCAGTCGCTCTATTCCTCTTACTCGCTTGGTGTCTACTGCCACATAGATGTCGGAGAACTTCTGGTGCATCTGGAAAGGCTCGTCGCCTATCTCGGGCATCGTGGTTTCCTCGGTTGCCAATACATAACCGCTGCTTTTGCGCTTGTATCCACGTGAGAGTACGGCAATCTTCATCTTGTCGTGCAACAAGCGGATGAGGTATTCAACATGCGGAGTCTTACCCGACCCGCCTACCGTGATGTTGCCTACGGATATGACGGGCAGGCTGAAAGTCTTGCTTCGCTTGATGCCTACATCGAAGAGCCAGTTGCGAAGGCGGACTGCCATACCGTATAGCCAGCTCAGCGGGGTGAGCCATTCGTTTATCTTGATAAGATCTCCTTCTGTTCTCATTTTTTTTATTTTCACCTTATTATATATAGGTACATCTTGTCACAATAAATGACTGCACTTGGTCATAATAGATGACCGCGCCTGGTCACAATAGATGCCTATACCTTATTATATATGGGCGGTTGTTATCTGATGTTGAGTATGTAGGGCAGCGAAGCCTGTACGGGCTCGTGCTCGTTGATGTGGCGCAACCACATGAATGGTGTGTACATGTCGCCCAAGGTGAGGCGCAACTGCTCGTCGAGATAGTTGCCGCTTCCTGTTTCTACATTGTTGAGCAACTGATCCATCCAGCTGGCTGGCAATGGATATTCATCGGTGTGATAATCCTTGACCTTAGCCAACTGGGCAGCCTTGGCTACAGCATCGTCCAGTCCGCCCAAGCCGTCGACCAGCTTGATGTTTTTGGCATCCGAACCGAGCCAAACTCGTCCTTGCGCTATCTTCTCCACCTCGTCGACAGACATCTTTCTGCCGTCAGCCACACGTTTGCGGAAAAGCGTGTAGCCATGGTTGACGTATGCCTGCAGGTAGCTCAGCTCTTCGGGAGTGAATGGGCGGGCCATCAAAGCTCCCTGATAGCCGCTGTTGCGGTTGGTCTTCACCTCGTCGAACTTGACTCCCAGCTTCTGAGTGATGAGTCCGCTCATGTCGGGGAAGGCTCCGAAGATGCCGATGCTTCCAGTCAGAGTGGTAGGCTGAGCCATGATGTAGCGTGCGCCCATGCTCATATAGTATGCTCCCGATGCAGCCATTCCGCCCATCGAAACCACCACGGGTTTCTTCTTGTTGAGCTGGCTCACAGCTCTCCATATCTGTTCGGAGGCATAGGCGTCGCCGCCTCCCGAATTGATTCTGATAACTACAGCCTTTACGTCCTCGTCTTTGGCAAGGTCGTTCAGGTCGGAAATCACGTTGCTGCTCACAATCTGCTGTTCGCCACCCCACAGACTTGTTGTAGCCTGGCTGGTAATGCCTCCCTGGCAGTAGTAGACGGCGATGGTGCTTCCGTTGCATTTGTCCTCTACGGCGACATTCACCTCGCTCATGCTTGCCTGTCGGATGTGCTTGGTGTCCTTGATGCCAAGCTGCTTCTTCACGATGTTCTTTATCTCGTCGTAATAGCAGAAACCGTCCACCATCTTGTGCGTCTTCAGCAGTTTGCTGTCTTCGAAGGCCACGAAGCCGTCGGCATAATGGTTGAGCGAGTCTTTGTTGATACCACGGCTCTTGGACACGTCGCTAAGCATCTGTTGCCACAATCCGTTGATGTAGCGCGAAACCTGCTCACGGTTGGCATCGCTCATCTTGTCTTCAGTATATTGTTCGGTGAAACTCTTGAATTTTCCCACCTTCACTACCGTGTACTTGACGCCAAACTTGGCGTAGAGGTCTTTCAGGAACATGGGCTGAGAAGCCAGTCCGTGCCAGTCGACCGATCCTTCAGGATTGATGTACAGTTTGTTGGCCACAGAGGCGAGGTAATAGCATCCTTGCGTCATGGCGTCGCCATAGGCGATGATCCACTTGCCGCTCTTCTTGAAATCCTCGAGTGCCTTGCGTATTTCCTGTAAGGTGGCATAGTCGGTGATGAGTGCGCCTGGTTCTAAGTAGATGCCTTTTATCTTGTCCTCGTTCTTAGCCTTCTTGATGGCAGAGAGAATCTCGTTCAGTCCTAACTGATTGAAAGAGTTGCCCGTGATTTGTCCCATTACGTCCTCCTGTCCCTGCTCGTTGATGGTGCCTTGCAGCTTCATGACCATGACAGAATTGTCACGCAACGAAGGTTTGTCGCCACTCATCAGCATGCCTATCAGGCTGATGAAGGTAAAGATGCCCATGATAATACCAAAGGCGAAAATGCCCACAACGGTGGCTGCCACGCTCTTGAAAAACTGTTTCATAATGCGCTGAATTTATGTTGATTGTTTGTTTATTGTGCAAATTTAGCAAAAAAGCTACAATTACCAAACTTATTTGTGCTAAAAAGCAATAATTTAGACGAAATAACATCTTGTATTCGGATAAAATGCTTATCTTTGCAAAAGATTGCCGCATCTCAGCATAATATACAAGCAAGCTTGATATTCTGCATTCGATTTGCGACATCTTTGCAGAAGATTGCTGCATCTCAGCAATATGAAAGCAAACATCGCGGAACTAATGATTAGAAAATATTAAAAACCTGAAGTTTCTCATGTGGTTTAAGTACGGGCTGAAAGCCCAAAAGCTCTTAGCCCAGGGCATCGCCCTGGGTATAATGGCAATCAGCAAGGCGCCCTGTAAGGGCAAAAGCTTTGTATATTGCCAGGTATTTGAAAGCTTTTGCCCTTACAGGGCGACAGGTTTGCACTGCTAAACACCCAGGGCGATGCCCTGGGCTAAGAGCTTCTGCCCTTTCAGGGCGTGTGGAGCTTACATGCGAAAATTGAGTTAAAAACTATTCAAAACAAATAACAATTAACTGAATCAACAAACATTATGGAAAGAACGTGGAGATGGTTTGGTAAGAACGACAAGATTACCTTAGCCATGTTGAAAGAAATTGGTGTGGAAGGCATTGTTACAGCCTTGCACGATGTACCTAATGGTGAGGTGTGGACCCGCGAGAAGATCCGCGACCTGAAGGAGTACATCGAAAGTTACGGAATGAGATGGAGTGTAGTAGAGTCTCTGCCTGTGGTAGAGAGCATCAAGTATGCCGACATCAGCCTGGTTTCTTTGATTAAAAGACAGAAAACGATTTTGCCAGTTGGGGAATTTGACAAGCCCAACTGGCTTTTTTATAAAAATAAACACATCAACCTAAAAATGTAATTATGAAGAAGATTTTATTGTCTATGGCCTGTCTGATGGCTGTGCTTGCCTTGTCAGCCCAGTCGACAGCTAAAAAGTTCGTACTCAACCTCACGGCAGACGGTGAGAGCAATCTGACCTGCTATTTGCCACAAAACCCTTCGGGCAGAGCTGTCGTCGACTGTCCTGGTGGAGGCTATTCTCATCTGGCCCTCAATCATGAGGGATACGACTGGGCTGAGTATTTCAACAAGCAGGGCATCGCTTTCTTTGTGCTGAAATACCGTATGCCGCATGGCAGATATACTGTGCCTATGGAAGATGCCTGCAAGGCGATGCGCACCGTGCGCGACAGCGCCTCTGTCTGGAACATCAACCGTGAGGATGTGGGTATTATGGGCTTCTCGGCTGGAGGTCATCTGGCTTCTTCCGTCAGCACTCTGGCAGAATACGACGCTCGCCCCAACTTCTCCATCTTGTTCTATCCTGTCATCTCGATGAAACCAAAGAAGGGACATGGGGGTTCCAGTTATAATCTTTTGGGCGAAGAGGGAGTGAAGGACGAGAAACTCGTAGACCACTACTCAACCGAGAAACAGGTTCGCCGTCATCTCACACCTCGTGCCATCATCCTCTTGGCCAACGATGATGGGGCTGTTCCTCCTGTAACCAATGGCGTGGCCTATTATTCCCGTATGCGTCAGCAAGGAAACGAGTGTTCCATGTGCATTTATCCTACAGGCGGACATGGTTTCGGTTTCCGCAGCACTTGGGCCTATCACGATCAGATGTTGAGCGACCTTACCCGTTGGCTCGACAGCTTCAAGGCGCCTCGTAAGGACGCCATACGTGTGGCATGTATCGGCAACTCCATCACCGATGGCTTCGGCATCGATATGGCTACACAGAAAGGTTATCCTGCCATCCTGCAAAATAAGTTGGGCGATGGATATGAGGTGAAGAACTATGGTCTTAGCGCGCGTACCTTATTATGTAAGGGGGACGTGCCCTATATGAAAGAGATGGGCTGGCGCGACGCCTTGGCTTTCCAGCCTAATATCGTTGTCATCAAGTTGGGCACCAATGACAGTAAGACCCACAACTGGGTACACAAGGCCGAGTTTGGAAAGGATTTGCAGACGATGGTCGATTCGCTCAAGGCACTGCCCTCTAAGCCAAAGATTTATCTCTGTTCGCCTATTCCTGCCTTCAAGCCCTCATGGACCATTAGCGACAGTGTGATAGTAAACGGTGAAATCCCTGTCATCAAGAAGGTGGCAAAGAAGAATAAGTGCGGGTTTATCGACTTGCATTCGAAGTACACCTTTGCCGACCTGATGCTCGACGATGGCATTCATCCCAATGGAAAGGGAGCTGTGAAGATGGCGGAAATCATCTACGAGGCAATATCCGAAAAGAAATAAACAACATGATGCTTGCCTGCGCCAGGCATCATGCTGAACCCCTTTTGGCAGACGTGACTGACAATTTTGTCAGTTTCGTCTGCCTTTTGTTTCTTTGGCACGTTTTTGGCATAAGTCGAAATCGACAAGGCAAAGACTCTTGCAGGGTTTTTGCCATCAAACAACAAAATAACAATTAAAAAATATAGAATCATGAACATTAAACCATTAGCAGACAGAGTGCTGGTACTTCCAGCACCAGCCGAGGAAAAAGTAGGTGGAATCATTATTCCTGATACAGCAAAGGAAAAACCACAGCGTGGTAAGGTTGTTGCCACAGGAAAGGGAACCAAGGATGAGGAGATGATTCTCAAAGAGGGTGACACCGTTCTTTATGGCAAGTATGCCGGTACCGAGATCGAGTTTGATGGTACTAAATATATGATGATGCGCCAGAGCGATGTTCTCGCTGTGGTGGAAGAGTAGTTTTAAAAGTAAAAAAGTAAAAAGTAAAAAAGTAAAAAGGTAAAAACTTTTTGCTGATATTAAAATATTCTTAGAAAGAAAATATTATGGCTAAAGATATTAAATACAATATGGATGCTCGCGACCTCTTGAAGAAGGGTGTCGATCAGTTGGCTAACGCAGTAAAGGTAACTCTTGGTCCTAAGGGCCGCAACGTGGTAATCGAAAAGAAGTTTGGTGCTCCTCAGATTACCAAGGATGGTGTTACCGTAGCCAAGGAAGTGGAATTGGAGGATAAGTTTGAGAATACTGGTGCTCAGCTCGTTAAGAGTGTTGCCAGCAAGACTGGTGATGACGCAGGTGACGGTACAACAACAGCTACCATCCTGACTCAGGCCATCGTTACTGAGGGCTTGAAGAACGTTACTGCCGGTGCTAATCCTATGGACTTGAAGCGCGGTATCGACAAGGCTGTGGCTGCTGTCGTTGCCTTCATCAAGGACCATGCAGAGCAGGTAGATGACAACTACGACAAGATAGAGCAGGTGGCTACCGTCTCTGCCAATAATGATGCAGAGATCGGTAAGCTGTTGGCTGACGCTATGCGCAAGGTCTCTAAGGATGGTGTCATCACCATTGAGGAGAGCAAGAGCCGTGACACCAACATCGGTGTGGTAGAAGGTATGCAGTTCGACCGTGGTTACTTGAGCGGTTACTTCATGACCGATGCCGACAAGATGGAGTGTGTGATGGATAATCCATACATCCTGCTTTACGATAAGAAGATTTCCAACCTCAAGGAGTTCTTGCCAATCCTTCAGCCTGCTGCCGAGAGCGGTCGCCCATTGTTGGTCATCGCTGAGGATGTAGACTCTGAGGCTCTGACTACTTTGGTAGTCAATCGTTTGCGTGGTGGCTTGAAAATCTGTGCAGTCAAGGCTCCAGGCTTCGGCGACCGTCGTAAGGCTATGCTGGAGGATATCGCTGTATTGACAGGTGGTGTGGTTATCTCAGAGGAGAAGGGTCTGAAGTTGGAGCAGGCAACATTGGATATGTTGGGTTCTGCCGACAAGGTAACTGTCAACAAGGACAATACCACTATCGTGAATGGTCATGGCGAGAAGGCCAACATTCAGGACCGTGTGGCTCAGATCAAGAATGAGATCGAGAATACCAAGTCTTCTTACGACAAGGAGAAACTTCAGGAGCGTTTGGCTAAGCTCGCCGGTGGTGTGGCTGTCCTCTATGTAGGTGCCAACTCTGAGGTTGAGATGAAGGAGAAGAAGGACCGTGTTGACGATGCACTCTGTGCTACTCGTGCAGCTATCGAGGAAGGTATCGTAGCTGGTGGCGGTACAACTTATATCCGTGCTCTTGAGGCATTGAAGGATATGAAGGGTGACAATGCCGACGAGACAACAGGTATCCGCATCGTAGAACGTGCCATCGAGGAACCTCTTCGCCAGATAGTAGCCAACGCCGGTGGCGAGGGCTCAGTAGTAGTCAATAAGGTACGCGAGGGCGAAGGCGACTTCGGATATAATGCCCGCAAGGATGTTTACGAGGATATGCGTCAGGCCGGTATCGTTGATCCTGCCAAGGTTGAGCGCGTAGCTCTTGAGAACGCTGCCTCTATCGCTGGCCTCTTCCTTACTACAGAGTGTGTATTGGTGGACAAACCAGAACCTGCTCCTGCTGCGCCAGCAGCTGCTCCAGGAATGGGCGGTATGATGTAATAAATGTAATGTAAAGATATCAAAATGGGGGCTACTCTACAGAGTAGTCCCTTTTTATATGTTTTTTACTATAAAATCTTGCAAATTTTAGCAAAAAAGCTTGGCGCGTATTTGCTTTTTTTGTAACTTTGCAACGTAGAAAAATGAAAAAGACGGCTTAAGCCGCTAAAGATATTTTTTTGATTTGTTTTAGTAGATTAGTTTTTAAGTAGTTTGTTTTTGAAAATCGGTTGTCGTGAGACATCCGATTTTTTTTGTCTTTTTCTCTTTGTAGTTTCATCCTATTGTGTTATCTTTGCAGCATGAAAATGAATTTTGACAGAAAAAAAGCATTGGTCTTCCTGATTGTTATCGGCGGACTGATTTATATTACCAAGGTAGGGTTGGGAATGACGGCGCTCAATTCTTTCCTTGCTACACTTGGTGTGTTGCTCATCTTGTTTGTGGGCGATAACTTCGCTCAGCAGATAGATAACTGGCTGAAACGTCGAAAGATGAATCAGGAAAACGAAGAATAGTAGATATTTAAATGAAGTAAAGAGTGGAACAGTTAGTCAACCTTTATAGTTCTTGGGCAGGCGAGGAGCCTGCAAGTGTGGTCAAGTTGCCTGGTCAGGGAAGCAACAGGCAGTATTTCCGATTTGTCAAGCAGGACGGCAGCAGCGTCATTGGTGTCATCGGAACGAGTCGAGATGAGAATCATGCTTTCATCTATATGTCACGTCACTTTACGCTCCGAAAGTTGCCGGTGCCTAAGGTCCTGGCTGTCAGCGATGATGAGTCGCGCTATCTGCAGACCGACTTGGGCGATGTGTCGCTCTTTGATGCCATCAAGGGTGGACGTGAAGCTGGCGGAAGATACAACCAAAAGGAAAAGGAACTTCTGAAGAGAACCATTCGCGAGTTGCCCAACATTCAGCTCCGAGGAGCACGTGGAATGGATTGGAACAACTGCTATCCTCAGCCCGAGTTTGATATCGACAGCGTACTTTTCGACTTGAATTACTTCAAGTACTGTTTCCTGAAACCCACCGACCTTGATTTCCATGAGTTGAAGTTGGAAGCTAATTTCCGCCTTTTTGCCAAAGACCTGACTTCCGAACAGATGGACTGTTTCCTATATCGAGATTTTCAGGCTCGCAACATAATGCTTGACGAAAATGGCAATCCGTACTTTATTGATTTCCAGGGTGGGCGTAAAGGACCTTTCTACTACGATTTGGCTTCTTTCCTCTGGCAGGCATCGGCAAAGTATCCTTTCAAGTTGCGACGTGAACTCGTATGGGAATATTACCAGTCGCTGAAGAACTATACTGAGGTACCTTCTGTCCGTCATTTTGTCAACCGTCTGAGTCTTTTCGTCCTCTTCCGTACGTTGCAGGTATTGGGTGCCTATGGCTTCCGTGGATACTTCGAGCGCAAGAAGCATTTCCTTGACAGTATTCCTCCTGCCATTCAGAATCTTCGTGACCTGCTGAAAATGGGCGATAAGGTGTTCCCTTATCCTTATATGATGGATATGCTTCGCCGCCTTACCGAGCTGCCGCAGTTTACCCGCATAGAGAAGTCGGCTGTCAACCGTGCTGATGGTTATCGCACAGCCGATACCAATATCTACACTTCGCATCCGCAGGATGGTCCTGCCACCTTCTCCAAGTATGATGGCAAGGGACCTTTGGTGGTAAGGGTGTTCAGCTTCTCCTATAGGAAAGGTATTCCCGAAGACCCATCAGGCAATGGAGGCGGTTATGTCTTCGATTGTCGCAGCACCCATAACCCCGGCCGATACGAGCCATACAAGAAACTGACGGGTCTCGACGAGCCAGTCATCCGATTCTTGGAGGATGATGGCGAGATACTGACCTTCCTCGATAGTGTTTATCGCCTTGCCGACCATCATGTCAACCGATATATTCAGCGAGGCTTCACCTCTCTGATGTTCTGCTTCGGCTGTACAGGCGGTCAGCACCGTAGTGTCTATTCAGCCCAGCATCTTGCCGAGCATATTCATGAGAAGTTCGGTGTTGAGGTGAGAATCTGTCATCGCGAACAGCAGATAGAGCAAGTGCTTCCTGCAGAATAAGTTTTTCTTTTGTAATCAATTAATGGCGTGCAAATTTGGCTATTTCGTAAAAAGTTAGTAAATTTGCACGCACATTAATAGATAGCTATAATGATGCAAGCAATGATTTTCGCTGCAGGTCTGGGCACTCGCCTCAAGCCACTTACCGACCGCATTCCGAAAGCTTTGGTAAGTGTGGGAGGAGAACCTTTGCTCAAACGTGTCATCTTTCGGTTGAAAGATGCTGGTTTCACTCGCATTGTAGTGAACGTTCATCATTTTTCCAGTCAGATTATTGATTACCTACGCGATAACGACAACTTCGGTATGGATATCCGTATCAGCGACGAGACGGACAAACTGCTCGAGACAGGTGGAGGTATCAGAAAGGCATGGCCGCTCTTCGATGCGCATGAGCCCGTCCTTATTCACAATGTGGATATATTGAGCAATGTGGATTTGGGAAAGTTCTATCAGATAGAGACGAAGGACCTTACAGAAGAGTCGCAGGAAGCCTCACCGGAGGAAAAGCCTCTTGCAGCCCGCCTGTTGGTGAGCGAACGCAAGACAAAGCGTTATCTTCTCTTCGATGACAGTATGCGGTTGGTGGGGTGGACGAACATCGAGACAGGCGAGGTGAAGAGCCCTTATCCTCATCTCGATCCTGCCAAGTGTGAGATGTATGCCTTCTCGGGCATCCACATGGTAGCACCATCCATCTTCCCGCTGATGGAGGAAGAACCGGACAAATTCCCCATCATGGATTTCTATCTGAAGAATTGCGACAAAGTACGCATTGAGGGATATGTGAAGAACGACCTCAGACTGATGGATGTGGGAAAGCAGGAAACGCTGAAAGAGGCAGAGGCGTTTTTATGTCAAAGTTAAAAATTTAAAGTTTAATATATTATGCAACAGAAGATTATTATTTTGGATTTCGGTTCACAGACCACACAGCTGATAGGCCGTCGTGTACGTGAGCTTGATACCTTCTGCGAGATTATGCCTTACAACAAGTTTCCTAAGGACGACCCATCTGTGATTGGTGTCATCCTGAGCGGTAGTCCTTACTCCGTTCATGATCAGGAAGCTTTCAAGGTAGATCTGAGCCAGTTTATTGGTCGCATTCCTGTGCTCGGCATTTGCTATGGCGCTCAGTATCTCTCTTATGCCCAGGGTGGAAAGGTAGAGGCTGCTGACAGCCGTGAGTATGGTCGTGCCAACTTGGAGCAGTTTGATGCCACCAATCCTCTTTTCAAGGGATTTGTAGAGAACTCTCAGGTTTGGATGAGTCATGGTGATACCATCACAGCCATCCCTGAGGACTATAAGTGCATCGCTTCTACAGCGAATGTCAAGTTTGCAGCATATGCTTCTACCAAGCAGCCTGTATGGGCTGTTCAGTTCCATCCAGAGGTGTTCCACTCTTTGCAGGGTACACAGTTGCTGAAGAACTTTGTGGTAGATATCTGTGGCAGCAAGCAGGACTGGAGTGCTGACTCTTTCGTAGAGACTACAGTGGCAGAGCTGAAGGCACAGCTGGGTGATGACAAGGTGATCCTTGGCCTTTCTGGTGGTGTCGACTCCAGTGTGGCTGCCGTTCTTTTGAACAAGGCCATTGGCAAGAATCTTACTTGTATCTTCGTAGATCACGGTATGCTTCGCAAGAACGAGTTCCGTGATGTGATGGAGGATTACAAGTGCTTGGGTCTGAACGTGATTGGTGTGGATGCATCCGAGAAGTTCTTTGCCGACCTGGCTGGTGTGACCGATCCTGAGCAGAAGCGCAAGATTATAGGTCGCGACTTTGTGGAGGTATTCAATGCTGAGGCTAAGAAGCAGACCGGAGCCAAGTGGTTGGCACAGGGAACTATCTATCCCGACCGTATCGAGAGCTTGAATATTACTGGTAAGGTCATCAAGAGCCATCACAATGTGGGTGGTCTTCCTAAGGAGATGAACCTTCAGTTGTGCGAGCCATTGAAGTGGTTGTTCAAGGATGAGGTTCGTCGTGTAGGCCGATCTATGGGAATGCCTGAGCATCTGATTACCCGTCATCCTTTCCCAGGTCCTGGTTTGGCAGTACGTATTCTGGGTGATATTACTCCCGAGAAGGTGCGTATTCTTCAGGATGCCGATGATATCTATATCCGCGGCTTGCGTGAGTACAAGGTGAAGTTGAGTGGTGAGGAAGCCCGCCGTGTATTGGCTGCTGGTGTTCCTGCCGACATGCAGAATGGCGAGATTGAGGTTTCTCTCTACGACCAGATCTGGCAGGCAGGTACCGTATTGCTTTCTACTGTCCGTTCGGTAGGAGTGATGGGTGACGAGCGTACATACGAGCATCCTGTAGCTCTGCGTGCTGTGACCAGTACCGATGCGATGACAGCTGACTGGGCACATCTGCCTTACGACTTCATGGCAAAGGTTAGCAACGAGATTATCAACAAGGTGAAGGGTGTGAACCGCGTTTGCTACGACATCTCTTCAAAACCACCTTCGACAATCGAGTGGGAGTAAGGCTTTCTCCCCGTGATGATTTCTTCGCGGGTAAAGATTAGAAAAGCAGATTCCTGCCATCTATACTATAAATCCCTCCTTCGGGTATCATGCCTGAAGGAGGGATTTTTTTGATCCATATTATTGAGAGATTTTCAACCTTGTCCACAGCCATCTTGGTATGTGACGCCAGAAGAAGACGAGGATGGCGTACCGCCAGTCTATGACTTTTACTTCTTTCCCTTTCTCAATGGCATGTACGATGTGTCTTGCCACTTCTTCTGCTCTTAGCTGTAGCGGATATTTGCTGCCTGCAATCAGGTCGGTTGCCACAAATCCTGGCCGTAGGTCTGTTATCGAGATGGGAAGCTGGCGCATACGTGCTTGCTGGGCAAGGCATTCCAAGTAGTGGTTTTGGAATCGTTTGGTGGCCGAATAGGCTGGGGCAGCACCAAGTCCTTTTGTTCCTGCTATGGATGTGATGCAGGCAATGCGATAGTTGTGTTTCCTCTCTTTTTCCCGGACGTGAGCAGCAAACCAGTTGAATGCGGTGTCTACCATTCTTGTGAATCCCATCCCGTTCGTTTCCACCGTCTTCAGTTCTTTCTCTATGTCGAGCTGATTGTTCTGCCATCCTATTCCGGAACTGTGGAAATACAGGTCCATGCCTCCCAACTTATCGATGAGTTGCTGTAGTTGGGTAGGAGCATTAGCAGATGTGACATCTATCTGTTGATAGCAGGTGATGCCGTCAGTCATCAGTGCCTGTAGCCTTTCTGTTCTTCTTCCGGCTATACCCACTTGCCATCCTTTGGCGGCAAGCAGTTTTGCCACTTCCATTCCGATGCCCGATGTGGCGCCCATAACGATTGCTTTCTTTGTCATGATTTTGTTTTGTTGATTGATAGACAGTTCCTTTTCATTCGAATGGTTTTCTTCTGCGGGCTATCTCTTCCCCTTGTTGATGATGTAGATGCCCGCCGTAGCCAAGGTGCCTGCAATGAGGTATTTCCTGTAGAAGGTTTCACCCAGACACAGGCATGAGGTGATGGCTCCTACCACAGGGATGAGCGAGTTATAGATGGCCACTTTACCCACAGGATTGCAGGTAATCAGTTTGTTGTAGAGAGCAAAACTGATGGTAGAGATAGCGATGAGTAATAGCAGGATAATAATACCCCACAGGCTTACTATGGACAGACAGCCGCCCATCCACAGGGCAGGAATCATCAGCAGGGCACCGCCAATGCTCAGCGAATAGCCCGTTCCTACAAATACATCCACCCTTTTGCTCAAACCCCTTGTCAGCAAGGAGGCACTGGCTCCACATAGCGCATTGAGGATAATCATACCATCGCCCAAGAAAGTAAATCTCCCACTTTCTTTTCCACCAAGGTTTAAGGTCAGAATGCCCACAAAACCGATGATGCAGCCTACAGCTTTGCTCCATGTCATCTTGTCACTTTTGAAGAAGAGACAGGCAAAGATTACCACCGTGAAAACACTCATCGAGTTGAGTATTGCCGAGCGTGCCCCTTGATTGTGGGAGAGTCCGAAGTAGAAGAAGGCATAATGCAAGGTGGTGTTGAGCAGTGCATAGAGGAGGATAAACCAGCCGTCAGTAGCCTTTCGTATGTTAAATCTACGATGCGAACCCTTGGCAAAGGTTAGGATAATGATGCCTGATACAAAGAATCTAATACCGGCAAATAGCATCTTGCTGCCTGTCATGTCGGTAGCTATCTTGAACTCTTCCATACCCATCTTTATCAAAGGATAAGCCCATCCCCACGATATGGCAGCAGTAAGGGCAAAGAGGCTCACCCACATAGGGCGTTGAAATATACTGAGTGTATTTTTATTTTTTTGTTCCATTTGTTTTTTGTGTTTTCTCTATAAACTGTTGCAAAGGTAATAAGAATAATTGGTTCTCACGCATGTTCGTTCAAAAACCTACCAATATGTTTTGTTCTCTTCTTTATTTTGTTTAATTTTGCAATTCGAGGTAAGCATCGTTCTGCAGGCTATGTGTGTGCCTTACTCTGTGAGGAACGTTTGTCTTTTATGCGTAAAGTGTTTTAAAACAACTAAGTAATAGAATGTATATGAAACAGAATACATACAAGAAGATCCTGGTTGCAATGATAGGTGTCATAACCTTGTTGATTGTAGCCCTGTATGGTGTGAGTCATTATATGCTCGATTATTCGCTCAGCTATCCGAAGGAAGAACGAATGACAGCCGAGCATTGGAAGACGAGAATAAAGAGTGAGTGTCCCTGGATTTCGGTCTGGATGGACTCAGTGTATCAGCATCATTGCGTGAAAGACACCTTCCTGCTGATGCCTTCTGGTTATAAGGCTCATGCCCTATATCTCTATGCCCCCAAGTCTACCGACAGAACCGCCATTGTGGTTCATGGCTACAAGGTGCGTGCCGAGGGAATGCTCCACATCGCCTATCTCTACAATCATGATATGGGGTATAATGTGCTTCTTCCCGATCTGTATGGACATGGCAAGAGCGAGGGCGATCATATACAGATGGGGTGGAACGACCGTTGGGATGTCATCAGATGGTCGCAAGTAGCCAATGAGATTTTTAAAGTGAAGAGTGAAGAACGAAGAGTGAAGAATACGTGGCAGGTGATTCATGGCATATCGATGGGCGCAGCTACAACGATGGCTGTATCGGGCGAGAAGACTCCGGGATATGTGAAGTGCTTTGTGGAGGATTGCGGTTATACCAGTGTGTGGGACGAGTTTGCCGCTCAGCTCAAAGACCAGTTTGGCTTGCCAGCATTCCCTTTGATGAACACCACTTCCGCGCTCTGCCTGCACAAGTATGGCTGGTCGTTTGCTGAGGCTCAGCAGATAGCCCAAGTCCGTAAGAGCACCAAACCGATGCTCTTTATCCATGGCGACAAGGATGCTTTTGTGCCTTATGCCATGCTTCGCCCCTTATATGAAGCCAAGACGAGGGGTAGAAAGGCTCTCTTCATAGCCCAAGGCTCTGTACATGCTATGGCTTACAGCGACCATCATGAAGCATATACGTATGCGGTGAAAAACTTTGTTGATTCAGAGTAAGAATCGTATTTCAAGAATATCATTCTATTTTTTTTATGTTCTATGGAGTGGGGATGATTTTTTTCTCTTACATTCTGGGCATTCGCCTTTGATGACAAAGGAAACGGAATGGGGACAGAAACCTTCGGGCAGTTCGAAACTTGGAATATGGATGTCGTCCAGACAGAAAGAGCGCTGGCACGTCTCGCAGTAGAAGTGGATATGTCCGTCATGATGGTCGCACTTGCCCTCTTCCTCGCACAGTTCGTAGTTGAGTATGCCACGTCCGTCCTCAAAGGCATGCACCACATCATGCTCCAGGAATAAGGTGAGTGTACGGAATATGCTCGATTTGTCCATCGATGGCATCAAGGTTTCCATGTCGCCAAGGCTCATTGGGGCAGAATGACTGAGCAAAGCCTTGTACACCAATATCCTGTTGGCTGTGGGTTTGATGCCTTTTCTTGTCAACTTGTCTGTAGCTTGCTGGCTGTTCATCTCTTTGGTTACTGTTGGGTGACGGTGAAAATATGAAAGCGGGTATGTCTCTTTAATCGTCACTAAGGTGCAATAATAGCGTAGGTTCAGCAGAGTCTTTTCGTCATAGCGAAACTCTGCCGTCCCACGCCCGATAGAATATGAATGTTACTTGTTCTTCAACAAGTCGCGAATTTCGGTAAGGAGTTTTTCCTCTGCCGTAGGCTTAGGCTCTGGCTTGGGCTCTTCCTCCTTCTTCTTGGCAAACTTGTTGACCAGTTTGATCAGCATGAAGATACAGAAAGCCACGATGAAGAAGTCGAGGCAGGTCTGCAGGAAGTTGCCATAGTTGATGGTGGCAGCAGGCAGTTTCTCGCCGGCTACTTCCACGGTAGGAAGTGAAATTTTCAGTTCCGAGAAGTTGACACCACCGATAATCCATCCTATAGGAGGCATGATGATATCGTCTACCACCGAACTGACGATTTTGCCAAAGGCACCACCAATGATGACACCGACAGCCATATCGAGCACATTGCCACGCATGGCGAATTGCTTGAATTCACTCAGAAATTTACTCATCTTTTCTTTTTATTATTTTAAGTTTGACATATACACCTTATTATATATAGGGCTGCTGCAACTGCAGTCACGCATTCATACTTTTTATTTTGCAATATGGAGTTGTCAGTATGGCCCCTTAAGGCATGAAAAGATTGCGATATTCTGCAACATGCAGTCTTTTTTAAATAATTTAATACTCAATTCGTGTGCAAAGTTAGAAAAAAATTAGTAACTTTGCGCTCGATAAGAAAAAAAATTGCTCAAAAGTATTGCTTTTTGAATGTTTCAGCTCATTGGCAAGTGCTTCGAGGCTTATTAAGGTAAAAATTATTTTCAACCATTAATTTAAATATTAAACAAAATGACAAAAGTTGCTATTAACGGCTTCGGCCGTATCGGTCGTCTGGCTTTCCGTCAGATGTTTGAGGCAGAGGGTTATGAGGTAGTTGCTATCAACGACCTTACATCTCCAAAAATGTTGGCTCACCTTCTTAAGTATGATACAGCTCAGGGTGGCTTCGCTGGCAAGTACGGTGAGGGCAAGCACACTGTAGAGGCAACAGACAACTCTATCATCGTTGACGGTAAGGAAATCACTATCTATGCTAAGCCAAACGCAGCTGAGCTTCCTTGGGGTGAGCTTGGTGTTGACGTAGTACTCGAGTGCACTGGTTTCTATACATCTAAGGAGAAGGCTTCTGCTCACCTTACAGCAGGTGCTAAGAAGGTAGTTATCTCTGCTCCTGCAGGTAACGATCTTCCTACTATCGTTTACAACACAAACCACAAGACTTTGACTCCAGCCGATACAGTTATCTCTGCAGCTTCTTGTACAACTAACTGCTTGGCTCCTATGGCTGACACTTTGAACAAGTACGCAGCTATTCAGTCTGGTATTATGTCTACTATCCACGCTTACACAGGTGACCAGATGATTCTCGACGGTCCTCAGCGTAAGGGTGACCTCCGTCGTTCACGTGCAGGTGCTCAGAACATCGTTCCAAACACAACAGGTGCTGCTAAGGCTATCGGTCTCGTAATTCCTGAGTTGAACGGTAAGTTGATCGGTTCTGCACAGCGCGTTCCAACTCCAACAGGTTCTACAACTATCCTCATAGCTGTTGTTAAGGGTAAGGACGTAACTGTTGAGGGTATCAACGCTGCTATGAAGGCTGCTTCTAACGAGAGCTTCGGTTACAACGAGGATCTGATCGTATCTTCTGATATCATCGGTATGCGTTACGGTTCTCTCTTCGATGCTACTCAGACAATGGTTAGCAAGATCGACGACGATACATATCAGGTACAGGTTGTTTCTTGGTACGACAATGAGAACTCTTATACTTCTCAGATGGTTCGTACTATCAAGTACCTCGCTGAGTTGAAGTAATACCGCAGTAGCGATATTCAACAATATTATAGGCCTGGCATTGCAAAATGCCAGGCTTTTTTGCGTTTAACACCCGTATGAAACCTTATTTCGGGTCTTTAAGTGATGCTAAACTTCTTTTTTTCGCTTTCTTTGTTTACCTATATCAGAAATTTTTGTATCTTTGCCACCATGAAACAGACGATGATAACGATATTGGGTCCTACGGCAAGCGGAAAGACCAGTCTTGCTGCTGCCTTGGCTGCTGCCTTTCCTTCGCGTATGGACGGGATGGAAGCCGAGATTATCAGTGCAGACAGCCGACAGGTGTATCGCGGAATGGATATAGGAACGGGTAAGGATCTGGCCGACTATACTGTAGGGGACAAGCAGATTCCCTATCATCTCATAGATATCTGCGAGCCAGGAACCAAGTACAACCTCTTTCAGTATCAGCAAGACTTCTATGATGCCTATCAGGATGTTCTTAGAAGGGGAAGGTTGCCCATTCTTTGTGGCGGAACGGGACTTTATATTGAGTCCGTGCTCAAGGGCTACCATCTCTCGCCTGTGCCTCAGAACCCTGTGCTTCGTGAGCGTCTTGCCGACAAGAGCCTGGCTGAGCTTACCGAGATGCTGCAACAGCTCAAGGCAAGGAACGGCTCGCATATGCACAACCGCACCGATGTCGACACAGCCCAGCGTGCCATTCGTGCCATAGAGATTGAGACTTATAATGCCGAGCATCCCATGCCCGAGAGGGAGCTGCCATCGGTTGACTCCTTGATTATCGGTGTGAGCATCGACCGTGAGGCTCGTCGTGAGAAGATTACACGCCGACTGAGGCAACGCCTTGATGAAGGTATGGTCGATGAAATCAGATCGCTTCTCGACAGGGGCATTCCTGCAGAAGACTTGATATACTACGGCTTGGAATACAAGTTTGTCACAGAATATGCGACAGGTAAGACATCCTACGATGAGATGTTTCGAGGCTTGGAGATAGCCATACATCAGTTTGCCAAGCGACAGATGACATGGTTCCGCGGCATGGAGCGCAGAGGCTTTACCATACACTGGGTGGACGCCTTGCAGCCCATGGCAGATAAGGTGGAACAGATATTCGAGCTGACAGGCGACGTGGACAGGTAAATCTTGAAATATAAAAAACAAAATATAGATCATGGCGGTTAATGAAAACAAGTGGGGATTGCTCTATTGCCCCCGTAACGGGTGGCGTGAAGGAAAACGCTGGCTCAAGATAGAGAAGGTGTTGCGCCAGCAGCATGTCGACTACGACTTTGTGCAGAGTGAGAACCAGAAAAGTGTGGAACGGTTGGTGAAGATGTTTATCAACAATGGCTATAAGACAATAGTCATTGTGGGAGGCGACTCTGCACTCAATGATGCCGTCAACTGTCTGATGCAGGTGGACAAGGCTACTCGTGAAGGGATAGCCCTTGGCGTAATCCCTCATGGCATGATGAACGACTTCGCCCATTTCTGGGGATTCTCCGACAGCGATTATGAGCAGACCATCAAATGGCTGAAACAGCGTCGTATCAGGAAAATCGACTTGGGTTGTATCCGTTATACGAACAAGCGCGACGAGAAGTGCCATCGTTACTTCCTGAACTGCATCAACGTGGGCTTGATTGCCGCTATCATGAATCTGCGCCGCAAGACCCATCACTTCCTGGGTTCCCGCACACTTTCGTTCATCTCTTCTTTTGTGCTCATGATTTTCCAGCGCCTCGACTACAAGATGCATGTTAAGATCAATGAGGATGAGATACAGCGCAGGGTGATGACCATGTGCATAGGCAATGCCTCAGGATATGGTCAGACACCTAACGCCGTGCCCTATAACGGACTGCTCGATGTGTCGGTGGTGTATCATCCGCAGATCACACAGCTCTTCGAAGGATTCTATCTCTTCGTGCGCGGTAAGTTCCTCAACCATCGCAGTGTGCATCCTTACCGTACCCGTGAGGTGGAGGTGAAGGAGGCTTCGCATGCCCTCATCGGTGTGGATGGTCGTCTGATGAACACCCCTAAGGGTAGCTATAAGATAACGGTAGAGCAGGAGGTCATCAATTTCCTGATTCCTGCCTGATAAGAGGAGCGGGCAACTTGCTCCTCTTTTTTCGTATAAAGTGGTTGACGGCTGCCAGTCTGAGTGTTGTCAACATGCTGTTTTGCTCAAAAAGTAAGTTGATTTGGCTAAAAAAAACATGATAAAGCAAAATTTCAACTATTTTTATCCGAAAAAACTTTGTTATACAACAAAAAATCGTTACCTTTGAACCAATCTAAAGTAATGTATTAAAAACTAAAACCTTAATATAGATCTATGAGTTATCTAAAATTCGAAAAGGCCCTGATGACTAACCTTCAAGAGTCATTGCCCAAGGAGTTGTTGCGTACCAACCGCTCTGGTGCTTATTCGTGCTCTACGATTGTGGACTGTAATACCCGCAAGTATCATGGTCTATTGGTTGTGCCGGTTCCAGAACTGGACGATGACAACCATGTGCTCCTGAGCTCGCTCGATGTTACGGTGATTCAGCATGGCGCTGAATTCAATCTTGGACTGCACAAGTATCAAGGCAACAACTACAATCCGATGGGACACAAGTACATCCGTGAATTCGATTGCGATAAGGTTCCTACCACGTTGTATCGTGTGGGAGGCGTCATTCTGAAGAAGGAAGTGGTGTTCCAGCATTATGAGAATCGTATTTTGTTGCGTTACACCTTGGTGGATGGACATTCTGCCACTACACTGAGGTTCCGTCCTTTCCTTGCATTCCGCAGCGTGAGACAGTTTACTCACGAGAATGCAACTGCTTCAAGAGATTATGCTGAGGTCGACAATGGCATCAAGACATGTATGTATGCCGGTTATCCCGACCTGTTCATGCAGTTCTCCAAGAAGAATAATTTCATCTTCCAGCCCGACTGGTATCGTGGTGTGGAGTATCCCAAGGAGCAGGAGCGCGGCTATGCTTCCAATGAGGACCTCTATGTTCCCGGCTATTTCGAGATGAACATCAAGAAGGGTGAGACCATCGTCTTTGCCGCTTCCACATCCGAAATCAAATCGCGCAGTCTGAAGGCACTCTTCGACAAGGAAGTGAATGAGCGTGCGCCACGCGACAATTTCTTCCATTGTCTGGTCAATGCAGCCCATCAGTTCCATCGTCGCGAAAGCAACGACGACCGATACATCATTGCCGGTTATCCATGGTTCAAGTGCCGTGCCCGCGACACGTTCATTTCTTTGCCTGGTCTGACACTCTCCATCGAGGAAGACGACTACTTCGAGTTGGTGATGAAGACCGCTATGAAGGGTTATTACGAGTTCATGGAGGGCAAGCCTGTCACCGTACATATTGCAGAGATTGACCAGCCCGATGTGCCTTTGTGGGCAGTATGGGCTTTGCAGCAGTATGCCAAGGAGAAAGGAAAAGAAGCTTGCCTCAAGAAGTACGGCAAGTTTATCAAGGACGTAGTGATGTACGTGAAGTGCAATCATCACCCCAACCTGAAGCTGATGCCCAACGGACTTCTTTATACCGACGGAAAGGACAAGGCTGTGACATGGATGAACTCCACTGCCAACGGGCATCCTGTTGTTCCCCGTACGGGATACATCGTCGAGTTTAATGCCTTGTGGTATAATGCCCTTTGCTTCTGTGCCTCTCTGTGCGAGTTGGCAGGCAAGGAGAAAGATCAGCAGCAGCTCCTCGAGGCTGCCGAACTTGCCAAGCAGTCGTTCCTCGACACTTTCCTCAACGAGTATGGTTATCTCTACGACTATGTTGACGGCAAGATGATCGACTGGAGTGTTCGTCCCAATATGATATTCCCTGTAGCCTTCGACTACTCTCCATTGTCGCAGGACCAGAAGAAGCGTGTGCTCGACATCTGTACCCGAGAGCTTCTTACACCTAAGGGCCTGCGTTCACTCTCACCAAAGAGTGGCGGATACAACCCTGTCTATGTAGGTCCGCAGAGCCAACGCGACTATGCTTATCATCAGGGTACAGCATGGCCATGGCTGGGTGGCTTCTATATGGAGGCAAGTCTGAAGATGTATAAGCGTACACGTCTGAGCTTCATTGAGCGCCAGATGGTGGGCTATGACGATGAGATGTCATGCCATTGTTTGGGCACCATCAGCGAGCTCTTCGATGGCAACCCTCCATTTACTGGACGAGGTGCTATCTCCTTTGCCATGAATGTGGCAGAGATTCTGCGTGCGCTCGAACTACTTGAAAAATATCAATATTAAATAAGGAGGACTGCAATATGAAAGTATTAATGTTTGGATGGGAGTATCCTCCTCATGTATTTGGTGGCTTGGCTACTGCCAATTTTGGTATCTCACAGGGATTGCATGCTCAGGGCGATGTGGATATCACTCTCTGTCTGCCTCATCCTTTTGGTGATGAAGACCGCAGTGCCGCTAAAATTGTAGCCATGAACTGTGTGCCTATAGCCTGGCGCGATGTCAACTATGACTATGTGAAGCAGCGTGTGGGCAACATTATGGACCCTAATGACTATTACCGTTATCGTGACCATATCTATGCCGATTTCAATTATATGAACGTCAATGACCTCGGCTGTATGGACTTTGCAGGTGGATATCCTTCCAATCTGCACGATGAAATCAATAACTATTCTGTGATTGCTGGTGTTGTGGCTCGTGCTGAAGAGTTTGATATCATCCATGCGCACGACTGGCTTACTTTCCCTGCTGGTATCCACGCCAAGAAGGTGAGTGGAAAGCCTCTGTGCATCCACGTGCATGCCACCGACTTCGACCGAAGTCGTGGCAAGGTGAACCCTACTGTTTATTCTATCGAGAAGGATGGTATGGACAATGCCGATTGCATCATGTGTGTGTCAGAGCTTACCCGTCAGACAGTCATCAATCAGTATCATCAGGACCCACGCAAGTGTTTTGCCATGCACAATGCTGTTTATCCATTGAAGCAGGAGTGGCAGGACATTCCTCGTCCCGACCATAAGGGCAAGGAGAAGGTGGTAACCTTCTTGGGACGTATCACTATGCAGAAAGGTCCGGAATACTTTGTCGAGGCTGCCAATATGGTGTTGCATCGTACTCGCAATGTGCGTTTCTGTATGGCTGGTTCCGGCGATATGATGAATCAGATGATTTATCTCGCTGCAGAGCGTGGTATTGCCGACCGTTTCCACTTCCCGGGATTCATGCGTGGCAAGCAGGTGTATGAGTGCCTGAAAGATTCTGATGTCTATGTCATGCCTTCGGTGAGCGAGCCTTTTGGTATCTCTCCTTTGGAGGCCATGCAGTGTGGCACGCCTACGATTATTTCCAAGCAGAGTGGTTGTGGTGAAATCTTGACCAACTGTATCAAGGTAGACTACTGGGACATTCATGCCCTGGCTGATGCCATCTATAGCATTTGCCACAACGAGAGTCTCTTCGACTATCTGTCTGTGGAAGGCAAAAATGAGGTCGACCAGATAACCTGGGAGAAAGTGGGAGCACGCATCAAGGACCTTTACCTCAAGACACTGGGGTGGAAGTAGGTGTGAAGTGAAGAGTGAAGTTAAACGTTCAAATTTTATTTTTTTTATGAAGACAATTTGTTTATATTTCGAAATACATCAGATCATCCATCTGAAGAGGTATCGTTTCTTCGATATCGGTACCGACCATTATTACTACGATGACTATGAGAACGAGCGTAGTATCAGTGATATTGCTGAGCATTCTTATATGCCTGCCCTCACAACTCTTGAGAATATGATCAAGGCCAACGGACAGTATTTCAAGGTGGCTTTCTCTATCTCTGGTGTGGGTATGGAGCAGTTGGAACTTCATGCACCACAGGTGTTGGAGAAGTTGCAGGATCTCAACAAGACTGGTTGCGTAGAGTTCCTCGCCGAACCTTATTCTCATGGCTTGGCATCTCTCGTCAACGAGGAGAGCTTTAAAGCCGAAGTACAGCGTCAGGCTGCCAAGATGGAGGAGTACTTTGGCAAGAAGCCACAGGTGCTGCGCAACTCTTCACTCATCTATAGCGATGATATCGGTTTGCAGGCTTCACAGATGGGGTTTGCCGGCATGCTTACCGAGGGTGCCAAGCATGTGTTGGGATGGAAGTCTCCTCACTATGTTTACAACTGCGCCCTGGCTCCAAAGCTCAAGCTCTTGCTGCGTGATGTGCGCCTGAGCGATGATGTCTCTCTGCGTTTCAACAACAGCAACTGGGACGGCTATCCTCTCTTCGCCGACAACTATATCAATCAGATTGCTGCCCTGCCTCAAGAGGAGCAGGTAATCAATATCTTCATGGAGCTGTCTGCTCTCGGTATTGCCCAGCCCTTGTCAAGCAACATTCTGGAGTTCCTGAAGGCTCTGCCAGCTTGCGCCAAGGAGAAGGGCATCACCTTCTCTACTCCTATCGAGATTTGCAAGAAGATGAAATCGGTAGGCGAGTTGAATGTTCCTGATACCCTGAGTTGGGTAGACGAGGAGCGCGATGTCAGCACCTGGTTGGGTAACTCTATGCAGCGTGAGGCTTTCAACAAACTTTATAGTGTTGCCGACCGTGTCCGCATTGCCAACGATCCTCGTATCAATCAGGACTGGGATTACCTGCAGGCAAGCAACAACTTCCGCTTCATGACCACCAAACCAAGCAATGTAGGTCTTGACCGTGGTATCTACAGCGATCCTTTTGATGCTTTCACCAACTATATGAATATTCTTGGCGACTTCCTCAATCGTGTCAACGACTTGTATCCTTCTGATGTGGATAACGATCAGCTGGAGGGTCTTCTCACCACCATCAAGAATCAGGACGAGGAAATCGAGGTAAAGGACAAGGAGATTGTCCGTCTGCAGGCTAAGCTCGAGAAGATAGAGAAAGAGGCTGAAAAACTCCGTGCCAAGAAGACCGCTACCGCAGCCAAGGCTCCTGCCAAAAAAACTGCTACTAAGGCTTCTGCTGCAGCCAAGAAGGCTCCTGCAAAGAAAGCTGCCACTAAGGAAGAAACTACAGAAAAGAAATAAGAGTATAATCCTATAAATATAAAAAAGGCAATCTGCTGTTTGACAGATTGCCTTTTTTGTTTGTTCTATATTAACAGGTGATGAGCCCGTAGTGTACAGAGAGTAGGTTACTTCACAACGAATTTCTTGTTGTTGAAGATATAGATACCTTTCTTTAGACCTTCGTAACCTTTTTGTGCTACAACACGGCCGCTGAGGTCATAGATGTTGGTGTCTGCCATAAGCTTATTATCCACCGTGATACCAGCTATAGAGCTTGTGGCATCAGTGTAAAGAGTAAATGCCAAGATGCATTGTTTTACTTTCGGTGTGAAGGTCAACGTGTGCTCTACAGGAGAATCAAACTCTACAGTATATTTCTTTACGCTCTTGTCCTTAGGGAAGATATAAGTAGTAGCATCGTAGCTCTTGCCGTTAATCTCACCGATATAGGCATCTGCATCAGCGTAGTTGTCTTTTCCTTCGATGTCCATCTTGGCGATTTTGATACCGTCAGGAATAATGATGGTATATTGATTGGCACTGTACTTGATATAGTTAGTTCCTGAGCCCACATCATATTTCTTGTTATTCTCGTTAGAGATAGAGAAACCATTGCTGAAGGTTCCTGCAGTTGCATCAGTTAGGGTCTTTGAATTCAAGGTAAAAGGCCCCTTTGTATCTGTAACGGTAGAGCCTGTAGATGTTGCATCGCATTCATCTGTCCATGATGAATCATATTTCTTCAGCCACATAGCACCACTGCTTACTGTAATCTTTGATCCATTCTTGAATACGAGATTATCTACGAAACGGATGTCTATACCCTTCTTGGCTGATATCTGTACGTTGTCGAGTGTCACGTTCTTGATGTGGCTTTCTGGGCGACCAACAAAGAAGATTGCGTTACCATCGCAAACATCAGTTGTCTTCACATTCTGCAGATAAATACCATTATAGGTTGGGGTAGTGCTATCCAATGCTCTTGCGTTAGCCTTATCTACAGCAGGATCGCTATTGTAGTTCTTGTCGTAGAAGCAGTCGATAGAGAGTGGGTTCTTAACCTTGGTCATAGTGAAGTTAGTAAACTTCCAGTCTTCCTCACCACCGCCGCGGAGAGTACCATCACTATTGATGCCTGTCTTCATACGGATGCCAGCTGTGGTACCATTCATGGTGATGTTATCGAACCATACATGCTTGATGTTCTTAGTATAGCTACCGATAGAAGCACCATGCCCTGTTCCAAAGTAGCAGTTCCATACATGGATGTACTGTGCGTCATTGTCGCAAACTACATTATCGTCACCATTGCTGATATTACAGTTGTAGATGTTGACGTATGGACCCCAGATAGAGACACCATCCGTGTTATGAGATGCCTTGCCCTTTCCTGCTTCTGAAGCAGGTTCGCTGATGGTTACGTCATGAATAGTAGCATGACTTGCCTTACCGCTATTGCTGATGGTGATGTTCACACCGGGAGTATTCTGAATTTTGAAGTTGCGGAGCAAGAAACGCTTACCCTGTTCGAAGCGTATCATCGCACCAGGGTTGAAGGTCTCGCTTTGCTCTTTTGCCAGCCACCAGCGTGCGCCCTGGCCGTCAATGATAGATGTTTCGCCTTCACCCTCGATAACAACATCGGTAACATTCTTGCCCTTGTTCTTACAACCGATGAATACTGTCTTGTTGTTAGGAGCCTTACCATATTCCACGAGCTTCAGGGTGGCACCTGCGCAAAGGTGGAGTACGGTCTTAGACTTGATGCTGAGTACCTCGGTTTTGCTGGTCATCTGGTCTGTGCTGCCAAACATCCATGTACCAGCAGGAATTACTACCATACCGCCAGTAGTAGGAACAGCATCCAGTGCTTTCTGAATAGCTTTGGTGTTGTCTGCTGCCGATGTGGAGGCACCATAGTCTTTGATGTTAAACGTATTTTCCGATGTGATGGCTGGCAACTGTGGTAATGCTACTGCTGTCCATCCCTCAGGAGTATTCTGAGCATTTTTCTCAGCGGTGATTCCCGCAAAAGTAGTCTGTGCCTTTGCGAGTACGGGTAATGTCATAAGTGCTGCAAGCACCATGTTTTTGAAAAAAGTCTTGTTCATAAATTAGGCTTATATTTATTATATTGCAAAATTACAATTATTCTATATATAATAAGGTGTAAACCTCAGAAAATTATACGAAAACGATTACGTATATGGAATTGAACTTTCGCAAGTTTTGCCTCACATGCCCTGATGGGGCTATGAGCTTTTGGACCTTCAGCCCGTACATAAATCACTTGCGAAATTTGAGTTTACTTTCTCTTCGATGAATCTACGAATTCAGTCTTGTTCTTTGGAAGTAGGGGAGTGGTAATGAAATAAAAAAAGTGCAATGCCCGATGTGAGCATTGCACTTCCTATGCGCTTATGATTTTAATTTCTTGATTTCCTCTATAGATAAACCTGTGGATTGGAAAATGATGTCCATTGGTGTATTTAAAGCAAGAAGTTTGAGAGCGATTTCTTTGGCTTTTTCTTTTTCTCCTTCAGCTCTTCCTTCAGCTCTTCCTTCCGCTCTTCCTTCCGCTCTTCCTTTTGCTTCTCCTTTTATTATTCCTTTTTCCTCTGCATGCTTATATACAGCATAATTGTCCCACATGACCATCATGCTGTTGTCGTATTTTTCCTGCTCTTCTTTTGTCAGGGTCTTTGAGTCTGCTATTTCTGCCAGTCTCTTGAATATTTTGTGCTGAGCCTCGAAAGGCATTTTCTCTAAAGTCTCCATATGTTTCAAATTATAAATCCAACAATCTAAAAACGTATTACACTCCTCTTCTTTCTTTTTGAAAAGGGGCATCACCAAGTAGATGAAACGGATTTTGTTAGAATAAACTTCTCCGCTTTCTTTGTCTGCCAGCACAACGTCTGTTCTAAACTTCTTAGGTGTATTTTCGTCTACATCGAAATTCATGAAGCAGATTACGTAAACAGGCGTAAGATGGTAGTCCCATTGTCCTTTTACGCCTTGGTCAACTATCGTCTTAGAAGCATAAAACAGAGAGCGGTCTATGAAATAAGCCTGACTTTTGTTTTGCATCTCGACGATAATGTGCTCGCCAGTGTCAGTTGTACAAAAGACATCGTATATGATTCCTCTTTGGTCTTTTGTTTCCGGCAACATCTCCTTGTCCTTAAACTTGACATTAGTAATGTGTTGTTCTCCTAAGAGAAGTTGGTTTAAGAATTCTATCAGCAAGTCTTTGCTGTATTCTTGACCGAAGATTCTCTTGAACGACCAGTCTGAGAAAGGGTTGATGTATCTTGCCATATCTTAACTATTTTAATACCTCGCTGCAAAGATACATTTTTCTTTTGTAATTTCCAAGTGAAACAACAAAAAAAGTGCAATGCCCGATGTGAGCATTGCACTTCCTTTATAGTTTGTTATAGCGAAGCATCTTGTGGATGCTTGCTATTTGCTTATTCTGCTTTGTACCAGCGTGGGTCACCAATACGGTTGTCAATCTTCATTGTGAAGTTGTGGTTGGCAGGATCAGTGAAGATCTCATCTGATGTCAAGCTACCTACAGCAAACTCCTTGATGTCGTTAGAACCGTAAACACAATCTTTTGCACGCATAGATTCGTTGATAACAATAGAACCTGTAGTGCGGACACCTCTTGCTGCTGCATCCATGGACATACCAAGAACAGTTCTGATGATAGTCAGGTTGGTGCTCAACTTGTTGGAATCCATGAAATACTTACTACCGGCAACGTTGTTGTAGAAGGTACAGTCGCTGATAGTCACGCCGCCAGCGATAGCAGCCTTCAACTGGATGAAGTTGTGGCTTGTAGTATCGAATGTAGAATTCTTCAACTCCAACTGACCAATAGTGGTAGTGGTTGAACCGATATAGAATACAGGATAACCGCCACCAGTAGACATGTTGGTCATCACACAGTTGTCAACAGTAATCTTGTCAACACTTACTACACCACCCTTTGTACGGAATACAGAACTTTCGAAGCCAGAGAATGTACAATCTGTGAATGACAATTCAGCTACTGCAGCATCTTTATCCTGGTTGATGAGGTACTGGCAACCAGTATCCTTCATACTTACGTTCTGGAAACGGATGTAAGCGTGAGAGCCTGCGATGTCTAAGCACTTCTTCCAGTTCAAAACAGGTTTTCCGTCGCCAGCTAAACCGAAGAATGTAACTGATGCACCCTCAGGAATCTTCACGTTGGCATCAGTACCATCCTCAGATGTAGAAACCATAGTATATTCCTTGCCAGCTTGCAAACCGATGGTAATAGCAACATTGGTCTTGCCAGTCTTCTCCTGTGCAGACTTTACAATGTTAGCAATCACGTCGTTGTTGATAGTAGAGATAGATGGATCCAACTCTACCTTCTCGTCACCAGCAGGCATTGCAGCAGCAGTGCTTGCTGTAACAGAACCACGCTTTGTGTCATTGTAATAGATGTTGATGGTGTAATTGGTTGAAGGTGTCAAACCTGTAATGGTATAGCGACCTGCAGCCTTAGCCTCGTCATCCAACTCGATGGTGCGTGGCTCCTGACCTTCCTCTTCTGTACCGTCTGATACAGTCAACTTGGTAACAGCCTTGCTTGCGTCCCAAGACACTGTGATAAAGTCTTCACCACGATCAGCGTTTGTTACAGCATTCATGATCTGCTCAGCCTTGGTCTTGAAGGTAGTCTTTGTGCTTGAAGCATAGTGTACCCAATGGCTGGCAGTCTTCTGAGAAGAGAGCGCACGCATACGGAGTGAGTACTCTGTATCGCCGATAAGACCAGTGATGGTATAAGGACTGTTATCAGTCTCGAAGGTAAGCACCTCGTCAGAATTGTCCCATGCCTCATCGTCT
This sequence comes from Segatella copri, assembly GCF_009495355.1. Taxonomy (GTDB): domain Bacteria; phylum Bacteroidota; class Bacteroidia; order Bacteroidales; family Bacteroidaceae; genus Prevotella. Next base: position 38,863 of record NZ_VZAD01000088.1, read on the forward strand.
TCCAAAGTTGCAGTAGTCACTTGAATCTCAAATTTCTCTGCACCATTTGCCTTCATCATGCCGGCATCGAAAGTAACTTCAGCCTCAGTGTCTGTAGGATCTACTGACAGAGATGTTGCGCTAAAGCAACGGTCTAAGGTTGGGTCGATGTCCCAGTCCATCTTGTCAGTACAAGAGACCAATGTTGCAGCGAGCAACATGATGGCCCAAACTGAATATTTTATTGTTTTCATTGTTGTCTTTTGTTAATGATTAGAAACCATAAGAGTTTGCCAAAGCGTTTCTTGAGTCGGCAATAGTCTTGGTGTAGATAGGCAAGATGTAACGGTTCTTCACACCATGATCTGGTGTAGCAACAGTTCCGTCGATGCTTGTACCTACAAGACCTGCACTGATGGTCTTCAGGTTTTTAGTATACTCAGAGTTAGATTCGTCTCTTGCCTCTTCGTCTTCAAAACCACAACCTGTAGCTTTGTTATCATAGTCAGTTTCGGTCTTGCCATTCTCTAAGCCATACCAAGCGATAGAACTCTCGTCGATGCGAGTCTTGGTGGCATCGGTATAGTTGAAGTAGATAGTGGTAGGCCACTCCATACATTTCTGAGCATACTCAGCCTTAGCTTCTGCTATTTTGCTTGCCAGCATACCCCAACGTACGAGATCCCACTTACGTGCACATTCGCCAGTCAACTCCCAAGCATTCTCCTGAGCGATATCGTTCAAGAACTGCTCCTTGTTGTGGTTGGCAGCAGCCTGCAGGAAGTCACCTTCGATAGAAGTGTCGTTGTTGCTTTCCTTCACACCACGGTTATGAACCATTGCCAAAGCCTGAAGTGCTGTCATGCCAGCATCGCCTTGGTAGTTGCCATTGGCACCGGCCAACTCGTTCATTACCTCAGCATACATCAACAGAACCTGTGAGTAGCGCATCTTTACAACGTTAACACCAGTGGTTACCTTTTCTGTAGATGCCTTAGCTGCAGCCTTCCACTCTTCGCCCATCCACTCAGGACGCCACTTACCAATAGTGATACCAAATGGCTTCATGCTCTGCTTGTCTGGGTTTACATCTCCGATACCTTCGATGGTCTGACCATTTCTCTCACCCCACTGTACAGGGCAGCATGTTACGTTGCGGCGTGTGTCATCCTTCTCGTAAGAGTAGAGGAGGGTAGCAGTGGTGTTCAACTTACCAGAAGAGTTTCCTTTCTTACCAAATTCTGATGTAGAACCTTTGATACGCTTACCTACTGTATAACCAAGTTCACCTGTAACATTCAGCAACATAGGAAGCTCGAAGATATTCTCTTGGTAAGTCTGATCGAGTTTACGCGCATTGAGAAGCTGCCACTCGTTCTTGAAACTTGGGTTCATGCTGTGCTTGCCACTCTTGATAATCTCAGTCAACTTAGCCAAAGCCTTCTCGTAGTATACCTTACGGGTAGCCTCGTCAGGACGCTGTGTAGGATAAGTAGGATCAGAGAACTCTGGGAGAGTCTCGTAACCTTCCTTAGCACTTTCACGGATAGCATAGCCTGCACGTGTCAGAGCTACCTGTGCATAGAGAGCATCAGCATAACCCTTAGTAGCATGCTCTGTAGTATAGTTGCCAGTACCTGCCCATGGGAGCAAGTTAGAAGCCTCTTCCAAGTCTTCGAGCAGACCATCGAGAATTATATCGCGGTCGGTCTTTCCCTCGTAGGCATCGCTCAAGTCAGGCTTGGTAGCAGATGTCTTGTAAGGCACATCACCCCAAAGGCGAACCAAGTCGAGGTAGAGCATAGCACGAAGAGTCAGTACTTCGCCTAAGTAGCGTTTCATGGCTGTTTCTTCAGCGATAGTGCTGTTGCGGATACCTTCGATGGCTTTGTTGCAATATTCGATACAGCCATAGATGTTGGTCCATGTTGTACCCAAGTTAGCCCATCCGCCTGCAGTACCATTGTAGTTCATGTAACCACGTTCGTTAGAAGATGTTGAGGTTGATCCCAAACCATCGATTAACTCGGTATCTGTATTGGCACCGTAAGAGATGGTCATACGGTTCGCATACATATTATCCTGTCCGAAATCACCATAAATCTTGTTGATTTCAAGACCTGTGAAATAGCTTGAGTTGAACACGTTCTCCTGGTCCAGAGCTGAGTCAGCTTTCTGATCAAGGAAGTCGGAGCAACTTGTCAGCATGACACCCATAGAGAGTGCTGCTATTCCTAATATCTTTTTCATATTTTGTTTTCTCCTTTGTCTAAGTTAGAATGTCACGTTAATACCAGCTACGAAAGAACGGCTCTTAGGATAAGCAGCGTAGTCGATACCTGGTGTCATAGGATTGCCCTTAGAAGATGTGTCCACCTCTGGGTCGTAACCACTGTAGTTGGTGAAGCAGTATACGTTGTAAGCAGTGAAGTAAACACGTACGCTCTCAAGCCATGCTTTCTTAACCCAGTTCTTTGGCAATGTGTAACCTACGGTAATGTTGTTGATGCGCAAGAATGAAGCATCCTCCAAGTAGGTATCCAAGATCACCATATTGCTGTTGGCTGCTGGGTTCCATACTGTAGCATTGGCGTTGATCTCGTTCAGACGGCTCATCAAGCCTTCTACACCGCCATAAGCAGTTACTGTAGAGCTTGAAGGACGACCGAGGTTCAGACCATTTGCCGGGTCAACCCATGTGAAACGGTTGTTTGAGTTGTAATCATTGATGATGTTCCAACCTGCAGAAGTACCGCTATAGAAAGAAGCACCCTGTGCTGTAGCATTGTAGATCTTGTTGCCCAAAGAATAGTTACAGAAGATGTTGAAGTCGAAGTTACCGAAGTTGGTCTTCCACATACCATCGAATCCGAAACCACCAGTTACCTCAGGAACTGTATTGCCCAAGCGCTGGAAAAGGGCTTCTCCTTCCTCGTCACATTCTACCTTGGCACCACCAGGATACAGTGTGCCACCGAATTTTTTATAAGAGTTGTTCTTTACGTCACCACCTACATGACCGTCAGCCTCTGTAGCCAAGCGCCATTTGGCACCATCATAGATAAGGTCGCCTGTGCCTGTTGCAGGGTCGAATACGGTATAGAAACCTTGCTGCTTGTAGCCCCAAAGTTCACCTAAGCGGCCACCTTCCTCGAGCAGGAAGTCACCATTACCCTTGGTTACCTTGGTACCACCCCAGCTTGATGTCTCATAGTGTGCGCCACCTTCCAACTTGTCAATCTTGTTCTTGTTGTAAGAGATGTTGAAGTTGAAGTTGAGGTTAAACTTCTTGCTGTCTACGATAGCAGCATTCAGTGCCCACTCAATACCCTTGTTAGAGGTAGTACCTACGTTCTGATACTGACGCTCATAACCTGTTGCTGAAGGCAAAGTCTGAAGCATCAGCAAGTCCTTGGTTGTATTCCAATAGAAATCCAAAGTACCATAGATGCGGCCACGGAGGAAACCGTAGTCGATACCGAAGTTACGGGTTGTTGTGGTTTCCCACTTCAAGTTAGGATTGTAGAGAACGGTCTTGCCGTTAGCCTTATAGGTCTCAAGCATACCAGTGTTCACCTCGTTGAAGCCTGGGTGCTTGCCAGCAGCATCAGCCACGCCATAAGTAGGAGAAAGCATACCAGAAGGGATGCGGTTGTTACCGGCTGTACCCAAAGAAAGACGAAGCTTCAAGTTAGAGAGCCATTTGTCGGCACCCTTCATAAACTTCTCGTCAGACATACGCCAAGCCAAAGCTAATGATGGGAACAAGCCCCAACGATTGCCCTTACCAAACTTAGAAGAACCATCCTCACGCAGAGTGAAGGTCATCAAGTACTTGTCTGCCAAGGTGTAGTTGATACGACCGAAGAAAGAAAGCATATTGTCTTTAGCCTTGATGTCAACCTCGTTGCCAAGAGTGCTTTCTGCAGTATTGGTGAAAGAAAGAATTTGATCGATAGAGAAATCAACAGGGAAGTCTACTGATGTGCTGGTACGTGTAGTCTGCATATCAGAGCTCCACTCATGACCAATCAATACGTTCAGGTGATCACGGCCACCGAAGAGCTTATTGTTGTCATAAGTCAAAGTGTTGGCATTGCGCCATGACTTGTATGTGTCGCGTACGAACTGAGCCTGAGGACGACCATTGTGACCAAACTTAGAGTTGTTAACAGCCAAAGCTGTCCATGCCTGGTCTGTGTCATAGTATTTCCAACCATAGCCAAACTCGGTCTTGGCTGTCCAGTGCTTGAATGGTTTCCATGTCAGAGCAGCATTGTAGTTCTGCTGGAAACGTGTCTGCAATTTGTAAGTACCATCCAGACGCTCCATTGGTGAGCGGCGGGAAGAAGATGAGTTTTCCTCGTCTTCATCAGCAGATACCAACTCCTGAATAGGAGCGAAGGTGATAGTCTGTGCTACGGTTGAGTTAGCAGCATTGCTATCGTTGGTGTCAGCACCACCGCTAAGACCCTTGATCTTCTGATATGCCATACGTGCATTGAAGTCAAAGGTAAGCCACTTGTTGAGCTTGGCCTGCAACTTGGCACCGATGTTGTCCTTGTTGTAGCCAGACTTCTCCATGATGCTGTTCTCCTGATTGTGAGCATAGCTTACATTGTACTTGAAGTCCTTGCTACCACCACTTACGTTGGCATTGTAGATAGCCTGTGTACCTGTACGACCGAATACCTCATCCTGGAAGTTGTGACCTGCTCTTGATTTCCAGATGTCATAGTCTGCATAGTTACCATAGTTGCTACCACCCAGGTTTGATGGGTTGTTGCTGGCGCTTGCAGTTTCGTACTGGTAGAGTACGAATTCATAAGGATTGAGAACTTCGATTTCCTTAGCGTTCTTCTTCCAGCCGTAAGAAGCGTTGAAGTTTACCTGAGTCTTGCCCTCAGAACCACTCTTGGTAGTAATGATGATAACACCATTAGCACCACGGGCACCATAAATAGCAGTAGAAGAGGCATCCTTCAAAACGTCGATGGTTGCAATTTCGCTGGGAGCGATATCGCTGATAGAGCTTACAGGGAAGCCATCGACAATGTAAAGAGGAGAGTTGTCCTGTGACAAAGAACCACCACCACGTACACGGATCTTTACCTCTGCGTCAGGTGAACCTTCGGTTGTGGTGATGTTCACACCAGCCAACTTACCGGTCATTGCCTCGCTGACGTTAGAAACAGGAACGTTGGCGATTTCCTTAGAAGAAATGGAAGACACAGAACCTGTCAAGTCCTTCTTCTTTACTGTACCGTAACCGATAACGACAACGTCGTTGAGGCTGTTGGACTCGTCCTCGAGCTTAACGGAAACGGTTGATTTACCTGCAACATTTACGACCTGAGTCTTCATACCGATGTATGAGATCTTCAGTTTCTTACTGTTGCCTTTCAATGTTAAGGTGAAATTACCATCAATATCGGTAGCAACGCCATTGCTCTGCACACCCTGCTCGAAGACAGAGGCGCCGATTACAGGCTCGCCCGTATTGTCGATAACTGTACCCTTTACGGTTTGCGCAGATAGGCTTGCTGCAAAAAACAGCATGATGCTAACCAACGCAATTCTAATTTGTTTTAAATTACCAGACATACATTTATTTGGTTAGATTAGTAAAAAAATATATTTCTTCGCTGCAAAGATACTATCTTTTTTGGTTTTTTAATAAATATGGTGTGTTAAAATCTACGTAAACGTTTTCAATATTTGCGTAAAAAAAAATTTTTCGTATAAAAAACAAAAGGTGCAACACCCACGAACGGGCATTGCACCTTTTTTATTTATTCAGAAGTTTCTTTTACTTCAGTACCACTTTGCTGGTCTTCTTGCTACCATCAGTCATGGTCTTTACGACGATGTTGATGCCACGCTGCAACTTGCTTACCTGAACACCATCGGCAGAGTAGATCTTGGTGCTCAAAACATCGGAAGAAGTTGCGATGTTTTCAATGCCGGTGCTGGTGCTTGCTACTGTAGCCTCGCCAAGACCACCCATCTCGTTGGCTGCACGGACACTCCATGTTGCTGAAGCATCGTCAACGGCGTATGTAGGCTCAACGGTGAAGTCAACCACCTTGCCGTCCTTGCATACTGCCCAGAGCAGAGCATAGTTGCTGTTGTCCCATGTCAGGTTGTTACCAGCAATCTTCACATTAGTTGGAGCAGAAGCCTGTTCTGTGGCAGCAGTTGGATCCCAGTCATCATCACCGCCCATAACGGTTTCGAGGGTGTAGAATGCAGCTTCCTCTGCTGTAAGGACAGGACTTTCTGCTGTCTCGTTGCGACGGTCGGTATAGTTGTCTCCATCCTTTGCATCGTAGGCATCATAAACCTGCTTTCTTCCACTCAGATCTACTGCAGTGCCTGTAACTGTGGTAGAGTTGTATTCAGCAAATCGCTTAGGATAACCACCGCTCATCTCGTCCCAACCTGCTGCTGTAGGAATCACTTCCATCTTGGTGTCGATGAAGAGAGCGATAGGAGTGCCCTTGCCCCAAGGACGACCGAGCTTGTACTTGCCGTTGATACCTGCGGTTGATCCGTCCTTGATAGTACAATCCTTGAAGATGTAACCATACTTGGTAGGCTGTGAAGGTACGGCGAGATAGCCTGTGCCACACATCAAGAGATCTACATTATTATAATATACGTCACCCTTACCGCAGAGGTAGTCGGTGTTGCCACGCAGGATACCACCCTCGAAGTAGAAGCGACCTCTCTGGTTGTTGGATACGTAGGTGTCCTGATAAGCCCAGAGGTTGACGTTCTTACAGATAGTCTTGTTACTCTTATCGTTGAGTACGATGTCACGACCCTTGCCGTCGCCCATGCTGCTGTACATCTTGATGTCCTGGAAGTAAGTGTTGACAGCACCACTTTCCAAGCTCAATACATCACCTTTTCCGATACCTTCCAGTACGTTTGCCATGCCGAATCCGTTGTCGCACTCCACTGCAGGTACTGTATTGGTGATAGAGGTATTCTCATTGCTTTCACCGATGATAGATACATTAGGAGTATTCATATAGGTGGTAGCACTTGGATACTGCTTGCCATCAATACCAGTCACCATGCTGTTCGGGTTGGCAGGAATCTTATAGTCGCCCTGCTTGATGAAGATGCGGAAACGCTTGCTGATATCAGCACGCTTGGCTGCTGCAGCAAGAGCGTCGGTGAATGAACCGTCTGTTGGTACGATGAAGTCATAGAGAGCTTTGGTTACTGCAGGCTTCTCCTTGGTGGTGAAGCTGAAGGTGATGTCGCTCTGGATAGCATTGTCGGTCAAGTCGGCTACTGAACCTGCAGCGAGTGCGAAGGTATATTCTGTAGCGTAGCTCAAACCCTTGTAGGCAAAGGTGATGGTCTTGCCAGATACGGTACCTGTCAACTCCTGACCATTGAGGGTTGCCTTGGCACTTTCAGTCAGTTTTACCTTCTCATCGAAGGTCAATACAATCTTACCATTGGCTGATGCATTGGTTGCACCTGCTGCAGGTACCTGGCTCTGGAGAACAGGAGCTGTGCCGTCATCGAAGAGCTTGGCTGTACCTGTGATATAGATTTGAGCGAGAGCGATACCGTCGTTGGTTCCTGTTGTTCCCTTGACAGATGAAGTCTTGTCGGCAATCCAGCGAACAAATACTGCAGCCTGGTTGTTGGCTTCGGCTGGGAGAGTGAACTCGCCTGCAGTCCAAGCCTTGGCTCCTGGCATCGTGATGGCGCCAACCTTGGTCCATTTCTCGCCATCAAGAGAGTACTCTACATTGTAGGTCTCGTAAGCATTATAATTGTAGAGCATGCTGCTCTTTACCTTGATATCGGTGAATGCTGTAGCGTTGAACTTGGTCTGCCAGTAGGTTTCACCTAAAGCCTTTGTTGTAGTCTTGGTCCAGTTGACAGCTGCGTTCTTGCCTTCGTAACCACCAGCCGTATTGCTCTTGTCGAGCCAGCCGTATGAGTTGCCTTCTGCATCACGGAGTACGAGCTGTACTGCGTCATTGTCTGCTGCAGCAAAGTCGGCAGTGCGACCTTCCTTGCCTTCCTGATAGAAGTCCCATGCCACGATGTAATCCTTGGCAGAGAATGTGGCAGTGAAAGCCTGGTCTTCATTCATCGTCGTCTTGATTTCTGCTGTTGTCTCACCATTGCTCCAGTTGTTGAAGTCGATGATGTCGTTTCCTGTTGCGGTAAGAGTTACCTCTGTACCTTCTTCATACATCTTCTTGCCATCTACCATCTCTGGGGCAGGAGAGAGAGTCACCATATAGTCCTTGGCGCCACCTTCTACCTTGTAATCCAAAGCGTAGGTGTTTATTTTCTCAAAGTTTGCTTTCAATGCAGTGTTGGCAGAGATAGAGAAGGTATATTCTTCATCTGTAGATACTACCTTATTATTGGCATCTGTCCAGTTGACAAACTTGTAGCCGAAATTCTTTGTTGCAGTTACGGTGATTGGTGTTTCTGCATCAAATACTGTTCCTGCAGGAGATACCTTGACGGTTCCAGCTCCTACAGTTGATACAACAGCTGACAGTGTATACTGTTCTACCTGTTGAATGGTTCCGTTCAAAAGACCGTTGATGTGTACATCGGCAAAGCCTTGCTGCTTAGTAGCGCCAACGCCGACGGTGCAACTCAGCGTGAAGCCTTCAGCTGATGTCAGTTTGGCTTGCTGGTCGGCAGTGAGCTGGATGACGATGTGGTTGGTCAGGTTTTCATTTTTCGAATACTTGTCAGACTCTGTTGTCTTGTTTTCTCTTAATGCAGTGAAATTACCCAAGTCTACAGAAGTTCCGTCGCTAAGTTTAGCGGTTACGGTTACTCCATTTTCTGCATCTGTACCGAATCGGTTTACGTAGGTACTGATAGAGGTTGGGGTAAATGTAAGTCCCTTGCTAGGTTTAACGGTCCATTCTACGGCTTTTGTTGTACCAACAGGACCGAAACCAGCCATGACCATCTTGTTTCCGTCTTTGTCTTTTGTAGTCTGTGATGTCTTTTGAGAATACTTCAAGTCACCGGTGTTTACGGAAACCAGACTGAAACCATTTTCTGGTGATTTTGTGTACTGTGTAGCGTAGTTGGCGTCATTAAACGGCCATGAAACGCTAGCTTCTTCGTTTTGGTAGGTTTGCGCATTTGCCACTACCATAACAAACAGGGCTATGAGTGAGAGCCCAAATCTTAGTAGATTTCTTTTCATTTGTTGTTACTTTTTTTTAGGTTATATATACATATTTATATTGTATTCAGTAAATAAGAGTAGGAGTTAAGGGTACTGCTTTTTGCAAAGCTTTGCAAACGAGCGCAGAACATCAAACTTGCTTGAATGTTATGCCGAGTGCAGCTTTGACTTGGGTACAAAGGTAATGCAAAATCTTGATAGTTGTTCCTCCTTAATCTAATTAAACTCACGTAAACGTTTACGATGAATTCTTGCATTTTTGTCTTGCATTTTTTACGATTAAGTTGTACTTTTGCATCGTAGTCATATTAAAGACTAATTCTAAAACATAAAACAAACAAAATAATAAACTAAAAACAAACGATTATGAAGAAATTCTTTACTCTTATTGCCGCTGTCGCTATGGCAGCAAGTGTGAACGCTCAGGGCACTTATGCAGTGCAGGTGGGTGACAATTTTAATGCTGGTGACAAGATTACATCAGTAGATAACATCACCTTGACTTATATGGAGAATGCTGGCACAGCTTTTAAAACAGGTAAGGCTATGGGTAACTGGGCTGACGCAGACTTCGTGGCTTATGTATCTGGTCAGAACAGTGGTAAGTTGGTATCTGGTGCTGAGCCAACAGGTTGTGTTTATAAGTTCGAGACAAAAAAGGCAGGTTCTCTAACAGTAGGTGTTCAGTTGAACGGTGGTAAGGGCTTCCATGTCCTGGATGCAACTTTTGCTGAGGTTACTCTTGCTTCTTATAATTTGCCAAGTGCTAAGGATGGTGCTTCTCAGACTTTCGATAAGAACGAAAAGGACGAGAATATTCTTGCTTTAAAGTCTAATGGCGTTGTAAAAATCAACGTTGCTGAGGGTGGTACATACTATGTTCTCTGTACTGGTTCAAAGCTGGGCTTCTATGGTTTCAAGTATGAGGTTGGATCACCAACAGGCATCTCTTCTGTCAAAGCTGAGGCTGCTAACGAGGGTGCTACATTCAACCTCTTGGGTCAGAAGGTAGCAAGCAATGCTAAGGGCATTGTTATCAAGAACGGCAAAAAGTTTATTAACAAGTAATTTCGTTTTCCCTTGCAGTACTTCGTTCCTGCAAGTCGCAAAAAATAATAAGGTCTTCTGTTTCGGCAGAAGACCTTTTTTTATTCAACTATCGCAAGTAAGCGCCACATGTTCTGAAGGTGCAGAAGGAATGCTCTGAAGGTGCAGAAAGTCATAGAAGCAGCACGCTCTGAAGGTACAGAAGGTCATAGAAGCAGCACGCCCTGAAGGGGCAGAAGCTCTTAGCCCAGGGCAGCGCCCTGGGTTATTGCGGGCGTTTGCCTATCGCCCTGTAAGGGCAAAAGCTTTAAAACTCCTGGCAATTTATAAAGCTTTTGCCCTTACAGGTAGGGTGTTCAAAATCTATCAATTTTTCGACACGCTTTTTGCGTCGAAATAC